>NZ_JAMSHM010000004.1:0-765686 GCF_040147045.1 Halomonas sp. EF61 | reverse complement strand
TACAGGAGATGGCGCAGTCGTGAGCTGACCGCCACTCTCGCCAGTCAAAGAGACTGGCCGCCTGAGATGACGCCCGCCGCCCTCGGGGCCGGCGGGCGTTGTTGTTTGCAGTGCTGAAGATGTTTGCACAGGGCGAGGATTCGAGCGGCCGGTCGGGTGTGAAGTCGTGATCAACGAAGGATGGATCGGTCATCAGGTCGCAGTGTCAGCAATGCCTGGCTCTCCGGGCCACGCTCGATGGCTTCTGCGGCGTTTGGCGAGAGGCCGATCAAGATACTGCTAATGCTTTACAGCCGCTGGCCTCGGCTCCATGCTTCCGAGAGTCAGAGGGTGGGGGACCAGGGAGCGTCCTGCTGCCAGCCACGGCGACCGCGCGGAGGACACCATGGAAGCGGAACTGTTGGAAATCAGCCAGCATATGGGGCGCTTTGCGCCCTTTGACGGGCTGTCGGAGGAGTTGCTGGACGAGGTCGCCGGACAGGTGCAGGTCAGCTACTTCAAGGCCGGCTCGTCCATTCTCGAGCTTGATGCTGTGCATCAGGAGTTCTGCTACATCCGCAGCGGCGCGGTGGAGGTCACCCGGCGCAACGGAGAGCTCTACAACCTGCTGGGGGAGGGCGACATCTTTGGCCACTTCAGCCTGCTGCGCCACAGTCGCGTGCGCTTCCCGGCCAAGGCGCTGGAAGACAGCCTGATCTACTTCATCCCCGAGGCGATGTTTCACCAGCTGTGCGAAGCCGATGAGCAGTTCGCCGAGTTCGTCGAGGTGGATCGCCCCCGGCTCGAGACGGCGGTGGAAAGTCAGCGCAAGAACAACGACATGATGGTGACGCGGATCCGCAAGCTGCTGACCCGCTATCCCGTCATGGTCGAGGCTCGGGCCACGGTGCAGGAGGCGGCGCGCCAGATCAGCGAGTCCCAGGCCTCGGCGGTGCTGGTGCTGGACAAGCCCGAGAACAACCCGCGCTACACCTTCAAGGATAGTGAAGGTGGCTACTGGCAGGTCACCGGGATCCTGACCGACAGCGACTTTCGCACCAAGGTCGTGGCCGAGGGACTGTCGCCGGATACTCCGGTGGGCGAGGTTGCCGGCCGCCGCCTGATCGCGGTGCAGTCCGATGAGTCGGTGCAGGAGGCGATGCTGTGCATGCTGCGCAACAACATCCACCACCTGCCGGTGATGCACCGCCGTTCGCCGGTGGGCATCGTGCACCTCTCCGACATCATTCGCTACGAGACCCAGAGCAGCCTTTACCTGGTCAGCAATATCTTCCATCAACCGTCGGTGGAGTGTCTGGCCAAGCTGGCGCCGGACGTCCAGGCCGCCTTTGTGCGCATGGTACACGACGGTGCCGACTCGCAGATGGTGGGCAAGGCGCTGTCGACCATCGGGCGCAGCTTCACCCGACGGCTTCTGGAGATGGCGGAAGAGGAGCTAGGACCGCCTCCGGTGCCGTACTGCTTCATGGCGCTGGGCTCGATGGCGCGTAACGAGCAGAGCATCGTCACCGACCAGGACAATGCTCTGGTACTGTCCGATGACTTCGATCCAGCATTGCACGACGAGTACTTCGCGACCATGGCCAAGCGGGTCAGTGATGGCCTGGCCGCCTGCGGTTATACCTACTGCAAGGGGGACGTGATGGCCACCAATCCGAAGTGGCGCCAGCCGCTGTCGGTGTGGAAGGGCTACTTCACCGAATGGATCGAGCGGCCGTCACCGGAAGGGCTGCTGCACAGCTCGATCTTCTTCGATCTGGACACGGTCCACGGTGACAATCCGCTGGTGGAGGAGTTGCAGGACCTGGTCGCCACCAAGGCGTCGAAGCACAAGCGCTTTCTTGCCGCCATGGCGCGTAATGCGCTGAATCGGACGCCGCCGCTGGGTATCTTCCGCACCTTCGTGATGGAGAAGGACGGCAAGCACAACAACTCGATCAATCTGAAGCGTCGCGGCACGGCGCCGATGGTGGACCTGATCCGTATCCATGCCCTGGCCTGCGGTTCCCGCGCCCAGAACAGCTTTGACCGCCTGGACGATATCGATCGCACCCAGTTGCTGGCGCCCGGGGTCAGTGACAAGCTGCGCTACGCGCTCGAGTTTCTGTCCATGTCGCGGATTCGTCACCAGGTCATCGATCTGGAGCACGAGCACGAGCCCGACAACAATATCGAGCCGGAAAACGTCTCCAGCGAGGAGCGACACAATCTCAAGGATGCCTTCCAGGCGCTCAGCAACGCCCAGAAGTTCCTCAAGTTCCGTTATCCCCTTACCAGCAGGTAGCCGCCATGCCGTTGCTTCGCCCCAAGACTCGCTCGGCGCCGGATTGGCACGACTACCTGGTCGCCCGACGTCAGAAGAGCCGCCAGCAGGCGCTGGTGGACTTCTTCGCCGGGGCCGACCTGTCGCCGATCCTGCCGATTCAGGAGGCGCCGCTGATGGCACTGGACCTGGAGACCACCGGGCTCGATCCCAGGCGTGACGAGATCGTCTCGATTGGCCTGGTGCCCTTTTCGCTGTCGCGTATTCGGCTCGCCGAGCGGCGCTACTGGGTGGTGCGTCCCCATCGCACCCTGAACGCCGAGTCGGTGACCTTTCATCACATCACCCACGCCGATATCCAGGGGGCTCCGCGGATCGAGGAGGTGCTCGCCGATGTCTTCCGCGCCATGGCCGGCCACCTGCTGGTGGTGCACTTTCGCCATATCGAGAGGTCCTTTCTGGACGCCGCGGTACGCGCGGCCTGGAAGGAGTCGCTGAGCTTCCCGGTGATCGACACCATGTCGCTGGAGGCGCGCATCCACCGTCAGTCGACCATGGCGCGCTTTCGTCGCTGGATGGGCCGACCACCCAGGTCGATCCGCCTGCACGACAGTCGGCTGCGCTACGGGCTACCGCATTATCATGGCCACCACGCCCTGACCGACGCCATCGCCACGGCAGAACTGCTGCAGGCGCAGGTAGCCGGCAACTACGCCCCGGAGACGCCCATCGGCATGCTGTGGAGCTGAATGGGGGAGTTGAGCTGCCCGTCGATGCGTCAGCCATCTCGCCAAAAGAAAAGCGGCAGCCCGAGGGCTGCCGCTTTTTTCATGCACTTGCTGTCTGCGTAAGGCTGGCCTAGACCGCCTTGGGCTCGCTCATCAGGCCCTTGATGATGGCGTAGCAGGCCACCAGCAGCACCAGGGTGAACGGCAGCCCGGTCGAGACCGCCGCCGCCTGCAGGGCGGTAAGACCGCCGCCCAGCAGCAGAGCGATGGCGATGGCGCCTTCGATGATGGCCCAGAACACGCGCTGCGGCTTGGGTGCGTCGACCTTGCCGCCGGCGGTGATCGAGTCGATGACCAGCGAACCGGAGTCCGAAGAGGTCACGAAGAACACGATGACCAGCACGATGCCGATGAAGGAAGTGATCGAGGCCAGCGGCAGCTCGCCGAGCATGGCGAACAGCTTGAGCTCGAGGGCGGCGTCCTGGACGCCCTGGAAACCATCGGTGATGTACTGCTCGATGGCGGTACCGCCGAAGGAGGTCATCCACAGCACCGATACCAGGGTCGGGACCAGCAGCACGGCGGTGAGGAACTCACGCACGGTGCGGCCACGGCTGACCCGAGCGATGAACATGCCGACGAACGGAGACCAGGAGATCCACCAGGCCCAGTAGAAGGCGGTCCAGCCCTGAACGAAGTTGGCGTCCTCGCGACCGAAGGGGTTGGACAGCGCCGGCAGCTCGGCCAGGTAGTGACCCAGGTTGGTGAAGAAGCCGGTGGCGATGGCCAGGGTCGGGCCCACCAGGATCACGAACGCCAGCAGCAGGAAGGCCAGCACCATGTTCACCTGGGACAGGCGCTGCACACCCTTCTCGACGCCAAGCATGATGGAACACAGCGCAACGCCGGTGATGCCGGCGATCAGCAGCACCATGGTGGTGTCGGTATTCGGCGTACCGAACAGCTCGTTCAGGCCGGCGGCAGCCTGAGAGGCACCAAGCCCCAGCGAGGTGGCCAGACCGAACAGGGTGGCAAAGACCGCCAGGATGTCGATCAGGTGGCCCGGCCAGCCCCATACGCGCTCGCCCAGGATCGGGTAGAACACCGAGCGCATGGTCAGCGGCAGACCCTTGTTGAAGGCGAAGATGGCCAGTGACAGGCCGACGATGGCGTAGGCCGCCCAGGGGTGCAGACCCCAGTGGAAGATGGTTGCCGCCATGCCGAGATCGACCGCGGCCTGTTCGTCACCGGCGGCGGCGCCCAGCGGAGCCCAGTCGGTACGTATGCCGTTTTCGCCGACCGAAGTGCCCCCGAGCGCGGTGGAGAAATGGGTCATCGGCTCGGACACGCCATAGAACATCAGACCGATGCCCATGCCGGCGGCGAACAGCATGGCGAACCAGCCCATGTAGCTGTAGTCGGGCGTGGCCTCGGCACCACCGATGCGGACCTTGCCAAGCGGGGTGAAGATCAGTCCCAGTGCCAGCAGCACGAATACGTTGCCGCCGAGCAGAAAGACCCAGGACAGGTTGCTGGTCAGCCAGCCACGGATGCCATTGAAGAACGGCTCGGCGCCGCCCTGAAAGGCCAGGGTCAGGATCACGAAGACCAGGATCAGCAGCGATGAGACGGTGAACACCTTGCCGTGCAGGTCCACGTCCACGCCGAAGGACTTGGTGACGATATTGTCCTGACCGATAACGTAGTCCGTATCGATCAGGTTGGCTGGCCCCTCCGGGGCCGGTACTCCTTCACTACCGGTATCGGCAGATGAAGGCTTGTGGTTGGGGTCTTTTTCCACGTGCGATCTCCCTTGCGTTGAAAAATGGTAACTGTGGCGTCACGCCATCGACTCGGAGCGGGGTCGCGGCTGGCTTGCCTGTCATCGACACCGTACGGTCCAGCCTGCCTGAAGTGTGGCCTGCCTGAGCCAGCTTGCCAGTTGTGCCGTCAACGGCATCTGTTCGAAGGCCGCCCGGGCACGCCTGGGTCAGCTTGCCACGATCGTCCGAGACCCAAGGTTCTGCCGGCGACCGCTTGCACCGCGTGGGCGACGCAGGTGCTGGCCGCAACGACAGCAGGGGCGCCCCGGGGCACCCCTGACCATTGCCACAGCATCATGACGGTGGCGTGGCATCTATCGGACTCAGGCCTCGCCGAGCCACTCCTTGACCACGTCCTGGTTGTCCTCGACCCACTTCTGGGCGTTTTCGTAGGGATCGGTGTCGTCTTCCTGATTCATCAGCATGACTTCACCCATCATTTCCGTGGTCCACTCGAAGTTCTCGAGGATGGCGTAGGCCTCCGGCATGTCCTCTTCGAGGCCCTGACGGACGATGGTGTGGATCTGTTCGGCACCACCGTAGACGCCCTGGGGGTCCTCGAGGTACTTGAGGTCCCAGCGGGCGAACATCCAGTGCGGGGTCCAGGTGGTGACCACGATCGGCTCGCCACGGTCGATGGCGCTGCCCAGTGCGGCGGTCATGGTAGCGCCGCTGCCGGTGCGCAGGTCCAGGTCGAGCTCGTAGGCGTCGACCACTTCCTCGGTCAGACGCATCAGGCCGGCGCCGGGATCGATACCGATGATCTCGCCATTGAACTGGTCGGCGTGTTCATTGAGCTCATCAATCGAGTTGACCTCGGAATCTGCCGGAACCGCAAGGCCCAGCTTGGTGCCGTCGAGGTTGACGCCGGCATCGACCAGCTGGTCCTGGAGGCGCGCGTAGTAGTCCTCGTGGGTGGTCGGCAGCCAGCCGGCGAGCAGAGCGTCGGCGTCGCCGCTGGCGACGGACTGCCACATGGCCGCGGCAGACAGTGCGGAGGTCTCGACCTCGTAGCCGGCCTGTTCGAGCACAGCACGAACCACGTTGGTCGACGCCACGGTGGACGACCACTCGACGTAGGCCAGGTGCACGGAACCCTTGTCCTGGGCGTGAACACTGGTGGCGGCGGCGCTGATGGCCAGGGCCAGACCGAGAGAACGAGTTGCCTTGGGTGACATGGTGCGACTCTCCTTGCGATAAGAGGTATTAGCGTGAAGCAGGCGACAGTGTCTTGCAAATGCCGCCCCGCAGGCTCCCCCGGCCGAGGGAGCCCGCGTCGAGCGTTTACTGCTTGCGCTCCTTGCGCAGAGACTGGGTCAGGCGATCCAGCAGCATCGCCAGGATGACCACCGCGATGCCGGCCTCGAAGCCATCGCCCGGACGCAGTCGCTGGATGGCTCGCCAGACCTCGCTGCCCAGGCCATCGGCGCCGATCATGGCGGCGATCACCACCATCGACAGGGCCAGCATGATGGTCTGGTTGATGCCGGCCATTACCGTGGGCAGCGACAGCGGCAGCTGCACCTTGACTAGCTTCTGGCCGCGGGTGGCGCCGTAGGCGTCGGCGGCCTCGATCAGCTCCACCGGTACCTGACGGATGCCCAGGGTGGTGAAGCGAATGGCCGGCGGCATGGAGAAGATCACGGTGGCAAAGATCGCCGACACCGAGCCGATACCGAAGAACGGGATCGCCGGGATCAGGTAGACGAAGGCCGGCATGGTCTGCATGAAGTCCAGCACCGGCATGATCAGGCGGTAGAGTCGATCGGACAGCGCCGCGGCGATACCCACCGGCAAGGCGATGACCACCGCCACCAGGGTGGCGATGACGACCAGGGTCAGGGTCTCGATCATCGGGTCCCACAGATCGAGGTTCCAGATCAGGCCAAGGCCCAAGACCGCGCCGATGGCGAGCCTGGGGCTTGCCATCTTCCAGCACAGGCCGGCGATGATCAGCAGCAGGGCCCAGTCGGGCAGCCACATCAGGGCGTCATTGAGACCGTCGATACCGGTCTGGGTAATCCGCGAGATGCCGCGGGTGACGGCAGAGTATTCGGTGGTCAGCCAGCTCAGGCCGGTTTCGATCCAGTCACCGAGGGGAATGCGAGGAATCTCGATCGCCATTAGTGGTCTCCTGCCTGTGCCAGTTCATCCAGTACCGCGCCCTTGACCACCACGCCCAGCAGGCGTCGCTCGTCGTCGATGACGGCGATGGGGAAGCTCTTTTCGTTGAACAGCGCGAACAGATTGTGCAGCGGCTCGTCGGGCCCCACGGTGCGGAAGTCCTGGGTCATCACGCTATCCAGTCGATCCTGTCCGCTCTGGATGGCGCTGTTGGCGGCGTCGGCTTCGACCAGTCCCTTGAGCTTGCGATCGCGGCTGGTGACATAGATCGAGTCCATGGCGTTTTCTTTCATCTTGCGCAGTGCGGTACGCGGGCCGTCGTCCTCGCGGGCGGTCGCGCGCACCGGGCGCATGGCGCTCTCGGCGGTCAGCACCCGGGACATGTCGACGCCCTCGATGAAGCGCTCGACGTAGTCGTCGGCCGGCTTGGTCAGGATCTCCTCCGGCGTGCCGATCTGCACCACCTCACCGTCCTTGAGCAGGACGATGCGGTCACCGATGTTCAGCGCTTCGTCCAGGTCGTGGGTGATGAACACCGTGGTCTTCTTCATGCGGTGCTGGAGTTCCAGCAACTCCTGCTGCATATCCTTGCGGATCAGCGGGTCGAGCGCCGAGAAGGCCTCGTCCATCAGCAGCACGGTGGAGTCATTGGCCAGCGCCCGGGCCAGGCCGACACGCTGCTGCATGCCGCCGGACAGCTGATTGGGGTAGGCGTCTTCCCATCCGTTAAGCCCGACCTGGGTCAGGGCGTCACGGGCGGTCTTGGCGCGGGTGTCGGCGTCGATGCCGCGAATCTCCAGCCCGAATTCCGCGTTCTGCTGCACGGTACGGTGGGGGAACAGGGCAAAGTTCTGGAAGACCATCGAGAAGTGACGGCGGCGGCACTCCAGCAGTGCCTTGTCGGAGAGCTGCGGAATGTCCTCGCCGTCGATGATGATCTCGCCTTCGGTGGGCTCGATCAGCCGGTTGAGGCAGCGGATCAGGGTCGACTTGCCCGAGCCTGAGAGGCCCATGATCACCAGCAGTTCGCCTTCATGGACATCGAAGTCGATGTTCGACAGGCCCAGGGTCTGGCCGGTCTTGTCCAGGATTTCAGGACGCTTGAGCCCTTCATCGCGTAGCTTGAGTGCCTTCTTCGGCTGGTCGCCGAAGACCTTGCTCAGCCCGCGAACCTTGATCTTGACGGATCGGTTCTCGCTCATGGGTAGGGGTGCCTTGTTGGGTTGCGTAAACACGTCCAGCCGGTCGAACGATGAAGGTCGACGTCACGTGCATCCTGGCGTCGGCGTTCATCGTCCAGCGCTGGCGCGGCTGCGTCAGGGGCGGCACTCCTTGCCGCATCCCCACGGCTGAACAGCATGCCAGCTTTCACCGTTGAGGCGCAGAAAGGTGCAATACCCTAAAGGTCTTTGAAAGATCATTCAAATTCAGCATGGGCGCACGTTGACTGAATCGAGAAAGCCCCGATGGGTGCGGTATTGGGTAGAAGTGGGGGAGAAGCCCATGCCGGAACGGCATGGGCAAGGGGAGCTATTTCCCTGTCGCGCTTCCTGTCGCGGTCAGTATCGGCGCCGCTCAGCGTACCCGCGTCAGCCGGATCAGACGACCGGGATCGCTGTCGGTCAGCAGGTAGATGGCGCCGTCGGGGCCGAGTCGCACGTCGCGGATGCGGCCGACCTCGCCATCCAGCACCACCTCGCGCTCGATGATGCTGTCGCCCTCGAGGCGCAGGCGCAGCAGTCGCTCGCCGCGAAGCCCGCCCGCCAGCAGATCGCCCTGCCAGGCGGGAAATTCTTCACCGCTGACCACGGCGAGCCCGGACGGCGCAAAGCGTCCTTCGAACACATGCGCCGGATCGCGCATGCCCGGGGCACTGTCGACGCCCAGCGGCAGGTTGGTGGCGTAGTCGCGTCCGCGGGTCACCTCGGGCCAGCCGTAGTTCTCGCCGGGCAGAATACGATTGAGTTCGTCGCCGGTGCGCGGGCCATGCTCGGTCGACCACAGGGTGCCGTCGGCAGCCTGGGCAAGGCCCTGAGGGTTGCGGTGGCCGATCGAGTAGACCTCGGGGGCCGCGTCATCGTCGAAGCCCGGATTGTCCGGCGCGGGATCGCCGTCTGCGGTCAGCCTGAGCAGGCTGCCGGCGTGGTCTGCCGGGTCCTGGGCGCGGCTCTTGCTGACGCCGCGATCGCCGATGGTCAGCCACAGCAGGCCCTGGTCGTCGAACAGCAGGCGGCCACCGTAATGGCGGCCTGGCGTGGAAAAGCGATTCTGCACAAAAATTGGCGTTATCGCGCCCAGGGCGTCGTCCTCGAACCTGACCCGTGATACCGCCGTGGCGTCGTCCGAGTCGCCGTCCTTGCCGGGCTGCGCCCAGCTGAAGTAGAGCCAGTCGTGGGTGCCATCGCCGAATTGCGGATGCAGCGCCAGGTCAAAGAGCCCACCCTGGCCGCGGTGTGAGACCTGGGGCAGGCCGTCGAGTCTCTGGACATCACCGTCATCCACCAGCGCCAGGGTCCCGGGCTGCTCGGCGACCAGCATGCGCCCATCGGGCAGAAAGGCCAGCGACCAGGGGGTGTCCAGCTCATCGGTGATCAGCTCGAGCGCGACCGGGTGATGAAGCCCCGGCACCTGCTCGGGCAACGACGCCGCCTGGGCGCCTGCAGGCAATGACAATGTCAGCAGGGCGAGGGTGAGGCTTCGCAACATGGAGACTCCGCACGGCAAGTATGGGTTTCCGGTGGCGGACCGCTTCCCAGTCCCGGGCACGCCGAGCGGCGATGGCGTGCCAGGTCGACGGAGACGCTTTTCCTGCCAAGGTCAACAAGCGTTACAGCAGCAGCGCCAGCAGCACCGGTAGATAGATCAAGGATAGCAGTGTGGAACAGAACACCAGGCTCGCCACATAGGCGGGCTCGCGCTGGGACTTCTGGGCAAACAGATAGTTGAACACCGCCACCGGCATGCTCATCTGCAGCACCAGGATCGCCAGTGCCATGGGGGGCAGGTCAAGCCAGATGCCTATGCCCCAGGCCACGCCCGCCGCCAGGGGGATGCGCAAGAGGCTGAACCAGACGCCCGAGCGCAGGCTTCTGACCTGGATGCTGGCCAGCGACACCCCCAGGGTGATCAGCATCAGCGGCACGGTGAAGCCTGAAATCAGATCGACGCTGTTCTGCAGCCACAGCGGCAGTTCGGTGTCGGTGAACAACAGCGCGATGGAGATCAGGATGGCGTAGACCGTGGGCGTCTTGACCAGCGACTTCAGCGGATTGCCGCGACTGGCCAGCATGGTGCCCAGGGTGAACTGGAACAGCGACACCGTCACCATCACCGTGATGCCGAAGGCGAAACCTGCCTCGCCGAAGGCGTAGAGGATCACCGGTAGCCCCATGTTGCCGGTGTTGGGGTACATGGTGGGAGCCAGCAGTACCCGCCAGTCCTTGCGCAGCACCAGCGCCAGCACGAAGGCCAGCGCGGCCATGGCGCACAGCACCAGGGCGGCTGCCAGCATGGTGCGACCGAAGCTCGAGGCGTCGATCTCGGCGCCCGCCAGCGAGGCGATCACCAACGCAGGCGTACCGATGTTGAACACCAGTTTGGTGACGAAGGCCACTGGATAGTCGAAACCGCGGCGGATCCAGAAGAATCCGAGACCGGCGCCGGTGATCACCGGCGCCATCACGGCGAAGAGTTGGGCAAACATGCGAGGATCTATCTCCTTATCGGTCGACACCCGGGGCCTTGGCACCCTGTCGGTCTGGAGTACGCTGCCGGCCAGTGACGCCGACAGCAGGCGCGGCTTGCCGGGCCTGTCGAGAGCGAGCGGCCTGGTGCTCCAGCGACATCGTCAAGCGCTCTATCAGACCCGCCATCAGCCGGTACTCGGCGCTGTCATTCGTCTGCTGTTCAAGCGTCTGCAGCAGCCGGTTGCCGTATTCACGAGCTCTATCTGGTGCGTGGCCTCTGGCGCTGGCGCCGTAGTCGTCGGCGAGGGCGGCGGCAAGGTCGTCAAGGGCGAGGTCGAGCGCGTCACTGCGCCCGCCCAGGCGCCGCCGCAGATTGAGGCTGGCGTAGCCAAGGTCCAGCCCCACCAGGCCCAGCGAAAATAGATAGCGGCGTTCTTCCGGGAGACTGTCGTCGTGCTGGGCGAGCCTGAGTAGGCGGTCCGCCATGGTACCACCGAAGCGTGACTCGGCTTCATGGAAGCTACGCCGGTGAAGCCCGTGGAGGTCGTTCACCGTGGCGCTGACCAGCCGGTGCTTGCGAATGGTGGTGGGGAGTCCTGGCGCCAGGCGAAAGGCCATCACCACGGTGGAGAGCCCGAGCAGCAGGGCGATAGCGCGGCCGAGAAAGCCATCGATGGAAAAGTCCATGCCGTTGCCGGGCATGGTCAGCAGGATGTTGCCGATGGTGAAGGCCAGGCAATAGCCCATCAAGCGGGGGTTGGCGGCGCCCAGCAGACCCAGGAACAAGGGTGGCATGAACACCAGCGCGAGGGTGACGAAGTCGTTGGCCTGGGCCAGCAGTACATGGCCGAACAGCAAGGCGCTGGGCACCGCCGCCAGCATCCCCTTGAGGAAGGTGGTGGCGACCGCTGCCGGATTGTCGCGGGTCGCGAAGAAGGCCGAGAACAGGGTGCCGACCAGCATCGCGATCTGACCATTGTCCCAGGCGGTGTAGCGCCAGACGATGGCCAGCAGGGCGAACACCAGTCCGGCTCGCAGTCCGTTGAGGGCGGCTTCCAGATGATCCCGGTGAAAGGCCAGCGCCGGCGCCTTGAGGCGGCGTTTGCCGGGGGTGTGGATCGCCTCCCGCGCATCGAGGATGACCAGGGCGTGGCCGAGGGCCTCGCGCAGGCCGAGATGGATGCGCCGTTGCAGCAGCGCCTCTGGTGACTCGGTAGTGCGTGTCGTAGCGGGGTCGCTGGTGATGGGCCCACTGGGACTGTGCCCGCACCGGGCTGTGGTTTGGCCTGGGGTCTGGTCCGAGGCCTGGTCTGGGGCCTGGTCTGGGGCAGGGGCTATGCCCTCGTCCGAGTCGGCGGCCATGCACTGAAGGGCCCGATGCCTGAGCGCCTGCAGCCGCTGGCGGGCCTGGGCCACGCCGCTGCCCTCGGCGCTGTGGCGCAGGTCATTGGCCATGTCCTCGATCAGGCGTTTGGTGGGCGTTGGCAGCTCGCCGCCGTGGGAGCGCAGCAGTTGCTGCAGCGCGTGGAGGATCGCCAGCAGGCGGGCGGTGCGCACCGTCAGCACATGGCTGGCGCGTAGCCGGCCGATGCCTTCCGGGCCTTCGTAGCGTGCCGCCTGACTGTCGGTTTCCAGCTGGGTCAGGGGTTGCAGACTGGCGGTCAGGGTGGCTTGCAGGGCAGCGATATCGGCGCTGTTGTCCAGGCGCAGGGCGCCGTGCAGGAAGGCCTGATTGACCACCTGATCGGCCAGGCCGGCGAGATGATCACGGACCTGAATCGGCCACAGCAAGGCGCTGACCAGGGTGGCGCAGATGGCCCCCAGCGCCAGCTCCGACAGGCGCGCCACGGCCACCGCGAACAGACCCGTGGGGGCGCTGGCGGTGATGACCACGATCAGCATGGCGGTGACGGCCGCCATGATGCAGCCGAAGGAGGCGTTGTTGCGGGTCACCGAGGCGGCGTAGGCGCACAGGATGATCCAGGCGGTCAGACAGATCAGTGCAGGTGTCGGCGACTGCACGAACAGCGACATGATGGCGATGCCGGCGAGGCAGCCGACGACGGTGCCGGTGATCTGGCTGATGCCTTTCTCCAGCACCATGCCGCTCATCGGGCGAATCTGCAGAAAGGCGGCGGAAATCAGCGCCCAGTAGGGACGATCGAGGTCGCACCATAGGGCAATGTACAGCGCCAGACCCATGGCCAGGGTGGCCTTGATGGCGAACTTGACCGCACTGGCCGGCGGCGTCAGGTAGGCCTGCCACCATACCGAAAAAGGCATTAGCGAGGCTCGGGCCGGACCCGCACCGTGGCGGTCATGCCGGCGCTCAGGTCGAGGTTCGTCGGCACCTCGTCGAGGGCGATGCGTACCGGGATGCGCTGGGCCAGGCGCACCCAGCTGAAGGTGGGCTCGACCTGGGGCAGCAGCTGGTCGTTGGGGGTGGCGTTGTCATTGGCGATGGCTCGTCCGATGCTGTCGACGTGGCCATCCAGCTCGAGGTTGCCGCTCATCAGAATGACCTTGGCTGGATCACCCACGGCCAGGGCTGGGCGCTTGGTCTCCTCGAAGTAGGCGGTGACGTAGTAGGAATCTTCCACCACCAGCGCCATGACCGAGGTGCCCCGATTGACGTAGTTGCCCTGAGTGAGCTTGAGGTTGATCAGGTGTCCCGAGGCCGGGGCGGTGACCTCGGTGCGCTCCAGGTCCAGGCGGGCGCTGGTCAGGTCACTGCGGGCCTGGTCGAGGGCGGCGGCGGCGACATCGCGGTCACGATTGGCGCTTTCGCGATTCTCGGCGCTGATCGCCTGGCGGCTGAGTTGCTCTCGCCGCGACGCCTCGTGTTCCTTCAGTGCAAGCTCGGCCTCACGCTGGGCGACGATGGCAGAGGCCTTGGCCAGGGCGGCCTGGTAGCGAGCATCGTCGATACGAAACAGCACCTGGCCTTTTTCCACGTGGTCGTTGTCGTCGACCGCAAGGGCGATCACCCGGCCCGACACGTCGGGTGCCACGGTGATGATGTCGGCGCCGACTCGGGCGTCACGGGTCCAGGGGCTGTACAGATAGTAGCGCCATAGCCACAGTCCGGCAGCCACGGCGGCGGCGACCGCCGCCAGGGTGATCAGCACGCGCAGGGTCTTGCGCATTCAGGCGCCTCCGCTGGCAAGCGCACCCCACCAGGCGACCCCGGCGGTGCACAGAACGAAAAGAGAGGTGTCCAGCCACGCCTCGTACCACAGCCGAGAGGTGCCGCATAGGCGGTGCAGGGCGAAGCGTAGTACTGCGGCGAGCAGCAGTCCGATCAGGGCGTAGACCAGCAGTGGGCTGAAATAGATACCGCCAAGCGCGACTTCCTTGAGCGCCATGCTGGGCCTCCCCGGGATTCAACCGTGCGGTTGTGAATCGTGTAGCCGAGACCAAGCGTAGCAAACATGCAAGCAGGGCGGGAGGGGCTCACCCCGCCTGACGGCGGTGCAGGGCGGTGGTCTCCAGGGCTCGCCAGGCGTCCGGTACGGCGTCGCGCAGATGGTCGAGCAGGGCGCTGACCTTGCGCGGCTGATGGCCGAAACCGTAAAGCAGGGTCACCGGCAGCGGTGCCAGCGACCAGTCTTCCAGGCAGCGCACCAGTTCGCCGGGGTGATGGCGTTCGCGGGCTTCGGTGGTCCACACCGGCAGGATGCCGAGCCCGCGTCCCCGGGCGATGGCGTCGATATGCAGCATCGACTGGTCGACGCGAAAGCGTGACGCCGGTGGCTGGAAGTGCACTGTGCCGCCGTGACGGTGGGACAGGGTGATGCCGCCCTGACTGTCGCCCATCAGGTCGATCCATGCGTGATGGCCAAGGGCGTCGGGTGCCTCCGGGGTACCGTGCTTCGCCAGATAGTCCGGATGAGCGTAGATGCCGCGCTCCAGCGCGCCGAGGCGCTCCTGGCGCAGGTTGCCCTCGTCGGTCTCGCCAAGCCATACGCAGATGCCCTGGAAGTCGGGATCCCGTGGCGCCGTTTCGCCGGTGCTCAGCGTCAGGCGTATCGCCGGATGACGTTCCAGAAAGGTCTCCATCACGCCGCCCAGCCAGCTTCGCGTCAGGGTGCGATGGGCTTCGACATGAAGCTCGCCGCTGACGTCCTCGCGCAGGCTGTCCAGGGTGCGCTGACCCTGTTCGGCGAGTTCCAGGATTTCCCGACTGATCACGTAGTAGCGCTGTCCGGCCTCGGTGGGCAGGAGCTGGTTGGCCTGACGCTTGAGCAGCGGCTGGCCCAGCCGCGACTCGAGCTGGCTGATTCGCCGGCTCAAGGTCGACTTCGCCAGACCCAGCTGGATGGCGCTCTGGGTCAGGCTTCCGGTCTCCATGACGCGGTTGAAGGCAAGCAGTTCGTCGAGATCTGGCATGGCATCACGCAAGCGGGAAGAGGGGCAACACGAACCGCCAGTATGCCACGGGATCGTGCGGATGAAAATCATTCTCCCTTGTGCTGACAGCCTCTACCGCATGCCAGCCGTGCACTTCCTGCGCGTGGAGCGACGCAAGCCGGGGGGCGAGCGAATCAGGCAGGCAAGACAGGCAAGACAGGTAGGCAAGACAGGTAGGCAAGACAGGTAGGCAAGACAGGTAGGCAAGACAGGTAGGCCAGACAGCCAGGCCAGACAGGCAAGCCAGCTTCGGGAGGGGGTTGCGAGAGTTGCAACGTCACGTTCACGAGCAATTGTGCAACTTTGATGGAAGAATCTAAATGATAAATATTCACATTCATTGTTGTGCGCAGGTCGTCTCGACCCAGGGCGGCGGTCCTGAAACGCCAGCCATTGCGCGTGCCACCGGGTGGCTTGCCACCCCTTTTCGGAGTCATGAAGAAGATGTTGCCTCAGCGCTTGTCAGCTCAACCTCTGCCGTCTCAAAACCTGTCTGCTCGTTGCCTGTCGCTTCACCCTCTGTCGCTTCACCCGCTATCGCTTCACATTCGCCGCCTGGCGGCGGGGCTGTCGGGGATCGCCCTGTGTGGCGCAGTGCCGGCGCTCGGCGCCGAAGACATGGCGCTTGATGACGTGGTGGTCACCGCCTCAGGCTTCGATCAGAGCGTGGCCGATGCGCCGGCCTCGATCAGCGTGGTGACCCGGGAGGATCTGGAGAAGCGCTACTACCAGGACGTCACCGACGCCCTGCGTGACGTGCCCGGGGTGATCGTCACCGGCGGCGGTGGTGGCGACAACGGCTACGACATCAGCATGCGCGGCATGCCCGCGGAGTACACCCTGCTGCTGATCGACGGGCGCCGCGTCAGTACCCGTGAGACCCGCCCCAACGGCAGCGCCGGCTTCGAGCAGGACTGGCTGCCGCCGCTGCAGGCCATCGAGCGCATCGAGGTAGTGCGTGGTCCCATGGCCACCCTCTACGGCTCCGATGCCATCGGCGGGGTGATCAACGTCATCACCCGCAAGGTGGCCGATGAGTGGCACGGCAACCTGCAACTCGACACCATGCTGCAGGAAGACAGCGCGTCCGGCGACAGCCGCCAGGCCAACTTCTATACCTCTGGTCCGCTGGTCGAGGGGCTGGCCGGGCTGACCCTCTACGGCCGTGCGACCCAGCGCGATGAAGACAATATCCTCTATGGCTACGAGGACAAGCAGGTCCAGAGCCTGACCGCGAGGTTGTCGCTGACACCCAGCGTCAACCACGACCTGGCGCTGGAGGCCAGTCGCACCGAGCAGCAGCGCGAGGCGCTGGTGGGCAACAGCGTCGATCCGGACGGTTGTCGTGGCGCCTGTGAGGACAGCTTCGACGACTACACCCAGGAGTACGTCGCCCTGACCCATACCGGGCGTTTCTCCTTCGGCACCAGCGAGACCTATGTCCAGCGCGAGGTGTCCGAGAACGAGACCCGCGAGATGGAGATCACCAACACCAACGCCAAGTCGAGCCTGGCGGTGCCGCTCGGTGCCCATATCGTCACCGTCGGCGCAAGCTTCGAGGAAGAGGAGCTGGACGATCGTACCTCGAATCAGATATCGGATCTCACCAATGTCCGCAACAGCCAATGGGCGCTGTTCGCCGAGGACGAATGGATGCTGCTCGACGACTGGTCGCTGACCGGTGGCGTGCGCATGGATCATGACGAGAACTACGGCTCCGAGATCAGCCCACGGCTTTACAGCGTGTGGCACATGACCCAGGACTGGACCCTCAAGGGTGGCGTGTCCACCGGCTATCGCTCGCCGGACCTCAGGGAAATCACCCCGGACTGGGGCCAGGTCAGCCGCGGCGGTGACGTTTACGGCAACCCGGATCTCGAGCCGGAGACCTCGCTCAACAAGGAGCTGGGCCTTCTCTATAACGGGGCTGGCGGGTTGTCGGCCAGCGCCACGCTGTTCCACAACGACTTCGACGACAAGATCACGCGGATCGAGTGCCCGGCCGACGTCTGTACCGACGGCCCCAACCAGTTCGGCAGCAACCCCACCTATCGGGTCAACGTCGACGAAGCGGTCACCCAGGGGGTGGAGCTGTCACTGTCGACGCCGCTTGGCGACTCGCTCGAGCTGTCGGCGAGCTACACCTACACCGACTCCGAGCAGAAGAGTGGCGAGTACGAGGGCGAGCCTCTGACTCAGCTGCCGGAGCACGAGTTCTCGGCCAGTCTCGACTGGGAGATCAACGATCGCCTGTCCCAGTGGACCCGGGTCACCTACCGTGGCGACGAGAGTCAGCCCACCACCGGCCCGTCCCAGAGTGAAATCGTCGCGCCGGACTACACCTTCGTCGACACCGGCCTTGGCTATCAGTTGACCGACGCCGCCCGCGTCAACGTCGGCATCTACAACCTGTTCGATGAAGACATCGACTACGACGAGTATGGCTACGTCGAGGATGGCCGCCGGCTGTGGCTGGGGCTGAACGTCGATTTCTGACCCTCTGAGGGACCAAGGCAAGAAATGAGAATGCCTGTCCGCCATGATCGAACGCATCGTTGCGCGAGCCTGGACGAGAAGGGCAGGTATTCTCAAACGAGATTGATTACTATAAGCGTCAATAGTGATGCCCCGCCCCATTGCGGGGGAACCGACAAGGAAGATGAGCATGCGTGGAATGTCACCCCTGGCCCGAGGCGCCGTCGCGCTGGGCCAGAAAGTAGGTCCGGGGATCGGCCTGGCACTCGGACTCAGCCTGGTCACCCTGGGGGTGGCCAGCGCCCAGGAGGAACCTCGCGTCCTCGACACCGCCTTCGGTGAGGTCGAGATCCAGGGCCAGCCCGAGCGGGTTGTCACGCTCTACGAAGGGGCACTGGACACCTCCCTGACCGCCGGGGTGACGCCGCTTGGCGCGGTGGCGACCCGCGCCGCCGAGGACGTGGCCGACTACCTGAAGGATGAGGTGCCCGACATCCCGATCGTGGGCACCGCCGGCGAGGTCAATGTGGAAGCGGTGGTCGGTCTCGAGCCGGACCTGATCCTGGCTTCCTCGCGACTGTCCGAGGATACCTACGCGCTGCTGTCGCAGCTTGCCCCCACCGTGGTACCGGCGACCGAGGGCTTCGACCCCGAGGCCTGGAAGGACGAGGCGCGGCTGTTCGGCAGGGCGCTGGGCCACGAAGGCGAGATCGATCGCGCCATCGAGACGGTCGAAGCGCGCGCCGCCGAGCTCGCCGCTACCTTCGAGGCACAGACGTCCCAGGACAACGCCTTCCTGATTCGCTGGATGCCCCAGGGGCCGCTGGTGATGTCCACCGAGCTTTTCACCACCGGCCTGCTCGCCGCCGCCGGCCTCGACGTCCAGGACGATCAGCTGGTGCCGCAGGGACGGCCCCACAGCGACCCGCTGAGCCTGGAGGCGCTGTCCCGGGTCGACGGTGACTGGCTGTTCGTCGCGACCCTGGACGCCAACGGGGCCGAGGCGCTGGATCAGGCGATGCAGAGCGACGCCTTCAAGCGTCTGGCGGTGGTCGGCAACGACCGTGTGGTAGCGGTGGACGGCCAGTTGTGGACCAGTGCCAGCGGTCCCATCGCTGCCCAGGCGGTGCTCGATGACATCGAGCAGGCCCTGGAGGGCGTCGTGACACCGTGAGTGCAGAGCGCAGCTTACCCGCAAGAATACTGTTCGGCCTTGTCGTTCTGCTTGGGCTCGCCATCATGGCGAGCCTTGTCGTGGGTGCCGGGGAGATCGGCCCGGTGCCGTCGTTTCAGGCGCTGCTGGGCCTGGGCAACGAGGAGGCACGCTTCGTGGTGTGGGACCTGAGGCTGCCGCGGACCCTGGTCGGCCTGGTGGTCGGGGTGGCGCTGGGTGTCTCCGGTACCCTGCTGCAGTCGATCACCCGTAATCCCCTGGCCGAGCCGGGCCTGCTCGGCGTCAGCGCCGGCGCCGCCTTTGCCGTCGCGCTGATGTTGCTGCTGGGTGGCAGCCTGCTGGAGCTGCGCATCGGCGTGGCCCAGCTGGGGGCCTTGCTCGGCTGTCTGTGCGTGCTCGGGGTCAGCCGCATCCGTGGGCTCGGCGCCGATCCGGTGCGCCTGGTGCTGGCGGGGGCGGCCTTTTCGGGGCTGCTTGGCGCGATGACCTCGTTGATCCTGATCACCGACCGGCGCGCCGCCGACGAGATTCGTTTCTGGGTGGTGGGTAGCCTGTCGGGACGGCGGCTCGACGACTTGCTGGCGGTACTGCCCAGCATGGCGCTGGCGGCGTTGGTGCTGGTGATGGTGGTGCGGCCGCTGGCCAGCCTGGCGCTGGGCGAGCGCGCCAGCGCCGGTCTCGGTCACCATCCGGGGCGACTGCGGCTATTGGCCATCCTGATCGTCGCCCTGCTGGTGGGCGGGGCCACCGCCATCGCCGGGCCGATCGCCTTCGTCGGCCTGGTGGTGCCCTTTATCGCCCGTGCCATCGCCGGCCCGGAGCTGCGTCGCACCCTGTGGCTGTGCCTGCCGCTGGGGCCTCTGCTGGTGCTGACCGCCGATGTGATCTCGCGCCGCCTGGTGGCGCCCTCGGAGATGCCGCTGGGGGTGCTGACCGCGCTATGCGGGGCGCCGGTGCTGATCAGCGTCGTTCGCGCCCGCCGTCTGCCGAGCCTGTGACCATGCTGGATGATCGTTCCTTGTCTGCCGCCGCCACCCGCTCGTCGGATGAATATCGCGACTGTCACGACCGCCGCGATGCCAGCGACACCCCCGACGGCATGTGGCTGCTGCGTGGTGGGCGGTTCAGCCTGCTGGTCGATCGACGCCAGCTTTTTGGCGCCCTGTTGCTCGCTGTCTTGCTGGTCGGGGCGAGCCTGGCCTATCTGTGCCTCGGCGAGAAACCGCTGTCGCCGGGTAAAATCTGGGCGGTCATCAATGGACAGGGCGCGATGCTCGATACCTTCGTGGTGGAACAGCTACGCCTGCCACGGCTGTTGGCGGCGCTTGCCAGCGGCACCGCCTTCGGGCTGTCGGGCTGCCTGATGCAGACGCTGGCGCGCAACCGGCTGGCCACGCCCGGGATCATCGGCATCGACAACGGCGCCACCGCCTTTGCGGTTGCCTCGGTGGTGGGGATGGGCTTGAGCCTGGCGCCTTCTGCCATGGCGCTGTCAGGCGCGGCCACCGCAGCGGCCCTGACCTTCGGTCTGGCCGCCGGGGGCGGTGCAAAAGGCGGTGCCAGGGGCTATCGCTTTATCGTCGCCGGCATCGGCGTCGGGGCGATCTTCGCCGCGGTGACCCAGCTGATCCTGTCGCGTGCCGCCATCGACGCGGCCAACGCCGCCTACCCCTGGACCGTGGGCACCCTGAACTCACGGCCGGCCGGAGCCGTCGTCGTTCTCGCACTCGGTCTTGCGCTGCTCACCCCGGTGGCGCTGTGGCTGTCGCGCTCGCTTAGCCTGATGCGTTTCAGTGACGCCGTGGCACTCGGCCTGGGGACGCCGCTCAGGCGTCGCAGGCTTCAGGTGCTGGTGGTGTCGGTGGCGCTGACGGCGCTGGCGGTGTCGGTGGCGGGGCCGGTCGGCATGGTGGGGCTTTTGGGTCCGGAAATCGCGCGTCATCTGTGCGGCAACCGTCAGGTGCCGTTGATCGGTGCGGCCCTGGCCGGGGCGCTGGTGATGGTGCTGGCCGACCTGGCAGGACGACTGATGTTGGCGCCGCTGGAGCTACCGGTGGGCATCGTCACCGCCGTGGTCGGTGGCCCTTGGCTTCTGTGGATACTGATTCGCCGCTGAATTCATACTGATTCGCCCCGGGCCACTGGCGGCTGGGGCGCTTGTGCAAGGGGACCTTGATGTCACTGACGCTGTCTACACGATCCGATGGGGTTCCCCGGGCCGAGGTGGCTTCGCACCCGGATTCGGGCCAGCAGCGGGACACCGCAGTGCCGCATCCCTATATGGTCGAGGATCTGGTGCTCTGCCACGGCCGTCACAAGGTCATCGATGGTCTCGACCTGACGATCCCGCGGGGCAAGCTCACCGCCATCGTCGGCCCCAACGGCTGCGGCAAGTCGACGCTGCTGGCCGGGCTGTCCCGCCTGCATGCACCAAGTGGCGGGCGCGTCTGGCTCGAAGGCCAGGACCTCAAGCGGTTTGCGGCGCGCAAGCTGGCCCGCTGCATCGCCCTGTTGCCCCAGGAAGCGTCGGCACCGGAGGGGCTGAGCGTCAGCGATCTGATTCGCTTCGGGCGCCAGCCCCACCAGGCCTGGTATCGCCAGTGGAGCGAGGAGGACCAGGCGGTGGTGGCACGCGCCATCGCCGCGGCGGGGCTTGAGGACCTGGCCGAACGCGCCCTCGATACCCTGTCCGGCGGTCAGCGCCAGCGCGCCTGGATCGCCATGACCATCGCCCAGCAGACACCGATCATTCTGCTCGACGAGCCCACCTCGGCGCTGGATCTGGGTCACCAGCTGGAGGTCTTCGAACTGCTGCATCGGCTGGTGGAGCGAGGGCGTACGGTGATCATGGTGGTCCACGATCTTTCCAGCGCCTGCCGCTACGCCGATCACCTGGTCGCCATGCGCGATGGGCGCCTGGTGGCAGAGGGCGAGCCGGAAAAGGTGGTGACGCCGGCACTGGTCAGGCAACTCTATGACGTGGACTGCTCGCTGGTGGAAGACCCGCTGACCGGCAAGCCATTGCTGGCCGGGCTTAGTCGGAGAGCTTAATCGTCGGCAGGTCTTGGTCGGCAGGTCTTGGTCAGAAGGGCCTAGTTGGCGCGAGGCCTAGTCGCCAGGTCTTGGTCGGCAGGGCCTGGTTGGCGCGAGGCATAGTCGGCGCGAGGAATAGTCGGCGGCGGGTCATGGTTGGCGGGGCCGAACGGGTATGCAGGCCTTTAGGGAAGTGAATTCGGGGAGCCAAACGCAACACACCCGGCGCGAAGGCCAGGTGTGTTCTCTGGCTGACGGGCGCTGCCCGTCAGCTTCGGATCGCTCTTAGTTGGTAGCGTCCTGAGCGGCGTCCTGGGCATTGTCGCCCGCGCCTTCGATGGCGTTGCCGGCGCTGGTCAGGGCGTTGGCGGTAGCAGACTTGGTGGTCTGCCAGGCGCTCTGGGCGCCTTCCTTGGTGTCCATCCAGGCCTGCTGAACGCTGGACTTGGTCTGGTTCCACCAGGTATCGGTGTATTCGGGCAGCTGGGACACCTCGTCCTGAGTCATGTCCAGATGAACGCTGTACTCGATGTTGTCGAGGCTGTCGCCGTTGGCAGTCTGCACGGTGAAGTTGCCGGTTTCGACCACATACTCGTTGCCGCCGAGGTCAAGCAGGTCGCCCGCTTCGACGACGATGGCGCGGACCTTCATGTCATTGTCGAGAAGGATGTCCTCGACTTCGCCCACTTCATCCTCGCTCGAACCCTTGGCGAAAACGTCGGCGTCCATCAGCTCATCGGCGGAGTAGAGGCCCTGAGCCTGCTGCTGGTTACCGGCGCCATTATTCTGAGCGGTGTTCTGCTCGGCGAAGGCGTTGGTGCCCACGGCCATGGTGCCGGCGAAGACGGTGCTTGCGATAGCGGTAGTCAGCAGATTCTTGCGGATCATTCCATTTCTCCTTCTCGCGGATGGTTCCAGCGATGTCATCGGTCGCAGCGGGTTCCTGTGCTGCGACTTGCGATGTTGCACGAATCATTGTGGAGGTTATGTACAAGATTTCAAGCCAGTCTTGTGAAAGAAACATGCAAGGCTCTGTTGCCTATCGATGACGCCGCCATAGAGCTTGTTTCAAACGTGCACGAAAGAGCCGACCTGGCGCTATTTCAGGGATGATCCCTGTTTGAAAAGTCAGGTGCGCATGCGGCTTTCCATGGTGTGTTGCCTCTGGGACAATACCGGCCCCTTGCCCGCATTATCATGGCCAGGGCGACGATCGACACCGTTTAAGCGGTGCGAAAGCGCCGTCCGGCCCGCCCCTCGAGGTCCTGTTTCGTGGAATTGTTGAGCGTCGTCTTTCGTCATTATCGCTGGCCCTTTATCGGCGTCATGCTGCTGAGCCTTGCCAGTGCCGGACTGGGTATCGGCGCCATCGCCTTTATCAACCGCCGCTTGATCGAGGTGTCCGGAGATGCGCTCGGCGTGCTGCCGCAGTTTCTCGGGGTGATCGTGGCATTGCTGGCCGTGACTCTGGCCTCTCAGCTGGCCTTGACCACCCTGGGGCATCATTTTGTCTATGGCCTGAGAGGCCGCCTGGTCAAGCAGATCCTCGATACCGATATCGAGCGCCTCGAACGCCTGGGCAGCGCCGAATTACTGGCCAGTCTGTCCAGCGATATCCGCAATATCACCATCGCTTTCGTACGTCTGCCCGAGCTGGTTCAGGGCATCGTGCTGACGCTGGGCTCGGCGTTGTATCTCGGCTGGCTGTCCCCCGGGCTGCTGTTGGTCACCGCGCTGTGGGTCACGCTGACCATGGCAGGAGGGGCCTGGCTGGTAGGGCGGGTCTACCGCCATCTGGCCCAGGTTCGTGCGACCGAAGATTCGCTCTATCGCGACTATCAGGCGGTCATCGATGGACGCAAGGAACTGGCGCTCAATCGTGCCCGGGCGCGAGCCCTGTTCGAGGACACCTACGACCATGATGCCCGCCGCTATCGTCACCATGTCATCCGCGCCGACACCTATCACCTGAGCGCGGTCAATGTCTCCAATATCATGATGCTCGGCGCCATCGGGGTGGTGTTCTATCTGGCCAATGGGCTTGGCTGGGCCACCACCGAGGTGGCGGCGACCTTCTCGTTGACCTTGTTGTTCCTGCGTACCCCGCTGATCTCGGCGGTGGGCGCACTGCCGACGCTGCTAAGCGCCCAAGTGGCCTTCGACAAGCTGCGTGGACTCGATCTGGCCGAGGCCAAGGGCGACTTCGGGGTGCAGGAGGCAGATGGCGAGCGTTGGCAGCGACTGCACCTTGAAGGCGTGGCCTTTCGCTACCCCGAGCCCGCTAAAGCGTCCGACGAAGACGACGGGGCAGGACGAGCGTCGAAAGGCCCGGGTTTCGCCGTGGGGCCGCTGGACCTGACCCTGCGGCGTGGTGAACTGGTATTTCTGATCGGCGGCAACGGCAGCGGCAAGTCGACCCTGGCGAAGCTGCTGACCGGTCTCTACCGGCCCCACCAGGGGCGTCTCTTGATCGACGACCAGGAGGTGGGGGCCGCTGAGATGGGCGCCTATCGCCAGCGCTTTTCCGCGGTGTATACCGACTTCCACCAGTTCGACACCCTGATAGGCCCCGGCGGTGACAAGGCCGACCCCGCGATGGTCGAGGACTGGCTCGAGTACCTGGCGATGCGCGAGAAGCTTCACTTCGACGGCCAGCGGGTCACCAACCCGGAGCTGTCCCAGGGGCAGCGCAAGCGGCTGGCGCTGTTGATGGCGGTGGCCGAGGAGAGAGATATCCTGCTGCTCGACGAATGGGCCGCCGACCAGGACCCGCAGTTCCGACGGGTGTTCTATCGTGAGCTGCTGCCGCGACTCAAGGACATGGGCAAGACGGTGTTCGCCATCAGCCACGACGACCACTACTTTCAGCACGCCGACCGGTTGTTCGAGATGCGCGCAGGGCAGCTTGTCGAACTCACCGGGTCCAGCCGCGAGGCCGCCAGTCGTGATGCCGTGGCCCGGCTCGATCCGCTGTAGGGCGATTCGCTCAGCCGGTAGAGCGCTCTCGCCACCATCCAGCGGTTCATCCATCCCCCCTGCCTGGCTCCCTCGCACCCGAGCACGGCTTGTTCGGGCTTTCGTGTGCCTGTGGTTAATGGGTCGCTCTGGTGTCGCTGATGGCGCGAGGTGGTTTCGCAGCCCTTGATCGACATCGGCCTTTGGCGGGATTTCTGTAAATGAAAGCTGGTCTTGATTGCGTGTAAAAATGAAAACAATTAGCATGCCGCAGATGTTTCACGAACGTTCAACGTCGTTCGTTGTCGTCTTCGATGCGCTCCGAGGCCTACCGCATGCAACCCGCCAGTCCCCGTCCATCCGCCAGCTCACTGTTCACCGACTTCCTGCCCGGCAGCCCTGTCTCCCGTCGCCCGCTTGCCATCGCCGTGCGCCTCGCGCTGGGGCTGGCCCCACTTGCCGGGGCGGGGATGGCGTTTGCCCAGGAGGAGGCGGTCACCGAGGTGACGAGCGACACCATGGTGGTGAGCACCTCGGCGCTGAAGGTCGAGACCCCGGTGCTCGAGACGCCTCGTGCTACCTCCCAGGTCTCCCGCGAGGAACTCGATAACCGCCAGGTCAACAAGTACGACGAGGTGCTGCGCTACCGCAGCGGTGTGGTATCCCAGCCGTTCGGCCAGGACAACAAGGCCGAGTGGTTCTATATTCGCGGCTTCAATGGCGAGGACTCACTGTACCAGGATGGCCTGCGTCAGTTTCGTGAGGGCGGCTACTTCTGGTGGAGCACCGAGACCTTCGGCCTCGAGAGCGTCGAACTGCTCAAGGGGCCGGCCTCGATCCTCTATGGCGAGGCGCCTCCCGGGGGTGTCATTAACGCCATCAGCAAGCGTCCCACCGACGAGCCTCAGGGGCTGATCGAATTGCAATACGGCAGCGACGACCACGAGCAGGTGGGCGTCGACGTCTCGGGGCCTGTGGCAGGGCGCGATGATGTGCGCTATCGCATGGTCGGACTGTTCCGCGAGAATGATGGCCAGATCGAGGACACCGACAATCAGCGGGTCTATCTGGCGCCGAGCCTGGAGCTCGATCTGTCGCAGGATACCAGCGTCACCTTTCTGGCCAGCTACCTGAAGGACCACGGCACGCCTACCAACGGCTTCAAGCTGCCCTACGGCACCGTGGACAACACCCCCTTCGGCAAGCTCGACCCCGAGGACAACCTGGGAGAGCCGGACTACGAGCGCCAGGAACACGAGCAGTGGGCGCTGGGCTACGAACTGTCCCACCGTCTCAACGATACCTGGGACATCGAGCAGAACTTCCGCTACAGCCATCTGGATCTGCTCGAGCGTGACGTCTATGTGTCCTACCTGCTGGACGACCGCAACGCCCAGCGCGGCCTGACCTATCGCGACGGCGACTTCGACGCGGTCACGGTGGATACCCGCGCCATCGGCCGCTGGTACAGCGATCGCACCGAGAACACCCTGCTGGTCGGCGTCGACTACCAGGATCTGGATATTGACTACGACAACTACGACGATTTCGCCTTCGGTTCGCCTTTCGACATCTTCGATCCGGAGTACGGCAACTTTACTCCGAGCTCCCGAAATGGAACCGATCACGAGGAAGGCAAGGAACAACTCGGCTTCTACGCCCAGAACCAGCTTCGTCTGGATGACCGCTGGATCTTCCTGGCCGGCCTGCGTCATGACAGCGTGGACGTGACCAACCGCATCGACGGGGAGGACAACGGTGGCGGCAGCGAGGACGAGACCACCTTCTCCGGCGGCGTGATGTACCTGGGCGACTACGGCATCTCGCCCTACTTGAGCTACAGCGAGTCCTTCTCACCGCAGATCGGCACCGATCCGGATGGTCGTGCCTATCGTCCCAGCGAGGGCGAGCAGTGGGAAGTCGGCGTCAAGTATGCCCCGGACTGGCTGGATGGCTATATTACTGCTGCGGTGTTCGACCTCGAGGAAAGCGATACCCTCTATACCAGCGGTGAGTCGGCCAACCGCCAGGGCGGTGAGCGCGAGTCCCAGGGTTTCGAGATCGAGGGGGTGGGCTATGTCACCGACGACCTCAAGGTCACCGCCGCCTACACCTATACCGACGTACGCGTCGATATCAGCCGTGAGGAGCGCGACCTGCGCGCCGGCCTGATCCCGCGTAACCAGGCCTCGTTGTGGTTGGACTACGCGGTCCCGGGAGCGCTGCACGGTCTGAACCTGGGGGGCGGTGTGCGCTATGTGGGCGAGACCAAGGACAGCCCGCGCTACTCTGATGCCACGGTGGACTCCTACACCCTGTGGGACGCCAAGGTCAGCTATGACATCACGCCCCAGTGGACCGCCCAGGTCAACGTCAACAACCTGACCGACGAAGAGTACGTTTCAGGCTGCGAATACTGGTGCTACTACGGCGAGGAGCGCAGCGTGGTCGGCAGCATCAAGTACCGCTTCTGATCCAGTGGCGGGCTTCCAGCCCCGCTGATCAACTCGCTGAATCGAGACGCCCGACCGGTTTTCCCGGTCGGGTGTCTTGGCATGGAGGCTGCCGGTGGAAGAACAGCGGGCCTAGGCGGTCCGAGTGTTATCGCTATTCCTGTCTTTCTATAGCCATATCTCTCTATCTTTCTATCTCTCTAGCTCTGGCCCTGGCCGTCCTCCGCCGTTACCCCGGCCCGGGCCAGGCGCTCGCCGTCGGCGACGTCGCCGAAGCGCTCGAGCAACAGTTTTAGCTTGGGGGTGATCCAGCGTTCGCAGAAGGGCCGCGACGGGTCGCTGTAGAAGTAGTCCTGGTAGTCCTCCTTCGAGGCGCGAAAGTCCACCAGCGGCAGTACTCGGGTGAGCAGGGGCGCGTCGAAGTCATCCTGCAACTGGGCCAGGGTGTCTCGAGCAGAAGCTGCCTGAGACTCGGTCAGCACATAGACCGCAGAGCGATAGCGGTCGCGGCGCTGGTGGTCTGCGGTGGCCCGGTGGGTGTATAGGTGGATCTCGATCAGCACGTCGAGGGGCAGGCGAGAGGGGTCATAGTCCACCACCACGGCTTCATGAAAGTCCGAGTGCTCGCCGTCGGCGGCGACCCAGCCCTGGTGGACGGATTCGACCCCGCGCAGCGACTGATAGACCGCCTCCAGGCACCAGTAGCAGCTACCGCCGAGGGCCAGACGGGCGAGGGAAGGACGGAGCAGGGGCAGGCTGTCGTGCATCGGGATTCCCTCGTTGGCGGAGCGGCTTTGTCACCGAAGACGCCTTTAGCTTACAACTTTCGCAGCCCCCACATGAAGTAGCTGCCGCCGATCAGCGAGGCGACCAGGCCTGCCGGGATCTCCTGGGGAAACAGCAACTGGCGGCCGACCCAGTCGGCCAGCACCATCAGCAGCGCCCCGATCAGCGCCGCCCCGGCCAGGTGCGCGCGTGCCCGGGACAGCCCCAACAGACGTGCCATATGAGGCGCCAGCAGGCCGACAAAGGACAACGGACCGACGATCAGGGTGGCCACCGCGGTCAGTATCGCCACCGTCGCCAGCAGGCCCAGGCGGGCGCGCTCGACGTGGATCCCGAGCGCCTTGGCGGTGGCAGCGCCCAGCGGCAGGATATCCAGCCAGCGAGTCAGCGCCTGAGCGGCGACGGCGGCCAGCGCCCCGATACCCAGTACCACCAGCGCCGAGACCGGGTCGACGTAGTAGGTCGACCCTGACAGCCAGGCGATGACCTGCTGGCCACGTGGGTCGCCGCCGGCCAGCACGATCGAGCGCACCGCGTCGAACAGCGCAGTGATGGCCACGCCGCTGAGCAGCAGGCGTTCTGGCTGGAAGCCGCTGGCGCGATTGAGCGCCACCAGCACGCCGAGCACGACCAGCGCACCGACGGTGCCGGCGCCCACCAGCGTCAGGTTGCTCGGCGCTGGCACCAGGAAGATGGTGAGAATCAGCGCAATCGCCGCACCACCGCTGATGCCCAGCAGTTCCGGGCTCGCCATGGGATTGGCGGTGACCCGCTGGATCAGGGTGCCGGCGATGGCCAGCAGGGCGCCGCTGCCGGCGGCGGCGAAGATGCGCGGCCAGCGCCAGTCGAGAACGTCGCTGTGAAGGCTCAATGCCCAGCCGCTGCTGGACTGGCCGATCAGAATGCCGACCAGGGTCGCCAGCGCCAGCAGCACGGCGAGCACCAGCAGCAGGCGCCCGGGTGCCTCGGCACGCAGGGCCTGCGGGTTCGAACTGGGCGGCGGACGCCGGGCGGTCAGGCGCAGGCGCGGGATCAGCCATAGCAGCAGCGGTGCCCCCAGGGCGGCGGTGGTCGCCCCGGTGGGCAGCAGGGTAGGCAGGGCGTCGACGCCGCCCTGGAGGACTAGGTCGGTGATCGCCAGCAGCAGCGCGCCGAACGCGATCGACCAGCCCAGCCGCGCCGGCAGACGCCGGGCACCGGCCATGCGCGCGATATTGGGCGCCGCCAGGCCGATAAAGCCGATGATGCCGACCACCGCCACCACACAGCCGGTGATGAAGACCGCGAGACCCAGCCCGCCCAGGCGCAGCCATTTGAGCGAGACGCCGAGGCTGCGTGCGCTGGCATCGTCCAGCTCCAGCAGCGCCAGCGGGCGCAGCAGCCAGATGGCAAGAGCGCCGGCGATCACCAGACGTGGCAACAGGTAAAGCACGCCGTCCCAGCCGTTCTGGGCCAGTGAGCCGGCGCCCCACACCAGCACGCCCTTGAGCGCCTCCTGGTTGAACAGCAACAGCACCACCGCCAGGGCGCCGAAGTAGAGGTTGACCACCAGGCCGCCGAGTACCACGACGCCGGGTGACAGGCCACGGCGCCAGCCGAGGGCGAACACCAGCCCCATGGCCAGGCCTCCGCCGGCCAGCGCCACCCACTCGCGGCCCAGCACCAGCAGGCCAGGCGCCATCAGGGTGGCGACCATCAGTGCCAGGTTGGCACCGCTGGCCACCCCCAGGGTGGTGGGGGCGGCCAGTGGATTGCGCAACACCTGCTGCATCAGCACCCCGGCCAGCCCCAGGGCGCCGCCGGCGCTCAGCGACATCACCAGGCGCGGCCACCAGCTATAGTGCAGCACCAGCGACTCCGGGTCTGGCGGTTCATTGGCGCCGAGCGCCCCCGAATCGGTCAGGGCAGCAAGCGCCGCCAGGGGGCCGCCCAGCTCGGCCAGGGAGTAGAAGGCGGCCAGCATGCAGGCCACCGCCAGCACCAGGCCGGTGATGCCCAGCGCAGTGGTACGGCGGGCGCGGGATTCAGCGGCGAGCATCGGTATTTCCTTGTGCCTGATCCGGTGTGGTGGCCTGTTCGTTGATGTCGAGGGCGCTGGTGTCGAGAGCGCTGGTGTCGAGAGCGCTGGTATCGGAAGCGCTGGTGTCGGGAGTGTGGGTATCGGGAGCGCGGGTATCTGGCATGTTGCTGGAGAGGGCGTCGCCCAGCAGGGTGGCAAAGCGCCTGGCCGAGGGCAGGGCACCGAAGCTCCACACCGGTGGCAGGGTGACGACGTCGTCGCGCTGGACGCTGCCCAGATGGCGCCACAGGCCACTGTCGGCCAGCGCCTCGCGGACCCCGGCGATATAGGGTTCGACCACCACGATGCGGGCCTCGGGATAGTTGGCCAGCTGTTCGATGCCGATCAGGCTGAAGCCCCAGGCGTTGGTGGTGCCCTGCCAGGCGTTGGTCAGGCCCATGCGCGTCAGCACCGCCTGGTAGAGGCTGTGCTCACCGAACAGGCGCACGTGGCGTTCATCCATGAACTGGAGCAGCAACAGCGGGCGGGTGTCCTCGGGCAGCCGAGCGGCGATGTCCGCGATGTAGGCCTCGGTCTCCTCGATCAGCGCCTCGGCGGCGTTCTGGCGATCCACCAGTTCGCCGAGATGTCGGGTCAGTGCCAGCGACTGCGACCAGAAGGTGCCCTCGCCGCTGTACATGGCGAGCTGCTTGACCTCGGCGATCGATGAAAGCCGCGGCGCCAGGTTGGCGAACATCGGCGAGATCACGATGGCGTCGGGGTCGAGTTCGGACAGCAGTTCCAGGTTCGGCTGGGTACGCAGGCCGATGTCGGTGGCACCTGGCGGCGCCTCGAGCCCCACCCAGCTTTCGTAGTCGTCGACCTGGGCCAGCGCCACCGGTGGTGCGTCAAGTGCGATCAGCGTCTCGGCCAGGGTCCAGTCCAGGCTGGCGATACGCGGCGTGGCACTGGCCGGAGACGTCAGCAGCCAGGCCGACAGCGCCAGCCACGCCAAGCTATGGTAGCCACCCGAGCGAAAAAGGCCGGAACGCAAGCGCAGGGAAGCCAGGGACACCAGAGAAGGGCGGACAGTCAGAGCACGGCGGACATTCAAGGACAACCTCATTGCACCAGCGCCACCGCGTGTTCGCCGGAGGGATGGGGCATCACCTGCATCGGCACGCCGTAGATGTCCTCGAGCAGGTCGCCGGTCATCAGCGTCTGCGGGTCGCCTTCGGCGATGACGCGGCCGCTGTGCAGGGCGACCAGGCGATCACAGAAGCGTGAGGCCATGTTGATGTCGTGCAACACGATGACCACGCCCAGGTCGAGCTCCCGCGACAGCTTGCGTACCAGGGTCATCACTTCCACCTGATGGGCGATATCCAGCGCCGCCAGTGGCTCGTCGAGCAGCAGCAGGCGGCTGCCCTGGGCCAGCAGCATGGCCAGCCACACCCGGGTACGTTCGCCGCCGGACAGGGTGTCCACCAGGCGATCGGCAAAGCCCTCGGTGTGGGTCAGCGCCATGGCTCGGGCCACGTGTTCGTGATCGTCGCGCCGCGAGCGACCCAGGAGCCCCTTCCAGGGGTAACGACCAAAGGCGATCAGCTCGCGACAGGTCAGGCTTTCGGCACTGGGCAGGTGTTGCGGCAGATAGGCCACTTCGCGGGCGAAGGCGCGGCGACCCCAGGCTTCGAGCGGCTGGCCGTTGAACAGGATGCGCCCCTCGCTGGCCGGCTGTTGCTGAGCCATCAGCTTGAGCAGGGTCGACTTGCCGGAGCCGTTGTGGCCGATCAGTCCGTGGACCCGGCCGGCATCGAAGCTCAGGCTGGTCGGCGACAGCAGGGTCTTGCCCGGGATCGCGAAGGAAGCGGACTGAAGATCGAACATGAAGACGGCTCCGCTGGGTGACTGGGGCAGGGTGGCTTGGGCTGGCTGGTCCGGGCAGGAAAGATAATGGATAGGAATGGTTATCAATTTGTTTGTTATTGTCAATGATGCACGTCAGGGAGGCGTTGCGCTGAAAGACTATTGATCAACCCTTGTAGAAGGGGCGTAAAGGATGACACCCTGTGGTCCACGACATCGGGCCTCTTCAACGGCGGCAGGGACGCCGACACCGCCAGGCGGGCAATGCGTTTGGCGTGGAGCACGCTAGCGAGAAGAACGCGTCTTGCCTATAGTATGAGGCCCACGATGACGTAAGCTGGTGAGTGGGATACGATTATCCCCCCTGAACCCAGCCCTATTTCGACAAGGAAGGAGGTATCACCATGGCACATACTCTGCCGGAACTGCCCTACGCCTACGACGCACTGGAACCCTCCATTGATGCGCTGACCATGGAGATCCACCATTCTCGTCACCACAACACCTACGTCACCAACCTCAACGGCGCCCTGGAAGGCACCGGTCTCGAGGACCTGCCGGTCGACGAGCTGATCTCCAACCTGGAGCGTCTGCCGGAAGACAAGCGCCAGCCGGTCATCAACAACGGCGGCGGCCACTCCAACCACTCGCTGTTCTGGACCGTGATGTCCCCGAACGGTGGTGGCGACCCCAAGGGCAAGGTCGGTGAGGCCATCGAGAAGGAACTGGGCGGCTTTGACGCCTTCAAGGATGCCTTCACCAAGGCCGCGCTGGGCCGCTTCGGCTCTGGCTGGGCCTGGCTCTCCGTCACTCCGGACGGTGCCCTGGTGGTGGAAAACACCCTGAACCAGGACAGCCCGCTGATGCACGGCAACACGCCGGTGCTGGGTCTGGACGTGTGGGAGCACGCCTACTACCTGAAGTACCAGAACAAGCGTCCCGACTACATCGCCGCCTTCTTCAACGTGGTGGACTGGGACGAAGTCGAGCGTCGCTACCAGGCCGCCACTGCCTGAGCGAAGCCGGCCTGACGTCGATGTCTCGACGTCATCCGTGCTAGCGCAAGACCCGCGCCGCGGCCCCCAGGGCCGCGGCGCTTTTCGTTGGTGCCCCGGTCGGGGCGCCGTCTGGATTGGTCGTCGCCCTTGTGGTGCGACAACAAGGAGTTCACGCCGTGTCCCGCTCATCCAGCCTGCAGGCACTAGGGCGCCTGTTGCGCTACGCCCGCGGTTATCGTCGACGGATCGTCGCCGCCACCCTGTGTTCGATGATCAACAAGCTGTTTGATATCGCCCCCGAGATCCTGATCGGGGTGGCCATCGACGTGGTGGTCAACCAGGAGCAGAGCTTCGTGGCGGGGCTCGGCTTCGTCTCGGCCAGCTCCCAGATCATTGTGCTGGGGGTGCTGACCTTCTTTATCTGGGCCGGCGAGTCGCTGTTCGAGTACCTCTATCAGATCCTGTGGCGCAATCTTGCCCAGCGCCTGCAGGCCGACCTGCGCCAGGACGCCTACGAGCACGTGCAGCGCCTTGACATGGGGTTCTTCGAGTCGCGCTCGTCCGGTGAGCTGGTCGCCACCATGAACGACGACGTCAACCAGCTCGAGCGCTTCCTCGACGGCGGTGCCAACTCGCTGATCCAGGTCGCAGTCACCGTGGTGGCGGTAGGGGCGGTGTTCTTCGTGCTGTCGCCGCTGATCGCGCTTTTGGCCTTTACCCCGGTGCCGCTGATCCTGTGGGGTGCCTTCGTGTTTCAGCGCAAGGCCGGTCCCCTCTATGCCGACGTGCGTGAGAAGGTCGGGGTGCTGTCCAGCCGGCTGTCCAACAATATTCAGGGCATGGCCACCATCAAAAGCTTTACCGCAGAGGCCCGCGAGGCGGCTCGGCTGAAGGCCGACAGCGAGGCCTATGTGGACGCCAACAGCCGTGCCATTCGTATCAGCTCGGCCTTTATTCCGGTGATCCGCATGGCGATCCTCACCGGGTTTCTGGCCACCTTCATCGTCGGCGGCATGCAGGCGCTGTCCGGTGAGCTCAACGTCGGCGCCTACGGCGTGCTGGTGTTCTTGACCCAGCGGCTGCTATGGCCGCTGACCGGACTGGCCCAGGTCATCGACCTGTTCGAGCGGGCCATGGCCAGCACCCGGCGCATCCTCGATCTGATCGCTACCCCGATCCGGGTGCGCGACGATGGACGCCGTGAGCTCGAGACGCCGGTGCGTGGCGAGGTGCGCTTTTCAGAAGTGAGCTTTCACTACCCGGGCAGCGGCGCCGGCATCGACGCCGTGGACCTGGCGGTACCCTCCGGCACTACCCTGGCGCTGGTCGGGCCCACCGGCTCCGGCAAGTCGACCCTGATCAAGCTGCTGTTGCGCTTTCACGACCCCGACCAGGGGCAGGTCGAGCTCGACGCCGTCCCGGTGGCGGAGCTTCGCCAAGGGGCGCTGCGCGACGCCATCGGCCTGGTCAGCCAGGACGTCTACCTGTTCGAGGGCAGCGTGCGTGACAACATCGCCTATGCTCGTCCCGAGGCCAGTGATGAGGAGGTCATCGCCGCGGCACGCACCGCCGAAGCCTGGGAGTTTATCGAGCGTCTGCCGGACGGCCTCGATACCCGTGTCGGCGAGCGCGGCGTGCGCCTGTCCGGCGGGCAGCGCCAGCGTCTGTCGCTGGCCCGGGCGCTGCTCAAGGACCCCCCGGTGCTGGTGCTGGATGAGGCCACCAGTGCGGTGGACAACGAGACCGAGGCGGCGATTCAGCGCTCGCTGTCGCGCATCGGCGGTGAGCGTACCGTGATCATGATCGCCCACCGGCTCTCGACCATCGTCCACGCCGACCAGATCGTAGTGATGGAGCGGGGGCAGGTGGTCGAGCGTGGAGACCACGCCGAGTTGATCGCCCGGGGCGGGCGTTACGCCGCCCAGTGGCAGGTGCAGACCGGTGAGGCGGCGACGGTGGCAGCCACGTCGCGCTGACCTGTCGCGCTGACCTGTCGCGATGCGCGGGACTTGGCCGCGGGCCCGGTGCAATAGGCCCCGGGATCGGCCCCGGAACCGGTTCCGGAACCGACCCCGGTGTGCAGGATACGGCTCGCCAGCGCCGCCCGCGCAGTCTAGGGTAAGTAAGTAGTAACTTCCTATGCTGCATGAGGCGTGAAGGATGAGCCGCGTACTGCTCGGGGGCGGGGTCCGTCGCCGGGCGTTCCATCGTCTGCTGTCGGGCTTTGTTGTACCGGGCTTTGTTATACCAGGCTTAGCTGCACCTGCCTTGGCGATGCGGGCCTTGCGAGTGTCGGCGTCTTGTTTGCAGGCGGCTTGTTTACTGACGGCTTGGCGTCCAAGTGCTCTGGTCCGGGCGGCTCTGCTGCTGGGTTGCCTGGCAACGACACCGGCCCTCGCCGACCTGCGCATCCTGCACCTCGACGTGGGCATGGGTGACGCCACCCTGGTAGTGGATACCGGCAGCGGTCAGAGTCTGTTGATCGATGCGGGAAATCGCGGTGATGGCCGCAGGGTGGTGGCGCCGGCCCTGATCGCACTGGGGGTCGATCGACTCGACTATTTTCTCGCCAGCCACTATGACGCCGACCATATTGGTGGCTTCGATGAACTCATCGAGGCGGGCGTCACCGTCGAGACGGTGCTGGAGCGACCCGGCATCAAGCCCGAGGTGCTGTCTCCCACCGGCCGCGACACCCAGTACGGCGAGTACCTGGCGGCGGCCCGGGCCGTGGGGGCACGGCTGATCGAGCTTATCCCCGACTGTCGTCCCGATCATCCCCAGCTGCGCCTGGGCGCCGACACCCGTATCCAGGTGGCCGCAGCCGGCGGCCGGCACCTGGCCGGGGATATCGGTTTCTGCGAGGTCGGTGAGCAGTCACTTCATCCACGGCGGGAAAACGCCCGCAGCGTGGCACTGATCATCGAGCACGGGCGCTTTCGCTACTTCACCGGCGGCGACCTCACCGGAGGTGGTGCTCGCAGCGTACCCATGGAGGCCTTCGTCGCCGCCCAGGTGGGCAACGTCGACGTGCTCAAGCTGAATCACCACGGTTCCGACACCAGCACCAGCGACACCTTTGTGCAGACGCTGAGACCCGAGGTAGCCGTGCTCAGCGTCGGCGATGGCGGAGTGAACCTGCGCTATCGCCTGCCGCGTCAGGCTCCGCTGGATCGCCTGGCCAAGCTCAGTCCGGCACCGCTGCTGTTCCAGACGCGCCAGGGCGAAGGTGGAAGCTACCTGGGGGCCTACGTCGAGAATCGCCACATCGTCGTTCATACCGATGGCGAGAGCTACACCATCAACGGCCTGATCTGTGTGGTGGACGAGCGCACCCAGGCAAGCGAGGGAGGACACTGTCGATGAGCAGTTCAGAGCAGGAGGGGCCTCGTCGCGATCGCAGGGACGATGATGCCGACGGCGGCAGCGATAGTGACAATGTTAACGGCAACAGCAACGGCAACGGCAACGGCAACGGCAACGGCAGTGAAGATGGCTGCGGAGAGCGTATCCGCAAGCTGCTCGACGACACCACGGCGCTGCTGGACTACGCCCAGGAGTTCGAAGGTTACCCGCCGGAGATCGACCTGACCGCCTACTTCGTGGCCAAGGAAAAGACCGATCGCAAGGAGCTGTTGACCACCGAAGAACTGGCCGGCGTGGTGGATTGCTACCGGCGCCTGTCCCGGCTCTACCCAGGTATCTCGCCTCGTACCCTGGCGGCGACGCGCCCGGACAGCGATGGTCGAATGCGCGACAGCCGCACCGGCAAGTACTTGATTCGCCTTTGGTGGTGGACCGGGGCGGTGGTGATGGCGGTGATCGGCTCCAACGTGCTGATGTACGCCATCGATACTGGCCGGCCGTCCTCTGGGCTCGACTGGACCCACTGGAATACCGCGCTCGACTTTATCTACGAGGGACTTCGCCACACAGAGCCCTTTCTTTATGGTGCCCTCGGGGCCTTCGCCTTTGTGCTGCGGGTGACCGCGACCCGGCTGTACAGTCGCACCTTCGATCCCGCGCGGATCGGCGAGCATGTCAATCGCATCGTGCTGGGCACGCTCTCCGGTGGCGCCATCGTGTTGTTCGTCTCCCAGATTCCCACCGATCGGGGCGCACAGGTGGCGCTGAGCGGCGCCGCCCTGGGCTTTCTCGCCGGCTACAGCATCGATTTTCTGTTCGGCACCCTGGACCGGGTGATCTGCGCCTTGCTGGCAAATGACGCGGGCGACAAGACTGGCAAGGCGGCGCGGGCTCGCCGTGATGCCGACGTGGTCCAGGTGCTGGATGATCTGGTCGCCGAGCAGCCAGACGGCGAGGCCAGGCGTCGTCTGGGAGAGGTGATCGAGACGCTCAGGCAGCGCCACCAGGCCTGAGCGCGAGGGCCGAGGAAGCGTTCAGGGGTTTTGGGGCACGACGCAGCATCAACCCGGGGTCGAATAGAAGTGGCGACACCAGGCTAGCGTGCGGGTCTGGTCGCGGGCCTCGTAGTCAGTCAGCGCCTGCTCGAGGGATCCCGGCGACTCGTCGTCGCGATCCTCGGCCAATTGCGTCAGGCGCATGGTGTACCAGGCGGTGTTGCCGCCCTCGGGCGGGGTGTCGAAGCGTGGGAAGGTCGGGCCCGCGCTCTGACCTTGCTGCCAGTGGCGGGGCAGCTCGGGCTCGATGGCCAGGGCCCGGGCCAGTCCGACGATATCCACGCTCCCTTCATCCACCGCGCTGCGTGCCTGGGACAGTGTCTTGAAGCCTCCGGTCAGCATCAGCGGCAGCGTCGTGTGTCGGCGAGCCCGACGTGCAAACGCCAGAAAGTAGGGGCTGCCAGCCGCCGTGTCCGTGTCTGAGGCAGAACGGGCGCCGGGAAAGTAGGTGCCACCGCTGATATCAATCAGGTCGATGGGCTGGCTGTCCAGCGACTTCACCACCTCGAGCGCATCCTCCTGGTCGAGCCCGCCTTCGAGCTGGTCGCTGGCGTTGAGCTTGACCGCCACCGGAAACGCCGGCCCCACGGCGTCGCGTACCGCCTGGATCACCTCGAGCAGCAGGCGTCGGCGTCCCGTGATCGAGCCACCGTAGGCATCGTCGCGTCGGTTGAACAGCGGGGAAAGAAACTGGCTGAGCAGGAAACCGTGGGCGGCGTGGACCTGCACGCCGGCGAAGCCTGCCGTCCTGGCCAGTGCGGCGGTGCGTGCAAACTGATCGGGCAGGGCGTGGATCTCGTCTGGGCTCAAGGCCGCGCAGCGTAGACCCGGCAGGTCGAGGGCGCTGGGGCCCCTAGCGACACTGGTCGGCGGATAGGCCAGCGCTCCGGCGTGACCGAGCTGCAGCCACAGGCCGCTGCCATGCTGATTGCCACGTTGTGCCAGTCGCTCGAAGGCCGTCAGATCCGAGTGGTCGTTCAAGACCAGATTACCGGGCTTCTCGGCCACATCGGGCCTGCCCTGTACCTCGCCGATCAGCGACAGGGCGACTCCGCCCTGGGCCCAGCGCTCGTAGAGCCGGCCCTGGGCTTCGGTAGGGTGACCGGTGCCATCGCCGAGTGAGTCCGACATGGCCGCCTTGGCGATACGGTTTTTCAGCACCAGGCCGCAGGGCAGCGTCAGCGGCGAGAACAGCGGACCGATGTCGTTGTCGTCGTGCGCGGTGTCGCAGGAAGGGATCATGGGCAAACTCCGGGCGTCGATGGGAAGGGAAAAGGGAACGGTAGAACGGCACCTGAGCAGGAGCCGCCATCCTGGCACGCCGCCGGGGCAGCGATAATCCCTTGTCGAGGCACAGGACTTGTGACTATAAGGAACAGATGGATACTGTCAGCGAACTTTCCGTCTTCCATGCCGTCATCGACGCCGGCACTTTTTCAGGGGCCGCCCGCCAGTTGGGCGTCACCCACTCGGCCGTAAGCAAGCGCATCAGCCGGCTGGAACAGCGGCTGGGTGTCCCCCTAATTCTGCGCTCCACGCGACAGATGAGCCTGACCGAAGCGGGAGAGACCTTCGCCAGCGAGACCTGGGGGCTGCTGGAGCGGCTTTCCCAGGTGGAACAGGGTATCGCCGAAGGCCGCAGCGAGCTGCGCGGGCGTATTCGCCTCACGTCGCCCACAGCGCTGGGCAAGCAGCGGTTGATGCCGCTGCTGCTGGCGTTCATGGAGCGCTATCCGGCGGTGGAGATCGACCTGACGTTGACCGACGCGATGGTCGATCTGGTGCACGAGCGTATGGACCTGGCGATTCGCAGCGCCACGCTTGACGATTCGAGCCTGATCGCTCGGCCCTTGGTGGCGCATCCCCGGCTGATCTGCGCCTCAACTGCCTACCTGGCTCGCCACGGCAGGCCGCTGGCGGAAGATGAGTTGCCCCGGCATGTGGGGCTGTTCCTGCATCAGGGCCGGGGCGCCGTCATGTGGGGAATCAAGGACAGCAGGCTCCCGCAACCCGGGTTTCTTTCCAATTCGCTGGAGACACTGCACGCCGCCTGTCTGCAGGGGAGAGGCATCGCCTGCCTGCCCGCGTACATGGTCGACGAGGATCTTCAGGCGGGTCGGCTCGAACGCCTGCTCGATGACGTCGTCGCCAGCGAGCAGGCGACGACAGTGTCCATCGTGCGGCCGGCCACGACCCTGCTGCCCAGACGCGTTCGCGTGCTGATCGACTTTCTGGTGGAGCGCTTTGCGTAAGGGGACTTCTCGATAGGGGGCTGATGGCCGATCCCAGGCGCTATCGGCCGAAGTTGATGGGTTTCAAAACCGCTAAAGGAGAAGTGGTTCAGTGCTCAGGAAAGCCCGCTGTAGACGATGGCATTGTCAATACGACCCAGTGCTCCCTGAAGTTTTCCAACATCCACAGAACCTTGCATCCCTGGCTCGGTGGCCAGAATCAAGGTGTTGATCTCAATGACTCTTTCAAATGGAAACTGGATAATCTCCATTACATGTCGGCCAGTTTCCGGAAGGTATTTCTGTGCGTGCGTAACGCCAGTTTGGTCTCCGACTTGACGATTTGCTGCCCCTCGGGACCCGAGAGGTCCAATTTTCTGGTCGCCTTGATTCGCGGGCGTTCCACGGCCTGGAGGCCGTACTTTTCAACTTTGCTGTTCATGTAGCGTACCCCTGTCTGCCTAGCGCCTCGTCAACTAGTCTATCAGCCACTCATCGCCTGGGGCAGGTAGGTGGCGATGCCCGGGAACAGGCTCATCAGCACGATGGCCACGATCATCAGCAGGAAGAAGGGTAGCGTGGCGCGGGTGATCGACATGATGTCACGCCCGGTCAGGCCCTGGATCACGAACAGGTTGAAGCCCACCGGCGGGGTGATCTGCGACATCTCGACCACGATGACCAGGTAGATGCCGAACCAGATCAGATCGAAGCCGGCGGTCTCGATCACCGGCATGATGATCGAAGTCACCAGCAGGATCAGCGAGATACCGTCGAGAAAGCAGCCCAGCACCAGCAAGAATAGGGTCAGCACCACCAGCAGCCAGGCCGGTGACAGACCCATGGCGCCGATCTTCTCGGCCAGGTCCATGGGCAGCTGGGTGAAGCTCATGGCCGAGGACAGAAACGAGGCCCCGGCGATGATGAAGGCGATCATGCAGGAGGTGCGCACCGCGGCGAACAGGGCGTCTTTGAAGATCGTGGCGTTGAAGTGGCCGTTGGCTCGAGCGATCAGCATCGACAGCACGACACCCGAGGCGGCGGCCTCGGTGGGCGAGGCAAGCCCGCCGTAGATGCTGCCGAGGATGCCGCCGATCAGCGCCAGCAGCGGCAGCAGTTGCAGGCTTCCCGACAGCTTCTGGCGCAGCGGCATGTCGCTGTCGCGCTTGCCCACCGCGCCACGACGATTGCCCACCAGCAGCGACCAGCCGATCACGTAGGTCATGAACAGACCCAGCAGCATCAGTCCCGGCCCGACGCCGGCGATGAACAGTCGCGAGATCGACTGTTCGGTGACCACGCCGTAGACGATCATCATGATCGATGGGGGAATCAACAGCCCCAGGGTCGAGGCGCTGGCCAGGGTACCGATGGCCAGGTCGTTGTCGTAGCCGCGCTTTTCAAGCTCCGGCAGGGTCATCTTGCCGACGGTGGCGCAGGTCGCCGCCGAGGAGCCGCAGACCGCGGCAAACAGCCCGCTGCCGATGATGTTGGAATGCAACAGGCGTCCGGGAATACGACCGAGCCAGGGCGACAGCGCCTGGAACATGTTGTTGGCGAGCCCCGAGCGAAACAGGATCTCGCCCATCCACACGAACATCGGCAGCGCGGTCAGGTCCCAGCCGTAGCTGGCGCCCCAGAAGTCCGAGGCCAGGATCGGGCCGGGCTCGAGCGGGAAGAACAGCGTCAGCACGATAAAGCCGGTGCCGAGCAGGGCGTAGGCGATCCACACGCCGCTGCCGAGCAGCACCGCCAGCGCCAGTAGGGTGACCAGACTGATCGTCAGCATCTCGGCAAGCCCTCCTGGCGAGACAGGCGCTGCAGGCGAACAGGAATCCTCGGGTCAGTCATGGCTGGGTTCCTCGTCCGGGGCCTCGAAGCGGCGTGGTGCCGTCAGCGCCTGTCTGGCGGTGTCGATCAGCGCTTCGGCCAGGGCCAGGCTCATCAGCGCCATGCCGACCAGCAACGCCAGCTGGGGAATCCACAGCGGAACGGCGAGCAGTCCCGAGGAGACGTCGTCGAACTCGAGGCTCTCGTGCATCAGTTGCCACAGCGATACGCACAACAGCGCATTGAGCGCCGAAGCCACCGCCAGGCAGAACAGTTCGGTGAAGGCGCGCACCGCCGCCGGCAGGCGCTGGATCACCAGCGACATGCGGATGTGGGCGTGGTGGCTGAAGGTGTAGGCCATGCCGAGAAAGGTCGCGCCCACCAGCAGGAAGGACGCCAGTTCCGACACCCCGGTGATCTCGAGGCCAAGACGCGCGCCGCCGAACAGCACCAGCAGGGCATCCAGCAGGCGAAACAGCACCTGGATGGTGATCAGGCCGCAGATGGCGACCATGGAGGCGGCCGCACCCAGCCCACCAAGGCGGTAAAGTGGCATCAGGCGAAACTTCATGGGCGATCCTTGGCGTCAGTGGAGCGATACGTTGTCCGTGAGTCGTTGACCGCACCTTTCTTGCACGGCGTCGTGACGTGCCATGTTGCGAAAGACAGGCCGTGAACGGGACAACGAACGAGCGGCGAGGACACCCCTCACCGCTCGTCCCGAGCGCTATTCGGTATTGGCGCGGTAGTCCTCGATCAGCGCCTTGGCCCGGTCATCGGCGCGGCTCTCCCAGTCCTGGAAGAGCTTGTCGCCGGCCTCGGAAAGGGCTCCGGCCACCGCCTCGTTGGGCTCGCCAATGGTAATGCCGTTTTCCTCCAGGGCCTGGGCGCTGCCTTCCATATCGGCCTTGCTGGCCTCCCAGCCGCGCTCTTCGGCCTCGGCCGCCGCTTCCATCAGCGCTTGCTGGGTCGCCTCATCCAGGCGATCGAAGGCCTTCTGATTGACGAAGATGATGTTCTTCGGAATCCACAGGTTGGCGTCGGAGAAGTGGGAGACATAGTCCCAGGCAGCCATCGACTCGCCGGTGGACACCGAGGTGATCATGGCGTCGACCCGGCCGGTGGAGAAGGCGGTGGGGATGTCCGATTCCTCGGTCTCGGTGGGCAGGCCGCCGAGGTTCTCGGTCAGGCGCTGGGTATTGATGTTGGGCGCACGTACTCTGAGCCCCTCGAACTGGGCGGGGTCATTCAACTCGAAGTCGGTGTAGATACCCTGTGACGGCCAGGGCACCGCGTACAGCGGCTTCATGCCCTGCTCGGCGAACAGCTCCTCGATCACCGGCTTGCTCGCCTGCCACAGCTCCCAGGCCTCGTCGTAGCTGCCGGCGAGCCCCGGCAGGGTGTCCAGCTCGAACACCGGCGACTCGTTGGACAGGATCGACATGAAGATCTCGCCGGCCTGGACGGTACCGCGGCGCACCGATGGCTTGATCTCGCCGTGGCTGATCAGCGAACCGCCGGAGTGCACGGTGATGTCGAGCTCGCCATCGGTGGCCTCGCGCACGTCCTCGGCGAACTGCTTGGTGTTCTCGGTGTGGAAGCTGGCATCCCCGTAGGGCGTCGCCAGGTTCCATTCGGCGGCCTGGGCGCTGCTGACCGCAGTGGCGGTGGAGAGTGTGGCCACGGCAACGGCCAGCCCCAGGGAGGAGTATCGAGTCATGATGCCTACCTTGTTGTTGTAGAAACGTGGCGGTGAAAACGACGTGTCGTGATGGAGGTATCAGTCTGACTATGCAGCATCGGGCAGGATGGCGTTGAAGATCAAGCCGCCTCGCCGATGCCGCTGGGCCCTCAGGCCTTCTTGAACAGCTGGCTTTCGCGATCCTTGAACGCCTTGAACTCCAGAGCGTTGCCGGACGGGTCCTTGAAGAACATGGTGGCCTGCTCGCCGGGCTCGCCCTTGAAGCGGATGTAGGGTTCGATCTCGAACTTGACGCCATGGGACTTGAGCTTGTCGGCCAGGGCCTCCCAGGCGTCCATTTCCAGTACCACGCCGAAGTGCGGCACCGGCACACCGTGGCCGTCCACCGGGTTCTTGTGGGCGGCGTCGGCGGCGTCCTTGAGACCGGGGTTCAGGTGGCAGACGAACTGATGGCCGTAGAGGTCGAAGTCGACCCAGGACTCGGAGCTGCGGCCTTCGGGGCAGCCGAGAAAGTTGCCATAGAACTCGCGGGCCTCGTCGATATCACGGACCTGAATGGCAAGATGGAAGGGGTCGCTGACGGCCATGGGGAAACTCCGGAGTGGGTGAAGGGGTATATCACTGATTCTTGGCCGGGGAGGATCGTGGCGTCAATCTTCTTGCCGAATTTGTCGGGAATCGACTCGGGCGTTAGATTCAACTGACAAGAGAATATTGTGTGGCGCCCCGGCAACGCGATCGAAGCATCCACGAAAGGGCTCGAAGGCAAGTGCTCGGAGCGCGCGCTGGACGCCACGATGGCGACAGAAGACAGCGGAAGACGACAATAACAGGTTCGTTAACCACCTGACGTCTATTGGCAAAGGTTCACCAAATGACGTCGACAACAGAGGCTGCCCCCATGCCGATACCCCGACTCAACTGCGACGTTGGCGAGAGCTTTGGTGCCTGGAAGATGGGCCGTGACGCCGACGTGATGCCCTATATCGACTGCGCCAACATCGCCTGCGGCTTCCACGCCGGCGACCCTGACGTGATGCGACGCACCGTAGGCTACGCGGTGGCCAACGAGGTGCTGGTCGGCGCCCACCCCGGCTATCCCGACCTGGTGGGTTTTGGCCGGCGCAGCCTGGCGGTGTCCCCGAGCGAAGCCGAGAACCTGCTGCTCTACCAGATCGGTGCCCTCGACGGCGTCTGTCGTGCCGAGGGCACCAGGGTCGGCTACGTCAAGCCCCACGGCGCGCTCTACAACGACATGGCCACCAACATGGAATTGCTGCGCGCCACCATGCGCGCGGTCAAGGCCTATGACGAAAGCCTGCCGCTGTTGGTGATGTCTACCGCCGACACCGCCGCAGTGAGGGCGCTGGCCGAGGAGGAGGGTGTCAGCCTGTGGTTCGAGGTGTTCGCCGACCGTGCCTATGACGGCGAAGGTCGGCTGGTGTCCCGGCGTGAGCCAGACGCGGTGCATCACGATGAGGACACCATCGTCGGCCAGGCGGTGACCCTGGCCCGGGGCGAGGCGCTGACCGCCCGCGACGGCACCAAACTGGTCCTTCCCGCCGATACTCTGTGCGTGCACGGCGACAACGAGAGTTCAGTGGCGGCGGTGCGCGCCATCCGTGAGGCCTTCGACCAGCTGGAGGGGGCATGACGCCGAGCCCACGTCTTGAGACAGTCGCCTTCGACAGCCTGATCGTGCGGCTGTTCGACGCCATCGACGAGTCGCATATGCCCTGGGTGCTGGCGGCGGTGGACGCCATCCGCGAGCGGCTTGGCGAGGATGCCCTGGAGGTGGTGCCGTCCTATACCACGGTGCTGGTGCAGCTCGATATCCGCAGGCTGTCGCTTGGCGAGGCCCGAGCGCGCCTCGGTGAGGTCTTGGCGAACCTTGCGCCCCGGGCGACGGAGGACGGCAGCCTGCACGAGATCCCGGTGTGGTATGACGCAAGCGTCGGCCCTGAGCTTGAGCTGATCGCTCAGCGCGCAGGCATCACCGCCGACCAGGTCATCGAACGCCACTGTGCCCACGACTACAGCGTGTTCGCGCTGGGTTTCGCCCCCGGCTACGGCTTCATGGGACTGGTCGAGGAGGCCCTGGCCACGCCTCGACTCAAGACACCGCGCCAGAAGGTGGCCGCGGGCAGCGTCGGCATCGCCGATCGCCAGACCGCCGTCTATCCCGCACCGTCGCCTGGCGGCTGGAACCTGATCGGGCGCACCGCCACCCGGCTGTTCGATCGCGAGCGCGAGGGTTACACCCTGTTCAAGCCCGGTGATCGCGTGCGCTTTGTGGCCATCGACCGCGCCACCTTCGAGGCGCAGGGTGGCGACACCACTCCCCAACCCCCGGCCGAGGAGAGCGGCGCATGAGTCTCAAGGTGGAACGCGCAGGTCCCCTGGCGCTGGTGGTCGATGGTGGTCGTCAGGGTGTGCGCCATCTGGGCGTGACCCAGGGCGGTGCCATGGACTGGGTGGCGCTGGGCTGGGCCAACTGGCTGCTGGGTAACGCCCCGGACGCCCCCGGCATCGAGATCATGGTGGGCGGCCTTGCGCTGGAGGCCGAGGCCGACGTGAGCGTGGCGCTGGCCGGCGCCGACCTGGGCGCGACTCTGGACGGCGAACCCCTGGCTCTGGCGGAACCGGTAACGCTCAAGCGTGGTCAGCGGCTGGTGTTCGAGCGGCCGAAAAGTGGTCTGCGCGCCTATCTGGCACTGCCGGGCGGGATCGAGGCGAGCGCCATCATGGGCAGCGTCACGAGCACCGTGCGAGAAGGGCTCGGTGGCCTCGACGGTTTCGGCAAGCCGCTGGCCCAGGGCGACGTGCTGACGCCCAAGCAGGATCGACCCTCGGGCGGCGATCGTCGCCTGCCACAGCGGGACGCCGACAAGGGGCAGCGGGACGTTGATCGAGAGCCGGGGGCTCTGGTCACGGCAAGCGACGGGCCACTGGCGCTGTCGCTGGTGCCCGGGGCCCAGATCGCGAGCTTCTCGGGCACCAGCCTGTATCGCGCCTTCAATGACGTCTGGACGCTGGATCAGCGCGCCGATCGCATGGGGATTCGCCTGACCGGGCCGCAGCTTGAGGGCAGCATGAGCGGTATGGTGTCGGAAGGCATTCCGCTGGGGGCGGTGCAGGTACCGCCGGACGGCCAGCCGATCATTCTGATGAACGACCGCCAGACCATCGGCGGCTACCCGCGCCTCGGCGCCCTGACCCCGCTGGCCTGCGCCCGTCTGGCCCAGTGCCTGCCCGGCACCGAGGTGCGCCTGGTGCCGGAGTCGCCGGAGCGTGCCCGCGATGACCATCTGAGGCAGCTTGCCCGTTGGGAGTAGGGGCGGTGGGCTGCCCACCAACAAGGCCTTGCTGCGGATTCCGGTGCAGCAGCAGGCGAGGATAGTGGTCGGGCCGAAACGCAAAGCGCCCCGTTCATGGACGGGGCGCTTTTCCTTCATTTGGGTCAGTGGCTAGAAACGATAGCTCAGGGTGGCGCTGACGCTGCGCTCGGCGCCGAAGTAGCAGAATTCGAGCGAGTTGCAGGAGGCCACGTAGTCCTCGTCCAGCAGGTTGCTGACGTTGAGGCGGCCGCTGACGTTGGTCAGTCCGACCTGGCTGAAGTCATAGCCCAGGGTGGCGTCGACCAGGGTGTAGTCCGGGACCGACTTGGTGTTGTCGCGGTCGGCCTGGATATCGGCGTGGTAGCGCACCCCGAGGCCGGTGTTGAGACCGGCCAGCGGTCCCTTGAGGAAGTCGTAGTAGCCCCACACCGAGGCGATGTGCTTGGGCGAGTAGATGGCGTCGTTGCCTTCCTCGCTGGGGTCATCGCTTTCGGCGTAGGTGATGTCGGTGTAGGCGTAGCCGGCCTGGAGGCTCAGTGCCTCGGTGAGCTGAGTGCGCGCCTCGAGCTCGATTCCCTGGGATTCGATCTCGCCCACGGCGCGATACGGATCGGTGGGCTGCTCCTTGGTGGCCACGTTTTCCTGGGTGATATGGAACAGGGCGATGGAGTACTGGTCCTGGGTACCCAACGGCTGGTACTTGAGCCCGGTTTCCACCTGCTCGCCCTCCATCGGCTCGAGCAGATCGCCGGAGGCATCGACGAAGCTGGTCGGGGTGAAGGCGGTCGAGTAGCTGGCGTAGGGCGAGACGCCATTGTCGAAGGCGTAGAGCAGGCCAGCGCGGCCGCTGAACTGGGTTTCGTCGAGATCCGAGCTGTCGCCGCTATCGAGGTTGGTGTTCTCGATGTCGACCCAGTCGTAGCGGCCACCCAGGGTCAGGTGCCAGCGATCCCAGCTGATCTGGTCCTGCAGATAGACACCGGTCTGGTCGAGTTCGTGCTTCTCACGGGTGGTCACGACGATATCGCCGATGGGGCCAGCACCGTAGCTCGGGTTGAAGGCGTCGATGTTGGGGAAGGTGCCCCCGGACCAGACCACGTCGTTCTCGCGGGTCTGGTAATCGAACCCGGTCAGCACCCGGTGCTCGAAGCCGCCGGTGGAAAAGTTGGCTTCGAGCTGGTTGTCCACGGTCCAGGCCTCGAGATCCTCGTCGGCGCCGGAGTAGTAGCGGTTGAGCTCGGTGTCGTTGGCCCAGCCGTAGGCGTAGACCTGGTCCATCTCGACGTCGGATTCCAGATACTTGAGCTTCTGGCGAGCGGTGATGCCGTTGCCGAAACGGTGCTCCAGCTCATAGCCCAGCAGGGTCTGGTCGCGCTCGAAGTTGTCGTAGTCGTCCTCGCCCTCGAAGAAGGTGTTGTCGATATGCCCGCCGGCATGGCTGGTCACCGTGCCGTCGTAGGGTAGACCGGCGTGATAGCCGCCCTCGGGTTCACGCGACACGTAGGCGTTGAGGTTGAGGGTGGTAGCGTCGGTGATGTCCCAGGTCAGCGACGGCGCGATGGCGTAGCTTTCTTCTTCGGCTTGATCGAACTGGGTATCCGAGGAACGGGCGATGCCGGTCAGGTGGAAGGCGGCACGCTGGCCTTCGTCGACGCTGCCGGTGACGTCGAAGGCGGCGCGCTGCTGGTCATTGTTACCGAAGCCGACCTGCACCTCGCCGGTGGGGGTGTCGCTGAACTCAGGGCGCTTGCTGGTCAGCGCCACCAGGCCGCCGGGGGAGGCGCGACCATAGAGCACCGAGGCCGGCCCCTTTACCACCTCGATGCTTTCGAGCATCCAGGGGTCGACCTTCAGCGAGCTGAAGCTGTTGGTGTCGCCCATCAGCTTGAGGCCGTCGAGGAAGGTATTGCTCAGGCTGCCGTCGGAGAAGCCTCGCAGTACCAGATAGTCGTAGCGGTTGGACGACCCGAGCTGGTTGGTATAGACCCCGGGGGTGTAGTCCAGCGCCCGCTGCACCGTCTGGGCACCACGTCGCTCGATCTGCTCGGTGCTGACCGTCGAGGTGGCCTGGGGTGTCTCGAGGAAGGGCGTATCGGTCTTGGTGGCGGCCTGGCCGGTGACCGTCATGGTGCCCAGTTCGGTATTGGTGGAGGTGCCAGCATTGACGGCATCATCACTGAGGGTGGTCTGGGCCAGTGCGGCGGACGACACGCTGGCCGCCAGCAGCGCCGGGCCAGCCTTCAAGGCGAAAGGTTTCAGGGCGAAAGGCGTCAGCGCGAAGGGCAGGGTCGAGGTGATACGCATGTTGTCGCTTACCATTGGGAGCAGGGAAAGGCGCCGCGGGGTAGGCACCTGAACAAAGCGGTCATGTTTCGGTAATGCGAATTATTACATTTTGCGAGTGGGCCTGTTTATGCGCGGCGCCAAGAACCTTATGCGGGGTGACAGGACCTGCGCCGATAATGAAACCTCAGTAGCCAAGTGCTATCGGCGTAGCGAGTGCTATCGGCGTAGCGAGTGCTAGCTGATGTAGTGGATCCAGTCACCGACGAAGCACCGCCCGACGGCTGGGTGCCGTTGCGGTGTACTGTGTCCAGTTGAGGTCTCTGGGGGAGAGCTGCCCAGGGGGGCTGGGCGAAGGGCGAAGGTCCTGGAAGCGTCTAGCCAACGTCGCGGGGTGAGACCCCGAAGCGCCGCCGAAAGGCGGTGGAAAAGTTGGAGGCGTGGCTGTAGCCGCTCTCGAAAGCGGCCTGCTGTACGCTGGCGCCCTGGGCCAGCAGCTCGTGGGCCAGGGTCAGTCTGCGTTCTCGCAGGTAGTCGAAGACCGAAACGCCAAACAGGCGCTGGAACTTGGCGCGCAGGCCCGAGGCGCTCATGGACGCCATCGCCGCCAGCTGGTCGAGGCAGTAGGACTCGGCGGGAAAGTCGTGTAGCCGCTGGCGGATCCGCTCCAGCCGCTGGCGCTCCGGCAGGGGCAGGTCGCCACGCTGGCGCGGGCCGGGATGTCGCAGGCCGTGGGCCAGCAGTTGCAGGCCGATGGCCTCCATCAATAGCTGGCGCTGGCCGGGGGAAGGCTGCGGCATGACCGCCTGTTCGAGCATCGGCGCCAGGTAGCCCGGCAGCGGCCAGACGTGCAGATGAGGACGCGGGGCGTCGAGCAGTTCGGTGATGTCCGGGCGCTGGCTCAACGAGGCGATCGCGGCCTGGTCCAGCGACAGGTTCAGGGTGCGCAACCGCTGCCCCTCATCCTGATGCACGCGCAGGGAAACCTGATCGGCGAGCCGGGCACTCAGTGCGCTGCCGGCGGTGAGGCGCTGCCGCCGTCCTCCGGTGTCGACCACGATGGCGCCTTCCATCACCACGCACACGAACAGCGGCGAGGCCATGGTGGAGCAGGAGTCGTAGGGCTTGAGCACCTCGACATCGGAAAAGGTCAGATGCCAGCCGCTGCGCACCTCTTCCTCGATGACGCGGCCTCTGAGAATTTCCATGTGGTGGGCCACCGCCGGGAAGCGGGCGCCGTCGAAGCGGTAGTCGATGCCATGGCGCTGGCCAAAGCGTAGAAAGTCCCGCGCGCGGATGACCCGGGTATCACCAAGTCCCGCGGCGGCCCCGGCCAGCGGGCGCGAGCGAGGCTGATCACCACTCGACTCGCAGGCCTGCGCGTGGCTTGCAGTGCTCATCTTCAGCTTGCGACCAGGCGGCGGGCGTCACCGCGGGAGGGGAAGGTCTGCACCACTGCCCCCGTGCTCTGGGGCATCGCTGTGGTCCTGGGCTGCCTGGTCTTGTTGCTGGTCTTGTTGCCGGTCGTGCTGCTGGTCTTGTTGCTGGTCGTGCTGCTCGCCCTGGCAACGGCGGCATCGTCCAGCGGGCAGTTGCCGCAGCAGCCGAAGTCCTCGAGTCGATAGCGTAGGCAGCACAGCCGCCGGGTGCGCTGGGTCTCTCCGTGTTCGTCGGGCAGGTAGCGCACCGGCATGAACAGGGGATTGCGCCGGCCATCCGGGTAGACCCGGTGGTCGATCAGGCGCAGCGCCTCGTCGCCGAGCCCAGGTGAGGCCATGGGGTGGTGCACGGCAGCCTTGGCAAAGTACTCGAAGTAGTTGCCGAAGTTGCTCCAGAACACCTTGGGAGAGGCCCCGGAGACGCAGCCCAGCATGTCGACCAGCGGTGCCACATGCCCCTGCAGCAGGCGTTCGAAGCGCTCGAAGGCGTCGAGCGACCCCAGCGGGGTGCCTTCGTTGGGCAGGGAGATGCCAATCGTCTGGCCGCTGTCGCTGAGATACAGGCCCATCTGATCCAGCGCTACCGGCAGGTCGCGCTCCAGCAGCAGGTTGGAGGCCAGGGTATGGGCGGCCATGGCGCTGAAATGCCACTTGGACCAGAGCGAGGCCACCGCCTTGAGGTCATCGCCCTGGTACTGGGCGGCGAAGCGCTCGAGCAATTCGTCCAGCACGCCAGGTTCGAGCAGACGCTCGGCAGGCATGGCGTCGTCGGGTAGCTCGGCCGCGACGGTGGGTGCGGCAAGGTGTTCCAGGGGACCGCAATACAGACGAGGCAGCGCTGATGTCATGGGGTGTCCTGCAGGCCGGAGGCTTGAGGTCATAAGACCAACGGTGCACACCATAAATTAAATGCGAATTGTTATCAAGAATATTGCCGATAGCCGGCGTCGATCGATTGAATGCTGGCGGCCCGCCAGACCTGGCTGGGGCTGGGCCCCTGGTCGATATCCGAGCACATGTCGATCCGTGCAAGCGTGAGGGTATGGCAATGGACGACCAGCTCACCGCTCGCTCTCTCGCCCTCGCCATCGCCATCGTCCTCGCCGGGCTGGCGCCAGCGCCAGATCTGGCGCCGGTATTGCTGGGCGTCGTCGTTGTCGTTGTCGCTGTATGTGTGCTGGCCGGGCATCTCTTGCGGGTCCAGGGCGTTGTCCTCCACCAGCGCCAGTTCAGCGCAGGGCAGGGCCGCGTCCGTGGCCAGCCACTGGAGCGCGGCGACCTCGGCGCACTGCTGGGCCGGGGTCAGGTGGGAGGCTCCACGATAGCCGGGCAGGAAGCGCTGCCCCTGCGCCTCGGCTTGCAGCATGGGCAGCGCCTGGTCGGGCTCGATGCGCCCGTACTTGCGCACCGGTGACAGCAGGATGATGCTCGCGGCGAAGCGGCAACCGCCCAGGTGGCTGCTCTCCCAGACGTCGAAGGGCAGGCGATGTTCCTCCACGGCACGGGCCAGCGCCTTGTAGCTGCGATAGCCGTAGCGCGCGCAGCACTTGTCCTTCTTGCCGTGGGTGCAGCACAGCACCAGGTCGTGGTGCTGCGGTGTGGACGGCCAGCGCTCGAGATCCTCGCCCGCCGCCAGCGCCTCGACAAAGGCCACCAGAGCGCTGCGGTCGAGCTGAAGACGCCGACGCTCCGGCATCAGGATCACCTCGTGGACCTCGGCAGGTTGATCACGACGATGGATCAGATTGACCCGGCGACCGCTGGCGGCCAGGGCGTCGAGTTGTGTCACCAGCTCGGGGGGCATGTCGCTGGCGTGGCGCAGATTGCGCTGCCACCTGGCCCGGGGCCAGCTGATCAAGAGGTTGCGCTCGGCGTGGGCGCCGCTGCCGGGCAGCGGATCCCCGGCTTCGCGAGACAGGTCGGTGCAGAAGACGTGGCTCATGGCCTCGGCCCTGACGTTGTCGAAGGATGTCTTGCCTGAGTGTGCGTCGAAGACGACTCGGCGGTTGGTCCCTGCTGGGGCGTCTGCGATTCACGGCGCCCCAGCAAGGGCACGCACAGCGGCTTGCCGCTTTCAGGGTCGACCATGACGTGGGCGTCCAGGTCGAAGACGCGCTTCAGATTGTCGGCGGTGAACACCTCTCGCGGCGCGCCGCTGGTAAGGATGCGGCCGTCACGCAGCATCACCAGCTCATCGGCGTAGGCGGCGGCCAGGTTGAGGTCGTGCAGCACCAGCAGCAGGGTGCGTCCCTGGTCGTGGGCCAGACCCGACAGCAACTCCAGCAGGTCCACCTGGACCTTGAGGTCAAGAAAGGTGGTGGGCTCATCGAGCAGGATCAGGTCGGTCTGCTGGGCCAGCACCATGGCGATCCAGCAGCGCTGACGCTGTCCACCGGACAGGGTGTCGACGTGGCGCTCGGCGAACTCGGTGACCCGGGTGTAGGCCATCGCCTGCTTGACCACCTCAGCGTCGCGACGGGCATCGCGTTGCCACAGGCGCTGGTGGGGAAAGCGTCCCATCGCCACCAGCTGGCGCACGCTCAGCCCCTCCGGTGCCGTCGGCCCCTGGGGCAGCAGCCCCAGATGCTGGGCGACCTCGCGGGTGGAGCGACGGTGGATATCCTGACCGTCGAGCAGCACCTGGCCACTCTGGGGCTTCAAGGTGCGAGCCAGGGTCTTCAGCAGGGTCGACTTGCCGCTGCCGTTGGGACCGAGCAGCACCGTCAGCTTGCCTGGCGCCACCGCGATATCCACCCCGTCCAGTACCAGCCGTTCCTCGTAACCGACCTTGAGAGATTGCCCCTCCAATGGGTGGCCGAGCGCGGACGCCGCGGTCGATCCGTCTGACGACACGCCTGACGATGCATCGCACCGGTGTTGGGGTGCCGCGCTGGACGAGGGTGTGGTCGGCAAAGAAGGCTGAGATGAGGTCATGCAAGGCCCGCCTGGGGGTGTGTGGCAGCAGCACGGTATGACAAAAAATTCTCATTTTCAATCCGGCCAGGCCCGTATCGGCGCGGTTTGTCGGCATGGCGCGAGGCGTTTTAGCACAGTGTGTTGTTAGCTTATGCCGAACGAATGGTTCGCATTTCGTAGACAGCAGTAAAGCGATTAATTAGGATAATCGTTCTCATTTGTATGTGAGATGGCAATAAACGACGCAATGCGGCATCGAGGCTTCGGTAAGGTGCGGCCGTTCGGGAAGGTGGCGAATCGCATCGCCACCGCTCGCCGAGAGCGGCAGCACGGGGCAGGGACGACGTCCGAGAGCAACGTCCTGGCGTGAGGGACTCGCCAGACCTCGAGTCAGCGTTTGCGCGATCATTCGATTTAGCAAAAGGAACGATGCACGACATGAAACGTCATGCTCTCTGGCCCACCGTTTCACTGCTTGGCCTGGTGGCCGCACAGCAGGTCGCGGCGCAGACCTCCGTCGATACCTCTTCCTCGAACGGCGCCCGTGCCGACGAGGCCCCGACCATGGTGGTGACCGCCTCGCGGACCAACACCACCGCGGAAGATTCGCCGCAGACGGTGCGCATCATCAGCGAGGAGGAGATCGCCCAGCAGTTGGACGTGACCACCGACTCCTCCCAGATCCTGAGCAACCTGCTGCCGTCCTATTCGCCCAACCGCCAGAAGATGACTGGCAGCGGCGAGACCCTGAGGGGCCGCACACCGCTGTTTCTGATCGACGGCATTCCCCAGTCGAATCCGCTGCGTCCGACCGGTCGTGAGGCCCACACCATCGATTTCTCCCAGGTGGAGCAGATCGAGGTGATCCAGGGCGCCAACGCCACCAACGGCGTCGGCGCCGCCGGCGGGGTGATCAACATCATCACCAAGCGTCCGGAGCCGGGTTCCTTCAATCAGCATTTCGGCGTACAGATGACCACCCCGACCAGCGAGCTGGACGAGGACACCCTGAGCTACAAGACCGACTACGGCTTCAGCGGCAACAAGGGCAACGTCGACTACCTGTTTGGTCTGAGCTACGAGGACCAGGGGCTGTATCTCGACGCCAAGGACGACCCGGTCGGTGTCGACAACACCCAGGGCGACCTGATGGACTCGCGCAGCTATGACCTGCTCGGCAAGATCGCCTACTGGATCGACGATGACCAGCGCATCCAGTTCACCCTCAATCACTACGACATCGAAGGTCACAACGACTACGTCAGCGTGACCGGTGATCGCGACGCCGGCATTCCGACCACCTCCGTGCGTGGCACCCCCGAGGGCGACGCCCCCTTCAACGAGGTCTGGACCACTGGTCTGAGCTACGAGAACTACGACCTGGCCGGCATGCACCTTAGCGCCCAGGCCTACTATCAGGACTACGAGGCGCTGTTCGGCGCCACCGACTCCAGCAGCTTCCAGGATCCGTCACTGGCGCCGGTGGGCACCTACTACGACCAGAGCTCGGCCAAGACCGAGAAGTTCGGCACCAAGGTCTCGCTGACCAAGGACGACCTGTGGGATGACCGGCTCAAGCTGACCGGTGGCTTCGATACGCTGTTCGACGAGACCGAGCAGTACCTGTATCAGAGCAACCGCACCTACGTGCCGCCCACCGAGTACACCGACCTGTCGCCGTTCTTCCAGGCCGAACTGCAGCCCATCGACTCGTTGCTGCTGTCCGCCGGGGTGCGTTATGAGTACGCCGAGCTGGATATCGATGACTATCAGACGGTGTGGGCCAACAATGGCGTCGACGTCGAGGGCGGCAATCCTGACTTCGACGAGACGCTCTACAACGTCGGCGCGGTGTGGAAGCCGGTCGATCGCGTCAGCCTGTTTGCCAACTACTCCGAAGGCTTCTCGATCCCTGATGTCGGTCGTGCGCTGCGCGGCATCGATACCCCGGGACAGTCCGTCGACAGCATCGACAATCTGCGTCCCATCGTGACCGAAAACGTCGAGACCGGCGTGCGCTTCGAAGGGGATCGCCTGTCGGCAGAGCTGAGCTACTACGAGTCCACCTCCGACTTCGGTAGCCGCCTGACCGAAGAAGACGACGTCTTCGTCATGAACCGCCAGGAGACCCAGATCACCGGTATCGAGGCCTCGGTGGACTACGCCTTTACCGAGCGCCACTCCGGTCGCCTGGCCTATTCCCACATGACGGGTCTGTATGACAGCGACGACGATGGCGACCTCGATGCCGAACTGTCCGGCCTGGATGTCTCGCCGGATCGTCTGATCGGTAGCTGGTCCGCCAACTGGACCGACAAGGTGTCCACCTTCCTCCAGGCCAACTACTCGTTCGATGAGACCTATGACGAGGACGATCGCGAGTTCGACGGCTATCTGCTGGTGGACGCAGCGGTGGGCTACCAACTGCCTACCGGCAAGCTGAATGTGGGCGTGTCCAACCTGCTCGACGAGGACTACATCACCTACTACTCCCAGAGCGCGCTGGTCAACGACGACCGTTACTTCGCCGGTCGTGGTCGTACCCTGACGGTAGGGTATAGCGTCGACTTCTAAAGGCTGCGTTTGTAAGCACTACGGCTGGAAAGCGCTACTTTTCGTAAGCGCCGCTAGTCGGCTGACCCGGACCGCCGCCAGGACGGCGGCGGTCCACGCGGACGGGCCGTGGTGCCGCTTCGATGACACCAGGCAACGCCTGAGGCTGTTTTCAGGCCATCTGCAGAATCAGTTTCCAGATCAACGACTTCATAACAACGTACGCAATAACAACTACGCCATAACAACAACCCTTCGCCAAGTGACTAGCCAGGAAAGCGCGGTTTCCCCTGACAAAAGGCGTCGATGATTCGACGTCCGGGGAAGCAAAACAAGGAAGGAATCCTTGCGGAGGTTGCACATGCAATTCCCCCCATGTACTCGCACCCCTGGCGAGATCGCTCGGCATGCCTCACAGCATGCCCTGCTCAACGGCATCATCAAGGAAGTGGCTATCCCCCACGACCTGTTGAGCCACCACTGGCCCGCCAACAGGCGTGGCCTGCCAACGAGCCTCCAGGGCCTGCCATTGCAGGTCGCCTGGTCGTCTTCTTTAACCTTGTTCGTGCTGGTCGATCGCCACTCGGCGATGGGCTGCCATCAGGTTGTGTCGCCGCTGTATCTGCGCCGCAGCCTCGATCAGCCCTGGCGGGAGGCCGATACCGACGAGCTGGTATCGGCCCTGCTGGAAGATGGCCCCTGGCGCGAGGCCAGCCCCAACCCCGAGTTCGGCGACCAGGTGCTGCAGAGCCAGGAGGTGATGGCCTCCATCATCGAGGACGCTCGGCGACGCCCCCATGACCCGCTCAAGGACTACGCCGCCAGCGAACAGGGGCTGTGGTTCGGCCATCCCAATCACCCCACGCCCAAGGCCAGACAGTGGCCGCAAGGCATGAAGGGGCAGGGCCGGGACTGCTCCCCCGAATCGGGCCTGAGTACCCGGTTGCATCAGTTCTCGTTTCCGGCGCAAGGGCTACGGATCGCCTGCAATGGCCTGGAGCCCGGTGAGGTGCTCAGCCAGGCCGCCGACCAGAGCGCGGAGCCCGAGGCCGGGCGGGTGGTGCTGGCCATGCACCCGGTCCAGGCCGAGCTGTTTCGCCAGGCGCCGGATGTCGCCGCGCGGATCAACGACGGCAGCATCCGCGACCTGGGCAGAAGCGGCCCGCTGGCGCTGCCCACCGCCTCGATGCGTACCTGGCATGCGCCTGAGCATCCCTGGTTCATCAAGGGCTCGCTCAACGTGCGCATCACCAACTGCGTGCGCAAGAACGCCTGGTACGAGCTCGAGAGCACCCTGGTGATCGATCGCATCATGAGTCGCTTGATCGACAGTGAAGACCCGGCGCTCGAGACCCTCGAGCTGGCTCGGGAGCCCGCCACCCTGCACTGGGCCCCGCAGGACGCTGACGACGACCAGCGCCGCTGGTTCCGTGAGCAGACCGGGGTCATCCTGCGCGAGAACTTCTGTCGGCGTTTCGGCGCCGAGCGCTGCCTGCTGGCGGCGACGGTATTCGCCCGTGACACCGAACTGGAGCCGATGGCGCCATCGTTGGTGGCGCGCGCGAGTTCGCCTGCGTCCGCTGCTGTGAGCGGCGCCCCCGCCGACGATGTGCCCGAACACAGGATCGTCGACTGGTACAAGGCCTATCTTGGCGCCCTGGTCGAGCCGGTGCTGGCGCTGTATTTCCGTCATGGCATCGTGGTCGAGCCGCATCTGCAGAACTGTGTGCTGATCCATGACCAGGGCTGGCCCCGTCGCGTACTGCTGCGCGACTTCGAAGGCGTCAAGCTGACCGAGGATCAGGGCCTTGACTGGCTCGCCGGCGAGACGCTGGATGAGCGCGTGCGCGCGTCGATGACCTACAGTCGCGACAAGGGCTGGAAGCGCATCGCCTACTGCCTGCTGGTCAATCACCTGGCCGAGGCGATCCTGGCGTTGAGCTGGCGCCGCCCGGCCCTGGCCGAGCGTCTGTGGGAGGCCACCGGGGAGGAGCTTTCGCGGGTCAGGCAACGGCTCGGAGTCGCCACGCCCGAGCTCGATGGCCTGCTCGCAGGCGGCGACTTGCCGTGCAAGACCAACCTCAAGCTCAGGCTGATGGCCCGCGCCGATCGTCACGCCGACTATGTGTGGCTGCCCAACCCCTGGCATCAGCTCGCAGGTGAGCGTCTGGAGGTGGCCCATGGCTGACAGTGTTGCTGTCTCGGGGCGCAGCGAGGCCCAGCGGCTGCCGCCAGCGGTGCGGGAGGCGATACGTTGCCACCAGGCCGAAGCGCAAGATCCTATCGCCGCCTTCTTCTACGACCTGGAGGCGCTGGCCGCCCGGGCGCGTTCGATCAAGTCTGCACTGCCCGACGGTGTCGAGCTTTACTACGCCATCAAGGCCAATAGCGAGGCGCCGGTCCTCGGGACCTTGGCCCCCATCGTGGACGGCTTCGAGCTGTCCTCCGGTGGCGAGATCGGGCGCATGCGCGAGGCGACGAGCACGCTGCCCTGGGTGCTGTCGGGGCCGGGCAAGCTCGACTCGGAGATGGCGTTGGCCATGGACGAGGGCATCGAGGCCTTTCACGTGGAGAGCCTTGGCGAGATCGCGCGCCTTGAGCGACTCGCCAAGGCCAGGGGGCGTCACCAGGCGGTGCTGATCCGCATCAATCCGACCCTGCCCGAGGCGCTGTCGAGTCGTCTGCGCATGGCCGGTACCGCCACCCCCTTCGGCATCGACGAAGCCAGGCTTGGCGAGGCGGTGGCGGCGGTGGACGCCGCTGCCCATCTCACCCTGGTCGGCTTTCATATCCACGCCATGTCCCACCAGACGAGCGTGGCGCGCCACCAGGCGTTGCTTGACGGCTACCTGGCACGCTGGCCCGAGTGGCGAGCGCTTGCCGCCTCGCCCGCCAGCGTCACCCAGCTCAATGTCGGGGGGGGCATCGGAGTCGACTACATGGCGCCGTTCGAACCCGAGCGGCAATTCGACTGGCAGACGCTGTGCACTCACCTGGACACGCGACTCAAGGCGATGGCTCAGGCCCCGCGGGTGCGCTTCGAGATCGGCCGCTTCCTCAGTGCCTTCTGTGGCTACTACGCCATCGAGGTGCTGGACACCAAGCACAGCCATGGTCAGGGCTTCGTCGTCTGTCGTGGCGGTACCCACCAGTTCCGGCTGCCCGCGGCCCAGGGCCACGACCACCCGGTCATCCACCTGCCGAGCGGGGAGCGCGGCGAAGCGTCGTCCGGCGAGAAGCGACCCTGGACGGTGGTGGGGCAGCTGTGTACGCCCAAGGACGTGCTGGGGCGTGATCGACTGCTTGGCGACGTCGCCCCGGGGGATCTTCTGGTGCTGCCGCTGGCCGGGGCCTACGGCTACAACATCTCCCACGCTGACTTTCTGTGCCACCCAAGGCCGTCGCAGATCTTCATTGGCGCCGACAGGGCGTCATCCGACACCGCACGCTGAGGTTATTCATGTCATCACCTTCCTACGTTGCCGAGCCCGCGACAGGGTCCGCTGACGCCGTCGCAGACGCCGCCGCTGACGTCGCCGCGCCTCGAGTTGCCCCCTGTGTTTCTCCCAGTGCTGTTCCCGCTGCCGTACCCTTTGCCCGTTCCGACGACTGGCGTCATCGGCCGCGCATCGAGCGGCGGGTCATCGGCCAACTGCTGCAGACCCTGCTGTACGAAGACGTGCTCGAGTATCGCTGCGAGCACCTGGCCCCGACTGAGGGTGAAGGGCAGGGGCGTGAAACCACCTTCGTTGTCTCCCTGGGAGAGCGCGACTATCGCGTGCGAGGCTGGCTGTGCCACAGCTTCTCGCTGATTCGCCTCGATCATCAGAGTCTGGCTGTTGCATCGACACAGGCGCCGACACAGGCGTCGGCTCGGGCGTCGACAAAGGCGCCGGCTCTGGCCTCGGCCCAGGCCAACCGCCACAGGGAGGCGCCGTCGCTCTCGGAGTTTCTGGACGACCTGGCGTCCACACTGAGCGCCAGGGCCGACGAAAGCTCGCAAGGGCGGCTGCAGCCTGGGTTCATCAACGAGCTCAAGCAGACCCTGATCAAGGACCTGCAGTCTTCGACAGCAGCGCCCGTCGACGGCCAGAGCGCGCCCCACACGCTCGACGCCGACGCCCTGGAGCAGTACTTCACCGACGCCCACAGCTACCATCCCTGCTACAAGTCTCGCCTCGGCTTCACTCTTGGCGACAACCGTCGCTTCGGTCCCGAGTTCGGCCAGCCGCTGCGGGTACTGTGGCTGGCGCTGCCGGCGCGGCTGGCACATCAGGGGGCTGTTTCTGGTCTCGGCGCCCTGGCGACGTTCGCGGCCATGGCCGATGCCGAGCTGGGTGAAGAGGGATCGCCGGCCAGGCAGCGCCTGGCCGAGTGGCTAGGCGAGTGTGGCCTCTCGCGCGAGCAGGCGGTGCTGCTGCCGGTGCACCCCTGGCAGTGGGAAAACGTGCTGGTCGGCGCGCTCTACCCGGAGCTTGCCAGTGGCGAGATCGTCCTGCTCGGCGAGGGCGAGACCCGCTATCGCCCGCAGCAGTCGATTCGTACCCTGGCGCCGCTGGATCACGATCGGCGCGCGTCCCCGACGCCCTATCTCAAGCTGGCGCTGGGGATCACCAACACCTCCAGTACCCGCATCCTGGCGCGCCATACCATCACCAACGGCCCCATCATCACCGCCTGGCTCAAGCAGCTTCTGGAGAACGACGCCGACGCCGGGGCGGCCAACGTTGTGATCCTCGGCGAGGTGGCCGGTGTTGCCCTGGACGAACGCGCCTTTGGCGGCCTGCGCCAGGACGAGGTGTACGGCCAGGCCGGCGCGCTGTGGCGTGAGCATATCGACGGCTTTCTCGCCCCTGGCGAGCAGGCGGTTCCCTTCAACGGCTTGAGCCAGTGTCTGCGCGACCCAGACGGGGCGCCCGCAGAGCCCTTCATCGCTGACTGGATCGCCCGTCACGGGCGTGACGCCTGGACCCGCCAACTGGTGAGCGTGGCGACACTGCCGATCATCCACCTGCTGTTCGCCGAAGGGGTGGGGCTTGAGTCCCACGGCCAGAATATCGTGGTGATCCATCGTAATGGCTGGCCAGTGCGAGTCGCGCTCAAGGACTTCCACGACGGGGTGCGCTACTGCCCGTCGGCGCTGGCCCGTCCCGAGCTGGCCCCCAGCCTGGAGCCGTTGCCGGCGGCCCACGCCGCGCGCAACCGCAACTCCTTTATCGTCACCGACGACCTGGCGGCGGTGCGCGACTACTCCTGCGACGCCTTCTTCTTTATTGCCCTGGCCGAGATGGCGATCTTCCTCGAGCGTCACTTCGGACTCACCGAGGGCTCCTTCTGGGCCATGGTCGCCGACGTCATCACCGCCTACCAGGACGCCCATCCAGAGCACGCCGAGCGCTATCGCCAGTTCGACGTCTTCGTCCCCGAGTGGGAAGTGGAAGCACTGACCCGCCGGCGGCTGTTCGGTGACGACGAGCCTCAGGTCAAGCGGGTGCCCAATCCCCTGGCCGTGCATACGCCGGCGTCGCGCCCAGCATCTGCGACCACGGGGACGCCAGCATCGACACAGGAGCGCAGCCCATGCTGAGAACCAATCGCCTGAAACGTGCGCTGAGCGAGCAGCGCGAGGTCTACGGCGTGCTGGCCTCGTTGCCCACGGCGGCGTCGATCGAGCTGATCGCCGAGGCCGGCTTCGACTTCGTGGTGATCGACACCGAGCACGTGCTGATCAACCCGGAAACCGTCGAGCACATGATCCGCACCGCCGAGAGCTATGAGCTGACGCCGCTGGTGCGGGTCGCCGACGATAACCCCAAGACCCTGCTGCGCCTGCTCGACGGCGGCGCCCAGGGCATCGTGTTGCCGAGCGTCGAAGACCCCGAGCGACTGGCCGCCGCGGTGCGTGCCTGCAAGTACGCGCCCCAGGGCACGCGCAGCCTAAACGCCGGGCGCCCCGGCGCCTTCGGCAAGCACTCCCTGGCCGAATACGTTCACAAGGCCAACGACGAGATTCTGGTCGTTGCCATGATCGAGAGCCGGGCCGGGGTCGAGCGCATCGACGAGCTGTGCGCCGTCGATGGTCTCGACCTGGTGCTGGAGGGCGCCGCCGATCTGTCCCAGTCCCTGGGTGTGAGCTGGCAGACCGCCCACCCCGAGGTGCTAAAGGCGCTCTGCCGGGTGCAGCAGCGCGCGGTGGACCACGGCCTTCCTTATGCCGCCTTCCTGCGCCATGCGGGCGCCAAGGCCGAGTGGCGCGAGCGCGGCGTGCGTACCTTCCTGCTCGGCGACGAGCGGGGCATCGCCTTTCGCGCCCTGACGAGCGCCTTGAAGGAGGCTCGCGCATGAGGTGCCTGTCGCTTGCTTCCGGTGCCCCTGTTGCCCGAACCCCGAACCCTGCTGTCGCGCCTTCGTCGGTGCCCCCGATTGTTGCAGTTGCAAGGAGAGCCCAATATGGCCTCGTTTGATTCCGTTTCTTCACCCGTTCCTTCACCCCAGGCGAGGCGCCTGGCCAGCGAGCAGATCCTTCAATCGCTGGTCGATGGCCTGCTGGTCGAGGGGATCCTCGAGATCGACTCGCTGGCCGGTGATGACGGCGATGCCCGCTCGTTTGCCGCTGAGCTGTTTGGTGATGAGGTGCTGGTGGCCCATCCAGCGGCGCGATTGTGGCGCCAAGAGCGGGCCCAGGGCGCTAGCCAAAAGACCAGCCTGGTGATGCTGCTGGAGCCCGGTACTGCCCAGGACTGGCAGAAGGTGCCCGGCACGCCGGTGTTGGCTCACGATGGGGGGACTCCGTCGCCCCTGGATCCCGTGGCATTGATGCGCCGGGTGTTCGGTGGCGATGAACAGGCCCTGACGCCTGGCCAGCGCGTCTTTCTCGACGCCCTGGAGGACAGCCTGTGGCAAGCCACGGCCTCCATGGCGCACGGCGTGGATACCCGCCATCTCGCCTCCCTGGGCACCCTTGAGCACTTCACCATTCTGGAGCAGTGGGCGTCGCTGCTCGACCGGCCCTACCATCCCACTGCCAAGGCCAAACAGGGTTTAAGCGCTGCCGAGTACCGCGCCTATATGGCCGAGTTTGCCAACCCCGTCGAGCTTTACTGGGTGGCGGTAGCGCGTCACCGGCTGACCCATGGCGTAGGGGTGGGGGCTCTCGCAGCCGGCGCGGAGTCGGGCGACATTAGAGCGGCTTCGGGCGACATTAAAGCCCCTGCCGACTGGCTGCTCGCGGCCGAGGAGCGTCAGGCACTCGCCGATGAGATGCGCGCCAAGGGCATCGCCGATAGCCACCTGGCGCTGCCGGTGCACCCCTGGCAGCACGATCATGCCCTGCCGAAGTGGCTCGCCGAGGACTTTGCCGCTGGTCACTGCATCACCCTGGAGGCTCGCGCCGGGCGCTGGTGGCCGACCTCGTCGCTGCGCTCGCTGCTGCCGGCTGCGCCCTCGTCAGACGGCGCCGCGCATAGCCTCAAGCTGCCCATGGCCATCCACTCGCTGGGGGCCTCGCGCTACCTGCCGGCGGTGAAGATGATCAATGGCGATCTGAGCGCACGGCTGCTGGAAGAAGCCCAGCAGCGTGATCCACTGCTGGAAAGCGCCCTGCACCTGTGTGACGAAGGCAAGTGGTGGGCCTACCTGCCCGAGGACGCCAGTCTGTTCGATGAGGCCCCGCGCCACCTGAGCGCCATGGTGCGAAGCTACCCGCAGGCGCTGCTCGAGCAGGCCGGCACCCAACTGGTACCCATGGCGACCCTGGGCACGCCACTTCCGATGGTCGGGGCGTCCGGTCCTGCGAGCACCAGCGCCCATCACGTCTTCGATGACTGGATGGTGCAGCGTGGCATGGAAGCCGGCGCCGCGAGCGCACAGGCGCTGTTCGGTGAGCTGTGTGCGCGCTTTTTCGAGATCAACCTGCGCATGCTGAGGCTCGGCATGCTGGCGGAGGTGCACGGCCAGAACGCAGTGCTGGTGGTGCGCCAGGGTAGGGTCGAGGGACTGTTGCTGCGTGACCACGATTCGCTGCGTATCAACGTCGGCCAGCTCGAGCGTCACGCCATGCAGGATCCCTGCTACCGGATCAAGCCGGGTCACGCTAACACCCTCTACCACGACAGTCAGGAGGCGCTGTTGTTCTGGCTGCAGACCCTGGCGATCCAGGTCAACCTGCGCGCCATCATCGACACCCTGGCGGGGCACTATGGCCTTTGCCAGCGCGCGCTATGGCGGGATCTGGCGGTTCAGCTCGAGGCCCAGCTCGACGCCGTGCCCTTTGAAGACGCCGAGCGCAACGCCTTGAAGTCCGCGCTGTTCGAGCGGGAGCGCTGGCCCTACAAGCGCCTGATCGCCCCGATCATCGAGCGCGCCGGCGGCCCCGGTAGCATGCCTTTTGGCGTCAGTGAGACCGTCAATCCGCTGAGGGCCTGCCAGGGGGCGCTGACGCATCAGAACGCCGAGGCAAATGGCGGTGTTGAACAGGGTGTCAGTAGCGCTGACGAAGCCGACCGTCTGGGGACACTGCAGCAAGCCTGATCTCACCGTCAGGTAAACGAGCGGCGGCATCGGTGAACACCGATACCGCCGTTTTTTCGTGCGCAAGAGACGGGATATTCAGCGCAGCCATTCGGGATGCTTGGCGAGCATCGCCTCGCGCCGACGAGTTTCGTCCTGCTGCTTCGTCAGCGCTTTTTCGGCCAGCTCGTCGGCTCGGTGCGGGGGCACCACGAATAGACCGTCGTCGTCGCCCAGCACCAGATCGCCGGGTTCGATGGTGACCCCGTCGATGGCTACCGGGGCGTTGATTTCGCCCTCCAACGACAGCGAGCGGGTGGTCAGCGGACTGGTACCTGCAGCAAATATCGGCAGGGCCAGCCGAGACAGCGTCTCCCGGTCGGTGACAGCGCCATTGGTGACAACGCCGGCCAGTCCCTTGGTCAGCGCCGCGTAGGCGCGAAACTCGCCCCAGCAGGCGCGACGATGATCACCGGACACGTCGATCACCAGCACGTCACCGGGGCGTGCGAGCGTCAGAGCCTCGCGGATGATGGCGCCGTCGACATGGGGAATTCGGACCGTCAGGGCGGTGCCGACCAGGCGCACCGGACGATGCAAAGGCTCCAGCGAGGCGATGGCGCCAAAGTCGCTGAAGTGGCCCAGGGTCGAGGTGGCAAGCCCGGCGAAGCGATCGATCTGCGCCTGGCTGAAGCTGTCCCTGCGTGGGGCAATGTGGAACATCGGACCTCCTGTCGGATGTGTTGCTTAGGGCTTGTCTGAAAAGTGCCTGCGCTCGGTAATACGGCGTTAAAAATCGGATCAACATGCTCATTTACACCCCGTAAACTGCGCTGTCTCACCGATTTTTGCCTTGTCTAACCTTCGCTCGTCGACTTTTCGGACAGCGCCAAGGGATTGCGGAGAGGCTGCTGCGAGACTGCTGAAAGCAGAGCAAGTGCTGACCAGATCACGGCGAGGCACTCAGCGCCCTTACTGCCGGGTGCGATAGAGCAGATAGACGAAGAAGGGCGCACCCACCGCGGAGACGAAGACCCCGGCGGGCAGGTCCTTGGGCAGAAAGGCCACTCGGCCGATCAAGTCGGCGTAGAGCACGATCAGCGCGCCACACAGCGCCGCCACCGGCACCAGCCGTGCAAGACTGCGGCCGACCAGGCGGGCCGCCAGATGGGGTGCCACCAGGCCAACGAAGCTGAGTCCTCCGGCAAACGCCACCGCCGCTCCGGCCAGCGCCACGCTGAGGGCCAGCAGGATCAGCCGGCTTCTCAGCACATCGACACCGAGCCCGACGGCCACGGCGTCGCCCAGTGCCAGGGCGTCCATATGCCGAGCCAGGCTCAGGCACAGCGGAATCGCCACCAGCAGCCAGGGCAGCAGCGACAGCACATGGCGCCACTGGGCCGCATACAGGCTGCCGGTGAGCCATACGTAGGCGTGCAGCGCCGAGGCGTCGTCGCTGATCACGATCAGCAGGGTCGTCGCCGCGCCCATGGCGGCGGATAGCCCGATACCCACCAGCACCACCCGGCTGGGGTTGAGCCCTTTACGCCAGGCCAGCGCCACCACCAGCACGGTGGCCAGTACAGCGCCGCCCAGCGCTGCCAGCGGCAGCAGGTGGATGCTCAGCTGACTGGCGAAGCCGGCCAGAAACACCACCGCCGCCAGCGCCGCGCCGCTGGTGATACCGATCACATCCGGCGAGGCCAGGGGATTTCTGACGATGCCCTGCAGCACCGCGCCGGCCACCGCCAGCGCCGCCCCCACCAGCACCGCCAGCAGAATGCGCGGCAGCCTCAATTCCCAGACGATAAAGCCAATGTCGCTGGCCTGGGGCGCGGCCAGGGCTTTCAGCACCTCGATGGGGGGAGTGGGGAAGCTGCCCAGCGACAGCGACAGGCCTGCGCTTGCCACCAGCGCAAGCGCCAGCAGCGCTACCAGGCGGCGATAGCGTCGGTTGGCCCGATCTTGTGTATGGCCTTGCGTATGGCCTTGTGAATGGCCCTGTGTCTGATCCTGTGTGGCGGATTCGGCGTTGGCGCCAGACAAGCTGCTCATGCGGATACCTGCTTCTTGCGGGCCAGATAGATAAAGAAGGGCGTGCCGATCAGAGCGGTCATGACGCCGACCGGGATCTCCTGGGGTGCCATCAGGAAGCGCGAGGCGATATCGGCTACCAGCAGCAGCGTGGCCCCGAGCAGCGCACAGGCCGGCAGCAGCCAGCGATGGTCGATGCCGACCAGTCCGCGGGCCATGTGTGGCACGATCAAGCCGACGAAGCCGATCATCCCGGCAAGCGCCACCGAGCTGCCGGCCAGCAGGATCACGCACAGACCCAGGGCAAGCTTCAGGGTGCCGGCGCGCATGCCAAGGCCGGTGACCATGTCATCGCCCAGCAGCAGGGCGTTGGCCTGACGGGCGAGGGCCGCGGTGATCGCAAGGGCCAGGGCAAACAGCGGCAACAGCGGCACCACCAGTTCTAGCTCGCGCCCGGAGACCGACCCTGCCAGCCAGTACAACACGCTCTCGAAGCTCTGCTGGTCGATGATCAACAGGCCCTGACTGAAGGACACGAACATCGCCGTCACCGCCACCCCGGCGAGCACGACCCGAAGCGGTGACAGCTCGCCGCGCCGGCCACGGCTGAGCGCCACCACGGCGAGTGCGGCCACCAGCGCGCCGAGCAAGGCCGCCCACACGTACTGACCGGGGGTGTGCAGCGGCAGCAGCGATACCGCCACCACCACAAAGAACATGGCGCCGGCGTTGATGCCGAGGATGCTTGGCGAGGCCAGCGGGTTGCGCGTCATGGTCTGCATCAGCGCACCGGCCACCGCCAGGCTGGCACCGGTCAGGGTGGCGATCACCGCCCGGGGCAGGCGTTCGCTGAGGATGATGATATGGCTGACCCTGCCGCCGTCGTAGTCGGTGATGGCCTCAAGGGCGGTAAGCGGCGCGATCTCGGTGGTGCCGAGGACCACACTGGCGCCGAACGCCGCCAGCAGCAGCAGGGTACCGAGGATCAGTCCGGCGGCCCGGGTCGAGGTGCGTTCCAGCATCAGGCCGCACCCTCGTCTGTTGTTGGCGACGGCTCTTTCACAGCTGAAGGCTCTTTAATAGCTGAAGGCTCCTCACCCAGCGCGTCACCCAGCGCGCAGGAAGGGGAGAGCGCCTGGGGCGCCAGGCCGTAGTGGCGATAGAGGTCATCGAGCATGGCGTTGGCGGCGAGGATGCCACCGCCCATGATCCAGTTGACCGTGTCCACCTCGTACACCCGGCCGGCTTGTGTCGCGGTGAGTCGCTGCCATAGCGGGTGGGCGGTCCAGTGGCGGTAGGTGTCATGGATCGCGGGGTCGTCTTCCAGCAGCACGAAGATGACGTCGGCGTCCAGCGCGGGGATGTTCTCTTCGCTGGTCAACTTCATGCCCCAGCCGCTGTCGTTGGCGGCGTCAGGCTGGCGGAAGCCCAGCTCCTCCAGGATGCTGCCGGCGAAGCCGGAGGAATACAGACGCACGTGGTCGCTCTTGAATCGCACCACCGCGGCCTTCTGCGGCCAGGCGTCACCCAGTGTCGTGGCGATTTTCGCGCGCAGATCCGCTACCCGGTCGTCCCAGCAGGCCAGCAGTTGTTCGGCCCTGGCCTCGCGCCCGGTCGCCGCCGCCACCAGCGTGAGCGAGGTCTTGAAGTCAGACACCGTGGACGAGAACCGCGTCGGTGCGATCTGCTCGAGCAGCGGGCGCACCCGTTCGTGTCGAAAGCGGGTGGCGACGATCACCCCGGGATCGAGCCAGGCCACCTTTTCCAGGTTGGGCTGGGTCTCCAGGCCCACGTGCTCGACGCCATCGAGCGCCTCGCGCAGGTAGCGATAGGTGGGCTTCTCCATCCAGGCATCGACCACCCCGATGGGCGTTACGCCCAGCGCCACCGCGCTGTCCGTGGCCCCCTGATAGAGCGTGACCAGGCGTGGCGTCGAAGCCGAGGAGACTGCCAGAGCAGCGGCCGCCGAGACCGCGCTTACTTCAGACCTTACATCAGCCCTTGTATCAGCCCTTGCGTCAGTCCTGATGTCGGCCTCGGCAGTGCCTGTAAACAACAGCATCCCGGCGAGCAGGGCGAGTGCCACAAAGGCCAGCACGCCGGCGAACAGCCCCAGCACCAGCAGCAGACTGCGCATCACTGAGGGTGCTTGCCGGGAAGTAGGCGGCCTCAAGCGTGAGCGCGGCGGCGGTCGCAGAGATGGCGTGGGGGTCATGAGGAGGTTCCGTCACGTGAGCTTGCGGGCTGGGCGGAGGCCTGGTTTTCTTGGCGCCCCGGAGACTGGCGTGTCTGGTGCCCCGACGAGTGGCCGATTTCTCGCCCCAGCGCCCAGGCCAGCGGCAGGCACAGCAGGGCAATGGCGGCCAGGGCGATAAAGGTCTCGTGCAGGGCCTTGGCGCTGGCCTCGGCGGCACTCACGCCAGCGGCGGTGACGCCACTTACGCGGGTGTCGTAGTAAAGCGAGAGCGCCACCAGACCCAGCGAGGCGATCAATCGCCTCGCCATATTGTTCATAGCCGAAGCCTGGGCCATGTCCCGGTCGGGCAGGGCGCGCATGCCCACGGTGGTGGAGGGCAGATAGCCGCAAGCCAGGCCAATGCCACGCGTCCCCATCCACAGCCCTACTACCCAGGCTGGCGTCGCCGACGACATCAGCGCGAGCCCCGCCAGACTGACAGCGGTCAGCACCAGGCCGGCGAGAAGACACCACTGGGGCGGGTAGCGGTCGATCATCCGCCCGGCGATGGGCGAAGACAGCGACGCCATCAAGGCCGTGGCCAGAAACACAAGCCCGGTGGTCAGCGGACTCGCCCCGAGCACCTGGTGCATCCACAGCGGCACCAGCAGCACGCAGCCGAACAGGATGATGGACTGCAGGCAGGCCAGGATGACGCTCAGGCGAAAGGCGCGGTGCCCAAACAGGGACAGCGACAGTAGAGGCGCCGGGGCGCCCTGGGCTGCTGTTGGGTCGGCATTCCGTTCCTGCATACGCCCCGCCTTGAACTCCATGCCCCGTTCCACCACCACGAACCCTGCCAGGGCGGCAAGCCCGAGCCCCAGGGGGACGAGCGCCGAGGGCGTGAGCAGTTCGGCCAGACTGTCGATTCGGCTCAGCGAAAACAGCACCGCGCCCATGCCGAGGGTAATCAGCACAAAGCCCGGCAGGTCGAAGCGCCTGGCACGGTTGGGCGCCTCCCGATGGAGGCAGCGCCAGCCGACTACCAGCCCCAGCAGCGCAAAGGGCAGATTCATGACGAACAGCGCCCGCCAGTGGCTGACTTCCAGCAGCAGGCCGCCAATGCTTGGGCCGATGGCCGGCGCGATCATCACCGCAAACCCCCAGATGCCGCTGACGCGGCCCCGTTGCTCGGGCGGATAGGCGGCGAAGATCAGCGCCAGCGACAGCGGCATCATCAGCCCCGCCGCCATGCCCTGGACGCCCCGGGCGATGATGATGCTGTGTAGACTGTCGGCCATGGCGCCGAGACCAGAACCGGCGATAAAACCGATCAGCCCCAGCAGATAGATCACTCGTCGGCCGAAGCGGTCGGCCAGATAGCCGGTCAGCGGCATGGTCATGGCCATGCTGATCATGAACAGGGTGATGACCCAGTTCACCTGGCTGGCGCTGGCATCGAAGGTCGCCATCAGCTCCGCCACCGCCAGATTCAGCGCACTGTTATTGAGGCTGACGGTAAAGGTGCCCAGCAACACGCTGACCAGCACCCAGGCACCTCCGGCGCGGGCCTTCGATGAATCATCACAAGACAGCTCAGCACCCCGGGAAGTAGGGGCCTTGGCGAGTGTGTTGGTGGGCCGGGCCTGGAACATGAACCGTCTCACAGTCCTGGAAAGCGGAAATGCGGAGGGCCAAGAGCATGCCATGATGCAAAAGCAAATGCAATTCATTATCAAATGAGAGAGGGGAGATGGTTTGCGTGCCAGGACGCAGTTATGTGCAGTATTGATGCCACTGAATCGCCTCCCCCTCGTCGACAAGAGTCACAAGGCGTAGGCTGGATGCATCTACCGCGCGACAATCAGGAGGCCTGATGGCACGAGTCAAAATCCTCAAGCAGGGCACGATCCACTGCTTTCCTCCCGGCCTGCGTGACGACCAGGGCGAGCTGGTCAACGCCGAGATTTCCGCGGTGGCCTACGACGGCGAGCGACTGTTGATGGCCAGCGACAAGCCGATTCCCGGCCACGAGCGTTCTGCCGCCTTTAGCCTGCCGTTGACCGCCGATGGTCCCGATGACAGCCGCATCGACTACCTGACCCAGCAGACCATCAAGGAAGCGGTGAAGTATGAAGACTTCGCCCTGACCACCGATGGGCGCCACATGATCGCCACCACCGGTTTCGATCGCATCGACGACGAGACCCACGAACTCAACGCCTACAACCACCTGCTGATCTGGCCACTTCACGAGCCTGACCGGGTCCAGGTGGTGGACCCCGACCCCCGTGACGGCGTGGAAGGCTCGCTCGAATTTCGGCGCAAGATGGACGCAGCCGTAGGCGAGCCCTACTACAAGATCGAGGGTCTGGCCGCGATCCCCGGGGAGCGTGGTGATGGCCTTTTGCTGTTCGGCATCCGCGAGCAGGGCAAGGCCCACGATGACTTCGACTACGTGCGCCGGGTCATCGGTGCCCACTACATCATCAACGACGACGACAACCTGGAGTTCGTCGACGCCCTGCACGACGTCTTCAGCTTCGACCCCGGCGAGTACGACGGCGTGGAGCACATCTGTGGCCTGTCGAGCCTCGAGTACGATCCCTACCACGGCCAGCTCTACCTGCTGACCAGCTTCGAGACCGAAGAAGGCGACGACGAGATCATCGGCGGCTATCTGTGGGTGATGTCGCTGCACGACTTCCGCCAGGGCAGGGCTCCCACCCTGGTACGCGACGAGAACGACAAGGTGCTCGAGTTCGAACACAAGGCAGAAGGCCTCGCCGTGCTCGACCGCGAGCGGCTGTTCGTCGCCTACGACAACGACCGCAACTACGACCTGCACAGCGTCAGCGAACGCGACGAACGCCGCTGCTGCGAAGCCCCCTACACCATCCTCGGACTGGTGCAGTAGACACGAAGCGGTTGAGGCATGGCACAACGCCACATCGAACCAGGATGAGGAGACGGAGACTGATAGAGAGTCCTGGAGAGCGCCAATGAGCGATAGCGGGAGAAGGAGAGCGATAGCGCGGGAGAAGGGTAGTGGGAAGAGGGAAGAGGGTGAGTGATTAGGAGCGGAGCGACGCATGGGTGTCGCGGCGGGTACGTCAGCGGTACACCCAGCCGCCATACTGACCAGTGGCAAGCGTCCACCCGAAACCCGCTAGCCTACGGCCGCAGCTTTCGCTATCATACGCCCGCGCTGATAAGGGCCTATAGCTCAGTTGGTTAGAGCAGGGGACTCATAATCCCTTGGTCGCTGGTTCGAGTCCAGCTGGGCCCACCAATGAAATCAAGTGGTTGCGTGACCAAGAGTCACTTTCCATCAATGTGTGGTTGCGGTTTGGTTGCCGATACGCGGCAACTTGGCCACCACGCTTTCCCACCTTGCCGGATCGGCATGCGCATAGCGGCTAGTCACCGTCAGTGACGAATGACCGAGCAGATCCCTTATGCTCGTCAGCGCCTCCCCCTTGCTGGCCAGCAACGAGGCATAACAGTGCCGCAAGTCGTGAAAGCGGATATCAGGGCGGCCAATCCTCTCCCTGGCTTTCTCGAAAGCGCCACGCACTCTGTCTCCGGTCGTATCGAACGGCAAACCAAGCACGAGCGGTAGGGCTTCCTCTGTCAAGGGTATAATTCTAGGCTTCCCACTTTTCGTCTGGTTGGGCCTGAGCACGATGCGGCCGTTGTAGACGTTGCCCGGCTCCAGCCCCATCAGTTCCCCACGCCTCATGCCCGTCAGCATCGCCAGCAAGATCACCTTCCGCTCGACCTTGTAGCGCTTCGGTACTGCTTCAAGCAATTCGGCAAGCTCCATCTCGGTTAGGTAGACATGGCGCTCGTTCTTCGGCGATGGCTTGCGGAGCTTGCCGTCCAGCGGTAGGTCGATCCAGTCCCATTCGCGGTACGACAGCGAGAGTACCCGCTTGACGACCTGTATGCGGTTGTTGATAGTCGACTGCGCCAGTCCCTTCTCCTTGAGAGCCTTCTGCATTCTGCGCGCCGCGTCCAGCAGTTCCTGTCCGATGATTACGCCGGGAGCATGCTCGTCCATCCACCTCGCCACCAGCAAGATGTGTTGCTTCTGCGAGCGTACATCGTATTCGCTGACCATCCGCTGCAGCCCCTCGGAAAAGGTGTACTTTTGCTTACGCCCCATGACGCCGTTGAACTCATCTTCTTGCCGCTGAGCCTCCGCCTTCAGGGCATACTGCTTTGCTTCTCCCTCTGTGCGAAAAGTTCGCTGAGTACGCTGGCCGTTGACGGTGCAGCGTACGACCCACGTGCCGCGATCTTTCCTTTGCGAGACTGTGTATCCCATAGTCGATCCTCTTTGGGTTGAGGATCGCGCCTGCATTTCTGAGCGTACCCTTCAACCGCCTCCCTATCAAAGCGCACCGCGCTCCCGAATTGGATAAAGCCAATTTCGTGCTTGTGCCCATATACCCAGCTCAGGCTCATACCCAGCTGGCGTGCGACCTGCTCCGGACGGAGTAGACTCTCCCCCATAGTTGCCCCTCCCCTTAGCACTACCCCGAAAGAAAAACTTGGTGTTGAGCCAATAATACGCAAACGTATTATTTCGTCAATGCGTTTTCGTATTAATATGGTCGTATAAGCTCGCCGAGTAGGCGGTGGGAAGTTAGGCTGCTCTTAAAGGCGGGTTCTGGCTTCGAGGGCAACTGCAATAATTTCTGAGGTTTTATCCAATAAAATCAAAGGATAAGATGGATTGAGAGGTTTCAGATACCGCTGCCCGCTTTCCTCGATGAGCTTACGGAACGTGGCACCTTGGCTGTCCGGAATCGTGGCAAGGACTAGTTTTCCAGGTATGGCGGGCTCGTCAGAGTCGAAAAGCACCATGGTTCCCTCTGGCAGGCTGGGTGCCACCCCGGTTGGGGCAGCCATGGCATCGCCCTTTACCTCAAGCCAGAAGCCTGTGCCTTTAGTCTGGAAGCCACTGGGTTCAACTCGCAGATCAACTGATTCCGCAGCGCTGTAGGACTGGAGAATAGCTGCTGCCTGTGTCCAGCTAAGTAGGGGATAGTGGTAGGTGGGGGGAGCTGGCTTTGCTTTTGCCAATCTGTGCACGCCCGCTGTGGCCACAGTGGCTAGAACATTTGGAAACGGTAAGCCTGATGGGCCAGACATGGAGGCCGTTGAATCATGGTTCGAAACCTCGTTCAGACCAGCGCGCTGAGGTAGCACATCACCATGAGCGAGATAGCTGGCAGTGGTGCCTAAGGCATTGGCCAGCTTTTCTAAATTAGAAATCCTAGGAGACTTGCTAGCCCCCTTGAGAATGCGATGAATGGTTGGCTGGGGGACCCCTGTTCGACGAGCAAGCTCGTTTTCACCGAGCTCTTGCTCTTCCATAAGCCTTCGTAGCCGTGAGCCGATGGAAGCGTCATCATTCATATGGGACAGCCTATGCACGTTAGCCTTCAAATTTGCTTATACGTAAATGTATAGGGTAAGATGGTGTAAGTCTAGAGGTGATCTCTCGGAAAGTGATTCTTCCGGAGCCTACCGGGAGACTGAAGATGCGAATCAACCAAGCTTTCCAGGAGGCCCGGATGAACACCACACAGGTGGTGAGGGCGTCGGTGTCTATATGAATGTCAATGCGACACCGGCGGCCAACTGTGTCGATGAACGTTTCTAAACTATGGCCAAGTGTTGCATTTAGTCATTGAGGTCGCATGCTTCTATAGAATCCGGGATTGAGTCTTGGCTTTTCTCCGACTTTGTCGGGATAAAATCGATAATGGTTGTTTTGGAAGCGTTCTACATATTTATTTTTTTCAAGTATCGCCAACGCTTCGTCCAGGCGGTCGCGAGTGAGGTGGCTGTAGCGGAGCATCCAGCTGGTTCCAAAAATGCTATTATATTGATCTTGGTAAGCATACATCTTATCGTATAATTTCTTAGCATCTTTCTGCGCCTGTGTCTCGGGCACTAGATATTCAAGAAAATGCATGGAGTAATGCATGCATATATCTCGGGCGCTGATAAAAGTTTCTTTTGTAATGCGGTCGCTGTCGTTTTCACAAAGATGAATAAGAGCCGCGACGCGGTCCATGTTTTCCATTAGCTTGCCGGCATGGTCCGTGGCTAGCTCATAAATGCCATTCACACGACATTGATGTTCAATGAACTTTTCGGTCAAGTTCCACTCTTCAGTCACTTCTGGTAAAAACTCGATAACTTGTGTCTTGGATAGTTTTAAGCCATCCTCACGAAGCGTTTTAAGTAGCAGATCATGAACGCGGAGGTTAAACGCGTCACAGTATGGGGTTTTTTCGGATTTTCCCTCGCTAGAATCCCGATAACCTATAAAAGAGCGAGGGTAGACCGTTAAAAAACGGGCTAATAGTCCTGATCCGCGAGCTCGTTTCCCGCGTCTTTCCAGGTAATGCTCAACGGAGCTTTTCTGTGTCATCAGGGCTGCGGTCAGGCGTCCCTCCGTAATGGTAAAACTTGTCCGGCTACTACGCCCCACCGTAACATCACTACCGCTCCACAGTGCATTGATCGCACTGGTGCTTTGCATGGCCAGGCCATTAAGGATCTCATCCGCCTCGCTGGAAACTAAGCAAGCAACGGGATAATGATCGTGCATCGAGTTCAGAAGCGCCTGTATCGAGGTGTCTTCATGAAGCAAATTAATAGTTTTAGCAAGCTCGGGTTTTTCGTCTTCCATGTTCCTAAGTCGCATTTCAATTTGTTCGCAGTCCTCCCCTCTTCTTACGGCCTTGCGTAATACAGAAAGCAATGTCTGGCGTTTGGTGCTCCATACTTCATGCTCGAATTCATGCTTACGCAGACGCTTTTTATTTTCGTTTTCTTGCTTTTTTTGAAAATCGCGAATGCTCTTGAAAAATTTTGATTCCAAGGCGGTCTTGCGGACGCCGGACTCAGCCACCGTCAGCAGCATCAGCGAGACAGGGTGGATCACATTCCGGTTCGGCATCTTGACCATATAACCGGCTTGGCAGGCGACAGAAAGCGCCCCAAGCGCTGTCGTTAGGGCCATTTCAGGGCTCACCTGCAGCTCATTGGCCACTTCGTCAACGGCGCTTTGTAACCTGGATGACGCGCTGAGCCGGGGCCACTTGTCACTAAGTAAGGGAAATTCAAATGGGACGGCTGCATCGTATTTTTGCATATCTTAAAGTTTTTGTGTGTTGCGAAAAGTGCGAATATTCGCGGATTTCGCGTTTAACATCAAGTACATTCATCATAATTTTAGATATGCGGTCGTGAACCAAGGACCAGCAGGGCTGCTGTTGCCTCAGAAGATGACTGAGCAGCATGCATGGCGAAACCGCATGCTGGGTGGTTCAATCGGCGCCTGCTTCCCAATCGAGCCCTTGGCGCAAGGCGTAAGGCTTGCCGTAGTAGTCCTTTTCATTTTCAAACATCCAAACCGCATGTGCGGCATCTGGGGAAAACTGGGTGGTTTGAAAACAACGAGTGCCCGGGCTCAGATCCTTCGAGTAGGTGTCAGGTCCCGGATGATTAATTACACGCTTGGTGAATAGCTCAGGACGCCTGTTCTGCCAGTCTTTCATCGCTGAAATGGGGGCTTGGTGCTTCAATGCCTTCTGCGGGATGTGATGATTGTACAGCCAGCAGTATCGTTTTAGCGTTTGCTCCAGGTCTTCTCCGGAGACATAGCGACGCGTCGCCAAGACGTCACTGATACGGCCATTGAAGCGTTCGACCATTCCGTTGGTTTGAGGGTGGCCCGGTCGAATCAGGCGGTGCTCCACGTGGTGCTCTGCACATGCCTGGTCAAACGGATGCTGTCCGGTGGGCTTGCGCTCTCCACCAGAGGTGAAGCGATCCGTGAAGCTCTTGCCATTGTCCGTCAGCACCTTTTGGACCTTGAACGGGGCCTTCTCAACGACCCGATGGAAAAACGCTTCAGCATCGCTTGCCGCCTGGCTGGAGCGCAGCTCCAGATAGACCCAGCGCGTAGCTCGGTCGATGGCAACGTACAGATAGCGGCGCTGCGTCTCATCAGGCATCTGCGGCAGATATTTGATATCGATATGGAGGTAGCCCGGTTCGTAGTCTCGAAAGGGCTTGGGCGTTTCCTTCTTGCCCTCCTGATCCCTCTTAGCCAATTGGGCCAAGGTGGGCACCTGGCGGCGTTTCAACATCCGGTGGAGCGCCGCTCTGGATAGCGTGGGATGCAAGAACTCCCGGGCGACGACGAGCAGGTCGTCGAGCCCGAGACGAAGGAATTCGCGTGCCGCAATCAGCACCTCTTCCTGCTCGTGGTTGAGCGTTGCCTTGAGGTTGTGACGGGTGTGGGGGCGATCATAGACGTCATCGCGGTGCCGCCACCGACGTATCGTCATGTCACTGACACCAAAACGCTCCGCCAGCGCCGTATCGGTAATGTGAGCAGGAGCCGCCTGGATCTCAGCGCGAATCTTCGGGGTTGTAGTGGCTTGCTTATGAAGCTTGATCTCCATGGCAATGCTCCTGGATGAACTGACGGAGAAGCCCTCGGGCGGCTATCAAAGGATAGCTCCTTTTGGTCAATTGAACATCCGAGACACCACAAGTAGGCTTTGCACAGGTAACTGACCGCGTACATGATCTCGACCAAGCCTTCTGGACCATCCTTGCGGTAGATATGGAAGGGTACGACTTTTTTGATAATAATCTTCTTGGCCGGTTTTCCATCCTTGGCCGGGATGTCCTTAAATCGGCGTTGCTTACAGAACTCGACCAATCCAGGCATTTCGGAATGAGCACGATTGCCCAGGGCGAAAGCCCAAGCCCGTATCACGCGGTGCGCCATTGTGTTGCTCAGGTACTGACCATCGCTTTCAGGCGTCGGTTTGTAGCTCCCCAAGTGTCTGAAGGCATCACCGTTGACTAGAATGAGGACATGGTAATGGGGCTTGGCCTTGTCAGGGTCAAGGATCTTATCGCCCCGTCGACGCTTGCGCTTCATCCATACTCGGTCCAGTTTCTCTCTCGCCCAGATCGCATGCAGTTTGGCTGAACGCTTACCGCTCGCTCGATTTAACTCCGCTTGTAATCGATCTTGGAATTTTCGTATTAAGCCGTTATGATCGTATTTCAGCGGGTCAGTCATTTTCTCAGGAGTATGCAGATCTACCCGAAAGCCAAAAGTATGATAGTACTTTGACTGTAGATATTTAATAAGCGCAAACGCCTCATTTAAATAATTCAATACCAAAGGTCCTTTTTTACGATCTTGCTTAACATGGTAGCCACGGTAAGTGTTGGCCCAGTGGCAAGTTAGGTGCTTGCGCAGGGGATGTCGCTTGGGGTAAAGATAAAAGATGGAATTCGGGTTCATGGACATGGGTTTGTCTCCGCTAAGGGATTGAGAGAAGGGTCGTTGGGATATAAGCTCACATCTAAACAGCAATATGGTCCCTAAGCCTTGTTAAGCAGGGCTAGATAACGTGTAGACGAGTCGGCAGTTTAATGAATCGAATACCAGGTATAGATGGTAGTCCTGGGCGAGGTTTTAATAGCAGGTTGTATGATCTAATAACACTCAGGCAACCCTTGGGTAGGGTTGCCTATGTTTCAATAAGTACTATTATTTTATAAGTTGGTTGGGTTTGCTTTGGGTGCTATATAAGACAAGCAACATCTAGGTGTCTAGGACACCATACTACCGTTTACCGGAGTTGGATTATTTCCCTGGCTATGATTCACCTCATCTTTCAATTAATAAACGTTAGTGTGGCCAAGCGATTGGCGCGCCTGCTGCTGTAAAAAGTTATCCCACTCGGATTGCTCTAAATAACGCGAGCCAACCAGGCTCGCAATTATGTTCGTGACTCGCCTCTGACGCCGTCTCATGTCATTAACCCTGGTGGTGAAAAAATACGGCAGCGCAGGAATTTGGCTGTCAGCGATTCGGATAGTGCCTGTTTTACGCAGTGTTGCCCTAGTGGGAAGGGCATTCATCGCTATCCCTGCGTCATCTCAAGAATTCGTTCCCGATTAAATTTAAAAAATTTTCAGCCACGTATTACCTCCCTGAAGTCGGGAAGCAATGACTATCTCGACGCGTCTTTTCCGTAATCAGGAGGTCAGCATGACGATCACGTGTCCGAGCTGCGGCTCGCTGCGCACGCGTCCCTTGCATCGGGGGCGAAAGACCGGGGCCGGCATCGGCATGGCAGCGGGGTCTGCCGGTGGCGTTGCCGGGGCCCTGAGCGGGGCCGAGACTGGCGCCCTGGTCAGTGCCTGGGCCGGGCCGGTCGGTCTGGCCCTCGGCAGCCTCACCGGGGCCGTCTTTGGGGGACTGGTCGGCGGCACTGCCGGCGGGATAACCGGTGCCCGCTTGGGTAATGAACTCGATGCCCGGGTGCTCGACAACCACGAGTGCCTGGCCTGCCGCCACACCTTCCGATCCACCCCGTAACTTCCAAGCGCTCCTCGCGCTAGCCCGCTGTTCCCTCGCTTTCTCTTCCCATGGCCCGCGGCCTCGCCGGCGGCGGGTCGTTATGCCGTATTCATCACCCTCACACAGGAGTCATTCCCATGGCCCATCAGATCGAACGCATGGCCTACGTCGGCGATACCCCCTGGCACGGGCTGGGGCAGCAGTTGTCGCGCCACCAGCCCCTCGAGATCTGGCAGCAGCAGGCCGGCATGGACTGGCGGATCGAAGAAGCCCCGGTACGCTTCGTCGCCAATTCGACGTCTCACCTGGGCAGCATCCATGCCTTCCCCGAGCAGAAGGTACTCTATCGTTCCGACACCCAGGCACCGCTGTCGGTGGTTTCCCAACGCTACAAGGTGGTCCAGCCGGCGGAGGTGATGGAGTTCTATCGCGACCTCACCGAATCCGCCGGCTACGAGCTCGAGACCGCCGGGGTCCTCAAGGGTGGACGCAAGTTCTGGGCACTGGCGCGTAGCGGCCTGAGCACCTCACTCAAGGGCCAGGATGCGGTCAACGGCTACCTGCTGCTGGCCACGTCCTGCGATGGCTCGCTGGCCACCGTGGCCACACCGACCACGGTCCGCGTGGTGTGCAACAACACCCTGACCATCGCCGTGGATGGCATGACCCAGGGGGTGAGGGTGCCGCACAGCACTGAGTTCGATGCCCGGCGCGTCAAGCAGCAGTTGGGTATCTCGGTCTCCCAGTGGGACGATTTCATGGTCCGCATGAAGGCCCTCGCCGAGCGCAAGATCAGCCGGGATGAGGCCAGGGCGTATTTCCAGGCGGTGATCTGCAATGCCGAGGAACCGCTGGACGATCCGTCCAGGCTGCCCAACTACCGTGCGCTTAATCGCGTCCAGAAGCTCTATCACGGCGAGGGCCGGGGCGCCGATCTGTGTACCGCCAGGGACACCGCCTGGGGCCTGCTCAACGCCGTCACCGAGTATGTCGACCACGAGAAACGCGCCCGCAGCAACGACTACCGCATGGATTCTGCGTGGTTCGGCCAGGGCGCCAACCTCAAAGACAAGGCCCTTGCGTCGGCGCTTGCGCTGGTCGCCTAACGCCAGGCGTCCCCGGCGCAACGGTCCTTCAAGTCGTCCCTGTTTCCTCTATCCCCGTCAGCCCTTTCACCCCTGACCCATCACGGCATAGCGCCCGGCCTCCTCAGGGCCGGGCGTTTCTGTTTGGAGTGTCACTCATGTCTTCGTCATTGCCCTTTGTACTGTGCCAGTCGCTAACCCAGCTGGCCCGACAACTGCTCGAGAGCGAGCGCCAGGAGGCCCGGACCCACGTACTGGCTCGCGGCCGGATCTATCGCGTCACCGTCGAACTGACCCCGGTACCGCTGGAGCAGGTGCGCGACGTCATCAACGCCTATGAATGAATCGGGAGATATCACCATGGCTACCACCCCTAAGACCCGACAGACAGCGATCGAGCCGATCCCGGTCGTTACCCAGTCTCAACCCGACAGCACCGCGATCATCCAAGTGATCGAGCGCGCTGCGCTCAATCCGGATGTCGATATCGACAAACTTGAGAGGCTCCTGCAAATGCAGGAGCGTGTGCTGGATCGCCAGGCGCTGATGGCCTACAGCGCCGCCATGGCGGCCATGCAGACCGAACTACCCAGCATCGTCGAGCGTGGCAAGACCAACAACGGTCACTACGCCACCCTGGAGGATATCGTCGATACCGTGCGCCCGATAATGAAAAAGCACGGCTTTGCGGTGAGCTTCCGCATTCAGACCCAGGAACGCGGCATTCAGGTGACTGGGGTACTGATGCACCAGGACGGTCATCGCGAGGAGACCAGCATGCTGCTGCCGGCCGATGGCAGCGGCAACAAGAACGCCGTGCAGGCCTTCGGTTCCTCGACCAGCTACGGCAAGCGCTACGTGCTCTGTGCCTTGCTCAACATCACCACCCGGGGCCAGGACGACAATGGCCAGACCGCCGCCCCGGTCAAGCTGGTCACACCCTTCCAGGCCGGCCAGCTCCAACAGCTGATTACCGCCTGCCCGCCGGCCACCCAGGAATGGTTCATCGGCAAGTACGGCCAGGCCGAGCGAGTGCCACGCAGCGACTTCGACAAGCTGCGGGCTTCCCTGCACAAGCGGGCCCAGCCCAATCCTCGACAGCACTGACCGGCCAACGAGGGGACCGCCCCTCGCCATCTATGCCGTCTCGGCGAAATCCCGACGAATAATCCAAGAAGGAGAATGTCATGCAGATCCTGACCATGGAACAGGGCACGCCCGAGTGGCAGGCCGCGCGCCTCGGCATCATCACCATGTCCGAGCTCAAGACATTGCTGGTCAAGGGTAAGGGACCCGGCGGTTTCGGCACCGGGGCCCTGAGCTACATGCATCAACTGATTGGCGAACGCATCACCGGCGAGCCGGCCGATGCCTTTCAGGGCAACGCCCATACCCAGCGGGGTCATGAACTGGAACCCATGGCCCGCGAGCTTTATCAGGAAGCCACGGGGCTGCCACACCTAAAGCAGGTGGGCCTGATTCTCAACCACGGCGTCGGCTATTCGCCGGACTGTCTGGTGGACAGCCGCGGCCTGGCCGAGATCAAGACCAAGCTGCCCCGATACCAGATCGAGGTGCTGCTCGCCGGTGAGATCCCCTCGGAGCACGTCGCCCAGTGTCAGGGCGGGTTGTGGGTCAGCGAGCGGGAGTGGATCGACTTCGTCAGCTACTGGCCGGGCATGCCGTTGTTCGTGAAGCGGGCCTACCGCGACGAGGCATTGATCCGCACCATCGCCGAGCGTGTCGAGGCGTTCCACGAGGAACTGGAGCGTCGCCTGACCATGGTCATGGCGGCATGAGGAGAGAACATGTACCACCGCAAGCTTAGCGCCGGCGAGAACGCCGGCACCTATCGCATCACCGACACGGTGACCGAAGCGGAGCTCTTGAGCATCGCCAAAGCCTTTGCCCGTCGCCGGCTGGCCAGGGGGCGCAAGATCACCCAGCCGGCGCTGGCCTTCGAGTACCTGCAGATCCTGCTGCAGGACGTCGAGCACGAGGTTTTCAGCGCCGTGTTCCTAGACAGTCAGCATCGGGTGATCTGCTTCGAGGAACTGTTTCGCGGTACCATCGACTCGGCCAGCGTCTACCCGCGCGAAGTGGTCAAGCAGGCTTTGGCCTGCAACGCCGCTGCGATGATTCTGGTCCACAACCATCCATCGGGCGACCCCGAGCCCAGCGATGCTGATCGACGGATTACCCAGCGCCTGAAGGAAGCGCTAGGAATGATGGAAATCCGGGTCATCGATCACATCGTGGTCGGGAGTGACGGGTGTGCTTCATTCGCGGAGCTGGGGTTTCTCTGAAAGCGTATCACGACATTCACCGGCGCTGCCCTTTTGGGCAGCGCCGGCATATCATCTAAATTTTTTTGCCATTATCAAGCAGCTTCGTTGAATTTCTCGATGAGTTCCTTCAAATTCGTTGTTTTTCTCACCAATCAACTCAAGGAGAAGCAGCGTGGTCGAGGTTCACCCGGATGTATGGCAAGAAGCGAAGAGAGCATTAGGGTTTGAGTATGTTCCTGATGATGAGCTGACTGAGGAGCAGATCAGGCTTATCGAGAATTTTATACGGTCGAACTACGATAGATACGCATACGTAGGCTCAGACGACTAACCTACCCTCCCAGTTTTGAATCTTCCTCCAGCATGTAGATGAATTAACGTCACTCTAATAGTGACATTTATAAGCCCGCACATCTTTTCCCGGATGATTCTCTGAAGAAGCTCCATCATCCGGGACCCTACATGTGGCAACGGATCATGGCAGCACGATACCTGATAGGTCAATGTTGCATTCCGGTTACTGATACAACCCGTGGATTAACGCCTTTTTTGATAGCTTCGCATGAATACGAATTTTAAAATCACATGCCTTCTGACCTAGACTCACCCACACCCGTGATTACTAGCCACGGCATAAAACCGGTGCTGCCTTTTGGGCGGCACCGGTTATCATACATTTTTTATGCTGAACGCAAACTGCCAGAATTCCTGCTGCATAATGCCAATCTTCGTACCGGCTTTATTGTCAATGCGATGAACCAGTTTTAATCCAAGTTTTTAGGTTCGGAGTAAGGGTTTCATCACAGAATTCCCGGAAACTGAGGACGTTTTCGTGCCCCTCGTACTCGGTTTCTTTTGATTTTCTTAGGCTTTCTGGAATCACTAAATGCACGCCGAATGAAGCCATATCTTCGATAGTATTGCTGGCAATGTTCTCGTCGACTGTGGTAAGAAACAGGCGGCGGCCCTCCATTTCGCGTTCGACCTGCTTCCAGCGCTCGCGCAGAGTCGTTTTTGCACTAAGGATCAAGCCTGTTTCCGATCCTTCTTTTTTGCTGTCGATGAATTCGAGTGAGGGCAAAATAAAGTCAGGACGTTTTTTTGAGGCGAGAATAACCTGCTTTTCGAATGGAACTTTTCCATCGCCTAGCATTGCCTCGATATGGTGCTCGTATGAATAACCGGCACGAGATTTACGCTGCTGACTAGCCGAGAGCATTAACGCATCAATAGCGGGCAGTTCGTCAATCAGTTTGCGTATAATGTCTGAAGTCCTTATTTTGATTGGCTCGTCGCCCATGACTATTCGGATAAGCTCCACAGAGCGTTCGCGACGTTGAAATTCGCGAAAAATACCCCACTCAATCTTTCGGCTAATTTCTCGAAGAGCGTCTCCGGGAGAATCCATGGAAAATGGACTAATGTTTACCAATCCATGTCTTTTCATGAAAACCTGTCTTGCACGAAAAGCTATCTCATAACTTGTTGGCATGACAGAATTTTCTGCTGCGAACCTTGCAATGGCGCCGTCTTCCCAGGCTGAAATAACCTCTTCGGCGAAATCCATGATTCGCGCAGTTTCTTCTGACTTTTTTTCTTCAGGCCTGAAGATGCCGACTTTGAAATCAGGGTCGAGGTTAAAAATATCAGAGAGAAGGGCAGTTTCTTCGCTAGCCGAATCCAGAGTAAGGCACTCAAAAACCGTCTCGTCGGCGAGCTGGATACAGCCTATAAGCAGGAATGAAGCGGGTAACAGTTCTGAAAAAGCTGACTTGGGAATCCTCGTCAGATGAGTCTCTTCACTCTTGCTTCGATAATTTACGAGACGACTTTTTCTATATCCTTTTTCGAATTGCGGCCAGTATGTTAAAAAATAGGCCTCCCATATCTCATTGGTTTTCCCATCCTCTCGCTCTTTTAATGTCAATGTCGGAAAGAAGCCACTGTCACGCTGTGCGTGCGGGATGTATACGCCATTCTGATGTTTGGTTTGGTCATAAGACCAGTCTCTATCATTATTCTCAAGCTTTTTGACAAATACTTGGCTGGCCCTGTCGAGGAATTGCAATAAAACATCGGCATCTTCAGATGGTTTTTCAATATCGAGCTCTGGGTTATTTTTCATTTTCTCTCTTTGATTGTTGAATCTTCTTTTCTGGTTAAGCTACAGTTGTTCGCTTCAGCAGTTTCTTGATGTGCTTTGCGTATTCATGTTTTTTTCGGCCGAGTTTTGGGAGGTTTTTTTGGCCACTCTGTCCAGGAGTCTTCGCCCATAATCAAATCATCGATTTGGGATGCTTCACTGGAGTTATGTTTTAAACCACATTCCCATATCACCAGCACACGCCAGCCTGCGTCAGTCAAGGCCGTCTGTTGGCGCTTGTCACGAGCGACATTGCCATCTAGTTTTTCACGCCAGAAATTTTTTCGAGTGGCAGGGGAGGTTGCGTAGAAGCAGCCCGCGTGACGATGCCAAAAGCAGCCGTGAACGAAGATCGCGAGTCGATATTTTGGCAGGACGAGGTCCGGCTTTCCCGGCAGGCCCGCGCGGTGCAGACGATAGCGGAAGCCCCGGGCGTGCAGGTAGCGACGTACGGCAAGCTCGGGGTTGGTATTCTTGCCCTTGATCGCGGACATCATCCGCGACCGAGTCTGTGGGTCGACGATGTCGTTCAACTAACCCCCTGCTATAGCTGGAGTGTCTGACGCTCTCGCAATAGGGTAATGAGTTCGGAAACGTCCATCAGGTTGCCCGTTTGCGTCGTGGAATAGGTTTCATGCAGTCTCCGAGGCAGGACAAGGGTCAGGCTTGCCTGCTTCATTTCCGTGGTTTGATGCTCCGATATCCCAGGTTGCAGGGTAAGAAGATGCTTCTCGGGGATCCTCCGTGCTTCATTCAGCACCTGTCGCCAGCGATCCTTGCAAGTGGTCTTGACGCCAAGCATCGTCAACCTAGCATCAGGCCAGTCCGGATCCTGGTATTTCTCGGCGCCGGGAAAAAGAAAGTCCGGCCTTGATCGGTTTTCGGTTTGGGCCCCTCGCTGGTGATCCACACCGTTTTCGAGAAAGATCCATTCGAGATGATTCTCCAGCGCGTGACCTGCCCGGGACTTTCGACGGTTGTGGACGCCAAGCGAGAACTGCATGAATTCATCGACATTGTTCGCCCAGGTCTCGGCCTTGCCCCTGAGTTGAGCGCTGACTATGTGGCTTTCCAGTTGCCGGAACAGCGTCTCTTCACGGTCGATCAGCCTGACCAGTGTTTCATCCGGAATCTCGATTGCGTTGATATCCTGCCCAAGCGTTTCCAGTGCCAGTCCCGAGAGTTCGCGCGTTTTCGGAAATCTGGGGCCGAAGCGGTCGAGCATGAGCTCCAGCCAGGTGTCGGAGGCCTCCTCCTCGACTTCAAGCCCGGCACTCTCTGCCACGTAGTTGAAAAGGGCATTGGACTGCGGAGTGACCTTATCAGTGTCGATCGTGGTGAAGCTCTTGCCCGGCACCTTCGACATCCCGAACAACCAAAGGATGTCGCCTCGGTCAGGGCTTTCCTCACTGAGGATCAAAAGCAGCATTGTGCCGTCGTGGCGAAGCGCGCTGATCAGCGTGTCGCCCTCGGCAGCCTTCTGCATTACCTCGTTATCGCGAAAGTAGAGCCTATGTTCGCTTCGTGAAGGATGACGCTCCCGTGCGTCGTACCAGGTTACCTGATCATCCAGTGCAAGGCGGTCTTCCTCGGCCTCGCCAAGATAGATGAATGCAGCGGGAAAGATTCTCCGGTCCACTCCCAGATAGCTCTTCATGGCGTTGGTGCCGTTGAATTCGTGCTGATTTGAGGTGTGCCGCTCTGTTTCGACGGCGCTCAGACGCTTGATGGAGATCCCGGCAAAATGGTGACTGAGAGATGACATGGCCGTTCCATAACACAACGAAAACGAAGAAGACGGCCAGTGGCCGCCCTCATCTCGGATAGAGTAACGCCATGCTGCGGTAACGTGGCCCTAAATGGCAAGCTGCAGTTCGGGTTGCTGCTGCTCTGACTGCTCCATTTCCCTGAGCTTGCGACGCGCCTCGATGATGCGGGGCTTCATCAGTTCGGCGACAGCCTCGAACACGGGGACGACGACCGAGTTTCCGAACTGGCGGTAGGCCTGGGTGTCCGAGACCGGTATGACGAAGCGGCTTTCGCCGGGTGCGTCGAAGCCCATCAGGCGTGCGCACTCCTGAGGGGTCAGGCGGCGGGGGCGGTTGCGCAGGTTTTCCGGTGAGTCGAAGGGCTTTAGATCATCAAAACCGCGGTCGACCAGGATCTCCGAGCCGTCCTTGTGGTAGCGGGCCGAAAGGGTGCGCGCAACGTCGTTCGGGCCGGTGAGGCCGAATCCGAAGCCGTTGCCCTTTTCGCGATGCTTCTGGGCGTAGCGGTACAGGTATTCCCACAGCTTGGGCGTTAGGATGTACTTGTCGTCGACGTCGTCATCCAGCAGATCGCTGAAGGAGGGGCGATGCTTCGGGTAGACCTTCCCGAGATCCCGCAGGGTGAAGCCCTGGTGCACGTTCAGGTCCCGGCGGAAGCCGACCAGCACGATGCGCTCACGGTGCTGGGGCACGAAGTGCCGAGCATCGATGACCTTGGGATCCTGTCCCTTCGGGGCTTCCACGTCGGCCACATCATAGCCGAGCTCGTCCAGTGCCTCGCAAATCACGCGGAAGGTTTTGCCCCTGTCGTGGCTCTTGAGGTTCTTGACGTTCTCGAGCATGAACGCCGGTGGCCGCTTGGCAGCGATGATCCGCGCAACGTCGAAGAACAGGGTGCCCTGGGCATCGCATTCAAACCCGTGCTTGCGGCCCAGCGAGTTCTTCTTGGAAACACCGGCGAGTGAGAAAGGCTGGCAGGGGAAGCCGGCGAGCAGAACGTCGTGGTTCGGGATCTCCCTGTGAATATGTTTGTAGGCCGTTTCCTCATCCACGTCGGTGCGTGCCGACAGGGTGATATCGCGAATGTCGCGGTTGAATCGGTGTGTTGCCGGGTCGCAGTAGTGGTTGGCCTTGTAGGTGCGAACTGCGTACTTGTCCCACTCCGAGGTGAAGACGCACTCGCCGCCGATCGACTCGAACCCCTGACGAATCCCGCCGATGCCGGCGAAAAGGTCAATGAAGGTGAAAGCGGCACGGCCCTGATGGCGGGGGGCCTTCGGCAGCATGGCGATCAGGCGGCGTGCCTCGTTACGGGTGATCCTCTGCTTCGCCCGGCCCTTGATCGTGCGGTTCAGGGTTTCGCGACACCAGCGGTCGTCTACCTCCCGCAGGGCAGCAGCGACAGTGCCCTGGTCGTAGATCTCGAGCACCCGCTCCAGCAGCTGACGGTCATCCAGCAGGTCGTAGTGGGACGTGTGGGCCGTTGGGTCGGCTGCGTCCTGCTTATCGAGGTCCGGGAACAGGGACATGTGGCTTCCTCTGGGTCATATCTGTGACGGAATGTCTAAATTGTATTCCCTTTGGATGGCTCTGCGCTAGGACCTGACGAGATTTTTTGGGGTATACGGATTTAATGGTTGATGGGGCACCTTCACCCCATCAATCTGATACCACCCTCAGGTGGTTGATAGATCGACTCCGTAGTTGAGTTCCTCTGCGAAGTCCGGCAGTCCGTAACCGATGGTTTTCTTGTAGAAAGGAGAGACCTTCGCAGTCGGTGCCTTCTTCTTGTGCTTCGTGGTGTAGAGCATTCGTGCCCGCATCACCTCGAAGGAGTAACCGCGCCCTTCACGGTTCTTGTCCTTGGCCAGTCGGTTGATGGACTCCGTGTAAGCGTTGGTGACGGGCATGTCCGTCTCGAAGTAGGTCATGGTCTCTTCGCGCCAGTTTCCCACTGCCCTGACCAGATCGCTCCAGACTTCCTTTTGGCCCTTCGGGATGGTGGCTATCCACTCGTCCAGGGCGGCTTCTGCCTGGAGCCGTGTGGTGGCGTCCCAGATGCCGTAGAAGCGCTCCTTGTGCTCGTAGGCGGCCAGCAGTTGCGGGAACGCGCCTGTCCAGGTCTCCATGATGAGGCGCTCCCGGTCTGAGACTTCGTGAGCGCGTTTCAGCAGGATTTTCCGGTCTCCCTTGAGAGTCCGGCTCTGGGACGGTTTCAGCTCCTTTCTGAGGCCCTTGCGCACTCTCTCTAGGGCATCGTTGGCCATGCGCACCACATGGAACTTATCGACCACGATACGGGCCTGGGGCAGCACAGCCTTGACCGCTGCCCGGTAGGGGTTCCACATGTCCATGCTGACGATCTCGACCTTCTGCCGGTCTTTCAGCTTCATCAGGTAGTTGGTCACCACGTCCTGGCGGCGGGTGGCCAGCAGGTCGAGCAGGGTTCGCTCCTCAATGTTGGTCAGAATGCAGCGGTAGCGCTTGTTCAGGTATAGCTCGTCAATGCCCAGGATGCGGGGCGTCTCGAAGCGGTGCCAGCGCCCCAGGAACTCGGCGCGGGCGTTGAAGATGTCGCGCACCGTCTTCTCGTCCAGGCCGGTCTGTGCCGCCACAAAGGTGTAGGGGTGGTTGAAGGATTCCTTCTCCACGTACTCATGCAGCCGCAGTGTCATACGGAATCCGTCCACCATCTCCGGTAGCTGGGGCCTGAATGTTGTCTTGCAGGCCCGGCAGGTGTATCGGCGGCGGACCACCCAGAGAGTGACCCGCTTGCCGTGGATGGGCAGATCACGATAGGGAACGTCACGCTTGCCGAACCGTACGAACTCACCCTGCACGCCGCATTCCTCGCAGGCGATGGGATCGGGCACGTCCACCTGGAAGTGCATTTCGTCGTCGGTTGATTTGCAGCCCAGTACTTGGTATTGCGGCAGGTGAAGGATGTTGTCGGGAAGTTCGGTCATGGTGTTGTATAGGCGTAGGTGTCAGTCAGATCCATCCGGCTCGGCATTGGTGTTTGCTTTTTTACCCAACAAGCTGCTGGAAACGAAAAGTAAGGCACCGAGGACAATTGCAATATCAGCCAGGTTGAAGGCCGGCCAATGCCAGTCTCGCCAATAGAAATCAAAGGAATCCACAACATAGCCGCGAAAGACCCGGTCAATCAGGTTGCCCATGGCGCCACCGAGGATAAGACTGTAAGCGATGGCTTCTCCTTTATGACGATTTTCAAGGATCAGCTTGATCAGAAAAATCGAGACCACTACCGCGATTCCGATAAAAAAGTAGCGCTGCCAGCCTCCACCATTCGCAAAAAGACTGAATGCGGCACCGGTGTTCCATAGGTGCACCCAGTTAAAGAACGGGGTCACCGAAACATACTCGCCATAGGCCATTGATTGCTGCACCAGCCACTTTACAGCCTGATCAGACGCTGCCAGCAGGCCCGATATGGACAATAGGGCATACGGCGAGAGCTTTTTGCCAATAATGAGCATTATTTAACCCTTCAACGCCAAAATGCGTCTGGCACCGTTAAGTACAATGCCCCCCGCGATGGTGCCGATAATCAGATCCGGATAATTGGAACCGGTCCACGCGACCAGGGCGCCGGCGGTGATGACCCCCAGGTTGATCACCACGTCGTTGGCCGAGAATATCCAGCTTGCCTTCATGTGCGCCCCGCCTTCCCGATGTTTGGATATGAGCAGCAGACAACTGGTATTGGCAATCAATGCGACGAATGCGATAGCCATCATCACCAGCGATTCAGGCTCACTACCGAATACAAAGCGTCTCACCACCTCTACGAGCACGCCCACAGCCAAGATCAGTTGCAGTACACCAGCAAGATGCGCGGCACGTACCTGCATTTTCACGCTATGTCCAACCGCATAAAGGGCAAGCCCGTACACCGCCGCATCGGCAAAATTGTCCAGGGATTCTCCAATCAGGCCGGTGGACTGGGCGATCAGACCGGCAGTCATTTCCACCACGAACAGAAGTGCATTGATGCCGAGCAACCAGCGCAGGGTCCCGGATTCTTGCTTAGCAGAAGCTGCCGAAAACTCGGCGGCCTTGATGGTCTCCGGATTTGCAGCGACGGTTTCCTGAAGCGAGGCGCCTAGCCCCAAGGTCTTCAGTTTCGAGGTGACGGGCTCGACCTCGCCGTCATGCACGACCTTCAGCCGGCGGTTCGACAAGTCGAAGGACAGCGCCCGAATCTCCTCAAAGCCGTTCAGGGCTAGGCGAATCATTCGTTCTTCTGATGGACAGTCCATCTTCGGCACGGCATAAACACTGACCCATCTCCCTGGCGCCTCGGAGGAGGCCTGTATATCGGTATCCGCTGCGGACGTTGCATCACCGCCACAGGCGCCACCACAGGATTTGCTCATGATACGACTCCACTTGAACAATGTTGTGGTACCATTTAAAACTATAAAGCTACTATAAGGTCAATAGAGTAAAGAATCCGTTGGGGAGGAGGCTGATGCGCATTGGTCAGTTGGCGCAGTTGGTAGGGGTCGAAACACAGACGATCCGCTTCTATGAACAGCAGGGCTTGTTGCCGCCGCCTGATCGGCAGGACAACGGTTACCGTGTCTATACCGAGAAGCATGGTGAGGGGCTGGCCTTCATCCGTCGCTGCAGAATCCTGGGCCTGTCACTGGCTGAGATTCACGAACTACAGAGCTATCAGGACGACCCTCATCAGCCTTGTACCGCCGTCAACGCCTTGCTCGATGATCACATCTCTCATGTGCGGTCGCAGATAACCGCTCTGCAAGCGCTTGAGAAACAACTCGTTTCACTGAGAGCGAGTTGCAACGATGACCGGGAAGTTGAGGCGTGTGGGGTTCTTGCTGGAATTAGCGAAGGAAACATGCACCAGCAGTAGGTGAAGCATCAACCAGATAATCCGATGAGATGCCGGTCTGTCTCACTCTCATGCAAAGGTAAGATCAACCATTTAATCCGCTTACCCATTTTTTGATGGGTAATATTGGCGTCACGACATCCGTCTCCCCGAGGATTTGCCGGCGACTCGCTAACCGAGTCTCTTTTCCAGCAGTTCCTGCTGTGTCAGGGGAGGAAGTAGCTCCCGGCCGGCACCTGCCAGAATGGGCGCCGGGCCGGAGGCGATAATCTCGTGAAGAGTGCCGACCCGAACGAATTCAGTGACAGGGATAGATTTGAAAGACTGCTTCTTCCTGCCATAGAGGGATTCGGTTTCCCCGCTACTCCCGCTCCTGCTCCTCGTGATCAGCTCGAGCTTCTCACGATCGAGGTAGTGCCCCGCCACGAGTATGTTGTCCCGGACGGATGGATCGTTCATCAGGTAGCCGGTGCTGCTGTTACTGTCCCAGTAGGGTTTCACGACATTGATGTGGAAAGTGTCGATCCCACATTTCGCGAGCTCGAGCATGGTCCTGACCTGGCCATCGTTCAGGCCAAAGAACAGGTCGGCTCGACCGCCAGGAAACTTGTGTTTGATCTCCAGCTGGACAAGCCGGCCGTCCGGCATTTCAAGGATGGTGTCGATGTCCCACAGGAAGTCGTAAAACGGCTGGATGGCGCAGTTCTTGAAGAGACGGTGGAGAACGACGTCCCTGAACATGTTGCGGTTATGGGCACCTTCCGTGATGCGAAAAAAGGCGGTGAGAACCCTCAGCGTTTCCTGGAGTAGCGGGGCGGGGCTCTCGAAATCGGGTACCGTGATCCGCCTCTGGGCCATCAGTCTCTGCTGTACCGACTCCCCGGTCCGCTTGAAATAGCGTGACATGACGAAATCCCGTTGGCTCTCGTTGTAGTCACACATAATCACGCTCTTCGGATTTCTTCTTTCGAGCATGTCGAAAAGCTTGCCCGTTCCCGAGTCATCCGGCTCGTGACGCCATATCCACCATGAGTTGGGCTTCCCCCTCTGAGCGGCCCGCAGGAGCGAGAGAGGAAGTGGTCTGGCTCCAAGGGGTGGCATCTCCTTGAAGATACTCTCCATAGTGCCCTCTATGGCGAGTCCCTCCAGTAGCCGATGCTTGTCCATGGAAAGCAGGTCTTTCTGGACTTCCCAGTTTTCGACGTCCAGTTGATCCAGCGGGCCTAGCGGTGTGAGTAGTGCCATGTTGGGGTTCCAGTCCAGTACCGACCCTAACCTACCATGATGTAACTCTTTGCTGTTGTGAGAGATTAATCATGGTTTCCGCCCGTATTCGGGCAATGTAACCGCAGCTCGAGCAGGACGGCATTTGCTGGCGGCTGATTTGGCGCAGCCCGGACCATGTCGCCCGGGTATGCATGAACCAGGTATCCAGCGTGCTGTACTGATCAGCGCATCTTGACGACCGGCAACTCCTCCCACCGCGTCGTATAGCGTGGCGAGCGATACGCGCAGCGGAGGTGCCAGGCCGCGTTCTCGCGCCCTCCACCCAGCTTGACGGTGCCCGCACCCAGCTCACGATTGAGCTTGTCGAGTGTCGCCATCAGGCGCTCCGAGCGTTCTCGTTCGGCATTGCTTTGTTGATCCGCCAGGATGTCGAACTGCTCATGGTTTCGATCGACGAGGTCAGTCAGCATCACGCCACACTTCTGGTAGGCCACGCCCGCACGATGGATCCGATCGAGACCCCGCGACGCCGTATGGACGATCAATCGGCTGTCATCGGTGGGACGCGGTAGTGCCAGCAGGAGGCTTTCGTGGTGCTGGGGCAGCTCGGGCCGGAAGGGGTTGGTTTTGACGAACACGACCAGGGCACACGCCAGGCTCTGCTGCTTGCGGAGCTTTTCGGCGCCGCAGCTCGCATGATGCCTGATGGCCTCATGCAGCTCTTGGCGATCGCCGGTAAGCCGGCCGAAGCTTCGGCTGGTCATGATCTGCCTTTTGGGAACCGACATGTCGTCGAGCTCAATGCAGTCTTGCCCGCGCAATTCCCACACGGTGCGCTCCATGACGACCGAAAATAGGCGCCGTAGCTGCCTGGGATCAGCCACGCGCAATTGCCAGGCGGTATGAATGCCCATATCCGCGAGGCGCAGGCCGGTTCGCCGCGCCACCCCCCAGACCTCCGTTACGGGCAACCGCTCAAGCACACGCCGCGTCGTGTCGCTCTCCGGTGGCAACAGGGCCACGCCCTCACAGGCCGCCTCCTTTTTTGCTAAATGGTTGGCGATCTTTGCAAGCGTCTTGCTGGTACTGAGTCCGATACTGATCGGAATGCCCGTTTCTTGCCTTACCCGGAGTCGCATGGCCTGGCAGTGATCTTCGAGCCTCTCGCCCGGGAACCCATCGAACCCCAAGAATGACTCGTCAATCGAATAGACGCTCACGTCCGGTGTGTACTGGTGATAGACAGCCGTCACCCGGCGGCTCATATCGCCGTAAAGTGCGTAATTGCTGGAGAACAGCACGCACTGTCGAGTGATGTGGGGATCGAGCATGTGTGCAGGGGCGCCCATGGCAACGCCCAGGGCCTTGAGCTCGGGGGATCGGGCGATCACGCAGCCGTCATTGTTCGTCAGCACTCCAACTGGCCTGCCATCCAGGTCTGGCCTGAAGGCTTTTTCACAGGACACGTAGAAGTTGTAACTACGAATGACATTGCCATTGACGTACGATGAGCGCGCCCTGTACGAGGGTTCCCATGCTCTCATTCATGTCCATAGTTTGCGCGATTTTTTGCTGTCAACATGGACAATATATGTCCATACTTCTAAAGTTATAAGTACCACCTTTGTTGAACATCGAAACGGTCTTCCCAGTAAATACCTCGGATCTGCTCTTCTGTGTTTGGTAGATAGCCCGATGATTGCTATTATATAATCGAAAGTTATTGAATATATCAGAGTTTAAAAAGATTATAATGTGAAGATCATCCAGTATAACGTCAATGAACACGAAGAATCTTTCATTCAATGGTATGCGGGAAAGACTGATCACTGTCAAGAGGAAGAGGTACGATGGCAAACAATTGGAATATCCCTGGTGGGCTGGAAAGAGAAGTCCGTGGAAGAGATAAAGTGTGTGTCTACTGCGGCAACGAATTTACCTCTGTGAAAGTTTCAAGGAGGTCTGCGGCAAGCTGGGAGCACATCATCAATGATGCGAGAATTATCACCAGAGAAAACATTGCTCTCTGTTGCTGCGGTTGCAATGCTAGCAAGGGACAGAAGATGCTTTCGGATTGGTTGCAAACCAGATACTGTAGTGAGCGTGGAATTACACCGGACACTGTAGCACCAATTGTTAAGCTGGCGATTGGACGCAGCCTGTAGCGTTTCGCTTAAAAAGGCGAGGTATAGCGACGTTTTTCCCGTTGCGGTTTCTCCCCTACTACTAAATCAGCGTAGCGAATAGGAGGTTGCGTGGAATACATATACATAGATAGCAATGTATGGAACTTTCTATATGAAAACGATATTGATCTAAAAAAAGAGTTCCCGGAGAACAACTATGAATTGAGAATTGTTGGCGAACAAATCTTGGAAAATCGTGCTATTTCCCACGATCCCACCCTTGAAAAATACATCGCTAATCGAATTGAGTTGTGGGAAATAAAAATCGATAGGATTTTTGGCTTTTTTAATAATCATCACAGCACTGAGGATCAGCGGGTTGGCGGTTATGAGGATGGCCGATACATAGGGCAAGATGAAAAAGCTTTAATTTTATCTTATAAAGGCAGGGTAGGTGATACAAAGCGAAAGTCCGGTCTTTATAGAAACGAAGCTGATTTATCTTTAGCGGCAAGATCAGTGCATTCGATCGTGCTCACACTAGACACTAAAGGCCCCTTGAAATGGGCGAAGCAACAAGGCTTACTTATTGTTGATCTCACTGACTTTTGTCAAGAACAATGCACACTTAAAGCGTACGTCGAAAGAAAATGCTAGCAAGGTAAAAGAGCTACGCAGACTTCAGGTTACAGACGCTGCCAAGCCCGCACCAACGTGCGCAACGTTACATGGAGGCACCAATAATGCCTGAATTATTTAATCAAAACCAGTTTGACCGTTGGCAAGAACTTCGTAAGCCGCTTAATGAACACAAGCGCGCTAAAGAGCATGGCCAAGTTGTTGAAGTAGCCAGAATGATAATATCTTTGGATAAAGAGGCGAAGTTTATTCGTATAATGACTCCTCTTTTCTATAAAGAGATTGGCATGGCATATGAAAAACTTAGTGAAACAGAAAAAGCAATTGAAAGCTATCGGCAAGCTGTAGAAGGCCTTGTTAGGTATCGTGAGTCTAACGACCTTAATAGTCCAGAGGACTGGTTGAAAGATATTCAATCCTTAAACAAAAATATAGATCGATTACAAGCAAAGTTAAAGTGACCCCCTCCAGAGCTGCGCAGTGTATTGTGCAGCTATGGAGGGGGCATTACAGTTTATCGAATGATGGATCGCGAAAGGCTTTGTCAGGCAGGAACTTAAGAATAAACTTGATCGCTACGGTGGCTCACGAGACCGATCCTAGCTCGTAGCCGCACTAAATACACTCGACCAGTTCCTGTGGCAGCAGGCCCCCTGAGCCTATAGTTCAAGGAGCCACGGGCTATATGTGATGTGACAGTATTCACCACCTGTCAGGATCAACAGGAGGGTTATATTCTTCTATTCGTATTACCGCTGCTTGCTTCATACCAAACGCTGTACTGTACCTCTCTATACCAAGATAAACTCCAATAAAGTTTTCTATATAACTTTTTTCTATCAGCTGCCCATCATATGACAACAATATAGGCAGAGAGTTATTCCTTGCGGGAGCATAATCACTCATAACAAGATACAAGTCTCCAGATATCTGCTGCTGCACTTGATATCCAAAATCGTTAACACCTTCAAAGACAAATGGAGATCTGGTCAGCATCTCCGGATGAGCTAGTATATCATCGTGCAAGCCAAGTTCTTCGCCAATCACCTCAGCACCAAACGTATCAGACGCAACAGAAAATGCATTATCTCTAAATTCTCTATCTGCATTCTCTTGCTTTATAGCTTCAGCATATCCTTCCATGCGTTGCTGACGTTCTTCTTCTACTCTATCGACATAGTCCTGGTCAACGCTACAATTCGACTCGACATTCCTTAGGCTCTGTGAATCAACTAATATTCTTCGTTTAGTACCGCCCTCGCCTGTACCAGAGTAAGACCAAAGATCATTGCTATATATAGCTTTTTTGAGCAAAGTATCATTTACCTCATATGACCTATAGATTTTATCATTAACCAATAAGTCACCATCATAGACACCCGTTTTTTGGGTGAACTCTAATTGTCCATTTATCTTATTGCATGTGTATGTAAGATTGTCTCTGGAGTTTTGAATAGTGGTATCCCTGACCGTGCATGTGCCTGAGCTATCACACCTCGTGTCAGTTTCCATTGGCAGGCGTTGGCTCCAGATCATAGGGGCACATCCTGTCAGTCCGAAAACAGCCATTACACCTACCAAAAATATTTTATTCACCTAAAATCCCCTTTGTTAATCATATAAAAAAGTAACCGATTTTCTTATCACTAGCAACAAATAATTCACGCCAGATACATATGCATAAATAACAAATTCAGGAGATACAGCATGGCGCCCCTCAAGTAAAACAAAAAGGAACGATTATCGATTAAGCAACACTTTTCCAGCCTTTATTTGCTCAATTTCATCCAGTAAATCCTCGATGTATGAGTTCTGAGCTGAAACTATTGAGCTTAATCGATCAATCTGCTGGCGATAGTCAGCCAGTTTCTGCTTGTCCGTCCTAGAGCGATTGTCTGTGGTTTTCTTGCTCGCCTGACTCTGTTCTGCTTGAGCGCTGGTGTATGCCTGTACCTCCAAAATCAGGAGCGGATATCGATCTTTCTTTAACGCAGAAGGATCGCGCCCCGCTTCTCGTGCAATGTTGTTCTGGCTTACCAATGAACCTGCCGGCAAAACTTCTGGTTTGTGTTTTTTAAGGCGCTCAAAGGCCTCGCGGAAGGCTTGTTCAGCGGTCTTCTTATTCGTTGATGGCATCAAGATAAACCTCTATCGCGTAAATTTCTTGTCTTAACGCACTGTAGCGCGGGCTAGTAGGAAACAAAGACTCCAGTTGTTTTTCATGTGCTGACTTCAGACGCCTGAGTTTAGTTTCGTTCTTACGTTCGAATATCGCATCGGCACAGACACCTCCGCCATCGCCTCCGGCACATCTTGAAACGGATTCAATCCCCCCGTATTCACAGGAACCGGCTTTCATGCAGTAGCCCAGCAGTGTGCGACGGCACCCGACAGCACCCTGTTTGATGAGTTTGCTAAGCTGCCGTTCCTCGTGGGTCTCAACAAGGTCGATAACCTTTGATGGCATCATCTCTCTTTGGTGGGGTCTTACGTATTCCACACTATCGGTCACCACATCCACCAACTGCCGGTAAATCAGTCTATATGATTCAAGTATGACAGCCGTTTTGGCATCGGAATTCAATCTCAGGTTGGTGTGGTTGCGACCATAGTATAGCGTCATGTTGCGACTTAAATGCTTCATGACCCACTGCAAACTGTTGTCAGAGACCATGTTAGAGGCAAACATATTGACATTCGTGGTGCGCCGCAGTTGGTGGGCAGAAAAAGGCCAGGGGAGGCCGACCCCAAACCCAGTTTTTCTACTGAGATTTGGGGTCATCGATACCGCAATCTTCCAGTCAGATTCGGTCACAGTGATTGCTTGGGGATCGAACACGCAAGGGTAAAGAGCCATAAACGGCCCGAAACGAAGCTGCGTCACTGCTTCTCCCTTCGCGTTTCGATAATTGATTTTTGAGGCAGCCCATGGCTCCGTGGAGGCCAACGACAACGGAAATGAGGTCTTCTCGGACTCTAACGTTGATGTGCCTTCCGTATAATGACGCATTCGTAGCCTAGCTATACTAGTCGCCACATCCACCGCTTTTTTCACCGTTTTCGGCACAACCCAGCGTGCATCGTCATCTGGATCGGTTTTGGTTGTCTCTCCGACGATGAGTGCAATTTCCCCCAACCGCTCATCGTGTTCAATAAAAAAACAGTCAGATCGCAGAGACATTGCTTCACTGACTCGTTGCAGAGAAAAATTTAGTATGTAAAGCAGGGACGCATCTCTAACCATGTTCAAATAGCTAGCAAGCTGCGCCACGCTCCTTTTTTTCTCACGCCCCATCCACTTTTCAAAGATTTCCAATAAACGGTATTCGACCAGAAAATCATCAAAACTTCCGTTAAATAAAATACGGCGATTGTTGTAAGAACGTTGTTGAGTAAAAGGGCTTTGATATCTATCGAACTTAGGAACCGCTGCCAAATTGTGTTCATAGGCCTTCGATATCCAGGTAAACGCTTCTTCAATCGCCGCTTGATGCTCCAGAAAATCATCGAGACACTCGTTTAGTCGATTGACTTGGTAGCTCCAGATTCTCGGCGGGATATACGGGGTTTGAATTTTCTCCCAGCTCTGCTGCTGGGAAACAAGATAGGTCAGAGTCCTTTCATCAGCAATTTCAAAATTAAAAGCGCCACCATGTAGTCGCAGCTTGTGAAGAAAATTAATATAAATCTTGTAGCTGGCACCTTGCAGCGCTTCTGCAATATGTTGATGAACGCGGGGGAACTGGGACAAATCAGTGATTAATATTCCTTGTTCATCGCAGACCTTGGCAATTTTCTCCATGCATTGGAAACAATAGGCACAACTTCTGATCCTTCCCGGAAACAGCCTAGGGTGGTATAGCACCAAAAATATCGCCTGCTTGACGAACTGAACATTGGCATACGAAATCTTCCCTTTAATGAAATTAAACGTAGCGGATCTCTCAAAAGCTCGATAATCCCAGAAATCATCCCCGAAGCGTGACAGGTCACGCCCCTCCTCATCGACTGATATCACCCAATCGTCAGGCGGTGGAAAACTCGGGGGTCGATACAGCTCGGACTCGTTTGTGACCAGTGTGGACGGAGACATAAAGCGCAAATTTTCGGCGTTCATCCTTACTCCAGAAACTCAATAACGGGGGACCAGTTTGGGTGATAATCGCCTTCTTCGATTCGTTTCTGCGCCTCCGCGACCCATTGAGCGCGTAGAGGACTGGACCTTTGGAACCATGTGAGTTTCGCTGTTATACGCTCTAGCACTCGATCAGCGGGTACTGCTTCGCGGGTCAGTGTCATGCTTGCTTCGATGGCCTTAAGGTGGCGCAGTGAGGTCAGCGACCAGACGTAATCTTCGGTATCTGAATCCCGGTGATGACGGCACCACAAGCAGCCGGATGGATTAACGCAGTTAGGTTCGACGACATAGTCAGGTTTATCATCTGTCGCCTCAGGCTGGCCATTACAGCTACTGGCAATGACTGACCCAGTGAGATCGCCTTGTTTAATTGGATCATGCTTGTCCCAAAACTGCGTGATTTCGACCATTGCACGCTGCTGACTGGGTCGCTCGTACTGCTGGCTCAGCACCTCACGGGTGTGCTGCGCCATCTCAGCTGTCAGGTCTGGGTTCCCTGAGCGGCGCAACAACCAATTCACTCTGGTATTCCGTAAATCACTTGGCGTCACCCAAGGGATATCATGTTGGGTTAATACGGATCGAATCAGTAACAATGAGGTCAAGCCGCTCCTGGTCTGGCTTTCCCCCTGACCATTTTTATCAAACAAAGGAAATAGGAGTTCCGACTCTGGAAAAAAATGGCTAATGAATGACCGATAGCTTTCAAGGAATGGCTTGTATGATTTATAAATCCGAAAGCTCACCTCACCACCCTTCCGATTTTTGTAACACCGTACGTTCCAGCTATCGCCGAGCGGTTTGTATTTCAGGGTGCCTCGATTCAACTCCTTGGCTTGTGTCAAATTCATTCCTGTTTGTGCAAGGAAAATTAGAAACTCCGCCTGGACACGGAGATTTACCAAGATCCATCTCCCTGCTCCTCCCGTACCATTTATAGTCTGCACGGGCTGCCTGAGCCGCATGGCGGCTCGATATTTCGCTTTTTGTTTAACGCTCCATTTGTCTTTTGGTGTCGAATGCCAATCCGGCTCGGATAACCCTGCAAATAGTTTCACCTGAGCATGTTCGGCCAGTCCGGAACGAACTGGGATTGTTAGAGGTAATGAGCCGTAAACTTCCTCAATCGATAGTCCCGCTATAAGATCAACCAAAAAATGCCCCTGCTTGAAAGTTGCCTCAAGACTCTGCTTCTCGGCCGTTTTGCTCACCGCTTTTCTGGCGGTAGGGGAAGCGCGCAAACGTGTTCTGTTAACTAATCGCACAGTCCCTGGAATGCTTAAAATCTGACCAAAGAGTGACGACAACGTTGACGCTTTAATATAGGCTGTTCTTGCGTTAATAGTCGATTTTTTGCTCTTCGACTTAATAAATAGATATTCGGCGTATTTTAGATAATTCGCTTCCAATTGCTCCAGACCGAACGAACACTGATGTTCCTCCAGAAACTGAAAGAATTGCGTGAGGGTCACAATATAGTGTGGAACCGAATTAGGTGATTGGCCAGCAACTAGGCGGGTCATGATCTCGTCTTTGACCGCCAGAAGAAGCTCAAGACGTTCCAACTGCGGATCGCCAAGTTCGCCACGGTCGATTATTTGCATGGCGAGGTTAGCTCTATGACTGGCTGAACCCCTATACAAGAAGCGCTTTAGATTTAGTTGGGACTCCCCGCGTAGGTGGGCACTGCCGTCTGGAGACAGGATTAAGAGATCAGGCAAGGTCATTGTAAATCACCTGATCAATCAACATGTGGGCATCGCCCGATTGCCCCGTGTATAGATTAAAAAATTCATCCGATAAGGCTTCTTTGATGGGCTCTTTCTCGATGAATTTTACATACTTCCAAGTTGTAGCTTCATCTTTGTGCAGCATAGCGTCTCTGACGAACACGATGGCATCTATTTGACTCGGAAGGACATCTATGGCTAATCGCATCAACTGAGTACCAAAGGTCGCTCGAGTTTGATGAAACTTGAATGTTTGGAACTGAGCAAGTCCGGCATTCATAAGCTTTTCACGCAGGTAGCTAATCAATTTGGTGAACGATGTCTCCGAGTAGGCATTCCCCCGCTCAGATAGAAACAATAAAGTGCGATCATCTTCAGACGCCCGTGCCTGGCGAGTTAAGCGTCGAGCCGAATAGGCATAGCGTTCAAGCTCCTGAACCAACAGAGAGGGGAACAAGAGTGAGCCCCTGACATCAAACTTGGTCATAACTTGTGTGCCAGGACCGACCGACACACGCTTGATGCCTGGCGTGACTGGGTCATCCGTCGCATTTTCCAGACTGGATAGGCGAAGAGTGCGGATCGTCTCACTCCTCGCCCCGGTGAAGAAACCGATCATGGTCATCAGATAAAGCTCAACCTTACCCTGTTCGTGCAGAAAACGAAGAAGGACTTTTCGATTCTCATCGCTTAGCGGAAGCAAACCGTTTTCCAAATTCGCGCCATCCCTCTTGCGATTCGGAATGGACAACTCACTGGATACCACTGACATGGTTCGAGAAAAGCCAACGGCATTGTAGAACTGAACTGTTTTGGGTCTATCATCCCACATCGGTTGACGCTCAATCCAACCGTACACCTGTGCCCACCGGTAAAAATAAACAATAGCCGCCATTCGTGATGTTGCTGTACTTGGGCTAATACAACCGGCGTTACGCTGTTTAACCAAGAAGCCGCGATAGCGAAAAAGGCATCGATCTTTTTTCTTTTTAGGAAAGTGTCGCCAATCCATATTGTGATCTTCAAGCCAGCACGCGTAAGCTTTGAGATGACTCATATTGGAGGTCACAGTCTTGATATCATTGCCGGACACTGTCCCCAACTTTCCTAATGCGTAGGCATTAGCCGCAAGCCAAGGCTCGCCATTGTTAAAAAAAATGTGCGGAACCTTAAAAATAACACGTCCATTTTCTCTTGGAACCCACGAGACACCTTGTGCTCGATTTGAATAGTCGAGCATCATTGGTGTTATGCAGACTCTTTCAAGAACAGCCATGCTGTATCTCGTTTTTGAAAGGATGAGAAAGAGAAGTAAGACTTCTAATTTTCTAGCGCTGTAAATATAAAAGTAGTAGAAGGGAGCATCATGTCAATGAAATTGTGTGTATTTATTATGCGCACTGCTTTGTTATTCGTATGTAAACGCGTTGCAGTCGGCCAGCGCGATCATCGACCCACTCCTCGGCGCAGCGCATGCACGTTATGCGTGACCACGCCCCAGACCGTTACATCGCATCCGCTGAGCAGGATGGGCGCATAGGCCGCATTGCCCGAGATCAGCGCCTTGCAGCCATTGGCCATGCCCAATTGCTTGCAGGTGAGTTCACCATCGACCGCGACAATCAGTATGTCCCCCGGGCGGACATCGAGCGCGCGATCCACGATCAGTAAATCATCATCATAAATCCCGAAATGGACCATCGAGTCGCCCTTGGCGCGGGCGTAATACGTCGCTGAAGGATGCTGGACGAGATGCGCAACCAGGTCGAGATCCCGTTCGATGTAGTCCTCGGCCGGAGACGGAAACCCGGCACGAACCTCACCGGCAGCCAGGGGGAGCAACATCGGCCTTGAGAGTTCATCGACGCGTCCAATGATGTCGATGGCAATGGTCATGCCGCCGCCTCCCGGGGCTCCCAGCGCAGCCCGGCGCTGCCGTCGGGAAGGCGGGTGACAGCCGCCCGGCCGAAGACCTCGACCCTGTTGAGCGTGCGCTGCCAGTCACGCTCGCTCTCCCCTGGGAGCCGCTGAATGATGAGGTGAAAATCGGGGGTGGCAAAGGGCACGATAGGCATGACGTATCTCCATTCTGCTGCAGCTTGTTTTTTTATACAGTATTAACGGCGAAACAGACCACAGCCAATCACTAATATTCCTTCAACGCGATCGCTTCGAGGTAGGCCGCTCCGGTTATCGCGTCGGGTGTGGCGCAATGGCTCCCATGGACGTAGGCCTCGGCGGGAAGCGGAGCGCGCCTGAGTTGGCTCGATCGCATTAATTCGGTAGGTTGCAGCGGCCGAATTCGCTGACCAGAGACCGCCATGCCCCGCCTGATAAAAACCGCACTCACCACATGCGCGTTGATGCTCACCGTTGGCCTGTGCGCCCAAGCATCGGCGGCTATCACGATCGGTAGCTGGAATCTCAAGCACCTTGGCTGGAAGAACGACAAGAACCTCACCACCGTCGCCGAAATCCTGCAGGGGGCCGATCTGTGGGCGCTTCAGGAAGTGATGGATACTGACGCGGTACAAGAGCTAGAGCGGCGTCTGGAGCAGCGGACTGACGGAGCGTGGAGCTCGATGGCGTCACACGAGGTGGGTCGTAGCTCCTATCGGGAGAGTTACGCCTTCCTGTGGCGCGATAGCGCGGTCGAGTACACCCAAGGCGCAGTGGTCTACCTGGATCCGGGCGATCTCTTCGCCCGGGAGCCCTACCTGGCTGAGTTCCGTGATACGGAAAATGGAGCGACGGTCGCCATGGCGGCGGTGCATATCGTCTACGGCGACAGCCGCACCGACCGTACGCCGGAAATTCGTGAGTTGGCCAGCATCTGGGACTGGATGGGCGAGGTCTACCCCGGCAGCGCCCGCGTGATTTCCGGCGACTTCAATCTAGCGCCCACCGATCGCTCCTGGCAACCACTGCGCTATGCTGGCGCCCAGCCCGCGATTACCAGAGGCGCCACGACGCTCAGCAAAAGCGACGGCCGATACACCAGCCTCTACGACAATTTTTGGTACGACACAAAGGCGCTCCAAGTGACCGGCACCGGTATTGTTCATTTTCCTCAGTTACTGGGTATCGATCATCAGACTGCAAGACGCCTCGTCTCGGATCATGCGCCGATCTATTTGACCACGGGCGATGCGAGCCCCGGATTTGGCAGGATGAACAGTACAGTGACCGCAAGCGGCCCCTCTAAAGGCAGCGGCAGTCACTGCATCGATCTCAATACAGCGCTGGCGAGTGAGTTGGATCGGCTTCCCAACATCGGCCCGGCCCGTGCTCGGGACATTATGGACGGAAGGCCCTGGGCCGATGTCGAAGCGCTCACGCGCATCAAAGGCATCGGCTCGGCGCGCGCCGGGGAGATCGAGCAGAGCGGTCTGGTGTGTGGTAGCTGATACGGCTCAGCGATTAGCTAGTAGTTAATTGTCCTGGACTAGTGGAGATTTCCGTGCTTACACATGGCGACATGGTGGCGGGAAATTCGGCTTCTGTCGCGTTGCTGGGTGGTAATCGGTCGGCAGATACGGGGCAGTGCCGCGCTTTTTGATCTCTATCCAAGGACGCAATATGCAGTGGTCACCCTCTCTCCTCGCGCGTCTGCTCTTCGTCCGCCCAGGATGGAAGCTATCACTCTCCGGCGCCAATTGGGAGCTTCGCCGGGGAAGACAGTGCCAGCAATACGCGTTGGAGAATGTCGCTGCAGTGGACATCAAACGCGGCTGGATATGGGCATCTTGCGAGGTCACACTCTACGGCTTCGAGGGGCCTTCGTTCGTATCGCTAGAAGGGTTGCCGAAGCAGGACGCCGCCAAGCTGGGCGTCACCCTAAGCGCCAGCATGCACAAACAATTGCATACCTTGGCCAGAGCCGGCGCACCGGCTCTACGAGCATGGCTGAAGGACGCGACAGAGGGGCTCCCTGGCAACCGATGGATCCGCCACAGTGAGCAAGCCCGTATGCGTGCCCGGCGGGATAGCATTGCGCTACCGGATTCCGCCATGGATATGGGCAAGCTCGGACGTCATCCGGCTATTCCCCGCTTGTCCGATTCGGAACCCATCGCGACCCTTCGCCGCGCCTTCGGGCCAGCCCTGCAGCAGGCGGTTGGGGCGCGCAATCAGGCATTCATGGAAGAGGAGCTCAAACGCGAAGCCGCCTTCTTCGAAGCGGTCGAATCCCAGCCCTTGACCCGGGAGCAGGCCGGGGCCGCTGTGTGCTTCGATGATCGAGTTCTGCTAATCGCCGCGGCCGGCTCGGGAAAGACGTCCACCATGGTTGCCCGGGCGGGGTATGCGGTGCGAGCCGGGATCGCTGCGCCGCACGAGGTGCTGATGCTGGCATTCAACAGCGAAGCGGCGAAAGAGTTGGGCGAACGCACACGCAGCAAGCTAGGCCCTTGGGTGGCCAATGCCGACCAGATCCACACCAGCACCTTCCATTCCTTTGCGCTCAAGGTGATCGGCGAGGCCACCGGTCGTAAGCCATCCGTCCCAGACTGGCTGGCCAATGGCCAGGATGAAGGCGTGATGGTGCACTTGCTGCGAAGCCTCTGTGAATTCGACACTGACTTCAAGGCCAGGCTGGATCTCTTTGCAGCGGTCTTCGGTTCATCGGTCGGTAGCTTCGACAGCCAGGCAGACCGGGATAATCTCGCGCCGGTGACCACCCGGGCCGACCCGGACTACCTCACGCATCGTGGCGAACGAGTGAAGAGCCAGGAGGAACGGCTTATAGCTGACTGGTTGGCCTATCACGGCATCAGCTACCGCTACGAGCGCCCCTGTCATCGCGATACTGCCGACAGTGCCCATTCGCAGTACACGCCGGACTTTTACTACCCCGATGCCGGCCTGTACCACGAGCATCTGGCGCTCGATGCACAAGGCAATCCTCCCTTGCACTTCACCGGCTATGCCGAGGGCGTGGCTTGGAAGCGAGAGTTGCACCGGAATGATGGTAATCGCTATATCGAGACCACCTCGGCGGGCCTCCGTAGTCTGGAGGGCTTGTCGGTATTCAAGCGTGACCTCGAAGCTCATGGCCTCAAGCCTATCCCGTCTCGGGACAACCTTGGCAAAGAGGCAAAGCTGTTGGACGTGCCGCGCATGGCCAAGCTGTTCCGTACCTTTCTGTCGCATTACAAGTCTCAGGGCCATAACCCCAAAGCCCTACGCGCAGCCGGCCGGGGCACCGACTTTGCCGTGCGTAGCGACCTGTTCCTTGGCCTGTTCGAGGACGTGCTCCAGGCTTGGCAAGAACGGCTTGATCGCGAGCAGGCGGTCGACTTCGATGACATGCTCAACCAGGCGGCTGAACTCATTGAGGCCGGCCAGTGGACACCACCCTATCGAGTGGTGGCTGTCGATGAGTGGCAAGACACTTCCCTTGCTCGCGCCCGCGTCGTGCGCGCCTTGGGTCAGGCGGATGTGCGGTTGGTAGCCATCGGCGACGACAGCCAAAGCATCTACCGATTTGCGGGCTCCGACGTGAGGCTGATGACCGACTTCACTTCGCTGATCGGCCCGGCCACCACGCGCTACCTGACCCAGACATTTCGCTGCCCTCAGCACTTGAACGATGTGGCGGGTGCCTTCGTGCAGAAGAACCCGACACAGATCGCCAAGACGGTGCGTTCCCATAACCCCCTGCTTGGTTCCAGCATTCGCTGTGTGGCCTATCCCAAGACCCAGGAAGAGACGCTCGGAACCCTAATTGGTCAGCTTCGCGATCATGCTAACAAAAAGGGGAGAAACTACACGGTTTACCTGCTCGGACGGTATCGCCATGACGCCCCATCGAACCTGCGCCAGCTACAGCAGTTGAGTCGACCAAGCTTGAACGTGCGTTTTGCCACAATGCATCAATCCAAAGGCCTTGAGGCCGATTACGTCTTCCTATTGCGCATCAATCGCGGGGCTCCAGGAGTTCCGGGCTTCCCTGCGCGGATGAAGGATGACCCGTTACTGGACCTGGTGATGCCGCCGCTCGAGGAATACCCGGATGCGGAGGAACGCCGGCTGATGTATGTCGCCCTGACCCGGGCCAGGCGGCGGGTGATTGTTCTGGCCTACCAATACGACCCATCTCCGTTTGTCCATGAGCTTGTGTCGTTAGGGGCTGGCACCCTCACCACCATCGATGGCGATGCCACGGTCGAGAGCTGCCCGCAGTGCCAGGAAGGAGTAATGGTGCCCAGGAAGGGTAAATACGGGGCTTTCCAAGGGTGCTCGAGGTATCCTGATTGCCGCCATACCGTGCAGACATCCTGATCCGCCTTGGCTGTCCGCGACCCACCCTCAATCGTTTCAACGCCTCTCCTCAGGTTGATAGGCTGAAGAGACTGACCGCCGCATTGAGCGCGTAGGCCAGATTGATAACTTTGCTCGCCCGTCTCAAAAGTGGATATTTGAGACGCCAAGGCGATGCGCAACTCTAAAAGGAGGCGCGAGGCGCTGCTGGCGGCGATCGGAGAACAGCCCCGGTGCGTGAGTATTCTCGTAGATCTGCATCCCATGTTGATACGGATTGCTTGTTGCATGTTAATTTTTTCTGCCCTACAGTATGGTTGTAAAAATTAACATGAGCGTCCCAGATGAAACAGAATTCCATTGCAACGCTTGTTACCGAGCCCCTTGATGTTGAACGCCGCCTCACAGCATTCTGTTTGACCCGAGAAGGGCTTCTTCGCGTCAGGGATATGGCTTTGGGCGCGGCAGCGGATACCACGCCCTTCGACCCGACCAACGCGGCTGGAACATTGGCATACATCTATGGTGTGCGCGGATTGCGTTTCGAGTTCGTGGGGCAGGGGTGGCAGCTTGATCGCGTTGAAAACATGGAGTTCATAAAAAACGAATCGCTTGGAATGCGAGTCGGGTTTTGCAATGTTCGTCCTACAGCTTCGGAAGCTGGTGGGCCCAAGGCAAGATCGCCCAAGGGCGCTGGTGCTGAAAGGGCATGCCAGTACAACCTGGCATTGGACTTTGGGGACGCGATGCCCAACTTGCCAACAGGCGATAAAGACTATTCTACCTACTTCTTAATGGTAGAGCGTGATGGTAGAGCGGAACTATCAAGGCCTGTCGTGAAATCCGGAAACTTTGTCGATTACGTTGAAAGGCTCAGCATCTCTGACGGCTCAGACTTCGAACTTGATCCGACTCCGCTTCTCGATGACGGTGATCTTGACGTATTCGATCCTGTGGTCGCGCGGCGGTGAGCAAGGAGAGCAGCATGTTCAACCCCGAACGCCTTTTGATGGCGAGAAAGCGGAAGGGGCTAACGGCGAAAGCGCTGTCAGAACTGGCATACATTACTACGGTGACTATCTCGCGGATTGAGAAAGGCGCGAATGCGCCAGACGAACAGACTGTGCGAAAGATAGCTGCAGCGCTTGGGTATCCAGAATCATTTTTCTACCAAGGTGATCTGGAAAGTCTCGACACTGAAGCCGTGAGTTTCAGAAGTTTGTCCAAAATGACTGCCAAGGAAAGGAATGCTGCCCTGACCGCCGGCCGTTTTGGGCTTGCTCTGGTTGGTTGGGTCGAGGAGAGGTTCAGCCTACCGAGTGCCAATCTGATCGACTTGAGCCACGAAACGAACCCAGAGGTAGCTGCTCGTCTGCTAAGGCAGCACTGGAATATAGGTGTGAAGCCGATCGGAAACGTTGTGCACTTACTGGAAGCTCAGGGTGTACGATTCCTTTCTTTGGCTGAAAACACGGCTTCAGTGGATGCTTACTCCTTTTGGAAAGGAGGGAAGCCGTTTGTGTATCTGAACAGCTTCAAGAGCGCAGAGCGAAGCATCTTCGACACTGCTCACGAACTTGGCCACCTCGTTTTGCACTGTCACGGACATGCCACTAGTTCCAAAGAAGCAGAGAGGGAAGCCAACGCTTTCGCCTCAGCTTTTCTCATGCCCCGAGAGGACGTCATTTCGCATGCCCCCCGATTCATCACCACGGATACGGTAATTAAATTCAAGAAGCGGTGGCGGGTATCGGCTTTTGCAATGGCTTATCGCTTCCATGCCTTGGGACTGATTTCCGAATGGCAGTACAAATCCATCTGCATCGAGCTTTCGCGACGGGGTTTTAGAACTGGGGAGCCCGGTGGGATCGAACGCGAGCAGTCAGCTGTCTGGCCCAAGATCTTTGCCAGGCTATGGGCAGAGAAAGTGACGAAGCATCAGATCGCGGCGGAACTCTCATTGCCGACGGATGAAGTGTCTTCTCTCGTTGATGGTTTGACTATTATCCACACGGAAGAGACAGGAGCCGTTCGAGCTCCTCTGCAACTCGTGAAGTGAAGCGGCCAGCCTTTCCAAAACGGCTGCCTCGCGTGGCCATTTGCTCCGTCAACTGTTTGACGGCTGCGATCTTGAATTCTTCGGTGTATCGTTGACGGCTCATGGAACCTCCTGATGTCTTCAGTATAAGGCCTGGAGGTGTCTACGAAACTAGGGGGGCAGACGTGGAATCCCCCCTGGTAGCACCTCGGCCCCCAGCCGGGCGGCGCCAAGGGCGACCGGATCAATGGCTACCACCTCACGCTGGCGGCGAAGAAAGCAGCGAGAAAATCATAAAAACATGCACTAACGCGCAGAGAAGCTAACGATGGCCAAGATCACCGATGCAGTGGACCCCGGCAACGCCGGGGGAAGCGTGCTGATCCCCGAGATTCCGACGTTGCCCAACCGACCCGTCACCTTCCATTGTGACAAGTGCGGCGAGGTCTTCACGGAGCGCGAGGCAAGGCGGCAGCACGTCTTCGACCACCACCCCTTTAAGCGTCCCCAGCTGCTGGTGGGTAGCCGTATGGTCAAGGAGCGGGGCGAGGTAATGGCCAGCCAATTCCTGCCAGCGGACTGGATCATCCAGCAGGCGGAGCGGATCGTGATCGACCAGCAGGACGTCTCCAGCCAAGAGGCATGCCGCCGACTCAGCAAGATCATCTCGGGCTTTCACGAGGTCACTCTGACCAGCGCCGACTACTCGGTGACCTACCAGATCGAATTCGATATCCCCACCGAGGCACAGCTGTTAGCGGTCGAGAAGGCCTTCAACATGCTGATTGTCAACCAGCCACTGGAGAGCGAGCGTATCGCCCAGTTCATCACAGTGGCCAAGCGGGAGGATGGCGGCAGGTACTATATCGAGGGCATCAGCGACTTCCTGTACGGCGTGCTGGCCAAGGACCAGCGTGGCGGCACGAGCTTGAACCGGGATGATTATACGGCCAAGTTCCATGCTGCCCGCGAGGCACTGCACTTCATGGACCGTCCCCTGGCCAACCTGATCAAGGCACTGGTCAACTTCAACGACAACGCCTTCAGCGAAGCTGAAATACTCGCCCCCGGTGGCCAGGTCGCGATCACCTGCCGGATATTGAACGGCCTGCGCTCCGGCAAACACTGCCCGCCCCTTGAGACTAGGACCGCTTCCGGCCACAACCTGCCGGTGGATACACTCACCGCCGAGATCATGCGTTTTTGCAGCCTGCCGCTGGCAGAGCAGCAGGAGCAACTGCCTCAACTGGCGCATCTGGCCAGCAAGAGTCTGACCACCGAGCATGATCGGGTAAAGATCCAGGCACTGGCCATGAACACCTGCTGGGAGGCCGGCGATCATGAACCGGCCGTCAGCTGGGCCAGGATGCTGCGTCACAGTCCACTGTTCGAGACCCTGGCCAACCGCATCATCGAGGACGTAGAGAATGACTGACTCCAAAAAGGACGAGAGTAGGTCCGTGAAGATCACCAGCAAGGCCACCGGCGCTGTTTCGCAAGGTGAGCGACGCGGCAAGCAGGCCAGCAAACACCAAGGCCAACCGGAATCGAAGACGCCTTCACCAGGTGCCACCTCACCAAGCTCGCGAGTCCACAGTAATGAGCGGCCTGCAATCGACAAAGAACAAGGCAAGGGCAGCGAGCCAGCGACTGCTGCCACGCGGAACCAGACAAAGAATAGCAAGGGCATCTCGCGGGTCTTCGATATCATCCAGCGCTTCTATGCAACCTCGAGCACGTCGAAGAAGATCACCGAGCCCGCTCTGAAGAAGCTGGAAGAGCGAACCCTTTCGGCCGGCCAGCGATCGGAGCTGCTCGACCTCGCCCAGCGCGAGGATACCTCGCTCTCCCGCACCGTAAACCTGGCCTTCGCCGCCTTCGAGATCCACAGCAATCGCACCATAAAGGACCTACTGCTGAAGTTCGCCGTCGACGCGGGCCGCGAGGGGTTCGATCTGGCCATGGAGAGTGTCGATGCCTGGCTCCCACTTACCGACGATGAACGCCCTCCCTTAAGGGAACTCTTCAGGCGCTACGCCAGCCGAGTGGAGCAGGTGGCGGTCAACAAGGATGTGTCGGCCAAGGAGAAGAAGGAGAGCCTGACCAAGCTGCGCAACCTGTTGTTCCTGAGCATGATCTGGCAGGCCAATCAAGGCTGGGCCAAGGAAGACGACATCTTGCGCTTCTTACGCGCGGATGGAGTCTTTACCACCGGCACCCACTACCCCACCCAGGCCACGGAGGCGCTGCTCAAGACAGCCTACACCCAGAACGCCGATGATTTTTCACCACTGGGTTGGTTGTCGCGTCAGATCGAGAACACCAAGGCCATACAGGCCAGCGAACTGGAACGACTGGGAAAAGATGTCGAGCGCCTCACCGCCGAACGCGACCGAGCGCAGGAGGAGATCAGCACATTGCGCCAGGAGCGCGATACCCTGCTGGAAAAGACCGGTGAGCTTGAGCAGAGGCTTCATCAGGAGAAGCAAAATGCTCAGACCACCAGCATCCACCTGGAGGATGACAAGCACCGGTTGCGCTCCCGGGTCACCAAGACCTTAAAGAGCGAGGTGCCCCGTCTGGAGGAGGCGTTGATCGCCCTGCACCGTGACCCGCCCAAGCTGCACATCGTCTCGCCCTATGTGGAAGAGACACTTATGCACCTGAAGAAGATACTGCGCGAGACAGAAGGAGAGTGACATGGTGGTCTTCGGCTTCGATTTCGGTACCACCAACAGTCTGATCAGTCGGGTGGCTGGTGGCCAGACGGTGGTATTCGACCAGGGGGGCGAGCCCTATCCTTCCGTGGTCTGCTACGAGGGCGATAGCGTTATTTGCGGCAGCGAGGCCAAGAAGCGCCTGATGACTCACGAGATAGGTGTCATCGGCAACGTAGTCCGCTCCCCCAAGATGCTACTGGATAGGGAGCATGTGCATGTCGATGGCATCCCGCGGCGCCCCCGCGATATGGTCGCCGATATCGTCAAGCACGTGGTGAGCGCTACCGAGGAGGACCCGCGCTATAAGCTTGACCCGGGTATCGGTCGCGCCGTCGTCACGATTCCGGTGGACATGGATGGCAGGCAACGCCGTGAACTGCGGGAGGCCTTTCACCAGGCCGGCTTGGTCATCGAACAGTTCGTCCATGAGCCCATGGCGGCACTCTACGGCTACCTGCGCGGCAAGGAGGACCCGGAGAACGAGATCCGTCGCCTGGAGGGGCAGTACCTCCTGGTATTCGACTGGGGCGGGGGCACCCTCGACCTGACACTGTGCCAGGTCCAGAAGGGCATGCTCGTACAGGTCCGTAACGATGGTACCCACGAGCTCGGTGGCGATGTGATGGACGAGGCCATCCGCCGCGAGATCGAGAAGCGCGCCGTCGAGGCGGCCGGCATCGAACCCGACGACGCCGATGTCGATCCGGGGGCCCATCTGCGCCTACTGACCCGCGCCGAAGAGGCCAAGATCAAGCTGTCGTCTCAGGAACAAGTGCCCATCTATATTCCCGGCTACTTCCGAAACGACGTCACGGACCCCGATATCGACATCCTGCTGACCCGCGGCGAACTGGAAGCGATCATCGGCCAGAAAGTTCGGCAGGGGGTGAAGCGGGCCAAATCGCTGATCGACTCTGCCGACCTGACTACTTCCGATATCTCGCTGTGTCTCGCCACGGGCGGCATCGCCAACATGCCGGCGGTCAAGTCGGGCCTTTATGAGATGTTCGGTGCCACCCGGGTCGAGGTCTCCGAACGTGGCTTCTCTATCATCTCGGAAGGGGCCGCCTGGATTGCTCATGACCGGGCACGCTTGCGCCTGGCCAAGAACATCGAGGTCCACGCAGCACGCAATCAGCACTTCCCGGTCATTGGTGCGGGCTACGAGATGCCCACTGCCGGTGAGGTCAGCGAGGCGGAAACCCTGATGCTCTACTGCACCGACCCTCGCGACGGCGTCGGCAAGCTCAGCCTGCTCTCTCCTACCCGCCACGGACGCCATGTGCAGGCCAACGATTCTCGCCAGTCTCTGGCCTGCCTGAACGTCAAGGTTACCCCTTCGATGCAGCAGCTATTCGAGCGGATCATGCTTCACTTGGAAGTGGACGATAACTTGGTCCTACACGCTTCGGCAAAATCTGCCATCAGGGGGGACAGCGATAGTGTGGACATCCACTCGCTGGAGTTCGGGCTGGACATCATGCAGGGCATCACCGACCGTTCACTGAATGAACCTCAACAGCAGGCGGGTGGGACCGAGCAATCCGTAAAAAAGCCTGAGGGTCGCAGCAGCCAGAGCGAACACCTGGTGGGTAGTGTCCTGCTGCGGCCCAACGTGGCCATTCGCGAGGATATCAACCTGGTGCCCGGTGAGGCCCTGATCAGAAAAGAGATGGGCAAGCCTGGCGGCCACTTCTTGCGTGTTGATGAACTGAGCCCGATACAGCGGGATGAGCGGGCCTGGTATGTGCCTTGTAGCTATTGCGGGAGACGCGCTGGTGACCCGAAGTGCCGGTGCTTGTCGGGCCACTGACGCCACGAAGTCGGCTACTACAAGATTACGACATGATAAAACGAACAGCCGTTGGCGGGCCAGGCGATTCAAACAGTGCGCGATTCACCGGTTATCAACTCACGCTATCGGCGAGAAAAAAGCAGGGAGCGAAAACTACATGAGCAAAAAAATCAGCGGAGCGGAGTTTCCGCTTGCCAAGATTTTCAGTTCCGATTTTGAATACCTGATCCCATCATATCAGCGTCCCTATGCCTGGACGACCGATCAGGCTTCGGAGCTTTTCGACGATCTATATGACTTCTTCCGGAGCGAGGAGGATGAAGGCTATTTCCTTGGCAGCATCGTGCTCATTAAGGAAGAGGGGAGCCCCAAAGCCGAAGTGATCGATGGGCAGCAGCGCCTGACCACGTTGACGATCCTGCTTGCTGCCATTGCAGCCCAGCTTGAGGGTGAGGACAGGGGCACACTCAGCCAGTACATCATCGAGCCGGGAAACAAGTTCGCGGGCCTGGAACCAAAGCCGCGGTTGACGCTACGTGAGAAGGATCGAGAGTTCTTCACCTGTTACGTGCAGCGCTTGGCGTTCAATGATCTCCTGGCCTTGGGGACCGCGTCGCTTGAAAATGAATCTCAGAAAAATATCCAGGCAAATAGCCAGCTTCTGATTGATCGGCTCAGGACGCACTTCGGAGACTCCTCGGAGCGGCTGGGTGACTTCATCAGCTTCCTGCTGCAACGTTGCTTTCTCGTAGCCGTTTCCACGCCCAGCCAGAAATCCGCTTTTCGTGTGTTCTCCGTCATGAATAGCCGTGGTCTCGACCTCCAGCCGACGGACATCATCAAGGCGGATGTCATCGGCAAGCTTTCAACCACCAGCGAGCAGGAAATCTACAACGAACGCTGGGAGGACATGGAGGTCGACCTGGGTCGTGCCGGCTTCAACGATCTGTTCGCCTACGTGCGCATGATCCATGCGAAGGAGAAGGCCAAGCGGGCTTTGCTGGAGGAGTTCCGCAATCACGTTCTGACACAGGTTAGCGATACGCGCACGCTGATCGAGGGTGTGCTGGAACCCTATGCCGAGACTCTTTCTATTCTGCGGGAATCGCATTACGTCGCCGAGACCGACGCCGACAAGGTCAATCGATCCCTGCGCTGGCTGAATCGCATCGATAACTCGGACTGGGTTCCGCCCGCCATGGTCTTCCTGGCAGACCACAAGAATGAACCAGCTTATGTGGCGTGGTTTTTCAGGAAGCTGGAACGTCTGGCGGCCTACATGCACATCTGTGCGAAAAACGTGAACCAGCGTATCGAGCGCTATGCCCTGCTGATCGCTGCGCTGCAGCAGCCGCATGACGACGACAATCCGGTGCAAGCCGTCGAACTGACGGACAAGGAGAGGTCTGACATGCGGCGGATTCTTCAGGGGGACATCTATACACTGACTGCCCGTCGTCGTAACTACCTGATGCTGAGACTGGATTCATTCGTATCGGATGGTGCGGCAACCTATGACCCAACGGTGCTCACTATCGAGCATGTGTTGCCGCAAACCGTCACGAGCAACAGTCGTTGGGCCGAATGGTGGCCGGAGTCAGAGATGCGGGAGCAGTGGGTTCATCGCCTGGCCAATCTTGTACCCTTGAACAAGCGACGGAACTCTCAGGCTCAGAACTACGACTTCAAGAGGAAGAAGGACGCCTATTTCCGTGGCCGCAGCAATGTCTCATCCTACGCACTCACCAGCCAAGTGCTCGGTGAAGACCAATGGACGCCTGAGGTGGTGCAGAAGCGTCAGGCTGACTTGATCGCAGTGCTGGCCGACAAGTGGGAATTCTGAGGCATGATACTACTCGAAAAGCTGGTTGAACGGATCCGCCAGGCCGCCGCCTACAACCCCGATGTGCAGGCCGCGCCAGCCTGCATTTTGTGGCCGGACCGCGAGCGACTGTGGGTGCCGCTGATCACCTAGGTCCAGGCGGAACTGCACGCCATTAACGACAGGCTCAGGACGCATCTCTGCGTTGGACTGGCATCGACTTGAGGAGACTATAAATAATAAGCGAGATTTTCCGAAGGAACATGACAGGCTGCCAGAGACTTGTTCGAGGAGCATGACCTGCGTGGAATGGTGCAGGGGGATTGCGGAGCGCCTGCGCCGCGGGAGAAAGTCGCAGGACGAGTAGGTGGCTCTGATGAAGCATCTGGCATGAACGCCGCTACTTGCCTGCTACGTCAAGTGCGCGCTTCATGCACCATACTTCTCATGATGTCCACGCTCTCAGGGAGGAGAGCTGATGTTGACCCATGTCTAGCTCAAGGCACGTCAGCGGGACGAGCACGAGCTTTGATGGCGCCCGAGCCTGCAGGGCAGGCGGGTTAGGGCGCCTCCCTGAATAAGATCCTGTTGCATAGAACGAACTGTGCTTTGGTTGCGGTTTGGTTGCTGATTACGAGAAAACGGTGTGGCTAGTGTAAATAGTGGAAATTCCTATCTATTTGATTTTAAGGATAACTGCGCTGCAGGCACGATCCTTAAATTAGCAAAATTGCACTCATAATCCCTTGGTCGTAGGTTCAAGTCCTACTGGGCCCACCATCCAAATCAGCGACTTACGATTTCTCTCTGGTGAGTCCCATAGTCCAAGGGTACAGTTTCGGTACAGTGCCGATCCTTCAGTCCCCTGGAGACTTTCATGGCCACCATCGTCAAGACCCCAGCCGGTAGTTGGAAAGCCGTCATCCGCAAGACCGGCTGGCCTGCCACCGCCAAGACCTTCCGCACCAAGCGTGACGCTCAAGATTGGGCACGCCGCACCGAAGACGAAATGGTGCGTGGCGTCTTTATCCAGCGCAGCGCCTCGGAGCGCATGACACTCGAAGCTGCGCTTAAGCGCTACCTTGCCGACGTCACCCCTACCAAGAAGCCCAGCACCCAGAAGAGCGAGCGCCACAAGGCCAACACGCTGATTGAGCACCTGGGCAAGTACTCTCTCGCGGCCCTGACGCCGGAGCTGATTGCCAATTTCCGTGACACCCGCCTGAACAGCATTGGTCATCGTGGCCAACCGATCAGCGCCAATACCGTGCGCCTGGAGCTCGCCTTGCTTGGCCATCTCTACACCGTGGCCATTCAGGAATGGGGCCTCGGCCTGACCTACAACCCCGTCCAGAACATCCGCAAACCCAGCCCTGGAGAAGGCCGCGATAGGCGCCTGAGCCCCGACGAGGAGAAGCGCCTGTTTGCCGTGCTACGGCAGCACAGCAACCCCACGCTGGCTTGGATCGCCAGAATTGCCTTGGAGACGGGCATGCGCTCGTCGGAGATCCTGACCCTCACTCGCTCCCAGGTCGACGTGAAGCGCCGCGTGGTGCGCCTCACCGACACGAAGAACAACGAAGCTCGATTGGTGCCGCTGACCCTGGCCGCCACCGAGGTGTTCAAGCCGGCGCTGAATAACCCGGTGCGCCCACTCGGTTGCGACCTGGTGTTCTTCGGCGAGCCTGGCCGAGACGGAAAGCGCGGCCCCTACGCCTACACCAAGCTCTGGAACCAGGCAAAAAAGAAGGCTGGACTCATTGATTTTCGCTTCCACGACTTAAGACATGAGGCGGTCAGCCGATTAGTAGAAGTAGGGCTTTCTGACCAGGAGGTTGCCGCGATAAGTGGCCACAAGTCCATGCAGATGCTGCGGCGGTATACCCATCTGAGGGCGGAGGACTTGGTGGAGAAGCTGGATAGACTGAGGGAGGTCTAATACATTAATAGCTTAAGAAAACTAGGCAGATCGAACAGGCGGCTTCCGACCAAAAGCGGCATGCTGGTTCAGCCGATTTATACAGCTGGCGAAATAATATATGTTATGCTGACTGTTTATACTTAATTTATTTTTATTTCAATGGGATAAATCGTGAATGATAAGCGGTATAACCTTAATGAACGCGCCGCCGGGTTCATTGACGTTATGTTATATAGAGAGCGTATAATCACTGTTACCTGCCAGGGAGAATTAGGCTCTAAATGAAAAAATGGGCGTTCTATAAAGAAGGCGAAGAATGGCGAAAAATTGGTTTGTATGCTGCTTTATCTAAGGAAAAATCAGAACCCGGCCAATGGAGGAGGAGAACATATTACAGCACTCATTCTCCTGCAAGTTCACGCCTTCGAATGCATATTCGTGAAAGCTCTAAAGGGACTTTTTCCTTTGCTTATAACCGAGGGCAAGAAACTGAAATTGAAAGACTTGGTGGCGGAGAATCACTTGCTCACTATCTTTACAAAATTGCTATAAGCGAATTAAGTCATACCACTCTGAAACTAACTAATTTTAAAGAAGAAGTGGCCGTTCAGCTTGTTAATACTCAAACTGAGAGGCGCGTATATATTGATGATAGGTACTATGACCTAGATGTGTTTGTAAAATTCACCTCACAATCAAAATACCAGCTCAAGTGGAATGGAGAGTTTGCAATAGAGGTTCATAATACGAATCCTGTTGTTGGTCAAAAACTAAAGGATCTAAAAGCGCTTCGAATTCCAGTTATTGAGGTTAGTGCAAATAAAAAGTTGGCGTACAAAACACCTGAAGAGTACAGTACTCCAAAACTAGAGCGAGATTATATTGATTTCCTCAAAGTTCGCCTTTCAGAATATCTATGGAGTAAGGTCTTGTCTGATCCAAAGTCGATAGGTTACTTATAAAGTGAAAATATTGAATTGCTTAAAAATGTTAATAAGTTAAGAGAGCAATTAGAAAATTCGAAAGCGCTCCTTGAAAAAGAAAGGGCGAACGTTTTGGATAGCAAAATAAAGCTCAACCATATTAATTCAGAGTTAATCGAAAAGAATAAGCTAGTGTCCAAACTTAGGATGCAAGTGGAAGGTCTGAAAACCATGGGGGTTTTCAGGTTCTTGTGGTTTAAACTAACAGGCAGGTAATAAGCGCATATTGTCAGACTGGCTTTTCGCTGCGCTCAAAACCAGCCGCAAATGCGAGCGTTAGACAGTCAAGAAATTTCCGAGGAAGTTGCGATGATCGAATACCAAATTAGTAAGCTAGTGGATTCAATAAAGGGGCATCAAGAAGATTTGGATGCTACTGCGAAAATTTTCCGAACCCCAGAAATAATGGATTCGTTCGACAAATGGAACTACGATTGTTGGCGTAGTTCAGTCTTTGGGGATGGTTTGATAAAACTGCGGATATTTACTGAAAATAACTTCAATTTTGTAGAAACAGTTGGTGTTATTTCTGTTGCTCGCTATATATTCGAGTTAAGTCTTTGGTTGCGTCTTTTGGATCTTGATTCACGCTACGGACTTGTATACTACGAACAGCTTATAAATACACAGCTTCGTTATTGGAAAGACTACCGTTCGCAACTCAACAGAGAGATTGCTCTACTTAATCAGTTTGCAGAAGAAGAATCATCTCTGCTGAATGATAAGATGGGGGAGTTGAGGTTGATTTCTGATGAGAAAAAAAAGCAGGAGGCTGCTATAGCAGCCCCTAAAATTGTAGCCGAAACAATCGACAGGAAAGCGTCTCGGCAATTTTCAATCTATGCCGAGCAAGCGAAAACTAATGGTTACAGATTTCAAGCATATTTGGTAGGGAAGAAAGCTTTGCCAGAAGTCGAGGGTTACATTGCTAGCTTGGAAGAAGAAAAAGCTACATTTGATGATACGATTTCAGAAGATATACGAAACTTGATTCCTAGGCGTTGGAATTGGCGTCACATGGCAGAAATAGTCAGCTTGGCTGAGGAATACGATTTCATCTACACGTTTAGCAGTAAGTTACTTCACGCTACTCCAGCAAGTATTACAACTAACCAGAAAAACCTTGAGCTAGAAGAAATGCTTGTATTTCTAAAATACATTGACGTGAAAATTAGAGACTTGCTTGAATTAGGTCAGAGTCGTGCGTAGGTAACTGCCTAACAATTTGCTGAGCGCGGATAAGTTACTAGCTGCGCTCGCAATTTACCGATGAGCAAGGCGCTATATCAGAGACGACTAAAAGGCAGCTTCTGGTCGATACCAGAAATTTAATTTATGCGTGTGATGTAGCGTGTAGTATGTTGTAGTGACATACTACATCGATTGGAGGGTGGCCATCCCTCAGGACGCATAGGAAAAATTTAGCGGCTAAAGTTTTTTTTCTGCCTTTCTGGCGTGACCTCAGTAGTTCGCTACTCAATTCCATCCTTTACTGCCTAGCATTCCTCATGCTGGATATGTTTTTCCATATGCACATGTGCATGAAGGATTGTGGTTATAAAAGTGCCCCTCAAGTGTCAATGAAATAATTTTCACTGACCAAGTCTCGTGAATCAGGTGGTCTGCTTAAACTGTTTGTTGACACCTGACGGTCAGAGTCGCTTTGGGTTGTTTGATTTTTATATTCTGGATTGGTGGTTCTTTTGTTTTAACTGAGGTGCAGCTGGAAAAGTATAGATAAACTTTTAAGTGGGCGTGTGGCTATACTTTTTTAACAACAAAATCACAGTGTTGAAAGTTTCTTCAAGATGGCGTAAATATTGAAAGTGAAGTCTTTTCTTGAGCTATCTGGAGATGTTTATGACAACCGAAGAGCAGTTGCTTGAACGTTATGGCCCTCTACTTTCCCTAACCGATTTATCGGAATTGTTGAAACGTAGTCCCGATGGTCTCCGAATATCTTTGCAGAGCCAATCAGAATTTGCTTTGAAGTGGAATGCCGCCAAGAGCAAGGTTGGAAGGCGTGTCTATTTCCGTGCAACTGACGTTGCCGGGCTGATTGACGAGTCCTGAGGGGGAGCCGTGGACGATACCGCCATCATTCGTCGTCGGGTGCGCTCAAACTTCACAACGCTCAATAATGATTTGATTCGAGATCGGCGAATTTCCTGGAAAGCCTTGGGCATTCTGGTGTTCGTGCTTTCTCTGCCCGATAACTGGCAGCTCAGGCTATCTCACCTTTCAAAAGAGAAGGAGGTTGGCTCTGGTCGAGATGCTACGAGAGCGGGGCTTAAGGAGCTTCAACAAGCCGGGTATCTGCGCATTCAGCGGGAGCGTGGTGAATGTGGGAAGTTCATGCGCACCACGTGGCTGGTCACTGACCGGCCAGGCGACTTTGAGCTTGATCCACCACGTTCGGATTTTCCGCGTACGGGTAATCCAACTCCGGATAGTCCGTAGGCGGAAAATCCAACACTACTAAGTAAAGAAGCTAGAAAGTACTAATCCTAGTAAGTACTTAGGTAGTAATTAGATGAACGGCATTCGCCATGTTTTGCACGCCAAGAAAGAAAGGCCAACCACGTCCATTGACACGCAGTAAGCCAGTGAGGTGGAAGAAGTGGTCTGCGTGGCAGCGATGTTAACACTTGAGGGACAGCGCTTCTGGTTCATTGACATTTGAGGGGCCGTGCGGAAACCGCAAGGAAAGCTGTGTATTTGAATGTGGAAAGCGCAAGGGTGCCGCTATGGGGAAATCGCTGTTAGATCGCTGCTTTACCGCTTCTGGAGCGCAGCATTACCGCCGTAAGTGTCGACTTCGTCAGGGTTCGAGACTGTTTTTCACGGATGCACAGGAAAAAAACAGACCCGTGCAACGAAATGCAGAGAAATAGCGATGCTTTGCACATGGCGTACCAACAAAAATCAACGCTGAAGTGCGGGCAGGATGTGTGAAGTAGTCCCACCCCGCAAGCGTGGTGTTCCTCTTCACTGGTCCTTATTCGCACCTGCGGTGCTCAACGGAAATCCTGCTCTGCAAGGCATGGCATCTGAGATAGGAGCTGGCATGAGTGAGAAGCAAAGGGTGACACGGAAGAACAGCACTCCGCTCAAGGTGTACTGCCTTCCGGAAGAGAGAAAACTGATTGAATCCAACGCCAGGCAGGCAGGGCTAAGCGTTGCTTGTTATCTGCGGGAAGTGGGGCAGGGCTATCAGGTCAATGGCGTTATGGACTACGAGTATGTCCGCGAGTTGGTTCGTGTAAATGGAGACTTGGGTCGTTTGGGAGGATTACTGAAGCTCTGGCTGACAGATGACGTGAGAACGGCTCACTTCGGGGCGGCTACCATCCTAAGCCTGCTCGGAAGGATCGAAGCCACTCAGGAGGAAATGAGGCAGGTATTGAAATCCGTGGTGCAGCCAAGGGCCAGGTCGTGATTTTTTTAGCCGCTAAAATGTGGGGCTGGCACTGATGATCGCCAAACACGTCCCCATGCGCTCCCTGGGCAAGTCAGACTTTGCTGGTCTGGTGAACTACATCACCGACGAGCAAAGCAAGGAGCACCGTCTTGGCACGGTAAAGTTGACCAACTGCGAGGCGTATTCGGTCCAGGATGCCGTCAGCGAGGTACTAGCGACCCAGTTCGCCAATACCCGAGCGAAGAGCGACAAGACCTATCACTTGATTGTCAGCTTCCGGGCCGGGGAACAGGTTGAAGCCGATACCCTGGTGGCCATCGAGGACCGTATTTGCAAGGGGCTGGGCTTTGGAGAGCATCAGCGCATTAGTGCCGTTCACAACGATACCGACAACCTGCACATCCATATCGCCGTCAACAAGATCCACCCGACGCGCAACATCATCCACGAACCCTACTACCCACACCAGACCCTGGCCGAGTTATGCGAGGTCATGGAACGGGATTACGGGTTGCAGCAGGACAACCACATGCCGCGCCGACGCGGAGCCGAGGCCCGAGCGGTCGACATGGAGCGTCATGCCGGTATTGAAAGTCTGATCGGCTGGATCAAGCGTGAGTGCCTGGACGACATCAAAGCCGCGCAGTCCTGGGCTGAGCTACACCAGGTCATGCGTGACAATGGCCTGGAACTCCGAGCGCGGGGGAATGGGCTGGTTGCTGTGGCCAGTGATGATGCCGTGGTCAAAGCGAGCACCCTGGGGCGGGATTTCTCCAAGCCGAAACTGGAGGCCCGTTTCGGCCCGTTCGAGCCTGACCAGGCGCGACAAGGCAGTCCCCGCCGCCAGTACCGCAAAGACCCGGTACGGATGCGCGTGAACACCACCGAGCTTTACGCCCGGTTCAAATCAGAACAGCAGAGCGCCGCAGTCAACAAAACGGCGGCCCTGGAAAAAGCCCGACGGCAGAAAGACCGCCGGATTGAGAACGCCAAGAAGAAGGGCAAGGCCCGGCGGGCGGCCATCAAACTCACTAGTGGCAGGCTGACCAAGAAGGTGCTGTATGCGCAGGCCAGCAGCGCCCTGAAAGCCGACATTGACGCGATCCAGAAGCAGTACCGTGAAGAACGCCAGAAGATCCATGAAGCACACGGGCGCCGCTCCTGGGCCGACTGGCTAAAACGGGAAGCCTTGCAGGGCGATATCGAGGCTCTGGCCGCGTTGCGTGCTAGAGAGGCCGCCCAGGGCCTCAAGGGCAACACCTTGAAGGGTGAGGGACAGGCGAAGCCCGGCCATGTACCGGTGATCGACAACATCACCAAGAAGGGCAGTATCCGGCCGGTGAACACACCTTCCGTTGAGCTCCGACTTCGATGACGGTAGGTGTCCACCTATTGCTTAGTGGACACCTACGATGAGTGAGTTAAGCGTACTGGAGGCGCCTCGAAAGCGCCGCCGCTTTACAGCCGAGTTCAAGGCCAGGATCGTCGAAGCGTGCCAACAACCCGGTGCCTCAGTGGCCGGCATCGCGTTGGAGCATGCCCTGAACGCCAATCTGGTCCATAAGTGGATCCGTGAGGCTCGGCGGTCGGCGCCGGTGAAGGATACCCCGGCATTTGTCCCGGTTCCGATGGCCAGAACCGCCACACCAGCGGCGGGCCAGCATCGGGAAGCCGAGCGTATTCGCCTTTCACTGCCGAGTCCCCAAGGCACGGTGACCATCGAATGGCCAGTGTCCGATGCTCAGGGCTGTCGGGCGCTGCTTCGGGACCTGCTGTCGTGATCCGTATCGACGAGATCTGGCTGGCCACCGAGCCGTTGGACATGCGCGCCGGCCCCGACACGGCGCTGGCCCGGGTGGTGAAGGTGTTCGGCACCGCCCGCCCACACTGTGCCTATCTGTTCGCCAACCGGCGCGGCAACCGCATGAAGGTGCTGATCCACGATGGCCTGGGGGTCTGGCTGTGCGCGCGCCGTCTCAATCAAGGCAAGTTCCACTGGGCCGGTAACTGGCACGGCGACCGGGTGGAACTGTCGTCGGAGCAAGTGGCGGCACTGGTCCAGGGCCTGCCCTGGCAGCGCATCGGCCCGGCGGGGGCCATTTCGGTGGTGTAAGCCTCGTCGGCACAGAAGGCGAACCCTGGCCATTCGATGATCCGCGCATCCCCTTGCTGCCGGTGGACTGGCATAATCGCCGGATGAACATGCCACCCGACCTGTCCCAGCTCTCACCCGATCAGCTCCGCCACCTGGCGGCAACGCTGATGTCGCAGGTGGAGGAAAAGGATCGGGCGCTGGCACAAAGCCAGGAAACGCTACGCCACACCGAGCAGGTCAACCAGAAGCTGACCTTTGAGCTGGCGCTGCTCAAGCGCCACGCCTTCGGCAAGCGCAGCGAACAGCTCAACGTCCTGCAGATCAGCCTCCTGGACGAGGTGGTGGATGCCGACATCGCCGCCATCGAGGCCGAGCTGGAAGCACTCGCTACCCCGGCGACGGTGCCCGCCACCAAGCAAAAGCCCAAACGCCAGCCCCTGCCCGACGACCTGCCGCGTGTCGAGATCCGACACGAGCCCGACAGCGAGCACTGCACGTGCGGCTGCCAGCGGCGCCGCATTGGCGAGGAAATCAGCGAGAAGCTCGACTACACGCCGGGCGTGTTTACCGTCGAGCGGCATATCCGCGGCAAGTGGGTCTGCGATGCGTGCGAGACACTGATTCAGGCACCGATGCCGGTCCATGTGATCGACAAGGGCATCCCCACCTCGGGGTTACTGGCTCAGGTGATGATCGCCAAGTACGCCGACCATCAGCCGCTCTACCGCCAATCACAGATATTTGCCCGCGCCGGCGTGGAGATACCCCGCTCCACTCTGGCGGAATGGATCGGCATCTGCGGGGTGCGGCTGCAGCCACTCGTTGATGCCCTGCGCGAGACCCTGCTCACCGAACCGATACTGCATGCCGATGAAACGCCGGTACCGATGCTGGCTCCGGGCAAGAAAAAGACCCATAAGGCCTACCTTTGGGCCTATGCCACTACGCCCTACGCCGCGCTGAAGGCGGTGATCTACGACTTCGCGCCCGGGCGCGGCGGCCAGCATGCCCGGGACTTCCTCGATGAGTGGAAAGGCAAGCTGATCTGCGACGACTACGGCGGCTACAAACAGAGCTTTGCCAACGGCGTGACCGAAATCGGCTGCATGGCTCATGCGCGACGCAAGTTCGTCGACCTGCATGTGGCCGGCAAGAGCCAGATTGCCGAGCAGGCCATCGAGCTCATCGGCCAGCTCTACCAGGTGGAGCGCGAGGCCCAGTCGCTGAGTGGTGAAGAACGCCAGCGGCGACGCGACACCCGAGCGAGGCCCATTGCCGACGCCTTACATCGCTGGATGCTGGCTCATCGCGAGAAGGTGCCGAACGGCTCGGCGACGGCCAAGGCACTGGATTACAGCCTAAAACGCTGGACGGCGCTGACGCGCTATCTCGATGACGGCAGACTGCCGATCGACAACAACCGGGTGGAGAACCTGATCCGCCCCTGGGCGCTGGGCCGTTCGAACTGGCTATTTGCCGGCTCACTGCGCAGCGGCCAGCGCGCCGCCACCATCATGAGCCTGATCCAGACTGCCAAGCTGAATGGCCATGAACCGCATGCCTACCTGAAAGACGTGCTGGCTCGGCTGCCGACCCAGAAGGCCAGCCAGATCCACGAACTCTTGCCGCAGCACTGGAAGCCGGCAGACTGATCACTGAAAGAGGGTGATGCCCGGGCGCTTACGAAGGGCACCATTATTTACCGGGCCGGAGCCAGCGCCGTGCGCGACGATGGCGACCGGCTACAGGTGTCCAGGGAGTCCGACCAGGCAGGCGTCCAGAACGCGCTAAGGATGGCGATGGAACGCTACGGCGAGCGCATCACCGTGAACGGTTCGCCGGAGTTCAAAGCGCGGGTGATCAAGGCGGCAGCGGATGGACAGTTGCCTATCCGGTTTGCGAACTCCGGGCTGGAACGTCGCCGCCAAGCCCTGGCGAACGGCGAGAACACCGCCCAGGCCAAGACCCGAAGTAAGCAGGCGGGCGTGCCGCCCATCGGTCAGCCTCCACCCCCGGTGCGCCGGAACCGGCTGCAATCGCTGTCCCAGGTCGATGTGCTTCACCTTGAGGGGCAAGCGGGTAAGACTCCGACACCGCCCCCACAGGGGCCGAACGAGCAAGAGCGCCGCAAAGCCAAGTTACGGGCAGAGATGGACGCCAAGAGGGCAAAAAGACAACAGAAGGGACGGTCACTATAGTGCTTTCCCTTTGGAAGGCGGCAACAAACAGTAGATGCGATTAACCTTTGGGAAGCCTAACCGTTCCCCAGGACAATGACACCGATGTTCAATAACCATTGGCCGCGCGTTCTAACGGTGTCGCGCAGGTCGGACGCCGGGATAGTAAGTGACGAGCTATCCCTGTAGAGGTCCACACTTCACCGCTGGGTTCTCCGGCAGGGGTAGTGGTTCGCAATCATCATGAGCGAGCCGCTACAGGTTGGTGAGTGCAACTTAGTCACGATGAAGCTAAGAGCACTCAATCATGAGAAGAGAAAGAATTTTAGCGGCTAAAATTCCTGTCGCGGTCATGTCCTTGGCGTTAACCGCTTCCATGCCTGCCCAAGCGGGCATCCCTGTCGTCGACGGTACCAACCTGCAGCAAAACGTCATGACGGCGATGGAGTCCGTCTCTCAGACCCTCAAGCAGATCGAGCAGTACCAGACGCAGTTGCAGCAGTATGAAAACCAGTTGCAAAACACCATGGCTCCAGCGGCTTATATCTGGGACAGGGCACAATCCACGATTAATGACCTGCTCCAAGCCACCAATACGCTTCAGCATTACCAGAACCAGCTCGGCAGCCTCGATGCCTATCTAGGAAAGTTCCAGGATGTAGCGTATTACCGGAGTTCCCCCTGCTTCAATGGCGGAGGTTGCACGGATGCCGAACGTGCAGCGATGGATGAAAACCGTCGCCTGGCGTCTGAATCGCAAAAAGCGGCCAACGATGCGCTCTTCCGGGGGCTGGATCAGCAACAGGATAACCTGGCGTCTGATGCTCGACAGCTTGAACGTCTGCAATCCGCTGCCCAGGGCGCGGATGGCCAGCTTGCCGCCATTGGTTACGCCAACCAGCTCGCCAGCAACCAGGCCAACCAACTTCTGCAAATCCGCAGCTTGCTGATTGCTCAGCAGAACGCTGAAGCCGCCCGTCTCGCTGCCGAACTGGATGCTAACGCCAGAGGGGAAGCGCGGGAAAGGCAGATGCGTACCTGGAATTACCAACCTAGCGCAGCAGATCGCTATTAAGGAGGCTGCGATGAAGAAGAATATCCCACTTGTGGCAGTTGTTGCCTTGGTAGGTTGTGAGCAGGAAACGGTACCAGAGGCGAGTGCGATCACGTGCGCGCCAGTTGCCTTTCAGCAGACCATCAGCGAGCTGAGCCGAGAATCGAACCGAAAAGCCTTTACCGAAGCCTGCCGGTCGTTCGAGAAGGCCCAACGCATGCGGGAATGGGAGTTCGAACCCAGCTCCCCCGACAGATATTGAGGGAGGGCGTTGCATGAAACGATTCGCTTTTGGTGGTTTGAGCGTGATAGCCGTAGTCATGCTGTCCGATACCGCAATGGCTCAGGAGCTATCCAGCAGCAACATCATGGATGATGTGTTGGACCGCTTTCATTTCGCGGCATCAACGTGGGGGCCTGCCATAGAAGCGGCCGCCAGTCGGTTGTTCTGGTCCCTGGTAGTAATCTCGATGGTCTGGACGTTCGGAATGATGGCGCTGCGCAAGGCCGACATTGGTGAGTTCTTTGCCGAGCTTGTTCGTTTCACCATCTTTACAGGCTTTTTCTGGTGGTTGCTGACGAACGCGACTCAGGGCATGAACATCGCGGGAACCATCGTACAGTCATTGCAATCCCTAGGGGCACAAGCCGGTGGCCTCTCCAACGGCAACTTGGGGCCGTCCAGCATCCTCGATATCGGTTTTGAACTGTACGACCAGACGGTGAAGGCTACGTCAGAGTTGAGCTGGAAACAGTTTGCTACTGCGTTGGTGATGGAAGGTATGGCCTTGGCCATATTACTGGTGTTGGCGATTATCTCCGTCAACCTGCTCCTGCTGCTAGCCGCTAGTTGGATACTGCTTTATGCGGGAGTGTTTTTCCTGGGGTTTGGCGGCTCCCGTTGGACATCAGACATGGCGATCAACTATTACAAGGCCATTCTCGGCATAGCAGCTCAGTTGATGGCAATGGTGCTCCTGGTCGCCATCGGTAGGGAGTTTATTACTCACTACTACTCGCAGATGAGCGAGAACATGGCGTCCCAGGAGTTGGTCGTGATGCTGGTCGTTTCGGTGATCCTGCTATTTCTGGTTAACAAGATTCCACCGATGATTTCCGGCCTGGTGTCGGGTGGCAGTGTGGGAGCAATGGGCATTGGGTCATTCGGTGCCGGTGCTGCGGTAGGCGCAGCCATGACAGCGGCAGGTATGGCCCTCACGGCGGGCAAGATGGCTGGGAGCGCAATGTTGGGCGGTGCGGCGAATGCAGTAGGTGGCGGGTCAGCCATCAAGGCTGCCTTCGAGAAGGCCCAGTCCAATATGTCTGGGTCTGGAGCCGACGTGCCGAGCTTTGGCACTGGAGGTGACAGCAGCGGTGGTGGGAGTGGCAGCAGCTCCACCGGAGATGAAGCTGGCACCGGTGACACCCCATTTGCGCAGGCGGCTGGTTTCGCTGGTTCTGGCTCCCGATCTGGTGGCGATAGCGGATTCAAGCGAGCAGTATCCTTGGGAGCAGGAACGGCTGGCGAGCTAGCTAAAGGGGTTGGGTCGAAGATGGCTGGGAAGTTCCAGGGCAAGGTTGATCAAACCGCTGGGGGCCGCATGGCGTCCTCCATCCGCGCGAGCATGGAGCCGGAAGGGGATAGTGAGGTTGTGGAAGCGGATGATTCTGCTCCCTCATTCGAAAGCGACAGCCTGGGCGGTAGTGAACACCAGCAGGACCGTAGCGACGAGATCGCTCGCTTTGTGAACCGTGGCCAGCAGGACACCTAAGGAGACCCCACGATGAAACAACGCCATTTTATGGTAGCCCTGGATATGCTCGACGAAGCGCATGAAGCCCACACTGAAGCCGCTGTTTTACCGGCTGTCGAGCTATCGGCCGAGGGGGAGAGGAACGCTGAGTCAGAGATTGCCGCCTTTGTGAACCGTCCGGCCCACGCGGGCCGAGAAGAAACACCGCGCAGCACGTACACTAGCAACGATGTGGAAGCTGGAACCGGAAGAACCCCGTTTTCAGAGGCGGCGGGATTTTCCGATACTGGCTTCTAACATCATGGGAGCCATTGACCAGCGATAGCTCAGGCGGCCAATGGCCGCCTTTCAGCCAGGAGGAGGAGGACATGGACGAACAGACACGCCGACAAAGGCGGAAAGAGCTGGAAACCAAGACCGTCGAGCAGGTCGGCGAGACGCACCCAGAAGGCGGGGAGCCGGAGGTTCGGTGGCTGACTTCCGAAGAGCTGGACGAACTGCGGCGAGATATGAAAGATGCATCCGCTTGGGCCCGGGCTGAGTTGAAGCGGCGTAGGGAGGGCGAGTTGTCAAACTCAAGGCGGTTTGGTGAGAATTGATGGCACCTATCACGGCCTCGGCTTTCTGACCATGCTTAGACGCAGGATTCATGACGTTCTGTCCCGCCACTTGGAATTGCGCCAACTCCGTAAGGCTGCTCAGTCCCATAGAAGCCCAGAGTTACCAGCGCTCGTGAAGGTTGACCCATTTGAAGCAGTATGGCGGGTTTCAATACCGAATTGCGAGCCACGCTTTATGTCGGTTAGCTTTGGTGCAATCGACCACAAGTTCTTTGTTGTGCATTTGGATGCTGAACGCTTCTATCACGCATGGCTTAAGGCCAGCCCAGCGATAACAAGGCGTCATGGTTCAGACTGTATTTGCCGTTCTCAGATGCCTTCCGACTACAAGCCCAAATGGGCAGTTGATGGCTTTTCTCATGGCGTAAATAACCCTGTGCCCTTGGCTGAGGCAGGAGCCCATGTCGACACCAGTGGGCGGCTACACTTGGACTTTACCAACGGAGTAACACGTACCTTCTGGCTTCTGGCTAACCGCTGTCCTGCCTTCCCCGTGGAAGTGTATGGCGCAGACAGCGCCAGTCTGCTGCACCATGTCGCTGGTATTGGTCCTGAACCACAGTCTCTAGCTGAAGTGTTCTCCAACGCTCAGCCGTATTTTCTATAAACAACAGCTTGGCCATCGAACAATCAGTTGAAAGCGATGCGAACCAACTGTCCTTGGGAGGACTGCACTCAAGGGCATGGGGCTTATCATCGAGCCCCCTTCCTGTTGATAGCCAATGGCCTGAACAGACGTGTCCCCAAAGACCAGAGGCGAGCTAAGTGCATCGCGACTTTTGTCGACTCCAAGCCGCCAATGAAGACAGAACGGCACGAGCTCCAGGAGAAGCTCGCGGGGCGGCTGCAGCGTGCCCCAGTGCACCTGGGGAGAGAGGAGAGCAAGGAGCTGGATAGTCAAGACGAACGGTAGGCGCGACTTGGTAGACTCACTTGCCAGTGATTTGGTGCTATAGCCTTGCAGCGTCGCCACTGCCCGAGAGCGTGCCTGGCTGTGTATGATATGGCCCTCCAGACAATATCGGTATCTGAGCGCGGGGAGCATCATGAACACGGAGAGTCACTCTCAGCTGGCGGCCTTCATCTGGTCCGTGGCGGATCTGCTGCGCGGCGATTTCAAGCAGTCTCAGTATGGCCGCATCATTCTGCCCTTCACCCTGCTGCGGCGCCTGGAGTGCGTGCTGGAGCCCACCAAGGCCGAGGTGCTCAACGCCGCCCACGCCCACCAGGCCAAGCCCGAGGCGGTGCGCGAGAAGCTGCTACTGCGCGCCGCGGATCAGCCGTTCTTCAACGCCTCACCGCTCACCCTGGGTACGCTCTCTGACACCCAGACCGCCGACGACCTGATGAGCTACGTGCAGTCGTTCAGCCAGGACGCCCGGGAGATCTTCGAACACTTCGAGTTCGAGGGCTTCGTCCAGCAGCTCGGGGCCAACAACCTGCTCTACCAGGTGGTGCAGCGCTTCGCCGCCATCGACATGAGCCCGCAGCGGCTGACCAACTACGGCATGGGCCTGGTCTTCGAGGAGCTGATCCGCAAGTTCGCCGAGAGCTCCAACGAGACGGCGGGGGAACACTTCACCCCGCGCGACATCGTCCACCTGACCACCTCCCTGGTGCTCACCGGCCAGGACGACAAGCTTCGTCCCCACGGCATCGTCACCGTCTATGACCCCACGGCTGGTACCGGTGGCTTCCTTTCCGAGAGCGACGAGTACATCCAGCAAGTCAGCCGGGACGTCACTGTCTCGCTGCATGGCCAGGAGCTCAACCCAGAGTCCTACGCCATCTGCAAGGCCGACATGCTGATCAAGGGCCAGGCGGTGGAGCAGATCAAGCTCGGCAATACACTCAATGACGACCAGCTCCCCGCCGAACGCTTCGACTACATGCTCTCCAACCCGCCGTTCGGTGTGGAGTGGAAGAAGGTACAGAAAGAGGTTGCTGCCGAGCACAAGCAGAAGGGCTACGATGGCCGCTTCGGCCCCGGCCTGCCGCGGGTCTCCGACGGCTCGCTGCTGTTCCTGATGCACCTGGTGAGCAAGATGCGCTCCCGCCAGGAGGGCGGCTCGCGTATCGGCATCATCCTCAACGGCTCGCCGCTGTTCACCGGCGGCGCCGGCAGCGGCGAGTCCGAGATCCGCCGCTACCTGCTGCAGCACGATTTGGTGGAGGCTATCGTCGGCTTGCCCACCGACATGTTCTACAACACCGGCATCGCCACCTACGTGTGGATCCTCTCCAACCACAAGCCGGCCGAGCGCCGTGGCCAGGTGCAGTTGATCAACGCCACCAGCCGGGCCAGCAAGATGCGCAAGTCGCTGGGCAGCAAGCGCCAGTTCGTCGCCGACCGCGACATCGAGGAGATCGTGCGCCTCTACGGCGCCTTCGAGGAGAACGAGGAGAGCAAGCGCTTCCCGGTGGAGGCCTTCGGCTACCGGCGGATTACCGTGGAGCGCCCGCTACGCCTCAATTTCCAGGCCAGCGCCGAGCGCCTGGCCCGGCTCGACGACGAGAAGCCGATCCAGAGGCTCGAGGAGGGCGAGCGCGAGGTCCTCAAGGCCGCCTGCACCACCCTCGACCCTGAGCCGTTCACCAACCGCGACGCCTTCATCAAGGCGCTGAAGGCCGCCCTGAAGGCGGCTGGCCTCAAGGTCGGCGCCCCGGTGCAGAAGGCCATTCTCAACGCCCTCTCCGAGCGCGACCCTGAGGCGGACATCTGCCTGGACAAGAAGGGCAACCCCGAGCCCGACACCGGCCTGCGCGATAACGAGAACGTGCCGCTGGACGAGCCAGTCTTCGACTACTTCGAGCGTGAGGTGAAGCCCCACGTCCCCGACGCCTGGATCGATGAGGACAAGCGCGACCCGTTGGACGGCCGAATCGGCATCGTCGGCTTCGAAATCCCCTTCAACCGGCACTTCTATAATTTCACGCCGCCGCGCCCGCTGGAAGAGATCGACGCCGACCTCAAGGCCTGCACAGACCGGATCAAGCAGATGATCGAGGAGCTGTCGGCATGAGGAAGGGCGGCGCTCAGCCTTGTCTTACCCAGTCATTGACAGTGCAGAGGGCATGCCCTAGCATGTCGGGTAACACACCCGCCATGCCTCTCACTGAAGCACACTTTGGCGGGTTTTTTGCGTCTGGAGGTCGGGCATGAGCGACTTCCACAAGCCTGCACACAGCATTGAAGAGCAGATCGCGACGCTATGCAGCCGTGGCCTGGCGATACCCGACGAGGCTCGGGTGCGTCACTACCTGGCCAATATCAGCTACTTCCGCCTTTCAGCCTACACGCGTCCCTTCTACCAGCCAGGCCTCCAGGAGCATCGTTTTCTGGAGGACACCTCCTTCGAGGATGTGCTGAGGCTCTATGTGTTCGATCGTGAGCTCCGCCTGCTGCTGCTTGATGCCATCGAACGGCTGGAAGTCGCGCTACGCGCTCAGTTGACCAACACCCTGGCTGAGCACCATGGCCCTCACGGCTACCTGGATCCCGAGATCTTCGATACCCGCTACAACCATGGATGGCTGTTGGAGAAGCTGGAGAACGCGGCCAAGGGACGAGAGATCGAGACCTTCCTGGCGCACTATCGCACGAAGTACCGATCAGCCCCCAATCAGCCGCCCATCTGGATGGCGGTGGAGCTGCTGACCTTCAAGGAAGTCTCGACCCTGCTGGCCAAGCTGCGGCTTCCCAAGGATACCCAGCGCATCGAGCGGCACTTCGGTTGGAAGATGCCGGTGCTGCGATCTTGGTTCCGCAGCCTGTCCGACTTGCGCAACGTCTGTGCCCACCATGGCCGAGTGTGGAACCGTGAGTTTGGTAGCCGTCCCGAGATGCCGAGAAAGGTTCCGGTCGGCTGGCCGAGCATCCCCGGTAGCATCGAGACGGGGTCTCATGAGCACCCCGAGCAGCGTCTCGACCCTCGAAGGCGCCTGTACCTCCAGCTCGTGGTGATCGAGTCGCTGATGCAGGTCGTGTCGCCTACCAGCCAGTGGGCTGAGCGACTGGTGACACTGCTGGATCACTATCCCCAGGTCTCACGTCCACATATGGGTTTCCCTGGGCATTGGGATACGGAGCCTTTCTGGCGAGAAGCAGTGATGAACGCAAGAGAGGGGGCAAAGGCATGACTTTCCCGAAATACCCCGAATACAAGGACTCCGGCGTCGAATGGTTGGGAGAGGTGCCGGCGCATTGGGAAAAACTAAAGCTCAGCCTGATTTCGATTGAGAAGTGTGATGGTCCATTCGGGTCTGCGATAAAGTCTGAGCATTACCGTGATAATGGTGTGCGTGTCATTCGGTTGCAAAATATAAAGAAATATTTCTTCAATGGAGAAGATGCAGCTTATATCGATGCTGACTATTACCGCCAGCAAATAGCTAAGAGCGATGTGATTGGTGGCGACCTCCTCGTTGCTGGGCTAGGTGATGATAATAACGCAGTAGGGCGTGCTTGTGTTGCCCCATACAGTATTGCTCCTGCAATGGTTAAAGCCGACTGCTTCAGGTTCAGGCTGGATACTAAGCGGGCGTTCCCTGATTTTTTGGCATATCAGCTTTCAGCCGGTGCAGAGGCTGATGCAGGTTTACTTTCAACAGGTTCAACTCGTTCTCGAATTCCATTGTCCACGATGGGGGGAAGAATAGTAGCTCTACCACCAAGTCATGAGCAGGTGGAAGTATCTGCTTTTCTGGATTACGAAACCGCCCGCATCGACGCCTTGGTGGAGGAGCAGCAGCGCCTGATCGAGCTGCTCAAGGAAAAGCGCCAGGCGGTGATCTCCCATGCCGTCACCAAGGGGCTGGATCCTGATGTGCCGATGAAGGACTCCGGTGTGGAGTGGCTGGGAGAAGTGCCGGTGCATTGGGAAGTAGCCCCTCTTGGCTTGCTTTCACGCCAAATCCAAACTGGTCCGTTTGGTAGCCAACTTCATTCACACGAATATGTTGAAGGTGGCGTTCCAGTCATCAACCCCTCCAACATTGTTGATGGGGAAATTTTGCCTGACCCGTCATCCACCGTAACTCAAGAAGTTGTTGAGCGGTTGACTCATCAGCGGTTGTCTGAGGGTGAGGTAGTGGTTGGTCGCCGAGGCGAAATGGGTCGCTGTGCAGTAGTCTCATCAGAAGAGTCGGGGTGGTTGTGTGGAACAGGGTCGATGAAAATTTTATTGAGTGAGCGTGCAGATCCTGACTTTGTTTCCATGTTTATCCGGACCCCTCTGGTTCGAGGCCTGCTTCAAATCGAATCGGTTGGTTCGACCATGGATAATCTCAATCCTGAAATATTGTCACGGATTCGAGTCCCTGTTCCTCCTATTGAAGAGCAGCGTGATTTGGTAGAAAAGGTCAGGTTGACTGAAAGGAAAACACAACGACTTATCAGCGAAGCCTTACAAGGCAGTGAGTTGCTCCAAGAACGTCGCTCCGCGCTGATCTCCGCCGCCGTCACCGGCAAGATCGACGTGCGCGGCTGGCAGCCGCCTGAGGGCTCAACGGCATCCAGCGAGGCCACGCAAACGGAGATGGTATGACGCAAGGACGCAGCATCCGACTCTTCCTGGTGGACGGTACACCTAACGGCCTGCTGACCGCCGAGATCATGAACTGGACCGGTCACGTGCTCACCGGGCCGCGCAGCAAGCTCAGAGAGCTGGTCCAGCGCCCAGAGTGCGGCCGCACCGGGATCTATTTCCTGGTGGGGACGGACCCCGAGGGAAGTCTACGACCGATGGTCTATATCGGAGAAAGCGACGACGTCGGGGCCCGCCTCAAGCAACACCAGCGTCCGGAGGATAAGGGCGGCAAGGATTTCTGGGAGAGAGTCTGCCTGGTTACCAGCAAGGATCAGAACCTGACCAAGGCTCACGTGAAGTACCTGGAGAGCCTGCTGATCAAGAACGCCGGCGAGGTCGGCCGCTGCAAGCTGATCAACGGCACCGCTCACGAGTACATCGGCTTGCCCGAGTCCGACCGCGCCGACATGGCCTTCTTCATGGAGCAGGTACGCACCGTGCTGCCGGTTCTGGGGCTGGACTTTCTGCGTGATGCCACAAAGCCATCTGCCGCTACTGGAACACCCGATCCCCAAGATGCTCAGGCCTCGCCACGGTTCGTCCTGGAAGCCTCCAGACACGGGATCAAAGCCGTGGGGCAGGAAGTGGATGGTGAGTTCTTCGTATTGGAAGGCTCTCTGGCCCGGCGTGAATGGGCGGGCCCTTACCACAGCTATCAGAAGCAGCATGCCCAGCTCTGTGAGGAGGGGGTGCTCGTCGATGATGGCAATGGTCTGCGGCGTTTCACCAAGGACTATGCCTTCTCCAGCCCCAGTGCTGCAGCCGCCATCGTGGTGGGGCGCGCGGCCAACGGCCGAATCGATTGGAAGGTCGCGGGCAGCGGCCTCTCCTATGGCGAGTGGCAAGACCAGCAGGTCAGCGCCGCCGCTCCATCGGTGGAGCAGTCCCCGAGCTGACGTAATGCCGCAAGCTCCATTTTGTCGCGGCGGCGAGAGCACGGTTTAGAAATAAACGTGAAAACGGCCTCAGCGGCCGTTTTCGTTACGCGATATAAACCTGGGAGTGCGAAGGCTTACTCACCTTCCTCGATCGATATGCCACTCAAGTGCGGAAGCAGGCTTCCCTGACATTCATTTGTGGCACTGCCTCCAGTGGATGAGGCATCGTCCTAAGTAGCCTTCTCCTTGTATCCCTGAAGCGCTAGGCTGTTACGCATAATTACGCCAAGCGCAGGGGATAACATGGCGGACAGCAGGGAAGCCCGCTTCCAGCAGGACATCATCGAGGCCATGACGGTCCATGGCTGGAAGGCCGGCACGGCCGGCGGCTACGATCGCGTCTCGGCGCTCTATACCGAGGACCTGCTCGGCTACGTGCGGGAGGCCTGGCCCGAGCGCTGGGAGAAGTTCTGCAAGTCCAATCCCCAGGCGCCGGAGCAGGTGTTCGTGCAGAAGGTGGTCCGCGAGCTGGACCGGGCCGGCACCCTGGAGGTACTGCGCCATGGCTTCAAGGTGCCGGGGGTGAAGTTCGACCTGTGCAGCTTCCAGCCCGACCACGGTATGAATCCCGATTCCCTGTCCCGCTATCGCGCCAACCGCCTGCGGGTGGTGCCCGAGGTCTCCTACTCGCCCCACGCCCGCGAGAAGGGCAAGGGCGGTGGCGACAGCTACAACCCCCGCCTCGACCTGGTGCTGTTCGTCAACGGCATTCCCACCGCCACCCTGGAGCTCAAGAGCCAGTTCAAGCAGACGGTGGAGAACGCCAAGCGGCAGTATCGCCAGGATCGCCCGATCAAGGATCCCGTCACGCGCAAGCCTGAGCCGCTGCTGGCCTTCAAGCGCGGCGCCCTGGTGCATTTCGCGGTGAGCCAGGCCGAGGTGGCGATGACCACCAAGCTGGCCGGCAAGGAGACCTTCTTCCTGCCCTTCAACCGTGGGACGGAGGAGGGCGGCGCCGGCAACCCGCCCGCACCGGACGAGCACAGCTACGCCACCGCCTACCTGTGGGAAGAGGTGTTTGCCCCGGACGCCTGGCTGAAGGTGCTCGGCCGCTTCCTGCACCTGGAGAAGAAGACCAGCGAAGATTTCCACGGCCGACGCCAGACCAAGGAGACGTTGATCTTTCCCCGCTATCACCAGTGGGAAGTGGTCAACCGTCTGATACAGGCCTCCCTGGCCGAAGGGCCGGGACGGCGCTACCTGGTGCAGCACAGTGCCGGTTCTGGCAAGTCCAACTCCATCGCCTGGTGTGCCCACCAGCTGGCCAACCTCTACGCCGAGGGTGGGAAGAAGCTGTTCAACTCGGTGATCGTGGTTACCGACCGCACGGTGCTCGACAGCCAGCTCCAGGAGACCATCTACCAGTTCGAGCATGCCCGCGGCGTGGTGCGGCCCATCACCCGCGACGACGGCAGCCAGAGCAAATCGGAGCAGCTCGCCGAGGCCCTGGCCAGTAACACCCGCATCATCATCGTCACCATCCAGACCTTCCCGGCGCTGTTCGATGCCTTGGACAAGCGCCCGCAGCTCGCCGAGGGCCACTACGCGGTGATCGCCGACGAGGCCCACTCCTCGCAGACCGGCAGCTCGGCCAGCAAGCTCAAGGCCCTGCTGGCGGCTGCGGGAGAGGCCTCAGAGGGCGATGATGATGAGATCAGCGCCGAGATGATGCTCGATGCCGCCGTGGCCTCACGCCGCCCGAGCGAGCGCATCAGCTACTACGCCTTCACCGCCACCCCCAAGGCCAAGACCCTGGAGCTGTTCGGCCGTCCGCCGGATCCCGATCTGCCGGCCGGCGCCGACAACAAGCCCGAGCCGTTCCATCTCTACTCGATGCGCCAGGCCATCGAGGAGGGTTTCATTCGTGATGTGTTGAAGAATTACGTCACCTATAAGACTGCCTGGAGGATCGCCAATCCCGCTGGTGAGGAGCAGGAGGTGGATGCCAAGAAGGCCTCACGCACCCTGGCCAAGTGGGTTCGGCTGCATCCCCATAATATTGGCCAACGTGTCCAGATCATCGTTGAACACTATCGTGATAACGTCCGCCACCTGCTCGATGGTCAGGCCAAGGCCATGGTGGTTACCGCCAGTCGTCAGGAGGCGGTGCGCTACCAGCTGGCCATGCGGAAGTACATCGAGGAGCAGGGCTACGCGGACGTCCATCCCATGGTGGCCTTCTCTGGCAGCGTGCCGCCCGATGAGGAGATTCCAGAGGAGGTCACCGAGACCAGCCAGTTGCTCAATCCCGGGCTGAAAGGCCGCGACCTGGCCGAGGCGTTCGATACCGACGACTACAACGTGATGATCGCCGCCAACAAGTTCCAGACCGGCTTCGACCAGCCAAAGCTGTGCGCCATGTACGTGGACAAGAAGCTGCGTGATGTGGACTGCGTGCAGACCCTCTCGCGGCTCAACCGGCTGTTCCCCGGTAAGCAGACCTTCATCCTCGACTTCTACAACGCCGAGCAGGAGATCCTCGACGCTTTCGCGCCCTACTACCGCAAGGCCGAGCTGGCCGATGTCTCCGATCCCAACGTGGTCTACGACCTGCAGCGCACCCTGGACGCCAGCGGCATCTACCACTGGCCCGAGGTGGAAGCCTTCGCCAAGGCCTTCTTCGATCCCAAGGCGCCGGCCTCCAGCCTCAGCTACCATTGCCGCCCCGCTCAGGACCGCTTCAAGCAGCGCTACCAGCTGGCCATGGAGCAGCTCCAGGTCTGGAAGGAGGCTCGCCAGGCCGCCGAACAGAACGGCGACGACAAGGGCCTGAAGCGCGCCGAGCAGGAGCTCAAGGAGGCCGGCACCACCCGCGACGAGCTCGACCTGTTCCGCAAGAACCTGCAGAGCTTCGTGCGCACCTATGAATTCCTCAGCCAGATCGTCACCTTCGACGATCCCGGGCTGGAGCAGCTCTGCGTCTTCGCCCGCCATCTCCACCCGCTGCTGCGCACCGACCGGCTGCTGGAGGAGGAGAGCATCGACGTCAGTGAGCTGGAGTTGACCCACTACCGCCTCACCAAGCGGGAGGAGAAGCGCCTGCGCCTCGAGGAAGCTGAGGGTGACTATGGCCTCACCCCGGTCAGCGAAGTGGGCTCAGGCAAGCCACATGATCTGGAGAAACAGCGCCTAGCCGAGATCATCGACCGTCTCAATGATCTCTATGGCGCCGAGGTCAGCGACGACGACAAGCTGCACTTCGCCAACGGCATCGCCGACCGTATCGAGCGCGACGAAGCGGTGATGGCCCAGGTGCGCAACCACAGCGAAGACCAGGTGATGCACGGCCTGTTCCCTAAGAAGGTGGCCGACGCCGTTCTCGACGCCTTGAGCGACCACGAGAAGCTCAGCATGCCGCTGCTGGAGGATGAAAAGATAGGCAGGCAGTTTGCGCGGCTGATTCTCAAATTGCTGGCGGGAAGAAGCGGACGAGATGTGCAGCCAGGTACGTGATTTTTCATATAATTATTAATGAGTAGCTGTCCCCCGGTTATTCTCAATTATTGCAATTTTTGGGGGCTTCGGGATGTGCGCGGAATCAAGCAGTCATTAAACAGAGGGGTGTGAGATATGACCAACCTAGTCCATAGCCGGACGGGGTCACTTTGGCGCCGATGGGATCTTCACATTCATGCTCCGGGCACAAAGCTCAGTAACGCGTACGGCAGTGGAACGGATGAATCAGTCTGGGACCGTTATCTTGATGAGCTGGAGAAATCTCCGGTTGATGTTTTTGGTATAACAGATTATTTCTGTTGTGATACATACTTTGAGCTAATAAAACGATTTAAAAGTAGACATCCTGAGTCTAATAAAATATTTTTTCCGAATCTGGAGCTTCGCCTTTCAGAATCTATAAGTAAGGATGGTGGTCACCCGAATATTCATATTATTTTTAGCAATGATACAGCGCATTGTGGCGAAGATAGAATAAATCGTTTCCTATCTAGTCTTAATACTCAGAGTATAGACGATGCTAATATAAAAAGGCGCTGCTGTGATCTGAAGTCTGAATCTGATTTTGAGTCAGCAACCGTGACCTTGGATGGTGTGCTAGGCGCACTTAATGAGGCTTTTGGTAGCACAAAGCCTTACCTTCTGGCCTTTCCGGCAAATAATGACGGCTTACGATCCACTGATAGTTCATCACCAAGAAAAGTTACTCTGGCAGATCGCATTGATAGAGAGTGTGATATATTTTTTGGTAACGCCGGCAATAAAGATTTTTTACTGCGCACAGATCGGTATAAATCAGGAGAGTCTCTTCCAAAGCCTGTGGTTTCAGGGAGCGATGCACACTCCTTTAATGACCTTGAGCGTTTGAGTGGCGATGTTTCAGGCTATCCACCGACTTGGATTAAAGCCGACTTCACTTTCAGAGGACTGCAACAGATCACTTACGAACCTGAGTCTAGGGTTTATATCGGTGCCACACCTGATGTGCTTATTAGACAGGAGCAAGACGGAACAAAGTTTCTTAAATCTCTTGTTGTCAATCAGGTTGATGAATATCACGAGAAAAACGGAGAATGGTTCAAAAACGTTGAACTCTCTCTTAATCCTGAGTTGGTCGCAGTTATTGGGAATAAGGGAAGTGGCAAGAGCGCCTTGGTAGATATTCTTGGGTTACTAGGGAATAGCCGACAAGAAGCATATTTCTCGTTTTTGACTGATCAGGCAAAAAGTAAAAAATTCAGGCAGAGAGGCTATGCCGAGAATTTTTACGCCTCCATTACTTGGCTTGCTAATAAAATAGAGAGAAAGCTGCTGAGTGACTATGGTGATAAAGATAAACCTGAAACGGTCAGATATCTCCCGCAGAACTACTTTGAGCAGCTTACAAACGAAATCGAGATTGAAAAGTTTAGGTATGAGATTGAAGAGGTCGTTTTCTCCCATGTAGATGAGACTGAGAAACTCGGAAAGTCAACTTTTCCTGAGCTTGAGGCGGAAAAAACACTTCAAAGCAAACATGAGACTAGCAGTTTCAAACAGCATCTTCGGGAGCTTAATGAGGAGATAGTACGACTTGAAGAGCAATCTTCTTCACAGTATCGTCGACAATTAGAGTCAGAAATAGCCGCCAAAAAGCAAGAGCTTGAAGCACTCGATGGAGCTAAACCGAAAGAGGTTCCGAAGCCGGATGCTCACGACGCCAAACAAGCCGCTCTTGCAAAAAAAGTAGACGATCTCACGTCTTTGTTATCAGACCTTTCTAATACAGGGCATAAAACTGTATCTGAGATATCCGACCTCAAAACCAGGTTGCAAAATGCAATTTCATTACGGGAGAGTCTTTCTTCGCTCGTTTCTGGTTTTTACGAGAAACTATCTGAGTTACATACTAAGTTCTCGGCGCTTGAGTTGAGCTCCGATAGTGTTGTTACTATTTCATCGGACTTTAATCCGATAGACGAAAAAATCAAATATCTTAATCAAAGGGTTAAGGATTTAGAGCAATATAACAACCCGGTGTTTGATGATTCAACGGACTATACGGTTGTAAAAACGTTGCCCGATCTTCGCGCAGCATACACCCATGTCAATAAAGAAGTTGAAAAACTAAAGGAGCAACTAGGAACTCCTCAGCGACGCTATCAGGCATTCATCGAGCGCGTACACGAATGGGAGAACAAGCGTCAAGAAATTGTCGGTGATAGTGAAGATCCAAAGCCAGAAACATTGAGCTACCTTGCTAATAAGCTGAGGTTTGTCGATGAAGTGGTAAAAGGCGAATTAGAGGAAAAGAAAAACGCGCGTCGCGAAGTTGTCAGGAAGATATTTTCTAGCAAAGATCAGGTTCTTCAATTTTATTCTGATCTAAAGAGTAGTGTGGAAGCTCGCCTTGTAGCCGTAAGGAAAGAAGGTTTTGAGATTGAGATAGATGCCTCTTTTGTTGTTGACAATGACTTTGTTCGAGAATTCCTTAATCACATTAACCAGCGGAAAAGGGGGCCCTTTAGAAATAATCATGAGGCACTTCAAGAAGTCAGTCGCCGTATTCAGGAAACAGACTGGAGTGATTGCGATGCCGTTATAACATTTTGTGAAGATTTGATCAATTATATGCGATTTTCGGGTGGCACTGGTGCTGAGGAGTTGAAAGTTTCTGACCAAGCGCACGACGTAAAAGAGCTATATGATTTTCTCTTCTCAATTGATTATTTGTCATCGAGATATGAGTTGCGCTTGGGAGGTAAAAATCTCAATGAGCTGTCCCCTGGAGAGAAGGGGCTTCTTTTGCTGATTTTCTACCTCCAGTTGGATCGGAAAAATACACCTCTCATTATAGATCAGCCTGAGGATAATCTTGACAATGATAGTATTTTCAAAGTTCTAGCAACTTGTATCAGGGATGCCAAAAAGCATCGGCAGGTTGTACTAGTGACTCATAACCCAAACCTAGCCGTTGGGGCAGACGCAGAGCAGATCATATACGTAAACCTAGAGAAATCGAGAAACTATAAGTTTTCCTATGAGTCTGGTTCAATTGAAAATCCAAAAATTAATCGCCGCATTGTAGACATACTGGAAGGTTCACAGCCAGCATTCGTGAAACGTAGATTAAAGTACGGTATTCAGTGAGGTATACTGGTTGGTCATTGTGCCGGTAGCAGTAAGGGGTGGTAGGAATTCCGCCGGCACTGGAGTTCCATGAACTGTACTCTATCGGGAGAGCAGCCGTTTGGTATTTACCCATTGTGCCTGTTAGGGATTAGCATTGAAAAAATATATAATAGCCGTGAGCTAATATGAATCCATAGTAGATAATTCAGGTATGCCATGGGCTACAGAGAACTCTACCTTATATTAGGCTATTTATTGCCGTAAACACCTAACGTCATTCTGCTTGGTGCGTGGATGACGCACGTCGAGCGTGACATACTACAGCTAGGACTTCAGTAGGCTCGCGCAGGGAAATTGAGGCTTTTCCCCGATATGAAAATTATATACTTTTTGATAAGGAAGTGCTGTGATTGATTATGTTTTGATAGTACCTTTTGGTGAGGAAATCACACCATTTCAAGGTTTTAATTATAAAGTGGCTGATGATGAGTTTATTGGATTGGTCCATGCTGCTAGCTTTTTTCCTATGCATGCCGCAGAGGTTTATATGAGACATGAGCAGCTTGTTGAGTTTAGAAAAGGAGGAGTGGAACGAAGTGTCTACGCAATAGGAGAGCAGACTAGCATAGGTTCATTACTTAATATGCTTGCTGGAATTGTAGTGGTTTTGGCGCCCGAGAAAAACATAGATCATGTGGTAAGTGCTGGAGAGAATATATCTGAAAGGCTCATCATCGTTTCTGATTCAGATGATGAGAGGGTAATAAGACCTTTCGGAGAAGATGGTTTTTTGTTCAATTGCCTGGATGGAAAAATTGATGAAATCTTCAGGAGAAACTTTTTATCTGAGGCGGTTGATTTCAGTAAAATAGAAAGTCTAGAGTTAAGAGGTGAGTATAACGTTCCTGTAGAACTTCCCGCTGTGGCACAGAGTGTTGCCACACCAAATCAAAGGTGCCTATATAGTTTTGGATTTTCGTTAGGAGGACGGGAAGAATTAGATTTCGCGCGCAAAGAAAGTTATGTAGATGCTATTTTAGAGTCTGCGCGGTGTGTGGTCGATAATTGTGGAGGAGAAGATGGAACTCGCGGGGGAGTCGTTATTTATGCGCCCTCAATATACCCAGAACTTTATAATTTTAATCAGAAGTTCTGGAATGACATTATGCGTAAGATAAAATCAACAGCAATTAAATATATGCTGAAAAATGGTGTTATAAGGAATGAAGGTTACTCGGGATTCTCTCTTTCCTTGGAGGAAGGTGAGATGGAGAATCCATATGAACATCCTATTGCAGGGTATATTTTACGTCTCAGACAGCGAGAGCTATCTATTGTTGTCGCAGCTATATCACTTTTCACATCATCTACGATAAGGCCAGCTGTTCGTTTGCCGAACGCAGTGAATTTGTCTTTTTCTATGTTAAGAGAAATAGAAGAGCTCTCTAAGCGGGGAGATGAAAAAGGGAAGAGGAAACTGCAGAAAAAATTCAAAGAATATGAAAAGCATCTTAGGCAGCATATTGGGAAAAAAATAACAGATTATATTTGTGGAGAGTTTAATTCATGCCAACTTTTTGCCGATGTTCCAATAGAGTGGGTTAGATTCGGGAAAGTTCCTTTGATGTTTAGTCATGATCTTTCTAGAATTCCTATGACTCCTGGAAATATGTTAATGCAGTATTGCGCGGTTGGTGGTCAAAAGGTAATATTAGATTCTGATCTGCATGATGTTCTAGTGATTCGTTCTTTCGCAGAAGAAGATGAAATATCAGGTGTCTTGGAGACAGCAGTTGAATGTTTTTTAGGTGGCTCCTCTAAGGTCAAATGTACATTTGTAGATGTTGGTAGTAAAGATGATGTGGTTAAAGCGTTAGACAGCTTTTATGGCAATATTTTGGTATTCGATTGCCATGGCTATCATGGCGGGCCAAAAGAAAATGGATGGCTCTGTATTGGAGATGAAAAGCTAGATACATGGAGCCTTGCCCACAAGACTAGAGTACCGCCCATAGTGTTATTGAGCGCTTGTTTGACCTCAGCGATAGGAGGGTCTCATGCATCTGTAGCCAATGGTTTGATAAGGAGTGGCGCTATAAGTGTTTTAGGTACTTTCCTTCCTGTGGACGCAAGAAAATCTGCATTGTTTGTAGCACGTATTCTTTACCGGCTGGAGGGATACTTGCCAGCACTGAAAGGTCTCGGTTTTGATATGGTCTCATGGCAGAAATTTATTTCTGAGTTTATGAGGATGTCTTATTCTACAGATGTGGTAGATTTTTTGCAGGTTGGGAAAGGGGTTTTGAGTAAAAAGCATAGAAGTGATGTGTTGGTTTATGCTAATAAAGTTATAAATATTGGCGACAATGAGTGGTATGAAAAACTTTTGAGTAAGCTGTCAAATGTTTGTAATATTGCGTCTTCTGATATACAGGGCTGGCTGGAAAATGAAATGCCACTGATGGAAACTATGTACTACTGTCATATAGGCCGCCCTGATAATATAAATATAATGGTTACTGATTCCTAGGGTGGTCCGGATTACTTTTAATTATTGAAGTTTTGAGATTTTGATTTCTTCGAGGGAGCGGGAGATATACTCAAATTTCCTATGATCACATCGGGAAATTTGCGGTGGCCGATTGGAAGACTGCTTTCATGGTACAGCAGCGGTACACACACCAGTTTCGTATGCTATCCTCAACCTTCGCTAACCTACTGATTCCAAAGAACTGTACCTTTCGCTCGATTACGGTTGCTTTTCCTTGTGTGTCAGTAACTTATTGTTTTAAAAGCGAACTCATAATCCCTTGGTCGTAGGTTCAAGTCCTACTGGGCCCACCAATGAAATCAGGTGGTTACGTAACCAAGGGTTGCTTTCTATCAATGTGTGGTTGCGGTTTGGTTGCTGATCCGCGGCAACGTCGCCACTACGCTTTCCCACCGTGCCGGGTCGGCATGAGCATAGCGGCTGGTCACGGTCAGTGACGAATGATCAAGCAGATCCCTGATGCTCGTCAGTGCCTCCCCCTTGCTCGCCAGCAACGAGGCATAGCAGTGCAGTGCCGCAAGTCGTGAAAGCGGATGTCAGGGCGGTCAATCTTCTCCCTGGCTTTCTCGAAGGCGCCACGTACCCGGTCACCCGTCGTATCGAACGGCAAGCTTTCCACCAGCGGTAGGGCTTCCTCCGTCAGTGGTATCACCCTTGGCTTCCCGTTCTTCGTCTGGTTGGGCCTGAGTACGATGCGGCCGTTGTAGATGTTCCCAGATTCCAGTGCCATCAGCTCACCCCTCCGCATGCCTGTCAGCATCGCCAGCAGGATCACCTTTCGTTCGATCCTGTAGCGCTCCGGCACGGTGAAGTGACCCCCTCCATAGCTGCACAGGCTATAGTGCAGTCATCAGGAGGACAGGATGAGCGACGACAACTCCATCAAACGATGGACCGCGAAGCGCAAGGCTGCCGTGGTCATGGACATCTTCAAGGGCAAGACCACGACGGCTGAAGTGGCTCGCCAGTACGATCTCACTGTCTCTGAGATCGAGGGCTGGGTCGATGAGGCCCAGCGCAGCATGGAAAACGGGTTCAAGGCCCGCCCCAAGGACATCCGTGAGCAGTATGAGTCCGAGCTCCGGGAGACCAAGGAGGCATTGGGTGAGGCCCATCTGCAGATCTATGCGCTAAAAAAATTCAAGCGCCTGCTCGACGAGGACGAGAACTCGTAAGGTCGCTGCAGGCGCAACTGGCCGAGGAAGGCCATGTGGTATCGCTCGTCAAGCTCTGCCGTTGGCTGGGATTCCCCCGGCGCAGCCTGTATTACCGGCCCAAATCGCGGAAGCGTGCCATCAATGCCGACTTGGCGGTGCGGGTGAAACTGGCCCTGGAGAGGTTCCCCACCTATGGCTATCGCCGCCTGGCGTGCGCCTTAGGAGAGAACCGCAAGCCGATCCAGCGCATCCTGCAAATGAAAGGCTGGCAGGTACGCAAGCGGCCACAAGGCTTCCGACCGCGTGCCAGGAGCTTGCCGTCAGTCACGTCACGGCCTGATGAACGCTGGGCGACGGATTTCACGCACGTGTGGTGTGGAAAGGATCGGCGAGCCAGCCTGGCGGTGATCATCGACTGCTGCACAAGAGAGATCCTCGGCTGGCGACTATCGGACAATGGCAGCAGCAAGACCGCTGAGGCCGCTCTGGAGGAAGCGCTGATCTATCGACTGGGAGCGCTGGGGCGCGTTCAGCAACCGCTGGCACTACGCTCCGACAACGGCCTGGTCTTCAGCAGCCGGCACTACACGGGCACGGTGAAGGCCTATGGTCTCACCCAGGAGTTCACGACGCCGTATACACCGGAACAGAACGGACTCGTGGAGCGCTTCTTCCGATCCTTGAAGGAGGAGTGCATCTGGCAGCATCGCTTCGAGTCGCTGGGCCAAGCCAGAATCGTGATCGAGCGCTGGATCTGGTACTACAACGAAGAGCGACCACATCAGTCTCTGGGCTATGTGGCACCCCGAGCACACCTCGCATTAACTGGATGAGGTGTGCAGAAACCAGGGGGTCATTACAACGGCTTCAAGAAGTTCGGCGAGTTCCAGTTCGGTCAGGTAGGCATGGCGTTCGTTCTTGGGTGATGGCTTGCGGAGCTTGCCGTCCAGCGGCAGCTCTATCCAGTCCGACTGCCGGTATGAAAGCGAGAGCACCCGCTTTACGACCTGAGTGCGGTTGTTGATGGTTGACTGCGCCAGTCCCTTTAAGTCGCCCCGGGTAATCTAGACACCCGTCAGGCTCTGGGTATAACGCCGTTCGTACTCGACGGGTGACAAGCGATCGCTCGTGCCGTGACGACGTGTGGGGTTGTAGAACATCTCGATAGAGTCGAACACATCGCTCTTGGCGACTTCCCGAGTCGAATAGATCCGGCGCTTGATGCGTTCTCGTTTGAGCAGCTGGAAGAAGCTTTCGGCCACGGTGTTGTCATGGCAGCTACCTCGACGGCTCATGCTGCCCTCCAGGTGATTGGCCTTCAGAAAGCTCTGCCAGTCCGCACTGCTGAACTGGCTGCCCTGGTCCGAATGCACCATGACAACCCCTTGGGGCTTGCGGCGCCAGATGGCTGACAGCAAGGCATCCAGAGCCAGGTCGGTAGTAATGCGTGGCTTCATCGACCAGCCTACGACCTGGCGTGAGAACAAGTCGATGACCACCGACAGGTAGAGCCAGCCTTCGAGGGTGCGGATGTAGGTGATGTCGGTGACCCAGGCGACATTGGGTGCCGTTACGTCGAAGCGGCGATCCAGACGATTGGGTGACACCACCGCCGGCTTGCGGCCATAGGCGCCAGGGCGCCGCCGGTAACCGGGCTGGGAGCGCAACCCTTCCCGGCGCATCAGCCTGGCTACGCGGTGCTTGCCGCAGGTTTCACCGGCCTCTCTGAGGTCCTGGTGACTCTTGCGGTAGCCGTAGACGTCGCCGCTCTCGAGCCAGGCATGCTTGATCAGCCCCAGCAAACGCTGGTCGTCTCGCCCCCGCTCAGACAGGGCGTGACGGCGCCAAGCATAGTAGCCGCTCGGGTGCACCGTCATGATGCGGCACAGGCGCCGCACCGGATATTGGTCCGCCTGGTCATGGATAAACGCGTACCTCAGTCGGACCCTCTGGCGAAGTACGCGGTGGCCTTTTTTAGTATGTCCCGTTCTTCTGACACACACTTCAGCTCGGCCTTCAAACGCCGGTTCTCCGCCTGGAGATCCGCGTCCTGCTGCCGCTGCTCCACAGGCTTGGCGTAGCGCTTCATCCATTGATAGAGGCTGTAGCCGGAGACGCCCAGCCGGGCAGCCACTTCCGTGACGGGTTGGCCTCGTTCCGTCACCTGCTTGACGGCTTCGATCTTGAATTCTTCGGTATATCGCTGGCGGCTCATGGGACCTCCTTGGTGCCTTCAGTACAAGGCTTGGAGGTGTCTATGAAACCGGGGGCGATTCATCAGGGGCCTGGGTCAGGCCTCGAGGCTGTCGAGCAGTAGCTCGGCGACGCCTTCGGAGGACATCGGGTTCTGCCCGGTGATGATTAGCCCGTCCTGAATCGCGAATGCAGTGAAGTCCACCTTCTTTTCGTAAAGACCTCCCTGCTGTTGCAGACTGTCTTCCACCAGGAAGGGGACGACCTCGGTGAGGCCAACCGCGGCTTCTTCGCCATTGGTGAAGCCGGTGACTCGTACGCCATCGACAAAGGGGGAACCGTCTGGCTTACGGGCCTTCAGCAGCACCGCCGGAGCGTGACAGACCGCGCTGACAGGCTTGCCGGCAGCGTGGAACTGCTCGATCAAACGGATGGAATCCGTATCGTTGGCCAGGTCCCACAGCGGGCCATGGCCACCCGGGTAGAAGATGGCATCGAAGTCCTCGACGTTCATCTCGGACAGAACGGCGGTGTTGGCCAGATCCCGCTGGGCGACCGCGTCCTTGTCGAAGCGGCGGGTGGCGTCGGTCTGGAAGTCTTCGCCCTCGCTGGCCGGATCCAGCGGTGGCTGGCCGCCCTTGGGAGAGGCCAGCGTGACCTCGACACCGGCGTCCTTCAGCACGTAGTAGGGGGCTGCCAGCTCTTCCAGCCAGAAGCCGGTCTTCTTGCCAGTATCGCCGAGGGTATCGTGGGAGGTGACGACGACCAGTACCTTGCTCATGGGGCTCTCCTCTGTGGTGCGGAAGGTTCCGCAGCGTGTGCCGCGACCACTCGCGCGGTGTATGCAGGAAAGCCTAATGTGCGTACCTTCATGCGTATAATCGATAGTGTGGATAGCTGCTATCATCGAGACAAATAGTGCTGAGCCACCGCTCCGCTGGTTGCTGTCCGGGATGGCCTCGATGAAGCTCAATTACGACCTCAATCTATTGCGTACCTTCCATGCGCTGTATCTGGAGCAGAACGTCACCCGTGCCGGTGAGCGCTTGCACCTGAGCCAGCCGTCGGTCAGTGCTGCGCTGGGCCGCCTGCGTGAGTTGTTCAATGATCCGTTGTTCATACGCGATCGTCAGCGCATGCGTCCGACCGAAAAGGCGGAACATCTCTTTCCGACCATCGAAGCGGCACTGACCGACCTGGACGGACTGATCAACAGTGAAAGGGACTTTTCCCCCGCTACCGAGCAGCGGCATTTCGAGATCGCGGCCAACGACTACTTCGAGGTGATGATCCTGCCGCTGCTGGCCGAGGCCCTGCGCCAGCAGGCGCCGGGGATCACCCTGCAGGTGCGCCGCCTGTCACAGGACATGAGCGAGGCGGGTGTGATGAGCGGCACGACCGACCTGGCCTTCGGGCGCCAGGTGGATCCCCCGGAAAATCTGGTGGTGCGAGAGGCGATTCGCGAAGGGATCGAATGCCTGGTCGGTGAGGGCCACCCATTGCTGGAACGCCTCGAGGATGACGGGCGCATGGCGCGGGCAGACTTCGAGCATTACGCCCACGTGCTGGTGCAGCCCCACACGCGGCTGAAGAGTGGCATCTTCAAGCAGCTCAAGGATCAAGGGCTGAGGCGAGACGTCGCGCTCGCCGTGACCTACTTCATGGCGGTGCCCGCACTGTTGGAGCGCTCGTTGTTGATCGCGAGTCTACCCGCGGGGCTGTGCCGGCATTTTCCGCGCCAGTTTGCCGTGACCCCGGTGCCCCCGCCGGTGCGCTTTGATCCCTTTCCCTTCCACCTGAGCTGGCACCGCCGCTATCAGAAGGACCCCGCCCACCGCTGGCTACGTGAACAGATTATCGCCTGTTGCCACATGCTGCCCGCCACTGACGCCGGATGACCGGGGCATGTCGCTACGACTGAGGCTCCTTCGGATCGACGTTTTCGGAGATGGCGAAGGGGCGCGCGAATAGATGGAACCCGAGAAGACGACGGAGAAGGTCAGGTGACGTCAGGCAGAGACGGCGACGCTCGAGGCAGGGCCACCGGCAAGATTGGCAAGCCGTTGGGCCCCATGCGTCGCATCAACAGACAGGGTATCCCGGCGCACCCCCACGGGTCATGGGCGTAAGGCGGCCTGAATTGGCGCGGTTTGCCGGTGCTGTCGGGTATTTTTCCAGGTATCAACGTTCCATGCAGGCTTCATGGATAGAGCCTGCAAAGGTGGAGATGGCCGCTTGTTGCTTGGCGCTGGTGGAGTAGCGTGGCTGGCTATAGGCGTCCTGAATCAGTTGTTGGGCCATTCGCTGCCAGTTGCCTTTCATGTGTCTTTCGGCGCTGTCCATCATGTCCGCCATAGCCACTCCCGATTGTCGGGCGTCCATGGTGCTTCTCGCGATCTGATGCAATGACGCGCAATCGTCGGTGTGATACTGGCTGGCTGGGCCCGTAGGCAGGTCCGCAATGGCCGGTGTGCTGATTAGGATGAAGAGGGGCAGTAACATCGTTTTAAGTTGCACAGAGCCTCGTTCATGCCGGGAGAAGGGTAGGGGGAGTGTACTGCCGCGTGTCCCCTCGCTTGGGCGGAACTGTTCAGGAACGCTATATTATCGGCAGTTGATGCGCCAGGGCCATCGAAACGCCACGAGAAAAACAGGAAAGATCAACAGAACCAACGCGGATGCGAGGGACTGGGTATGGCAGACAATCCCGAGGAGAAAGCCTGTGAGGCGACATCACCCAGCACGGAGCCAGCCGTGCGCTGGCTGACCCGCGATGAACTCGACGACCTGCGTCGTGATATGGCCGAGTCGTCGGCCTGGATGCGCGCGGAGTTAAGGCGGCGCAAGGCCCGCAGGTCAGCAGACCAGCAGTGCTAGGGCTTGTCTGAAAAGTGCCTGTGCGCGGTGCGAAAGCGAGAAGGCCAGATTCTCGCTATCGTTCCATCCATGCGCGGGTATCGCAAGAGACGTTGATGCTGGTGCCGGCAGCGCTGTCTGCCTGTCGCAGCGTCACTGATCGAGTCTGGCCAGGCCGCGGTACTGCCCCTGGTAGTAGAGCAGCGGTGGGGCGGGCTTTGTTACGCCTGGTTTCAATGCTTTTACCTCGCCGATCACGATCAGATGGTCGCCGGCGGCGTGCTCGGCGTGAATCTGGCAGTCCAGCCAGTATAGGCAGTCGGCGATGACCGGGTTACCCGAGGGGGACGGCTGCCAGTGGATACCGCGCCATTTGTCATCGCCCTGGCGAGCAAACTGGTTCGATAGCGACGCCTGGTCTCGGGACAGGATATTGACCGCAAAGCGACCCGCCTGGCGAATCCTGGGGTAGCTGTACGAGCCAGCCTTGACGCTGAACGACACCAGCGGGGGATCCATCGACACGCTGTAGAAGGACTGGCAGGTAAAGCCGATGGGTTCCTCGTCCAACTGGGTGGTGATGATCGTGATACCGGAGGCGTAGTGGCCGAGCGCTTTACGAAAACGCGATGGCTCGATACCGGCGCAGGGGTGCGACATGGTGGCTCCTTGTGGGACGGCTGCGCAAGGCTTCATGGACGTTCGGATACCGGGCCAGCGTGTGCGGGACACGCTGGCCGGTCGGGTGGGGTAGTCCCGGCGCGAGTCGCTTAGCGGGTCAGTTCGCGACGGACGATGGCGGCGCCCTGGCTGAGCGCGTTCAACTTGCCCCGGGCGACCTGGCGCGACAGCGGGGCCATGCCGCAATTGGTGCAGGGGTAGAGCTTGTCGGCATCGACGTACTCAAGCGCCTGGCGCAGGGTGCTGGCCACCTCTTCCGGGGTCTCGATGGTGTTGGTGGCGACATCGATGGCGCCGACCATGACCTTCTTGCCGCGAATGAGCTCGATCAATTCCATCGGCACCCGTGAGTTGTGGCATTCCAGCGAGACCACATCGATATTGGACTGCTGGAGCCTGGGGAAGACTTCCTCGTACTGACGCCACTCCGAGCCGAGCGTGCTTTTCCAGTCGGTATTGGCCTTGATGCCGTAGCCATAGCAGATGTGCACGGCGGTTTCGCACTTGAGTCCCTCGATGGCCTTCTCCAGGGTCGCGATGCCCCAGTCATTGACCTCGTCGAAGAAGACGTTGAAGGCGGGTTCATCGAACTGGATGATGTCGACGCCTGCGGCCTCGAGTTCGCGGGCTTCCTGATTGAGAATGCGGGCGAATTCCCAGGCCAGTTTTTCGCGGCTCTTGTAGTGGCCGTCGTAGAGGGTATCGATCATGGTCATGGGGCCGGGCAGGGCCCACTTGATGGGGCGATCGGTCTGCTCCCGCAGGAACCTGGCGTCGTCGACGAATACCGGCTTCTGACGTGATACCTCACCGACCACCGAGGGCACGCTGGCGTCATAACGATCGCGAATGCGCACGGTCTCGCGCTGCTCGAAATCGACGCCGTTGAGATGCTCGATAAAGGTGGTGACAAAGTGCTGGCGTGACTGCTCGCCGTCGCTGACGATGTCGATGCCGGCATGCTGCTGTTCGTGCAGGGCCAGGCGCAGCGCGTCCTGCTTGCCCTCGGTCAGGCCGTCGCCCTCCAGTTTCCAGGGGGACCAGAGCACTTCGGGTTGAGCGAGCCAGGCGGGCTTTGGCAGGCTGCCGGCGGTCGAGGTGGGAAGCAGTGTCGTCATCGGGAGAAACCTTGTCTTGGGTGAATCAGAGTGTGGCGTTGGCGGACCATTGTTCGAGCACCGCGCCATAGGGTTTGATAAAGCTCTGCTCCACAAATTTCCCTTGCTCGGTCGCCAGCCGGCTGCGCTCTTCCCTGTCGTAGACGATCCGGGTCAGGGAGTAGTCCTGTTGTTGCAGGCTTGGCTGGTACGACTTGCCGGCGACGGAGTTGGCGTTGTAGATCTCCGGGCGATAGATCTTCTGGAAGGTGTCCATGGTGCTGATGGTGCTGATCAGTTCCAGGTTGGTGTAGTCGCCCAGCAAGTCCCCGCTGAAGTAGAAGGCCAGGGGCGCGACGCTGCCCGGGGGCATGAAGTAGCGCACCTTCATGCCCATCTTGCGGAAGTACTCATCGGTCAATGAATGCGCTTCCTGGAGGTACTCCACGCCCAGCACCGGGTGCTGGTTCTCGGTGCGGTGGTAGGTCTTAGTGCTCGATACGCTGATGCAGATGACGGGAGCCTTGTGGAAGTGCGCCCTGTAGGCCTCCGAGTTCAAGAAGGCCTTGAACAGCTTGCCGTGCAGGTCGCCAAAGTTCTCGGGAACGCTGAACGTCTCGCGGTTTTGATTGTGTTGCTTGAGGACCAGGCTGAAGTCGTAGTCGCGCACGTAGGACGAGAAGTTGTTGCCTGCGATGCCCTCGATACGTTCGCCCGTCTTCTGGTCGACGATCTGAGTCTTGAGGATCTCGATAAGTGGTAGCGCACCAGCGCTATTGCTCGCGTCGATGGCCATCTCGACCGATATGATGTCCAACTCCACCCTGTAGCGGTCACCTGTGGGATTGTCCCAGTCCGCCAGGGCATTGAAGCGATTGTCGATCATGCGAAGGGTGTTGCGCAGGTTGTCCTTGCGCTTCTCCCCGCGGGCAAGATTGGCGAAGTTGGTGGTGATACGAGTGCTGTTCGACGGCTGATAGTGTTCGTCGAAACGCACGCTCTTGACGGAAAATGCAAAGTCGTTGGTCATCGTGAGGTGCCACTCTGTCTGCTGGAAGGTGAAGCCGGTAGACCGCGGAGACCTCGCGGCCCTTGATCGATATGGTCCCGCTGGCGCTTCCAAGGCGGAAGCTGAACTCGCGCCGGTGTACGACGGAAGCGGACGATGATGCCGGTGAATCGGTGCCTGGCCGGCATCACCCTTGAGCGAGTGAGAAGATTATTGAGGGAAATCTATTATGAGACAAACTGAAGATTTTCATCATCAACATCAATTCTATTCATTTTGATGCCGGGCCGCTACCGCCCGGCGACCGCCTGTCGGTGATTCGGTCGCTACCGAGGCCGTGACGACGACACGCAAGGTGATCGGCGAAGGGGAAAGCCCCGCCTTCGCGTAATCGAGGAAGGCGCGGAACCTGGGAAGGTCACCGGCTTTCAAGGGTCTCACTTTCCGGCGATTCCGGCTCTTGTGCGGACCGAATATGAGTTATCACCTCGAACACCCCTTCGAGTAGCTCACCTTGAATAGCATCTTCTTGTCTGTATTTGATCTTTCATTGCATCGCCTCCCACGGATTGAGGGTGGTCACTCCTGTAGGCTCGAAGTCGGCCACATTGCAAGTGACTACCGTCATGCCATGAACAAGGGCCGTTGCCGCGATGAGCGCGTCACGTTCGCCGCGCTTGTCGGGGACGTGTAGCCGGGCGCAGCGTTGCGCTACAGCTGCATCGACTGGCAATGTTCGCCCCGAGAACTCCGGCAGTACCTGTTGCTCCAGCCATGAGCGCAGCACGGCCCCCTGGGTAGCGTCCTTGCGCTCAATCGACAACACCCCAAGCTCAAGTTCCATGATGGTGGACACAAAAAGCTAGGCGGCATCGACACTTTCAGTCCATGTCGCAACGTTCGGGTCAGCTTTGCCAGCCCGAACTTTTCGTAGTTCGGACACGACGTTAGTGTCGAGAACATACATCATGAGAAATCAGCGGACTGTGTGCCAATGGTCACACGCGGCGGTTCAAACTCGATATCCGCCGAAACGTCTGGCATAGCCAGAGAATCAGCAATGTTGCGTCGTTGCCTTATAAGCCGCTGGTATTCCTCGATGCTCAACAGCACATGAGCAGGCTTGCCGCGATCTGTGATGAACACTGGGCCGCTCTTGGCCGCCTTCTTTGCGCGGGTAACGTCCTGGTTAAGTTCTCGACTGGATAGGGTTGTGATGGTCATGATGGCACCTCCTATACGAGCGACTAATGTAGGTATGTTGCTACACGAGTGAAGGGCGGTTCATGAGCGGATGGCAGGCTATCGTGACAGTAGCAACTGGGCGGTACAGTAGGGGGCATTCATCAGATCTCTCCTGTTTCGCCAATCTTCACTAAACTGCTGAAAGACAAGTGCTTTGTGGTTTTTTGGATTTCGCTTGGCTACGCTTGATTTTTCAATGCATAGCGCGTGGGCGGCAAATTCACAATCCCGTGGTCGTGGGGTCATGTCCTGCTGGGCCCACCACCGCCCTCCCACTTGCTTGTTGGTTGTGCTGTCTGGAATTGACATTGTTCTCGCACCACGGGAATTCCCGATGCTTGGCTGTCCACGGACATCGTTTCAACGCCGCTTCCTTTAGTGAATGGGCTTCGAGCTCCATGCGAGCGCCCACTGCCCAGCGTAGTCTCCATCTAGATAGATCCCCGCATTTGACCGAACTCTGAAGCGAGTCGGCGTCATAAGATGCGACCGCCAGCCGGTACAGCTGCCGAATTGGTAAGCCCTACGGCCCTGAGATGGGATCTGACCAGCAACCATCGCGATATTCGCTTTACTAGTATCGGGCACCGGGGACTTTCGGCCAGCGTTCATACTCTGAGCCTGACACCTAGAATGAGCTACGCCAGAATGATCGGCCGGGCGATCCTATGGATGGTGCGGAATACGCAGGTGTTGCGCGTCGATCTGATGCCGGACCATGACGACGTGCTCGGCTTCAGCAATCACTGGTATCCCCGGGCACGGGAAACGGCACAGCCCATCTCCCTAGGTGGGGGTCTTTCCATCCGCGTGGTCGCACCACCGCTTTTCGTTGCCGCCAAGCTTGAAGCCTACAAGGGGCGGGGTGAGGACGATCCTTTATCGGGCCACGACATCGAGGACATCTTCAATCTCGTGGATGGCCGCCCCGAGCTACTTGATGAGGTGAGAGCCGCCGGCAGTGACCTTCGGGCCTGTATCGCAGATGAACTCAGCAAACTTCTCGACAATGCTCTCTTCGGATATGCCGTGCAGAGTGCCGCCGGAGACCCCAACCGGAACGGGGCCACTTTCATCGCCATGACCTACCTGATCGGCAGCCCTGTGTGGCGCATGCTGGATCAGGTCAAATCCACACGAAGTGACGAAGAATCTTTTTATCCCAGTGAAGGCGGCCACTGGCGAGCTGTGTGCACTACACCCAGTATCCGCACCTGCATCCCCACAACGTCATAGAGCAACATATAGCTGGGGTGAACAACCAGCTCGCGGAGCACCGCCAGGCAGTCTGCTGCCAGGGGGCCTGCCAGCTGTGCCGCCTTCTCTGAAAACAGTTCATACAACTTAAGGCTGCCAGCGGATTCTCTGGCGCTATGTAATCGTAAATGTCGTCACGATCCTGCATCGCCTCTGGCGTCCAGGCCAGCTCCATCAATTCGGCTTCGCCAGACGAGCACGGGTAGACGCACGACGGGCAGCAAACCTGGCTTCCACATCGGCAGCAGGTATTAGATCACCAGCTTCTGCCGAGGCTCGTGATTGCTCCACCTTGGACATCAGCCAGGCATCATAGTCCTGCGCTTCCTGCTGCTGGGCTACGTAGTTGCGCATAAAGTCGCGTAGAAGCTGTGCCCCGGTACGATCGTGTGCCTTGGCTGCACTGGCAAATTCTGCTTTCAGGCCCTCATCGACCCGAAAGGTGAAGGTAGCATCGCTCATGACACACATCCTCATGTGTTACACGGTGACCACGGGATAGCACGGGAAGTATGCCATGCATCCACTCGCATCTTCCCTGCCCAGGTACACCACCGGTACTGAATCGCACCGACTATTCGAGACACACGTCAGGCTCTGGATATCACGCTGTTCTTACTCAATGGTAGATAGACCATCGTTTGTGCGGTGAGGGCGCATCCCCAACGGCGCCTGGTGTCTGTTCCGCGCCAAACCTGGCCACACACGACAAGGCAAGGTCGTTGTGGTGCAGCATAGCGTCATTGAGGACCTGGACCACGCCGGCAGCTTCACGATCAAGCTGTATCAGAGTGAGAAGGTCGGGGACCTGACTGGCATCGGCGAATTCCTCTTCGTGCTGTGAGCGAGTCGACAGCCGAGAGGTCGCCTTTGTTGGTGCTGGCTGGATAGCGAGCGGCAGAGCAGGCATGCTCAGCGCTATCCGATACCGCAGAATCAGGTGAGTACCAGATGTCAGACCCGTTCAAGCAGCTTCGTGACGCTATGGACCAGTTCGCCACCGAGCGTGACTGGGATCAGTTCCACTCACCCAAGAACCTGGCCATGGCGCTGACGGTGGAGGCAGCTGAACTGCAGGAGTGCTTCCAGTGGCTGACCGAGGCGCAGTCCAGGGAGCTGGATGAGCAGCAACTGGCCGCCGTGCGCGATGAAATTGCCGATGTTCAGCTCTACCTGATCCGGCTGGCAGGCAAGCTGGACGTGGATATCGAAGCGGCGTGCCGGACGAAGATGGAGAAGAATGCGGAGAAATATCCGGCCGAGAAAGTGAAGGGAAGTGCGAAAAAGTACACGCACTATCAGGATTGACGTGATGTTTTCCCGTCTTTTTTCCTGCAGAGGCCTTCTGCCTGGCCTCGTCCCTCAAGCTTCCTTCGGCTGATTTTGGCCTCAAGCAGGGCCAGAGACTCGGCTTAGGTTTAAGTTATCTGCTAAAAGCGGTCTTTTATTCCGTTTTCAGAGTGATAAATAAACCAGCTGCCGCACAATATCCCGTGTGACGCCGTTGTGACGCCGGCCGGATGGCCGGCGTTTGCTGGGCGAAGCGTGGCACTCGGATCAGTGACCGCGCGTCAGGCGTGTGGCCAGCCACCAGCCCAGTAGCATCGTCAGCAGAAAACCCGCCAATGGCAGACTCATGGCGCTGCTGGAGACGATGGCAGGCCCGGGGCAGTAACCACTCAGGCCCCAGCCAACACCGAACAGGGCCGCGCCGAGCAGCAGGCGGCCATCGATATCGCGACGCCTGGGTAGTTGAAACCGCTCGCCCAGCAGGGGAGCGCCACGCCGCCAGACGAGGCGATAACCGATGAAGGTGGTGATGACGGCACCGCCCAGTACGAAAATCAGTGTGGGGTCCCAGTCACCGGCCACGTCGAGAAAGCCGACGACACGCGCGGGATCGGTCATGCCGCTGAGTGTCAGCCCGAGGCTGAAGACCAGGCCGGTGATGAAGCCGATGATCGCTTTCATGGTGACTCTCCCAGCAGGTGTTGGCTCACGAAGACCGTCAGCATGGCGACGGCCACGAACACCGCAGTGGCCACCAGCGAGCGGGGTGAAAGACGAGCGATACCGCAGACGCCGTGGCCACTGGTACAGCCGCCCCCGATGCCGGTTCCCACGCCTACCAGCAGGCCTGCGAACATCATGCTCAGGCCCCCGCTGGTGGGATCGCCGATCAGCGCATCTGAGCGCTCGGCCACATTGCCCCAGTCAAGATTGAACAGCACAAGGAGCAGCGGGCCGCTGATCAACCCGAGCACGAAGGCAATGCGCCAGCGGTGGTCCGGGCCTGATTCCAGAAGCGCTCCCCGCGTGATACCACTGATACCCGCGATACGTCCCAGAAAGGCCATCAGCATCACTGCCGAGAGGCCGATCAGGACGCCGCCGGCGAGTCCTTTCATGCTGTTCATGATGTCCATGTCATTCGTTCTCCCTTTCGGCCATCCAGCGTTGCGACGATGATATGCTCGTGCCCGACCATCGCCAACCGTCATCGCCAGGCGACTTCGCCCACCGACTGCCGAGTCTACTGGTCAGGTGATTGGCCAGCCGGCTGACCTGTGGGGCATGCGACAAGGACGCGGAGGATTCGCAGGAGCACCATGAACGAACTGACTCAACGCCTGCGCACCTTTCTCAAGGTGGCGGAGCATCAGAGCTTCAATGTGGCGGCTCGGGAGCTGGATATCGCCAGTTCCACGGCGACGCGTCATGTCAATCATCTGGAGCGCCAGCTGGGCGAGCCGCTGCTGGTGCGCACCACTCGCCATGTGCGGCTGTCGCCCGCTGGAGAGCGTGCCCTGATCCACTTTCGCGCCATTCTGGCCGAGGTGGAACAACTGGAGGATGAGCTCGAGACGCTGAGTGAGCGAGTCGCGGGGCCGCTGCGTATCTCGGTGCCGTGGCGCTATTCACGCCTCTATCTGGCGCCGCTGGTGAGCGAGTTCATGCAGCGCTATCCCGAGGTGGCGCTGGATATCGTCAGCAGCGACCAGCGTGTGGATCTGATCGAGGACCACTTCGACGTGGCCCTGCGCATCGGTCACCTGGAAGATTCGAGCCTGATCGCGCGGCACATCAGTGACCAGCGCTTCGTGCTGGCCGCCGCGCCGTCTTACCTCGCGGCCCAGCCCCCGATCCATCGGCCGGAAGACCTGGAGCAGCACCGTCTGCTGACCTTCAGCTATACCACCGCCAATCATCACTGGCGATTGGTGCAAGGGGATCGTGAGCATCGTATCTCGGTGCGGGCCCGTGCGTTGCGCACCAACAATGCCGACATTCTCACCCAGGCGGCGCTGGGCGCCGCCGGCGTCGTGGTACAACCGCTCTGGGCCATACGGGAAGAGCTGGCAAGCGGCCGCCTGATGCCGGTGCTGGAGGACTATCAGGTCACCTCATCGGATTTCGACACCGGTATCCATGTCGTCTACGCGCGCGAGAATCAGCATAATCCGCGCGTGCGCGCCTGGATCGACTTCTTGCTGGCCCGCCGCGAGCGGCTGTCCTGTCACTAGCCAGCCGTGAGCGCTGTCCGCCGTCCAGATATACGAAGGGCCCGATCTAAAGGGAGATCGGGCCCTGTGCGCACGTCGCGACTGCTTGGACGATACTCATCAGGCGGTGTTTATCAGATGGTGCTCATCTGAGAGCCTTCAGTAGAGGATATCGCTGCGGATTATGTACTTGGCTCCGTCGCGGATCGGCTCGCTGGCGTGCACGCAGTGCTGCGGATGCGAGCCATGCGGGAAGCACAGTACGCCACCCTTGGGCGTGGAGACCGAGACCGTCTGGATATCGTCCCGCGACTGAGCCGGCTTGTCGGGATCACGGCGGCTGACCAGAAACTCGGTGCGCCCGCCAATGTAGCCATCGCTTAAGAAGATGAGGAAGGTGTACTGGCTCATCAGGCCCGGATAGGCGTCCTGGACGACCTCGCCATTGATGACGCGACTGCCCGGCCAGGCGCCATCGGTGTGCGGCTTGAAGAAGTCGCCGGCCTCGTAGCGATAGACACGAAAGCGCGCATTGATGCCTTTGGCTCCCTCGCCCTGGATCTGCTCGGTGACCCGCGGCGCCGAGCGCTGCCAGATGACCTGATCGACCGCTTCACTGACGACCCAGTTGACGTTGTGATTGTGGCGCACCGAGCGCGGCAGGGAGACGGGCGCATCTTCCTCGAAGCCCATGTCCTCCAGAACGGCAACGAAGTTGTCGGCCTCGGCAGGTGTCAGCACATTGAGTAGCTGGAAGGCGCCGGGGACACCCTCGACCTCCTGACGGACAACCTCTGGCGTCGCGTCGGCTTCGAAGAGGTCAGACACGTCGCCGTTGTCCGTCCAGATGGGCAGGGGCATGGGGGAGAAGCCGCGTTCGTGGCTGACGACATGGAATGACAAGCTCATGGCAAAGCTCCTGAATGACAAAGAATGTGAGGCGAAAACGTGGCGACAGCCAGACCTGCCGGGAGGAAGGCCTGGATGACCGTCAACTGGCGGTGAGTGTCGGTACCGAGGAGAAATAGTCAGCTACCTGGATGGGCCCGGTATCCGCCATGTTGACCGTGGAACTCAGCAGCCACCAACGGCCGATCCACCTCAGTCGGGATAGCGGACCAATACCCGCGTCTCCAGGCTGGTGCGTGTCGGCGCATCTTCGGGCGTGTCGAGCAGCTCGGCCGCGGTATGCGCGACCGGTGGCTTGCCGGCGCTGTCGAAGGCATTGAAGACGATGGCTTCGTCGGGGCGCATGTGCGAGACGAAGTACCAGCGGTGATCTGGATTGTGGACGAGACCCTGGATCTGGCCGCAGCGATCCGGATAGAGGATGTCGATGTTGACCCAGTCCTCGTGGTGCACGCTTTGGGTATCGGCGAATGCCAGCGGGTCACGCGCGACGGCCTGCTCGACGGGCTGCCAGACATTGACGATGCCGTAGTGGCCGCTCAGCCACTGCTCGGCCTGCTCGGGCGGCAGCAGATCGCGCACGCGCTGCGGGCCAGAGCGTGGCGAGTAGTCGACATGCACATGCTGCGCCGGCACGCGTTCACCTTCGAAGCCACGCAAGGTGTGGTCGAACACATGCACCTCACTGACACCGAGTTGTTGCTTGAGCAATGCCTCGATGGTTGGCGTGTGCAGGCGGTCGCGCGCCTTGGCGTCGCGCACATCCACGGCAAGCTCGGGCGTATCGAGAAACAGCAGGCCCTGGGACGCGAAGCTTGGCGGAGTAGCGCGCAGATCCTGCAAGCTGACGCTTTGGCGATCATGCTTCGGCTCAATGCGCCGACCGGTCTCGCCGTCCGGGTCCACCTTGATCTGCAGACCTTCCGGGCGATCGAGCTGATAATTGACGAACGCCAAGCGGGTAAGGATGGGCGCTGACATGATCGAGACCTCCTTCACGATGAGTCGTCAGAGGATGAGCACTGACATGCACTTGGGCCGACCGCCTGTGCTGTGGCGAGTCCAAGAGGCTGGTTGGCGAGCTTAGTGCATTGGTGCAGACACAAAAAAGGCGCCTGTCTGCAATTTTTTATTGCACGACTGGCAATAATCGGCGGCTGACAAGTGTCCGTGGCTTCCGCATGTTGTCTCCGTCTCCGTCCTTATTTCCATCCCAAGAAATCGCTAAGTAACTGATAAACAAAGGCTGGGAGAGCCGCCAAGAGCAAGACTGACGTCTTATAGAGTTGGCATTCGGCGTGTTGATGTAGATAAGGGGCGGCTTGTATAGTCGTGATGCTATTGCAAAGACGTCATCCAGGCGCATCTGTCAGATTGTGCGATGGGTGAGCGTGATATTCATCGTGCCAAGGGAATGGTCATGAAAGATAAGCGTGTGCCTGGAACTCCAGTGTTTTATCGCGGTGCGTCAGCGGCTCTGTGTGTCGTCGTTCTAAACGGCTGTACCGGTATGGCCGAGACGGGCCCTGCAGCCGACGTGCCCGGACAGCCAGAAAGCACCAAGACCAATGTGCTGGAGGCAGGAGCCAGTGCACTGCAGACCGACGCACCGACGGATCAGCTCAATATCTATCTTGTTGGCTTCCATCCCATGAAGGATGAGCCAAGCCATCAATTCGAAGCGCATCACTTCTGCCAGCAAGTCAATGAGGACTTCATGCAGTGTGCTCTTTACGATGGAAATACCGCGGATGCCCACCTCACCGGGGTGGAATACATCATATCCGAAAGCGTTTTTGAGAGCCTGCCTGAAGAAGAGAAGCAATATTGGCATCCCCATAACGGGGAGATTCTGTCTGGCCAATTGGTCGCCCCCAACCTGCCTGAAAGTGCCGATCATGAGCTGATGCAATCCAAGATGAACAGCTATGGCAAGACGTGGCACACATGGAGCACTTCACACAGCGATGAAGAAGACCAGGCCTTGCCACTGGGTAAGCCCAATCTGGCTTGGTCCTTTAATCGTACCGGAGAGCCGCAGCCGGGCCTGGTCGAAGATCGAGACCAGCGTATGGGGATCGACACAGAGGAGCGGCGTCAGGCCAGGCAAGATCTGGTGCCGCTGGCCAATCCCCAGTCGGGTGTTGATGTGTTGAAAGGAGAATTTCCCAGGTCAACCCAGCCCATCCCTGGTGTGGAAGCCAAGTCCAGCGAGTGATGTCGTCGTTTTTGCCGGTTGGGACCGGTACCGCCGGGTTCCGGATGGTGGGTTGCTCGCTTGGTGAAACGCGAGCGTCCCTGCGGGTCTCTGGTGGGAACGGGGGAGGTCAGCGACGCCAGCCTCCGTCCCGAGGACCAGCAGCGCAACGTGCGAAAGTTCTGTTGCCATGCTTTAAAAAGGTTTGACAAAGCGCGGCGAGCCGTGAGATGATGATTTTCGTTGGTTAGCAAGTCGTATATTTCAGTAGTGATCGAATCATTCGGTAGCCTGGCAATATCCCCCTTGTTATATCCATATTTCTGGGATGACACCCGGCAAACTGTAATGACAACGCTCTGCGTTAAGGAAATCGATCATGGCAACTGGCACAGTTAAGTGGTTCAACGACGCTAAAGGTTTCGGCTTTATTTCTCCGGCCGACGGTGGTGACGACCTGTTCGCCCACTTCTCCGAAATCAAGGCTGAAGGTTTCAAGTCCCTGCAGGACGGTCAAGAGGTCTCTTTTGACGTGACCCAGGGCAAGAAAGGCCTTCAGGCTTCTAACATCAAGGTTATCTAACTTCTAGTTAGCTAGCTTAGATGAATGACAAGACCCGCTTCGGCGGGTCTTGTCGTTTTTGTATGGGCAAAATGCAAGTGTTGGCCGTGCGTGGTCGGCCTTGATCTTCTTTTCGGGCTCCGCATGCTCGGGTTGTCTTGCGAAGCCGCTTGGCCCGGTTATCTAGCCCCGCCATCTAGCCCAGCTACCTTGCCCACTTTTCCCGGTCGAACGCCAAGGGAGAGTAGAGGCTTTCTTCCTTACCTTGATGCCATTCTCGGGATCTCTTTTGTCTGCCTTATCTCCCTGGTGTCGCACTTCAACGCCTTGATCCGTTTCGGTTCTAACCTCATGGCGGCTTTGTTTCGCTCCCTTGTCGCGCTACTCGGCTTGCCGGACTTACCTTTCTAGTCTTGTCGGTACATGACCGATACTGGATGCCTTGGCACCATTGGCAGAGCGCTGCGAGGCGCGTCCCCTTGTGGGTGAAGCCCGTGCTGCGTTCTTTCTGGCGTCCAGTCCGGGGCCTCGCGCCGACACTGCGCTGTCGTCGACCATGGCGTAGACGAACGTCACTGGTGATCTATAAAAATTGATCAATTGGTCCTTCCGATCTATTTTTATATATATTTGATGTCTGTCGGGATGGTAGGGCGAATCGATGAGTTACGGGGTAGAGCACCTGGCGGCACGACTCAAGGCCGCTCGGGAGGCCAAGGGGCTTAGTCAGCGGGAGCTGAGCAAGCTTGCAGGCGTGCCGCAGTCGCATATCTCGAAGATCGAGAACCATGGCGTTGACTTGCGTGTCTCGAGTCTTTCGTCGATCGCCCACGCTTTGGAACTGGATTTGATGCTCGTTCCTCGTAAGGCGATCCCGGCGGTTCAATCGATTGTTCGTAGCGTCGCCGACACGCCGCCCGCCAACGGAGAAACTCTGCGAGAGCTCCAGCGCCTGCGCGACAAGGTCGATGTAATCGCTACCCAGATGCCCACGGGGAATTACGATGCTCTCAAGCGCCGTATCCGCGAGATCACCCAGATCCACAGTCAGCTTGACCCCGATGTAGTGCAACAGGTGCGATGCGCCGTCGAGTCGATTGAGCCTGCCGCCAGCCAGGAGGCGATCGAGGGCGCTGCGAAAGCCATCGCCACCCTGCGCATTCAGTTGGCCCGGCACGCGGCTTCTCAAGCGACGTCGCGTGCGCCCAGGCCGGCCTATCAGCTGGAGGAGGAGGGCGATGACTGATGTCTCTGTGCTCGATGTACTACTTTACGGAGAGCCGATCGGTACGCTCACCAACGTGGGTGGCGACCGGACGATCTTCGCTTTCAATGATGGCTATATCGATGACCCTGACAGGCCGACCCTGGGGCTCGCTTTCAAGGACGAGTTCGGTGGACTGCTTTCGGACTTCCGCGTTTATAAAAAGCGCGTGATGCCATTTTTTTCCAACCTTCTGCCGGAAGGGCATTTGCGCACCTATCTTGCAGAAAAGGCTGGCGTGAACGCCGAGCGAGAATTTCATCTACTGTCGGCACTCGGCCACGACCTGCCCGGCGCAGTCACTATCAGGTTCGCCGACGGCGAGGCGTGGTCGGCGTCGGGCGGTGGAGCAAATGGTTCCGCTGACGCCGGCTCAGTTCCCTCCATGGGCGCCTTGCGGTTTTCGCTCGCGGGCGTTCAGCTAAAGTTATCGGCGGTTCTCGCACCGTCTGGTGGTCTGACGATTCCCGCATCTGGTGTGGGCGGTTCCTGGATCGTGAAACTCCCGTCGCGAGAGTTCAACGCAGTGCCTGAGAACGAGTATTCGATGATGACGCTTGCGCGTCTTGTCGGGATAGATGTCCCGCTGATCGATCTTGTCGACACTGACGCTATCGACAATTTGCCTGAAGGTATCGACAAGGTCGGACAGCGTGCCTTTGTGATCGAACGCTTTGACAGGCTGTCAGATGGTAGCGCCGTTCATATCGAAGATTTCGCGCAGGTCTACGGTGTCTACGCCGAGCAAAAATACCAGAAAGCGACCATGCGCAACATCGCCCAAGTGCTGGCTGCCGAGACCTGTGAGGCGGACATCGTAGAGTTCGTGCGGCGTCTGGTGTTCTGCGCGCTGATCGGAAACGGCGATATGCATCTGAAAAACTGGTCGCTGATTTACCCCGACCGGCGTCGTGCCGCGCTCGCTCCTGCTTATGATCTGGTCTCGACGATTCCCTATATCCCGAGTGATGACCTGGGGCTCAGGGTGAGTCGGACTCGCGCGTTTTCCGAGCTGACCTTTGACGAACTGAAGCATATGGCAGCCAAGGCTGCCCTTCCCGGAAAACTGGTTCGGGATACGGCTTTGGAGACCGTCGCGCTGTTTCAGCAGCATTGGCAGGCTGAAAAGCTTGACCTTCCGATGACATCGCAAGTTCGAGAGGCGATCGAGGCTCACCTAAAGACTCTTCCGATTGCACAATAGTGCGGGCTGCCACAGCTTGGGTCTTGCGCTGACGAGTGCCCGGGATGCCGGCCAGCCCTGGCTCCGACGAATGGGGGCAACTCTAAAGATTGCCTCTGGCGCCTGTTCCGGCCTCTGTTCCATGTCGATCCAAGCGCTTCCGTACATTGGGCGTCACGTTTTACGCAACTTTACGCAAGGGTGCGTAACGTTATCAGCGAGCTCGAGGCATGGGCTGCGACAGCCTGATCAGGTCCTGGCCCTCTGGCTGGGTCGCTCTCTTTTCGATTGGCGTACCATCCGCACCAGCAACCACACCGACAGGGCCAGCATTGCCAGTGCGATGGGGGAGGTCAGCAGGAAGAAGGGATCGCCGCCGGAGGCGGTGAAGGCGCCGCGCACCAGGCCTTCCAGGGTGGGGGCGAGCAAGAAGCCGATGACGAAGGGCAAAATCGAGATCTCGAGCCTTCGCAGGGCGTAGCCGATCAGCGCGAACACGCAGGCGGTGACGAGGCCGAGATAGCCGCCGTCCTGGACATAGGCGGCGGTCAGCGAGATGGTCAGGATCACCGGCAGCATCACGTCCTTGGGGATGCGCACCAGGTAGCCCAGCAGGCCCATCAGCACGCCGCCGATGGTCCAGTTGAAGGCATTGGCCAGCACCATCATGGTGAAGATGCCGAAAGCGGTCACCAGGTCCTTGTTCAGCAGGGTGCCGAAGCCTTCGATTTCCTGGATGGGGGTGAAGCGAAACACCTGGGGGCCGAAGGCGAAGTCGCCGATGGTCTCGACCGCCAGGATGATGAAGACGGCGGCGAAGTTGCCAGGGATACCGAGGCTCATCACCGGGATCAGGTTGGCGCCGGACACCGCCGAATTCGCCGATTCGGTGGCAACCACGCCGTCCGGGGTGCCGTGGCCGAATTCATCCGGGGTCTTCGAACGACGCTTGGCGGTGTCGTAGCTCAGGGTGGCGGCGGTGGTGGTACCGATACCGGGCAGGGCGCCGATCATGGTGCCGATACCGGCGCCGCGCAGGATGGCCGGCAGCATGGCGCCGCGCTCTCGCCAGCGCAGTTTCGGGCCCATTTGCGGCGGCTTGGGCGGGGCGGCGTTGTGCTGCCTGGCTCGACGCATGTCCTCGATGCTGATCAGCACCTCGGAGAGTACCAGCACGCCGAGTACGGCGGAGGTCAGTGGTAGACCGCCGCCGAGTTCAGGGATGCCGAAGGTCAGCCGCGGGCCGTTGCCAGACAGGGTCGAGCCGACCAGCGACAGAAACATGCCGAGCAGGCCGCCAATCAGCCCCTTGAGCGGTGCCTGGCCTACCACCGCGGCCATGAAGCACAGCGACAGGATGATCAGGGCCGACTTCTCGGGCAGCCCGAGGACACGCTCCACCGCCACGGCGATGACCGGGGCGGCGATAAACAGCACCAGGTCGGAGATGTTGTCGCCCATCACCGAGGCGAAGTGGGCGGTCTGTACCGCCTTGCGGCCCTGGCCCCGCTGGGCCATGGGATGGCCGTCCAGGGTGGTGAGAAAGGCGTCGGGGGTGCCCGGGGTATTGAACAGTATCGCGGGTACTGCACCGCCCACCGTGGCCCCCTTCATGATCCCCACCAGGCAGCCCAGCACCGGGTAGAGCGCTTCGTTGGTGTAGCCGAAGATCGACACCAGCACCGGCAGGGCGATGGCCATGGCGAAGGGGCCGGACATGCCCGGTGTGGCGCCGATCAGGATACCGACCACCACTCCGATCAGCGTCATCGCCAGCGGCATCAGCCAGAGTCCGCCCTCGGCGGTGTGAAAGACCGAGCTGACCCCGAGCCCGATGTATTGCAGCAGCAGCTCCATGGGGAATCCTCAGAGGTCGGCGTTGGGAGGAAGCTGGACGTTGTCGATCAGTCCGTCGAACAGCAGCACCAGGGCGCCGGCGGCGGCCAGTGCCACCAGCACATCCCACCCTCTCAGTCGGTGGCGGGTGGTGTGGATATAGCCGCAGGTCAAAAGGGTGGCACCGACGAAAAAGCCGGAGATATCGAAGGGAAAGGTGCCGGAAGCCGCACGGTAACCGCTGTAGTCGGTAAGACCCACGGCGTTGGTGAGCGTGACCAGCAGCGGTCCGGTTGCGTTCATCGCCAGCAGGCTTACGGCCGTCACGATGATGGCACGCAGCAGGAAGGCGAGGTTGTCGGGGGTGATGCGTCCCACCGCTTCGCCGGCGGACGGCGGGTGCGAGCGCCGGGCGCCATGACGGAGTTCGCTCAAGATCAACAGGCTCGCCAGCAGGGCTATCAGGCCCACCAGCAGCACCGGAAAGAAGGCATCACCTGGCACGGTACGTCCGGTGAGGTTCTGTTCGAGAAAACCGCTGCCGATATCCCGGGGGAACCACAGCGTCACGCACAAAAGGCAGAACCCCAAAAGGCCAATACCAAGCCACAGGTTCCAGCGGCCGCCCCGGATTGGGGCGGCCTGGCGACTGGCATCGCTCATTTGGCCAGTTCCTGCATCATTGCCACGTTGGACTCATAGGTGGTCAGGATCTGTTCGCGCAGCGCCTCGCCCTGGGTGACGATCGGCGCCGGTGGGTACTGCTTTTCAATGAACTGGCGGGTTTCGCTTTCGGGGTCGGCGAGGATCTCTGCAACGGCCTCGGCGATCTCGTCACGCACTTCGTCATCCATGCCGGCGGGGGCGGTAATGATGTACTGATAACCGAGATTGAGGTCGATCCCCAGGTCCTGGAGGGTCGGTTTTTCCGGCGCCAGGGCCACCGGTCCCTGCTCGGCGGAGGCCAGGATGTTGAGCTGGCCGGCTTCGACCAGCGGCTTCTGTACGCCGCCACCCCAGCCCACGTTGGCATCCATCGACACCAGGGCGTTCAGGGTGCCACGCCCGCCCTTCATGCGCAGGTGGTTGACCTCGATGCCAAGTTGGCGAGCCACGATTTCTGCCCCGGCCTCGACCTGGGTGCCCCAGTTGGCCCAGACGATGGGCTCACCTGCGGACGCGGCGGCCCTAAGGTCGTCAAGGGTCTGCCAGCCGCTGTCGGCCCGTGCCAGCACCGCCATCTGCGAGCCGGCGGTGGTGGTGATGTAGGTGAAGTCTTCGGGCGACAGGTTGTCGCTGTTCATCGGCGCAAAGTCGTAGGTGGTGGTGATCGCGAAGCCCAGCGTCTGGCCGTCGGGCGCTTCGCCCTTGAGTTGCGCCGACATCACGGTGCCGTCCTCGCCGGCCTTGTTCTCGGGGATCACCTGCCAGCCCCGGGTGGCTTCCAGTTCCTTGGCCAGGGTGCGGCCCTGGACATCGGTGCCCCCGCCGGCGCCATAGCCGATCCACAGGCGGATGGGGCCGTCCGGGTTCCACTCGGCCAGGGCCGGGCCTGCCAGCATGAGGGTGGAGGCTGCGGTAAGAAGAATGCGTTTCATGGGACTCTCCGGTGTTGTTGTGGTTGTGTGGCTCGAGTGCCGCCCTGGGGATAGGGCGAACGTTGCGTTTCAGGGCTTGGTCTCGACCAGTTCCATCGGTCGATGGCCGCGGGGCAGCTCGAAGCGCTGCACCAGCTGCAGCCGTTCTTCGCTGTCATACTCGAAGGCGTCCCACAGCATACCGACGTGGGGCGCCGCCAGATCCAGGTGCTCGCAGGCCTGGCGTGACAACAGTTCTGTCGTGACGCTGTGTCTGACGCTGGCGGTGCGGATCCCGAAGCGCTCCCACAGCAGTCGGTGGTAGGAGGCGCCGTGCTGTACCTCGCTACTGTCTGGCAGTTCGACGGCGACCTCGGGACGCATGAAAAAGGCGCTGAAGGCCGGTGGCGACCCGGTCACCCACACCAGACGATCGACGCGCATCACTTCCTCGCAGTCGAAGCCGGTAAGCAGGGCACCGTATTGCGAGGTACTGACCCGCTGCACCCCGACCACCCGGGTGTAGGGCATCATCAGCTCGCCGGTGGCCGGGTCATGGAAGCGATAGACGTGTACCTCCGGCACCTGATGACGGGCATCGGTGATAAAGCTGCCGAGCTTGCGTCGACGCACGATCAGGCCCTTTTCCACCAGCTGACCCAGCGCCTTCTGCACGGTGGAAAGACCCACCGGCAGAGCGTCGCAGATCTCAGTTTCCTTCGGCAGCTGATCACCCGGACGGTAGTCTCCGGCGTGAATGCAGGCACTCAACGCCTCTGCCAGGCGCAGGTACTTGGTGCGCTTGGTGTTGACGGCCTGCCATTGGGTCACCAGCGGCGCGAGAGACAGAGTGGTGGTCGTCTTTTGCATTCAACTAAGATAGATATGGTCTATTTCTATTGTCAACTACGTAGTTAATGGGCGACGATGGTGAAAAGATGATCAACTGTACAAGGACAACACCATGACCGAGACGTGGGCGGTGGCCAGTGGACATCCGATCGCCACCAGGGCGGCGGAGCGAGTGCTGCGCCAGGGCGGCAATGCGGTGGATGCCGGCGTCGCCGCTGGCCTGGCGCTCGGTGTGGTCCAGCCTGACCTGGTCTCCATCGCCGGGGTCGCCCCGATCATCATGTTCGATGCCCAAACCGGCGAGGTCACCAGCCAGGACGGTGTCGGCGGCTGGCCGGCGGCGGCGGATGTCGAGGCGATGCACCGCGACCATGGTGATCATGTGCCCGAGGGCATCCTGCGAACGGTGATCCCGGCGGCGCCGGCAAGCTGGATCAAGGCGCTGGCGGACAAGGGCACCATGGGTTTTGGCGAGGTCGCCCAGGATGCCCTGGCCGCCGCCCGGGATGGCTTCGAGGTCTACCCACTGTTTGCCGACTTTGTCACCTCTCGGGTCGAGAAGTACGCGCGTTTCGCCTCTACGGCTGAAGTCTTTCTGCCGGGGGGCAAGCCACCGCAGGTGGGCGAGCGGTTTGTCCAGCGCGACCTGGCCTGGACACTCGAGCAGATGATCGAGGCCGAGGCGGCGTCGCCCGGTGGACGTCTGGCGGGGCTGGCGGCGGCCCGGGCGGCCTTCTATGAAGGGCCGATCGCCGAGCGCATCGTCGCCTTCCACGCCGCCAACGGCGGCCTTTTGACGGCGCACGATCTGGCGAACTATCAGGTACGTGACGAGGCCACCCACGCGGTGCGCTTTCGTGGTCTTGACGTGCACTGCTGCGGTGCCTGGTGCCAGGGGATCTCCATGGCACAGACGCTGGCGATGATCGAGGCGGCGGGCAGGTCGGCCAGCGTGAAAACGCAGGGCGGGCAGGAACGCCTGGACCTGCACTTCGTGCTTGAGGTGCTAAAGCGTGTCTTCGCTGACCGCGAGGCCTACGTCACCGACCCCGACTATATGGCGATCGCCCCTGAGGCGCTGCTCGAGCCGAACTTTATCAAGGCGCGGTTGGCGACGATTGGCGAGTGCTCGGATCCTTTGCCGGCGCCGGCTGTCGCCGGAGGTCGCAGTGGCGAGCCGGCGGTCTATCGCGTGGGCTGCGCTGATACCTCCCATGTCAGCGTCATCGATGCCGACGGCAATATCTTCTCGGCAACACCCAGTGATCCCAGCTACGACACCGTGGTGATCCCCGGCACGGGGCTGTCGGTGTCTTCACGCGGATCCCAGTCGCGCTCGATCCCCGGCCACCTCAACGCTCTGGCCCCGGGCAAGCGGCCACGCCTTACTCCCAATCCGATCCTCGCGCTCAAGGACGGCAAGCCCTGGCTTGCCATGGGCACCCCCGGCGGGGACGTTCAGGTGCAGGCGATGATCCAGGTGCTGCTCAATATGCGCGACCTGGGCCTGTCTGCCGAACAGGCGGTACGGGCGCCCCGGGTGGCCACCTATGCCTTTCCCGGCAGCTTCGCCCCCCACGACGTGCACCCCAACCAGGTGCTCTACGAGCAGGATCTATCGGCCGAGCAGGTCGAGCAACTTGCCGCCCGCGGGCATAAGCTCGAGGCCTGGCCAGCACTGACCTGGAAGGCCGGTGGCATTTGCCTGGCGATGCGTAATGATGAAAACAGGGACGATAACAGGGGCGACCCCAGGGGCGACAACGACGGCTGCGTCGCCGTGGCCGACCCGCGTCGCGCGGGCAACTCGGCGATCGGGGTCCGTGCCGCCAAACCGGGAGAGACGTCATGAACCCAGGTCTTGCCGATATCCTGGTCGCCATCATCGATCCGGCCACACCGTTCGACAGGGCGCTCGAGCGCTGCGCCGAGGCGATTCCCAACGGACTCTTTACTGCCATGCGCTTTCACCGGGACAGCATGGAGGTCGAGCGAATCCACTCCACCCTACCTGACGTCTACCCGGTAAGCGGTCGCAAGCCCAAGCGCGACACCGAATGGGGCGGCAAGGTGCTGCTCGACCGACGGGTGAACCTTGGTTACGGCGAGGAGGACATCGTCTGGGCCTTCGGTGACCATCGAACCATCCTTGGTCTCGGCCTCAAGGCCGTGCTCAACGTACCCATCGTACGTGGAGAAAATGTTCTGGGGACTCTCAACTTTCTGCGTGATGGCCCCGGCTTCACTGAGCAGGAGGCCGCCACCGGACAGCTACTGGCGGCGGCCATCGCGATTCGGGAGTGGGCGGGCAGTCAGGCATTTGCACCGACTCACCGATAAGACAAAGCCCCTCGTTTGAGGGGCTTTGGTCTCTCTGTGCCTGGGTCTCGGGCCTTAGTGGGCTAGCATTTCATCGACGATACCCTGGCCATCCAGTTCGGAGGGGTAGTAGGTCGGCCAGTTGGTGACTTCTTCAAGCAGGGCCGCACGGTCGTCACCCCAGTACAGGTGGTAGTGATCGGCCTCGGTCGGGTAGATGGCATGGTCGCTGAACTGGATGTAGTTCGGCAGGCTGTCGTCTTCACCCTGGTATTCGAAGATGTAACGAACGCCACGGTTGCCGGCCTTGTAGGTCAGGACTTCGTAGCCGTCGGAGGCGTATTCGCCGGAGAGCACCTGACCATCTTCGTGGAAGGAGACGGTAGAGCCATCGATGACGATACGGTCGACGTCGGTCTCGTAGCCGATCTCGTAGTACGCCTTGTATTCCTCGGCGGTCTTGTCATCGCTCTGTTCGGCCTTGTGGGCGAACACTTCGTCGAGGGTGCCGTCCAGCAGGTAGGGGTAGACGGACTGCCAGTCGCCTTCCCAGTCGGACAGCGGCCGATCCTTGATCTGGTCGTCGTCGAAATAGCCGGCGTAGATGTCCTTGGCGTGATCATGCTCATGATCATGATGGTCGTGATCGTGATCGTGATCGTGATCGTGGTCGTGGTCGTGGTCGTGGTCGTGATCGTGCGCTTCGCTGGCCGCGGAATCGCTTTGTGCGAGGGCCAGGGGGGCGGTCGCCAGTGTCAGGGCGCTGATTGCGGCGACGGCCATGCGGCGGGTCAGAATCGGGTCCATCGTCTTGCTCCTTGGGATGATCGGTGGGGCGTTGTGGCCTCCCAGGGGAGGCCTTGGAAAGAACAGGGCTTTCATCACTCGGCCTCGGCGGCGCAGCGGGTGACGCCGTCGGCCAGTTGGCGCAGCAATGCGGGATAGAGCTCGGTATCAAGCGGCAGGTCGACGCCCAGTGGGTCGATGACCAGCGACGTCTCGACCCCGGTGCCTGCGAAGACGCTGTCCACCAGCGCCGGGTTGAACTGGGGCTCTCGGAAGACGCACTGCACGCCGAGATCGGCGACACGCTGCTGGATCTCTCGGATACGCGCAGGGCTCGGGTCCGAGGCATCCCCCAGGGAGATCGCCCCGGCCGCCGGCACATCGAAGCGGCGCTCGAAGTACTGGTAGGCATCGTGGAAGACGATGAAGCGAGTACCCTGGGCCTGCTGGAGGCGGGTCTCCAGTTCATCGATCAGGTCGTCGAGCTTGCTGCGGGCTTCCTCTGCGTTGTGTCGATAGATGTCGGCGTTGTCGGGATCGAGTTCGGCCAGTGAGGTGGCGATGGCATCGAGCCAGGCCTGGGCGTTGACCGGGTCCAGCCAGCCGTGGGGGTCCCAGCCTGAATGGTCGTGATGGTCGTGATGGTCGTGGCCGGCATGCTGCTCGTGCTCGTGGCCGTCATGCGCGTCGTGCTCGTGCTCGTGGCCGTCATGCTCTTCGTGGTGCCCGTGGCCCTCATGCTCCTCGTGCTCATGGTGCTCATCATGATCGTGGGCCTCGAAGGTCGCGCCCTGTCGATAGGTAAGGCGCTGCGTGCCGGCGCTTTCCATCAACTCCACCTGCTGCGCATCCGCCGCCAGTGACTGGCGTGCCTTGGCAAGCCAGGGCGTCAATCCATCGCTGACCCAGAACACCACGTCGGCCTGTGCCAGTGCTTCCGCCTCGGAAGGACGCATGGCGTAGCCGTGGGGAGAGGCCCCAGGCTGGATCACCAGTTGCGGCGTCCCCAGGTCTCCCATCACGCGCTCCACTAGGCTGTGGACCGGCGGAATATCCACGGCCACCGAGGGGACCTCTGCGGCAGCCATCGCAGGAAGCAGCAGGCAAGGGAGGAGAAGGGGGCGTAGCGAGGTGTGCATCGTCATCGATCTCTTGGAGCGTTCTCGGAGCGGGTGATTGTGGCATGTTTTGTTATGATATAACATTGTTTTCGGAATCGAGAAAGGCTCTGGAGAATGTTCATGCCGCTATTGTCGATCGATGATCTGCGGGTCGTCCTGGGAGGGCAGACCATCCTCGAGGGCATAGACCTCAAGCTCGAATGCGGCGAAATCGTCACCTTGGTCGGCCCCAACGGGTCGGGCAAATCGACGCTTTTGCGTACCATCATCGGTGCGTTGATGCCCGCTGGCGGACGTTTGGTGCGAAGGCCCGGGCTCACCATCGGCTATGTACCGCAGCGACTGGCCATCGATCCGACCCTGCCGATGACAGTCACACGCTTTCTCAACCTGCCTCGTCGACGTTCCCGTGAAGCCGTGCAGCAGGCCCTGGCGCAGGCCGGCGTGCCTGAGCTGGGCTCGCAACAGTTGCTGTCGTTGTCAGGCGGCCAGCGACAGCGCGTTCTGCTGGCGCGAGCCCTGCTCGAGAAGCCCGACCTGTTGCTGCTCGATGAGGCAACCCAGGGCCTCGACCACCGGGGTACGGCGGATTTCTACCGCCAGATCGAGCGGGTGAGGCGCGAAACGGGCTGCGCGATCCTGATGGTCAGCCATGAGCTGCATGTGGTGATGCGCACCTCGGACCGGGTGATCTGCCTCGATCGCCACGTCTGCTAACAGGGCACGCCCGAACGCGTGCTGGCGTCCCCGGCCTATCAGGCGCTGTTTGGCCCCGATACCGCTGACGCGCTCGCCTTCTACCGCCACGAGCATCTGCGCGAAAAAGGCGCCGCAGGCCCGGCCTTGGCGCAGGTGGGCGCTGCCCGCTCCTTGGGGGTCTCGGCCTGATGCTCGATGACTTCATGCTGCGTGCGGCGCTCTCCGGAATCGGTGTGGCATTGGCCGCCGCCCCCCTGGGCTGTTTTGTGGTGTGGCGCCGCATGGCCTACTTCGGCGATGCCACCGCGCACGCCGCCATCCTTGGTGTGGCACTGTCGCTGTTGCTGTCGACCTCGATCTTCGCCGGAGTGCTGGTGGTGTCGTTGCTGATGGCGATCCTGGTCTCACTGCTCAGCGGTCGGGGCTATGCCATGGATACCTTGCTCGGGGTCATGGCTCATTCGGCGCTGGCCTTCGGGCTGGTGGCGGTGTCCTTCGTGTCCGGGGTGCGTATCGACCTGATGGCATATCTGTTCGGTGACATTCTGGCGGTCGGCAAGGGGGATCTGGTGTTGATCGCTGGCGGCGCCTTGCTGGTCATGGCGCTGGTGGCGTGGCGCTGGTCGTCACTGTTGACGGCGACCCTGGACGCGGATCTGGCACGGGCCAATGGCATCCATCCCGGGCGCGAGCAACTTGTGCTGACACTGTCCCTGGCGGTGGTCGTGGCGGTGGCGCTCAAGGTGGTGGGGGTACTGCTGATCGCGGCACTGCTGATCATTCCCGCCGCCGCCGCCAGACCCTTCTGCCGCACCCCGGAAGCCATGGTGCTGGTGGCCGCGGTGATCGGAGCCGCGTCTACTAGCGGCGGTCTTCAGGCGGCCTACTGGCTCGACACGCCCACCGGTCCCACCATCGTCAGCCTCGCCGCTGTGGTGTTTGTCCTGTGTAGCCTGGTGGATCTCGGCAGGCGCTGGCTCGCAAGAATGTCTTCCAGCGATATCTCGTCCTGAACGGGTGACCCGTGCGTTGCTGCTTTGGGCGCAGAGAGGAAGGCGGGCGACCACCCGCGTGTCCTCGTCGCGCGTCCCGAGGGCGATGAGAGGTGGCTAGAATCGGGGCGAGGGCGCTGGAAAGCTTACGAATCCGTCAGCAGAGCGCCTTGGTGCATGGGGATGGTGCGCTGCACCACAAAGAGGTGAGCGAATCGGCATACATCTGACTCATGTACATGAATTATTTGTTATGGAGTTGATTGGTAAGGAAAACCGCTTTTGTGGCACCGGTTATGCCTGAGTAAAGGTCACATGATCTTGGATACTGGCCTTGCTCAGGAGGTAACGAATGAATGCCCCGGTGTCGCACGCACTACCCTTGGAACAGCCGCAGGCGATCGCTCCGCCGCGCCAGAGTGTCATCTCGCTCGAGGGGGTAAGGAAGACCTTTGCCAGTCCAGGCAATGACAGCGTCGAGGTGATAAGAGACATCACACTCGATATCAAACAGGAAGAGTTTGTCAGCATCGTCGGGCCCAGCGGGTGTGGCAAGAGCACGATGTTCAACATCATCTCCAGCCTGCTGGAACCCACGGATGGAAAGATCACGCTGCGGGGGAGCGATCCAGTCTGTGGGGCGCGGATCGGCTACATGCTGCAGCGTGACCTGCTCTTTCCCTGGCGTACCATCATCGACAATGTCTGCCTCGGACTAGAAGTCAAAGGCGTATCCAAGGCGAAGCGCTACGAAATGGCCAGGGAGCAACTGGCGCGCTATGGCCTGGCCGATTTCGCCGATCAGTACCCCAATACGCTGTCGGGAGGTATGCGTCAGCGGGTGGCGCTGATACGCACCCTGATCACCGAACCCGATCTGATTCTGCTCGATGAGCCGTTCTCCGCGCTCGACTATCAAACCCGCCTGGTGCTAGAGGAAGAGATCGTGTCGATCCTCAAGGAGCACCGCAAGACGGTGGTGCTGATCACCCACGACATCGGCGAGGCCATCGCCATGTCGGATCGTGTCGCCGTCATGACCAAGCGACCGACCTCGGTCAAGAAGGTCTACGACGTGGGCCTGTCCAGGGAGCTTGGGTCCTGCCTCAAGGCACGCAGTGACGTCCGCTATCAACAGTTGTTCGACTGCATCTGGGATGACCTGGATATCCAGGTAGCCGGAGGTGCGGCATGAGTGAGGCCCAGGTCTACACCCATACGATCCAGTCGGGCAGCAACAGGGAAAACTGCGAGGCGCCCGGTCGCTCGATCCTGCTGACGGACAACCTCTGGCGTGGCGCGGGCATCGCGCTGGTGGTGGTGCTGTGGCAGTTGGGCGTCAATCTCGGCTGGATCAATCCGTTCTTGATGGGCTCGCCGGCAGGCATCGCGGAAGAGGCCTGGCGCCTGTTGCAGTCGGGTCAGCTTCTGGATGACACCCTGGCCACGGTCTCTGCCACCATCGCGGGCTTTCTTCTCGGCAGCGTGCTCGGCTCGGTCTGTGGCCTGCTGTTGTGGTTCTCGCGTACCACGGCAAGGATCATCGATCCCTTCATGGTGGCCTTGAACGGTCTGCCGAAGATCGCCCTGGCGCCGATGATCATCATCTGGTTCGGCTCGGGCATGTTTTCCAAGATCATGCTGGCCTTCGTCGCGACCTTCGTGGTGGCGTTGCTGTCGGCCTACCAGGGCACCCATCAGATCGATCGCAACATGATCAATCTGATGAGGTCGCTGGGTGGCTCCCGCCGCGAGATCTTTACCAAGGTGGTCGCCCCGGCAACCCTTCCCTGGATCATCTCGGCCTTCCGTCTGAACATCGGCTTTGCGCTGATCGCCGAAATCGGTGGTGAATTCATCTCTTCCGATCGCGGGCTGGGAAGAATGATCTTCGTGGCGGGCAACCTGTTCAACCTGAATGTGGTCTGGGTAGGCGTGATCGTCCTGATGATGGTGGCTATCGCACTTTACGTGGTGGTCTCGAAGGTGGAGAAGCGTCTGTTGCCGTGGGAGAACAAGTAGAAAATACCGTCAGAAAAAGCTGTAAAGCATGACGAGTATAACGAGCAATAGGCGTGGTGAAAGGCAAGAGTGACAGGCGTGGCAAGTGCACAAGGCATGTCAAGTGTGGCAAGCGTAGAAGGCGTAGTGAGTGAAGTGAAGGTAGTGAGCGTAGTGAGTATTGAAGGTGTAGTGAAAGTAGTGAGTGCAGTCCCGAAGCTGAAAATATAACGACAAGGAACAGAACCATCATGAATTCATTTGCGTGCTCCAAGAAAGTTGTCGTCGGTCTCGGCCTCCTGGCCAGCGTGTCTTCGTTCCAGGCCCAGGCCGAAGACATGGACACCATCTTGATCAACGAGGCGTTTCACTCGCTGCTCTATCTGCCGGTCTACGTGGCCAAGCACGAAGGGCTGTTCAACGAGTACAACATCGAGGTCCCGGTGGTACGTTCGGCGGGCTCTGGACCGGCGGCTCTGGCCTCGGTGCTGGCCGGCGAATCGCAGTTCTCCGTGCATGGACCAGAGCATGTCGGCTTTGCCCAGGAGCAGGGGGGCAGCGGCAAGGCCATCAGCGCGGTGGCCAACAGCGCCCCTGTCTGGGTGCTGGCGAGCCCCGATCTCGACTACAGTTCACCTGCTGATCTGGCCGGCAAGGAAGTCGTCGTGGGGCTGGCGCCTGGTACGTCCAATACCTTGATCAAGCGGCTGATCGAAGACGCCGGGCTCGACGGCGAGGTGTCCATCACCGAGGTGCAGAATGGCTCGGAGCTGGGGCCGGTGCTGTCCGGGCGTGGCGACATCGCCGTGGCGTACCAGCCTCAGGTCGAGCAGGGTATTTCCCAGGGACTGGAGGTAATCCACGCCTTCACCGACGACTATCCCGAGTACGCGTTTTCGACCATCAACACCTCCCAGGAGATGATCGATGACAATCCGGACCTGGTACTGCGCTTCGTCAATGCCATCAATGACTCCCTGGCGCTGATCCATTCCGACGCCGATGCTGCCAAGGCGGTGGCGCGTGAGGAGTTCGGCGATCTTTCCGGCGAGGTCGTCGACGCGGCGGTGCAGCGCATGATCGACAACAACGTCTATCCCGAAAGCGTGACGATTACCGAAGACGCCTTTACCAATGCCATCGAGATGCAGCGGTTCGTCGGCAACATCCAGGGCGAGATGTACTACGAAGATATCGTCGATGACTCCTTCGCCGCCAAGGTCGTGAACTAAGGCGCGTTCCCGGGTCGCTCGTCGACCACCGTAACAGGGCGTCGAGTACGCCATAAGCGAGAAGGTGGGTGGAGGAGGGCCTCCGCCCATCTTCGATGCTGGAGGAAAAGTGAATGCTAGCGGCACTGTTGTTCTTCAGCGCGGTCGGTGGACTGGCGGGGCTGGTCGCGGGGCTGTTTGGCATCGGGGGCGGCATCATCATCGTGCCGGCACTGTCACTGGCCCTGGCCCATCAGGGCGTGGAAGCGGGCCTGGTGATGCACCTGGCGATCGGTACCTCGCTGGCCATCATTGTGGTGACCGGCGCCTCCTCGGCCTTCAGCCACTGGAGGAAGGGGGCGGTGTCGCTGGATCTGCTCGCGCGCATGCTGCCCGGGTTGATGTGTGGTGCGGTGCTCGGGGGGCTGGTGGCCGAGCAGCTGGACGCACAGCAACTCGAGCGCTACTTCGGTGTGTTCATGCTGTTGCTGGCGCTTCACATGTTGCTGTCCAAGGGTGTCAGTGAAGCCGACAGTGGCGCCGGTCGTCCGGCCATGTTCGCTGCGGGCACCGCCATCGGTACCTTTTCGGCGCTGTTCGGGGTAGGCGGTGGCGTGCTCAGCGTGCCCTGGCTTGCCCGAAACGGCGCCGGAGTCACCCACGCTGTCGGCACATCAGCAGCGTGTGGCCTTCCGATCGCCGCCGCCGGTGCCATCACCTTCCTGTTCACCGGGCTTGGGCATTCCGGCCTGCCGAGCGGTAGCTCCGGCTACCTCTACTGGCCGGCCTTCTTCGGCGTCGCCTTGTTCAGTGTGCCGGCGGCCCGGCTGGGCGCGAAGCTCGCCCACTTTCTTCCCCCCCACCGGCTGCGCCAGTTGTTTGCCGCGGTGATGCTGGTGGTGGGGCTCAAGTTGATCCTCTGACGTCACAACAACGCTTTCAACAATCCTCGAGGATGATCCATATGCAATCAGGTCCTGACACCATTGGCGCCTTTCGTAACAGGCTCGACCAGTCCGACGCCGAGGCGCTGGACTGGTGGCACGAGTGCACAGCAACAATCGAACACAGCGAGGCCTCGGTAGGGGCCTGGGAGGCGCTCGCCGAGTCGCCGCCGGCGCTGGATCCGGCGCTGGCGGATCGCCCCCTCTACGGTGTGCCGGTGGGCATCAAGGACATCATCGATACGGTGGAACTGCCGACAGCCTGGGGAACCGGCGGCTACCTGCGTTCTGCCGGCGCGCTGGTCGATGCGTCCCTGGTCACCCTGCTCAAGCAGCAGGGCGCGCTGATCATGGGCAAGACGGTATCGACGGAATTCGCCTATTTCACCCCGGGCAAGACCCGCAATCCCCACGACGAAGCGCGTACGCCGGGCGGCTCATCCAGTGGGTCCGCCGCCGCGGTGGCGGCGGGCATGGTGCCCATCGCCTTCGGCACGCAGACCGCCGGCAGCATGATTCGTCCGGCCAGCTATTGCGGCGTCTATGGTTTCAAGCCGACGTTCAATACCCTGAGCACCGCAGGCGTCAGGGGCTTCGCCCCATCGCTGGATACCCTCGGCTGGTTTGCGCGCAGCATCGGCGACATCTGTACGGTATTCACCAGTCTGACCGGTGCGGCCGAGATCGCCCCGCAGCAAAGCCTTGCCGGCGTTCGCATCGGCACCTTCAGCCTGCCGGCAGGCCAGCCACTGGCGCCCGACGTGCAGAAGGTGATTGCCGACGCCGAAGCGCTGGCGAAAGAGGCCGGTGCCGAGATCGTGCCGCTGGCGCTCGGTGATGACTTTGAACAACTGGTCGAACATCAGCGGGTGGTTATGGCCTACGAGTCCGCGGGCACCCTGGCCAGTGAGTACGACCGATTCGCGGATCAGATGGGCCCCAAGCTGGTCGAGCTGATCGAAGAAGGGCGCAACATCAGCTGGATGCGCTACTGCGAGGCAATGCGTGCCGTGGCCAGTGTCCGGCAAACGCTGACGCAGATCTTCGACACCCAGGTCGATGCGATCCTGGCAGCCAGCGCCACGGGCGAGGCGCCGTTGGGGCTGGAGGCCACAGGCGATCCACTCTACTGCCGTGCCTGGACCCTGTTGGGGGTGCCCTGTCTCAACCTGCCGATCGGGCAGGGCAGCAATGGCATGCCCATCGGTGTGCAGTTGATCGCCGATCGCTGGGCCGATGAGCACCTGCTTTCGCTGGCATCCGGTCTGGTTGGCGGGCTCAAGCCCGTGGCCGTTGCCGAACGGGAGCCAGCGCTGTCGGCTTGATGCCTGGCGTCGCTCGCACTGGAGCCATCGCTCGTCTGCCTGCACGCAAGCGCTACGGGCGACGAGCGTGGTCGGCCCCTGTGTGGCCGGCCACGCCGGCGCTTGTCCCGGGCCGGCGCAGTGTGCATGGGGCTCGATATCGGGACGAGCCTACGGCTGCCGGGCCCCTCAGGACGTACAGATCCACAGTATTCGCGCCGGCTCGTCACCGACCGATATCACCGCGTGGCCCATCTGGCTGTCGAAGGACATGCTGTCGGCGACCTTGAGCCGGGTCGGTTCGTAGTGCTCCGTCCATACCTCCACTTCACCCTGCTGCACCACGATCTGCTCATGTCCGGCGTGGCGCTGCAACTCGCCGAACTCCTCGATACTGGTGTTGAGCACCGTCGTGGAAAACACCAGAAAGTCCTTGGCCACCATGTCGTTGCACAGAAGCTCGAAGCGATAGTTGGGCGTCTCGACCACCGGCCCCTGGCCCGCCCGGGTCAGGGTGCGCCAGCCGCTCAGGGCGCTGCGTTCGTTGTGATAGAAGAGTTCGCTGACATCGACCTCCAGGGCCGCGGCCAGCTTGACGATCACGTCGTAGGTCGGGGATAGCCGGCCGTTCTCGATACGCGAGATGCTGGCGGCGGAACTGCCCGAGGCCTCGGCCATCTGGGCGATGGTCAGGCCCCTATCGCTTCTGAGTGCCTTCAGGTTGGTGCCGATGGAACCTGCCTTGCGCGGGCGCTCCCTGACGCGTGGGGGCGGGGTGACGGTGTCGCTCATGCTGGCCTCCGACGCCTTTGTCTCGAATTTTTCAAGAAAAAGCGTTGATTATTGGTCTTTTTTTATAGTTTTGACTGAATATTGCGTATATGCAATCCTCATTCACGAACGCGACAATAGCAAGGTGTGTGCGTGTGAGCGGGTGCTCCGGCGTGATCCCGGGGTTGCCAAAGCGCTTGCCAGCACGGTCATTGCGCTCCGAATTTCCACAAGAAAATCCAATGGGGATAATAATGTACAAACTGAATCGACTGGCGGGCGGTGTCGCCCTGGCGGCCGCGCTGGCGGGTGCCTCGCTGAGTGCAAGTGCCGAGGAAATGAACTGGAAGATGGCGACTCCCTGGGGCGGCGGTCCCTGGCTTGAGCGCGATGCCCAGACCTTCGCCGACTACGTCGACCAGCTGACGGCCGGCGACATCGCCATCGAGGTGTTCCCCGGTGGCACCCTGGGGGGCGCGCTGCGGGTCACCAATACGGTCAAGGCCGGGGTGGCCGAGGTCAGCCACAACTACGTCAACTACGACTACGGCACCGATCCCACCGCGGCGCTGCTGGCCGGGCATTCCAGCGGCCTGACGCCGGAAGAGTTCATGATGTGGATGTACGAGGGCGGCGGCGTGGAGCTGTATGAAGAGTTCCGCCGTGACGTCTTCGATGTGGTGGCCTTTCCCTGTTCGATTCTGGGCACCGAGATCTTCCTGCACTCCAACAAGAAGGTCGAGACGCTGGAAGACTTCCAGGGTCTGCGCCTGCGTACCTCCGGCGCCTGGGCCGAGATCGCCTCCCAGCTGGGTGCGTCCACCGTGGTCATGGCGGGCAGCGAGATCTACAACGCCCTGGACCGTGGCGTGATCGACGCCGCCGAGTGGGGTAGCCCCGAGATGAACAAGCCCACCGGCTTCCAGGACGTGGCGCAGTACGTGATCCTGCCCGGCGTGCACCAGTCGGGTGGCTTCCTCGAGTGCCAGGTCAACCAGGACGCCTGGGATGCGCTGAGCGCCGAACAGCAGGGGCTACTGCGTCTGGCCGGCAAGCTCAGCGTGTTCGACTCCTGGCTCGCGAGCTCCTACGCCGACCTCGAGGCCTACCAGGAGCTGGTCGACGGCCCCAACGAGATCGTCCAGCTGGATCAGTCGTTCATCGACGCCATCTATGAAGAAACGCGCAAGTGGGAAGACGAGAACGCCGAGAGCAACGAGTGGTTTGCCCGGGTGCTCGAGTCCCAGCGTGAGTTCAAGGCCAGCATGACCAACTGGCAGCAGTATCGCCTGCCGATCGGTGCCATGGGTCGCGACTGACCACACGCCTTGCGGCCCGGCCAGACAGCAGGAGCTAACCCCCTTGCTGCCTGGTCGGGCCGCTGTCTTTACCACCACCTGTGGGCAAACGAGATGAAGCTTATTCACGCTATCGAGCGGCTGACCCGCCTGGCGGGAGGGCTGGGCGCCATGCTGACCTTTCCGCTGATCGCGGCCCTGGTCTATGAGGTGTTCAGCCGCTACGTGCTGGGCCGCCCGACCCTGTGGGCCTTCGAGGTCAGCTACATGGTCATGGGTGCCATCTTCATGCTGGGCATGGCCAACGCCCTGCGCCTGGGCCAGCACGTCAGCGTCGATCTGCTGACGTTGCGCTGGTCGGATCGCACCAACGCAGCGGTGCGCCTGGTCGGCTACCTGCTGTTTCTGCCGGTGCTGGGCTGGCTGGTGTGGGAGCTGGGGCAGTATGCGCTGGAGGCCTTCGCCTCGAATGAACGCTCCGGCCGCTCGGCCTGGAACCCTGTGATCTGGCCCGTATTTCTGACCTGGTGGGCCGGCTTCGTGCTGCTGGCGCTGCAGGTCGTGGCCGAGATCCTCAAGGCGGTTCATATCATGCAAGGGCGCACGCCCGAACAGGGGGGCGCGGCATGAGCGACTATCTTGCGCTGGTGATGTTCCCGGCTTTGATCGGTTTCATCATCGCCGGCTTTCCGATCGCATTTTCGATGATTCTGGTGGCGACGCTGTTCGGCATCATGCAGTTCGGTGACGCTGCCGCCTATCAGTTGCTGACCAAGATCGAGGACACCGCCTCCAATTCGATCCTGGCGGCGGTGCCGCTGTTCATCTTCATGGGCGCCATGCTCGAGCGCTCCGGTATCGCCGAGCGGCTGTTCACGGCGATCCACTTCTGGACCCGTCGGCTGCCGGGGGGACTGGGCGTCGGCGCGGTGGTCATGGGGACCTTGTTCGCCGCGGCCAGTGGCGTGGTCGGTGCCACCGAGGCGGTGATCGGGCTCTTGGCCATCCCGGTCATGCTCAAGCATCAGTACAGCAAGTCGCTGATGTCCGGCACCATCTGTGCCAGCGGCTCGCTGGGGACGGCGATCCCGCCGTCGATAACGGTGGTGGTGCTGGGCCCGGTGGCCAGCGTCTCGGTGGGGTCGCTGTTCAGCGGCCTGATGTTCCCGGGCTTCCTGATGGCGCTGTTCTTCCTGCTCTACATCGTGCTGATCGCCTACTTGAAGCCGGAGATGGCACCGCGCATGGCGCAGGATGACGCCGAGCGGGCGACCCTCGGCGAGAAGCTCAAGATGACCTTCGGTGCGCTGCTGCCGACCATGGCGCTGATCATGACGGTGCTCGGCACGATCTTGCTCGGCATCGCCACGCCGACCGAGGCGGCCGCCTGCGGCGCCCTGGGATCGGTGGTGCTGGCGCTGGCCTATCGCAACCTGACGCTGGACGTTCTGTGGAACTCGGCCAAGCGGACCTTGAATATCTCGGCGATGATTCTGTTGATCGTGCTGGGGGGCAACATGTTCGCCGGGGTGTTCTTCGCCGCCGGTGGCATGGCCACGGTGCAGTCGCTGTTGATGGACACCGGCATGAGCCCCTGGATGATCCTCGGCATGATCCTGCTGATCGCCTTCCTGGCCGGCTTCGTGCTCGACATGATCTCGGTGGTGCTGATCGTCATCCCGGTGGCCATGCCCATCGTGCGTGCACTCGGCTTCGACGAGATCTGGTTCTGCGTGGCCTTCCTGGTGGTGATGCAGACTAGCTATCTGACGCCGCCGCTGGCACCGTCGATCTTCTACCTCAGGGCGATCACACCGCCGGAGGTGACGCTCAAGCACATGTACATCGGGGTGGTGCCCTTTATCGTGGTACAGCTGGTGGTGCTGGCACTGGTACTGAGTTTCCCGTCGCTGGCGCTGTGGCTACCCGAGCAGTTGAGCGGCCCCTCGTGGAAATGACCCCGGACACTGACAAAGGAGACGCCCCCATGAAGGACACCGACACCACCGTCGACAACGGGGCCTACCTGACCCGCGAGGCGCTGATGTCGCTCAGTCGCCGCGTGCTGGAGCACCAGGGCTTCAGTGCCGAGCAGGCCAGGGCCCTCGGCGAGACCTTGGTGGCGGCGCAGATGGATGCCAGCCACTCACACGGGCTCTACCGTCTGCTGGGGATCGTCCAGACGCTGCGCCAGGGCGCGGCGGTCGCCGACGCCGTCCCGGAGGTCGAAGACGTGGCCGCCGGGGTGGTGCGGGTCGATGCCGGCGGTGGCTTTTCACCGCTGGCCTTCGAGCTGGGGCTGCCGCTGCTGGTGGACAAGGCCCGCGACGCCGGGGTCGCGCTGATGGCGATCAATCACTGCGTGCATTCCACCGCCTTGTGGGTCGAACTCGAGCGGCTGACGGAACAGGGCCTGGTGGCGATCGCCTGTAACCCCACCCAGGCCTACATGGCGCCCCACGGCGGCAGTCGTCCGCTGTTGGGCACCAACCCGCTGGCCTTTGGCTGGCCCAGGCCCGGGCGCGAGCCGCTGGTGTTCGATTTTGCCACCAGTGCCATCGCCCGGGGCGACATCGAGCTGCATCGCCGCGAGGGCAAGCCGATCCCCGAGGGCTGGGGGGTCGATCGCGACGGGGCGCCCTGCACCGACCCCGAAGAAGTGCTGGATCACGGCGCCATGCTGCCGTTTGGTCAGCACAAGGGGTCGGCACTGGCGCTGATGGTCGAGCTGATCGCCGGCCCGATGATCGGTGACCTGCTGAGCGTCGAGTCAAGCGAGCACGACGCCGGTCGCGCAGGACTTCCGTACCACGGCGAACTGATCATCGCCATCGACCCGGCGCGCACCGCAGGCGCCACCAGCGAAGCGCACATGGACAGGGCCGAGCGGTTGTTCGACGAGCTGCTGGGCCAGGGCGCACGCTTGCCGGCCCAGCGTCGTTACCGTGAGCGGGCGCTGAGTGAATCCCGTGGCGCCTGGGTGCCCCAGGCGCTGCTCGATGATATCGAGGCGCTGCTGGCGTGAGGTGACACGGGGCGCCTTAGCCGAAGGTGTCGCCGCCAGACCGAAGGTACATGAGGCTTACACGAAGTCATTGCCGCGCCTCTAGGACGCGCCGTGATCATTTCCTACGCTGGGGTACGGTTGGGCAGCGACGCCCAATCGAGAGCTCATTTGTTCGAAGCGAGGGCATGTCATGGCAATGACAGGGACGTTATTGGTGATGCTGGCATCGCTGCAGTGGGGGCTCGCCGGCGGTTTCGGCAGCCTGCTGTTGCAGCGCGACTGGACGCCTGAGGCGGTGTCCTTCTGGCGGGCGCTGGTGGGGGTGGGTGTGATGCTCGTGTGGCTGGCGCTGTCCTGGTGGCGGCGCGGGCGACCGACGGTCAACCGCCGGATGGTGATGTGGGCGATGCTCGCCGGGTGCGGTATCGCCGCCAACTTCACTTTTTACTTCATCAGCATCAGCGAGAGCAGTGTGGCGGTGGCGGCGACCCTGATGTACAGCGCGCCGATCTTCGTGTTCGTCGTGTCCTTCCTCACCGGGGCCGAGCGTCCGTCACTGGTGCAGTGGCTGGCCATGGCGGTGGTGATGGGCGGTATCGTGCTGTTGACCGGCATCTATCGTGCCGACGCCGGGGTAGTGACGCCGTTCGGGATTGCCGCCGGTTTGCTGGCAGGCGTCGGTTACGCCTTCTTCATCTTCGGCTTTCGCTTTGCGGCATTGCATGGCTCGGCCACGGCGGCGCTGCCGATGGCGCTGGCCACCGCCGCCCTGTTGATCCTGCCGCTGGCGGATTTCTCGACGCTGGCCTCGGTGCCGGCGTCCGCTGACGTTTCGTTGTTTCTGCTGGTCGGTGTGCTGGGCGGCGCACTGTCGTTCTTCTGCTACGTTGTCGGCGTGCGCTATACGCTGCCGACCATGGCCTCCATCGTCGCCATGGTCGAACCGGTCACCGCGACCTTGTTCGGGCTGTTCGTGCTGGACGAGAGCCTGACCCTGCCTCAGGTCGGGGGCATGCTGCTGATTCTCGGCGCGGTGACCGGTATCAGCCTGCTCAAGCACCGTGCGGCGACAGCCTCAGAGTAGGCAAGTCGCCTCGATAGCGCGGACGTTGTCGGCGCCACGGTCTTCACCGTCTGCCGACCTGGCAGAGACCAGTCCTGCGAGGGGCGCTGCGGGCCTTGAGCCCGGCGCCCGGGCTACTCCAGTCCGATGTTCTTGGCCGGGAATTTCTCGAAGGTAGCGCGATGGGCGCCGGCTTCGGCCACCATGGACGCCTGCCAGGCGTTGCGTCGGTGGCCGACGGTCATCTGTTCCTTGGGGTCGATGTAGAGATTGAACAGCCAAGGGGCCAGGGCGGTCCTTTCCACCGTCGCCATGTCGATCCAGCGCAGGCCATCGTCGGCGCGCACCACGGCGGTATGCATCTTGTACTCACGCATGCGCAGGGCGGTGAACTGGTTGCCCAGCCACATGTAGACCTGCTCGCGGTGGGACTGACCGTTCTCGGTAAGCAGGAAGGACGTCTGGTCGATGCCGTCGATGTAGCGGTCCTGAGGGATGCCGTCTTCGGCGCCGCCCAGGGTGGCGAAGGTATTGAACAGGTCCATCAGATCGAACAGGCCGTCGGAGCGCTGGCCGGGCGGGATCATGCCCTTCCAGTAGGCGATGCCCGGGACCCGCACGCCGCCTTCCCAGGTGGTGCCCTTGGCGCCACGGAAGGGGGTGTAGCCGCTGTCCGGCCAGCTATCCATCTGGGGCCCATTGTCCGAGGTGACGAAGATGAAGGTGTTCTCCAGCTCGCCGCTGTCATCCAGCGCCTGAACGATGTCACCGATATAGCTGTCGACCTCGACGACGGCGTCCTTGTAGGGATACTTCGATGGACTGGCGCCGCGAAACGCCTCCGATGGCCAGTTATCGGCGTGCACCTTCATGAAGGCGTGGGTGATGAAAAAGGGCGCGTCCTGCTGCGACAGCCGCTGGATGCTGTCGACGGTGTAGTCCCTGAGTCGGGCGTCACCCTCGGCCATGTCCTCGATGGAGCTGACCTGGCTGACCACCTCGGTGGTGCCGTCGGCGAGGCCGTGGATCAGGTTGTCATCGGCCTTGATCCGGTCGTAGCGCTCAAGCTTGTCGTCATCCAGTACCAGGTCGGGATAGCGACGCTCATCGAAGCGCTGGGTGTATTCCTTCTGCGCCCGGTAGTAGCCGTAGAACTCGTCGAAGCCCACATCGTGGGGGCGCATGCCTTCTTCTTCCCCGATATGCCACTTGCCCACCAGCAGACTGTAGTAGCCCTGGTTCGACAGCAGCCTTGCAATGGACGTCTCGCCTTCCCATGGATTCACGCTGACGCTGTCGCCGGCAAGGATCGGGCGGATCAGGCCGGTGCGCACCGGCAGACGGCCGGTAAAGATGGCCGCACGTGTGGGCGTGCAGGTGTACTGCGAATAGGTCGACGTCAGCATCAGGCCTTCATCGGCCAGCCGGTCCATATGCGGGGTGGGCGCGCCGATGGCCTCACCGCCACCGAAGGCGCCGGGGTCACCGTAGCCCAGGTCATCGACGATAAACAGCAGGATATTAGGCTTCTGGCCTGCGCGGGCCTCGAAGTCCGCCAGTGCCTGGGCGGCCGCAGCCTGCTGCTGGGGGTGGGGAATGGCCGGTTGGCGATGGTCGTTTTCCGCCACCGCCCGGGACAGCGTGCTGGCCATGGCGATGGGGGCCTTGGCCGCCAACAGGCCTGCCGACAGGGCCACGGTCAGCATTGTCGCAGCGATGGAAGTCCTCATTTTCCACTCCATGTGTCGGGCCCAGGGAAAGAAGAGGGCCGCGGTGCCAGGGGAGACATGTGATCACTGAAGCAGGACGCTGTCTGGCGCCTGATGTCTTCCCGGTATCCGTCGGGTGGTGCCAGGATGTGCAGCATTGGCGTGTTGCTCGGGCGTGGTCGCAGTGTGGCGAGTGAGGTGGGAGGGCGCCATCCCCCGAAAGGCATAACGGCCTGGGCTCCATCGCCAGGCGGGTGCTTCCTGATCTTGCCCAACAAAAGTGGACACCGGTCTATGCGATCATTCGAGCTTCGAAGGCTGCTGGGCTGATCATCCCAATGGCGCTGTGGCGGCAGTGACAGCGGCGCAGACAGCGAACAAGCGCTGGCCCTGAGCGTCGCCGGTGCCGGCGACACCACCCTAGAGCGCATCGGCCAGGAGGCCGCGCTGCTGGTGGAGTAGGCAGTGGAGTAGAGAGTGGAGCAAGCGGTCGAATAGGCCGTGGAGCAAGTGGTGGATCACTCCAGCGAAAGTCCCCTTCGATCACCCGGCCCTTGGCCGGGTGATGTTTTTTGCATAGCGACGAGCCTCCCTCGAGTACGAGACGCCTCGGCTATCTCGCATCGCTACGAGCGCTCCCAGCCCTCTCTCCCGGCCCCCTCCCAGCGACAGGGCCGTGCACTGCATCCTGCAAGCGCAGCAACTATCGGCTGTTCTTCGGGCGGTGATCTCGACCCACAACATCAGCACTTGAATTCGGCCAATCGGGGTTTTTATCAAAAGGTGATAATTTTTTGTTATGGCGTTATAGCGACGTGCGTAAAGGCCGGCGTGTACTCGCTTATGGAAAGATGGAAGCGTGGTTTTTTTTAGTTGTCGAACTGACAAGGGAAGAAAATCGTGACGTAAAATCTAGAGTGTTTTGTGTGATTGTTCGCAGTCATCGTTTCCCGAGGCGTGGAATAAGCATGCAAAATTGTGCTTAATCGATTGTGTAGTCGCTTGAAGGCAGCGACCTTGGTATTTATTTATAAAGTAAAGTGTCGAATTATCAATCATTTAAAAATTTGTGAGTTTTTATCACAAAGTGTGAATTGGTGGCTGAGGCGTTTTCTGACGCGCAATTATCTGTTTTATAAAAAAGAAATTTTTGATGTCGGAAAACAAGGAGGCTTCGAGTAATAATGATGTTCGTCAGTCCAGTGTCGAGAGCGAAAATCAGTGCCTAGGTTTAAGGCAGACGCAGGAATCACACCGTGCTTGTTGCCTTGTTTTCGTTGTTTGCCGCCACCAACCGGCGGCGAGGACACTCCCATGAATACCGACACTGAAAGAGCCAATGCCAGCGCCACTGCGCTGATGAATACCCGCGGCGTGGAGCCCGCTGTCCTTCTCTCTGTCACCGATGGCGGTGGGAGTTATAGCTTCAGGCTGAACCACGACTTTGGATACAACAGAGATCCTGCCAGCAATGAGCCCTATCGCTGGGTGGCTCCTGACCTCCCCGAACTGACGGCGGACGGTGAGCCAGTGGGGTTTCGGATTTCACCCGACGGGCAGCGATTGATGCTGTTCGAGGAGAGTTTGCTGGACGAGGATCCGGGAAGAGCCCTGCTGATCCTGCAACTGACTGACGACGACGAGTTGGTCACTGTTTCGGTGAATCGGAAACTGGACCATACCGGGCCTGATTTCGACGACATTCTGTCGTTATCGTTTCCTTTCATCGCCACCGACAACGAGGGCAGGGAAGAGAAGGCCTGGGTCGACATCAATGTGGTTGATGTAGCGCCACCCACCTACTCGGGGTTCAACGGCATCGATACTCCCAGTTCGGTCGTTCCGGGGAACTTTGTCGTCGATCGCTGGAGGATGGATGCTGGCAAAGAAGGCCTCGACCGCGTCTTTGTCAGCCTGCCCGGTGACGACACCGAATATCCACTGGGGGCGATGATCGACACCGACAAAGGCCTGCTCGCCGTCAACTTGGAATATTGGGTGTTCAAGGCCGACCCCGATGCCGAGGGATCGTTCGAGTTCCAGATCGTTGTCATCGATGGTGACGGCGACCGGGTGAACATCGAGGCCCACTTCGATATCCGAGAATGTGAGAACAGCGAGGTGGCGACCACCCCGGAGACCGATGGCGATCCCACCACCGAACCGGCCCACGCTATCGTCGATGAAGCCGCCTCTTACTACGGCAGTGCCAGCGGCTCAGGCACAGGCGAAACGGTCGTGGCGGCCGGGTCGCTGGGCTATGACCTCGGCAGCGATTGCTCAGAAGAAACTGGCTACGAAATTCAACGGGTGAGCAGCTTCGATTGGGATATCGCCAGTTTGCCGCGTCTGACCGCCGACGGCTATCCGGTGTCATGGTTGATTGACGCTAGTAGCCACAGGGTGCGTGGGGTTGCCTACGATAGTGACGCCCAGGAGGAGTATGCGGTCATCGAGGTGGTGCTTACCGACTTAGCCTCCGGCAGCTATGAGGTACGGTTGCCTGACGTTGGACACTTTGCTGACCGCGACCAGATTGCCGCACTGGATCACTCAGGCGCTGGCAACGATGACAGTATTCACTTCGAGTTGGGCTATGTCGTCGTCGACGTCTCTGGCAACAGCGCTTTCGGCGTGCTCGAGGTCACGGTCAATGATGACGCTCCTCGCGCCAACGACGACAGGGCTTCCACGTCCAAGGACACCCAGGTCATCGTCGACGTGCTGGCTAACGACGTTCTCGGTGCCGACGGTTCGGGTGGGGTTGTCGCGGCCAGCGTTCAAGGGGGAGCCGATGTCGGTAGCGTCACGGTCCGGGGCGATGGCCGCTTGTCCTTCGTGCCTCACCCGGACTTTCTGGGCGATGCCCTGATCGATTACACCAGCAGCGATGGCGATGGTGACACCACCCAAGGAGGTCTGACCGTCAATGTCCGCGACGCTGCCTCGACGACGCGGTCCACTCCGGAAACCGACGACGACCCCGATACCCAACCGGCCAGGGTCGTCGTCGATGAGGAGGGTCTGCCCGGGGGCATTGCTGGCGGTATCGGCGATATCGCCGGCGAGTCAACGGTCGCCACCGGTTTCCTGGGTTATGACGCTGGCGACGATGGGGTTGCTGGTTTCTCCTGGATTCGTAGCTCCTATTTGGTAGATGTGGAGGTGAGAGGGGAAGTGCCGCGCCTGTCACTGGTGAATAATGGACGGACCTTGATTGCCAAGGACGCGCAGTTCGGCTCGGTATTCAGGCTTGAACTTGTCGATATCACGACGGGTGAATATCGCTTCGAGCTGTTCCAGCCGCTGGATCACTCGGATCCAAGCATCGAGGACAATGTCGACTTTGTGATCGACTATGTCGTTACCGATGGTGACGGCGACACGGCTGAAGGCGTACTCGAGATCCGTGTCAATGACGACGCCGGCCGCGCCAACAGCGATAGCGCTGCCACCCTCAGTGCCACCCCGGTCATCGTGGACGTGCTGAGCAACGACGAGATCGGCGCCGAGGGCGTACGCAAGGTCATGCAGGCAAGCGTTCAGGGCGGCGACGCTGTGGGCACCGTGTCGATCAATCCCGATGGCACCCTGACCTTTGTTCCCGCTGTGGGATTCTCCGGCGATGCGCTTATCGACTACGCCCGCTCCGATGGCGACGGTGACTTCCCCGTCGGCACCCTCACCGTGTCTGTTGCGGCCGTCAATCCTGACGGGCTGATCACGCCACTGACCGATGGCGACCCCGACACCCGGTCGCCCAAGGCGGTGGTCGACGAGGATGGCCTGGCAGGCGGTATCGCCGGGGGGGCCGGCGACACGGCTACCCAGAGTCGCGTGACCATCGGATCGCTGGGCTACGACTTCGGCAATGATGGTCCGGGTGGCTTCCGCTGGCACACCGATGGCCTGCCGATACTGACCTCCGGTGGCGATCCGGTGAGCTGGCGGCTAAGCGGCAATGGCCGTTCGCTGCTGGGCGTCGACAGCGGTGGCGGCAGGGTCATCGCGGTACAGCTTGTCGACGTGGTGACCGGCCGCTACAAGGTGACGCTGGACAAGCCGCTGGATCATGTCATTTCTGGCATCGAGGACGACCTCTCTATCGAGGTGGGCTATACCGTCACCGACGGTGGCGGAGACGTTGCCGCCGGCAGGCTTGACATCGTGGTGGACGACGACAGCCTGGTGGCCCGAGACGATAGCGCCACAATCGCCGTCGACACGGCGATCAGGGTAGCGGTGCTGGACAACGACGGGCTGGGCGCCGATGGTCCTGGGGGCATCATCGACGCCAGCGTGCGCGGCGGGCCAGCGGTCGGCAGCGTCACGATCAACCCCGACAACAGCCTGACCTTCGTGCCTCACCCGGAGCTTTTCGGCAGAGAGGTGCTGATCGATTACGTCGTCAGTGACGCCGACGGTGACACCGCCGCCGCCACACTCAGCGTCGTCGTCGAAGGTGGCGACGCCGGCGGCCCCACCACCCCGGACAGCGACGGTGATCCTGAGAACGTGGCGCCCACCGCCATCGTCGATGAGGACCGGCTTTACTTGTTTGCCTATGAATTGATTGGCCTGGAAGGTGGTTCCGGCGATATCGGATACTACCAAGCCTATTTCGACGGTTTTCTGGGCTACGACTTTGGCGAGGCTGGGCCTGGCAGCTTCCGCTGGTCCACCGATGGCTTGCCCGAATTGAGTGCGAATGGTGAGCCTGTGACCTGGTCGCTCAACGCCGCTGGTAACAGCCTGATCGGCAAGGCCCGCGGTCTCAATATTTTCGGCTACTATGACCAGGTAGACGTGATCAGCATAAAGCTCCTGGGCCTGGAGCCGGGCATCTTCAAAGTTGAACTGCTAAAGGGACTGGATCACAGCGACCCCTACCTGGAAGACGACATCACCTTCAGCGTCGGCTACGTCATCACCGATGGCAACGGCGATAGTGCGCAAGGCTCGCTGGACATCCTGGTGGACGACGACAGTCCCCGTGGTGGTGGGTACAGGGGATGGTACTTCACTGGCACCGATACCCCGGTCAGGTTTGATCTGCGGGATGACATCCTTATCGGCGCCGACTTCGAGCGGGTCGCCAACTTTCGCGCCGAGGTCGTCGGCGGCGATAGCGTTGGCCAGGTCAGCCACGAAGAGGGTGATTTTTATGCCACCTTCACGCCGCATCCCGAGTTCCACGGCAAGGCCTTGTTGCAGCTCGGATACACTGACGGTGATGGCGATGAGACCGGCGGACGTGTCGAGGTCAGTGTCGGCGCCTCTGGCAACAATGTACCGATCACGCCGCTGAGCGATGGCGACCCTGCCACCGTCTCGGCCCGGGCCGTGCTCGACGAGGAAGGCCTCGCCGGTGGCATCGCCGGCGGCCCGGGGGACGTGGCCGGAGAGGCCAGGGTCGTCACCGGGTCGCTGGGCAATGACTTCGGCAAGGATGGCCCGTGGCTGTTTCCCTTCCACTGGGTCACCGATGGCCTGCCGGCGCTGAGCTCACAGGGTAGCCCGTTAAGCTGGTTGGTCAACGGTACCGGGCATGAGGTGACGGGCGTGGATGCGCTTGGCAACGAGGTGATCAGCGTCCGCATCACCGATCTCGAGCAGGGGCTCTATCGTGTCGAGCTGCACCGGCCGCTTGACCACGACGATGCCAGCCTCGAGGACAATATCGATCTGACCGTTCGCTACATGATCACCGACGGCAACGGCGACACTGCCCAGGGCCAGCTAAGGATCAGCGTGGATGACGATAGTATGCTGCTGGTCGATGACAGCACCACTACTGACAAGGCCAGCCCGATCAGCGTGGACGTGCTGGCCAACGACCAGTACGGCGCTGATGGCCTGGGTGGTCTCGTCTCCGCCAGCGTGCGCGGTGGGGCAGCGGTTGGCAACGTCACCATCAATCCCGACGATACCCTGACTTTTGTCGCCCATCCGGACTTCTTCGGTAAAGCGTTGATTGCCTACACAGCCAGTGACGCCGACGGTGATATCCGCAGCGCAGAGCTCAGCGTCATGGTCGAAAACGATGCCCCCGGTACGCCTACGACCCCGGAAACCGATGGCGACCCCCTGACCAACCCCGCCAAGGCCGTGGTCGACGAGGATGGCCTGGCGGGCGGCATCCACGGCGGTGTCAGGGATGCGCCCACCGAACTCACGGTCGCGACGGGCGTGCTTGGCTATGACTTCGGCAGCGATGGCCAGGGAGACTTTCGCTGGAGCACCGACGGCCTGCCGTCGCTGACCAGCGGCGGTGATCCGGTGACCTGGCGGCTCAACGGTAACGGTCGTTCGCTGGTGGGGTTTGACAGCAATGGCGATAGGGCCATCTCGGTTCAGCTTGTCGATCAGGCGACCGGCAGCTACAAGGTGGCAGTGGCAAGGCCGCTGGACCACGCCAACGCCAGGGTCGAGGACGACCTCAACTTCGTCGTGGGCTACAGCGTCAGCGACGCTGACGGTGACACTGCTGAGGGTGTGCTGCGCGTGACCGTGGATGATGACCGTGGTCGTGCCAACGACGACAGTGCGCGCACCGATCGCGCTACCGCGGTCGATGTGGACGTGCTGGCCAACGACGACCACGGCGCCGATGGCCCGGGACGGGTGATCGCTGCCAGTGTCCAGGGAGGCGCGGATGTCGGCAGCGTCACGCTAACCAGCGCTGGCGTGTTGACCTTTGTGCCACAGGCAAGCTTTAGCGGCACCGCGCTGATTGATTACACCGGCAGCGATGCAGACGGCGACATTACCGCTGGACAGCTCAGCGTCAGTGTCGACCAGGGCACGGATCGTCCTACCACCCCGGAGACCGATGACGATCCAGCCACCGGACCCGCCACGGCGGTTGTCGACGAGGACGGCCTGGCCGGTGGTGTTGCCGGTGGTCCGGGTGATGCGCCAGGCGAGCTGACCGTCGTGACCGGCTCGCTGGGCTATGACTTTGGCTCTGATGGGCGTGGAACCTTCCGCTGGAGCACCGACGGTCTGCCCTCCTTGACGTCACAAGGCCGCCCATTGAGCTGGTCGCTCAATGCCACCGGCCATACCATGACGGCCTCCGATACCGAGGGCAATGACGTCCTGCGCGTCAGAATCATCGATATTCTCAACGCAGAGTATCGCGTGTCACTGCTCCGACCGCTTGATCACGATGATGCCATGAGCGAGGACAGTATCGACATGGCGCTGGGCTACGTGATCACCGATCGTGACGGCGAGGCTGCGCAAGGCGTGCTCAATGTCAGCGTGAATGACGACAGCGTTCGCGCCAATGATGACAGTGTCAGCACCGTGAGCGGTGACCGGGTCAGGGTGGATGTGCTGGCCAATGATGAGTTCGGCGCCGATGGGCCGGGACGTCTTGTCGGCGCCCGCATTCAGGGTGGCGCCGACGGCGTCGGCACCCTCAAGATCCACCCTAACAGTACCTTGACCTTTGAATCCGATTCGTCTTTCTCTGGCGTTGCGCGTGTTCACTATGACGCAATGGACGGCGACGGTGACATCAGTACCGGCACGCTTGTCGTGGACGTCGAAACCGATGACATCCCGACTACCCCGGAAACCGATGACGATCCGAACACTGTCCCTGTCAGGACCTTCGTCGACGAAGACGGGCTGCCAGGCGGTATCCCGGGAGGAGATGGGGATGTTGCCACCGAACGCACCGTCGCCACCGGCTTGGTGGGCTACAACTTCGGAAATAACGGTCAGGGTGGTTTTACCTGGCATAGCGACGATCTGCCGACGCTGACGACCGGCGGAGATCCGGTGACCTGGCAGTTAAGCGGTAACGGGCGTTCGCTGCTGGGCGTAGATAGCAGTGGCGACCGGGTGATCTCGGTGCAATTGACCGATGTTGCCAGCGGTAGCTATCGAGTGGCGCTGTTCCAGCCGTTGGATCACGAGCCGTCCCCCTCGTTGTCTTATGTTGTAGAGGATAACCGCGCCTTAGAGGTTGGCTATACCGTCACCGATCGCGACGGGGACCGTGCCGAGGGTGTCTTCCTGCTCTTTGTCGACGACGACGCCGGCAGCGCCAGCGATGATAGCGCCAGTACCGACAGTGACACCCCGATTACCGTGGATGTGTCCACCAACGATAAATATGGCGCCGATGGGCCGGGGAGCATCGGCGGGTTTGGCCTTCAGGGAGGGGCAGGGGTCGGCAGCATCACGGTCAATGCCGATGACACCGTGACCTTCATACCCAACCCGAGCTTCTCCGGCGTGGCGGAGATCGACTACAGCAGCAGCGACAACGACGGTGACAGCAGCGAGGCGACGCTCTCTATCGATGTGACGGGTGGCGACCCCACCAGACCGACGACCCCGGAAACCGATGGCGACCCCGCCACCATGGTGGCCGAGGCCGTCGTCGATGAGGATGGCCTCGGCGGCAACCCCGGCGGTTTCAATGACGTTCCCGGTGAGCAGACCGTGGTGACCGGTTCGCTGGGCTATGACTTCGGTGAGGGAGGGCGTGGCAGCTTCCGCTGGACGACAGAAGGTATGCCGTCTTTAACGTCGCAAGGACGCCCCCTGGCCTGGTCACTCGGTAGCTCCGGCCACAGCCTCCTGGCCTCCGATAGCGACGGTAATACTGTGATTGGCATCGAGATGACCGATATCGACAGCGGCGACTACCGCGTCGAGCTGTATCGTCCGTTGGACCACAAAGATGACCTTGGGGAGAGTGATATCAATGTCGCGGTCGGCTACGTCATTACCGACGGTGACGGCGATACTGCTGAAGGACAACTCCGGCTGACGGTAGATGACGACACGCCTGTGATCACTGCTGATCTGGAAGGCTTTACCTTTTATAGCGGCATTCCGGTGACCCTCGATTTGGTGAACTTCGGCGGCGATGGCTACGGTTCCCTGAAGGTGAGAGTCTCCAGCGGTGATGGTGGCCAGGTGACGATCAATCCCGATCATACGGTGACGTTCTTGTACGACGGGGGCTTTATCAGTGAAACGAGTCTCTGGGTAGATGCTGCTGATAGCGAATACGATGAGGCTCGCAGTTTCGCTAGAGCCAACGTGGCGCCAGCGCCAGCGGATGCTGACGTCAGTGCCTCTGCCATTGGCGACACGGGTGTGCTTGTGACAGGCGAGGAAGTCGCTGCCCAGGCGGGCCGGCTGGCGCTGTCGGAATTGCTCGATGACGAGAGCGACGAGGAGGTAGCGGCCTGGCTGCCGCCGGAACAGGACCAGACAGACAGCGTAGGTCCCGCGTCGGCAGGGGGCAGTGGCGGCGGCAGTGGTGGCAGCAGTGACAGCGGCGCAGATAGTGAACAAGCGCTGGCCCTGAACGGCGCCGGTGCCGGCGATACCACCCTGGAGCGCATCGGCCATGAGGTCGCGCTGCTGGTGGAGTAGGCAGTGGAGTAGAGAGTGGAGTAAGCGGTCGAATAGGCCGTGCACTGCATCCTGCAAGCGCAGCAACTATCGGCTGTTCTTCGGGGGTGATCTCGACCCACAACATCAGCACGTGAATCCAGCCAATCGGGGTTTGAATCAAAAGGTAATAATTCTTTGGCATGACGTTATATCGGCGTGCGTAAAGGCCGGCGTGTACTCGCTTATGGAAAGATGGAAGCGTGGTTCTTGTTTTTTTAGTTGTCGAACTGACAAGGGAGGAAAATCGTGACGTAAAGTCTAGAGTGTTTTGTGTGATTGTTCGCAGTCATCGTTGCTCGGGGCGTGGAATAAGCATGCAAAATTGTGCTTAATCGATTGTGGAATCGCTTAATGGCAGCGACCTTGGTGTTTTATTTATAAGGTAAAGTGCCGTATTATCAGTAATTTAAAAATTTGTGAATTTTTTATCACAAAATGTGAATTGGTGCCTGAGGTGTTTTCTGACACGCAATTAGCTGTTTTATAAAAAAGAAATTTTTGATGTCGGAAAACAAGGAGACTTTGAGTGATATTGGTGTTCGTCAGTCCAGTGTCGAGAGCAAAAATCAGTGCCTAGGTTTAAGGCAGTCGCAGGAATAAAACCGAGCTTGTTGCCTTGTTTTCGTTGTTTGCCGCCACCCACTGGCGGCGAGGACACTCCCATGAATACCGACACCGAAAGAGCCAATGCCAGCGCCACTGCGCTGATGAATACCAGCGGCGTGGATGCCCCCATCACTCCCGAGACCGACGATGATCCCGCCACCGGTCCCGACAAGGCCGTGGTCGACGAGGACGGTCTGGCCGGCGGCATCCACGGTGGTGTCAGGGATGCGCTGACCGAACATACCGTCGCCGAGGGCGTTTTGGGCTACGACGTGGGCAACGATGGTCCGGGCAGCTTTCGCTGGCACACTGCCGGCCTGCCAGCGCTGACCAGCGGTGGTGACTCGGTGAGCTGGAGGCTCAATGGCAATGGTCGCTCGCTGGTGGGGGTCGACGGCAATGGCGATCGGGTGATTTCGGTGCAGCTTACGGATGTGGCTAGCGGCAGCTATAAGGTGGCGGTGGCACAGCCGCTGGATCACACCTACGCCGGCATCGAGGACAACCTCAACTTCAGCGTGGGCTATACCATCAGCGACGCTGATGGCGACAGCGCCGACGGTGTATTGCGTGTCACCGTGGATGACGACAGTGGCCGGGCCAACGACGACATCGCCACCACCACCATTGGCACTTCGGTGACGCTGGATGTGCTGGACAATGACGCCTTTGGCGCCGACGGGAGTGGCGGGGTGGTCGCGGCCAGCGTCCAGGGCGGGGCGAGCGTCGGCAGTGTTACCGCCAACCCCGACGGCACCCTGACCTTTGTGCCCCATGTGGACTTCGTGGGTGAGGCGCGGATCGATTACACAGGCACCGACGGCGACGGCGACACCAGTGAGGGGCGGCTTACTGTCACGGTCGAGGGTCAGCGCAACGATGTCCCGACCACCCCCGAGACCGATGGTGACCCCGCCACCGTTCCGGCCAAGGCCGTGGTCGACGAGGATGGTCTGGCCGGCGGCATCCACGGCGGTGTCAGGGATGCGCTCACCGAGCAGACCGTGGAGACCGGCGTCTTGGGTTACGACGCTGGCGATGACGGTCTGGGCGGCTTCACTTGGCACACCGATGGCCTGCCGGCGCTGACCAGCGGCGGCGACCCGGTGAGCTGGAGACTCAATGGCAATGGTCGCTCGCTGGTGGGGTTCGACGGCAACGGCGATCGGGTGATTTCGGTGCAGCTTACGGATGTGGCGAGCGGCAGCTACAAGGTGGCGGTGGCACAGCCGCTGGATCACACCTACGCCGGTGTCGAGGACGATCTCAACTTCAGCGTGGGCTATACCGTCACTGACAGAGACGGCGACAGCGCCTCAGGCGTGCTGCGTATCACCGTGGACGACGATAGCCCGCAGGTCAGCGACGACAGCGCCACCACCGGCAGCAAGACACCGGTGACGGTGGACGTGCTGGCCAATGACGCCTTCGGTGCCGACGGGAGTGGCGGGGTGGTCGCGGCCAGCGTCCAGGGAGGGGCGAGCGTCGGCAGCGTCAGCGTCAATGGCGACGATACCCTGACTTTCGTGCCTGGCGACGGCTTCACCGGTAGCGCCCTGATCGACTACAGCGCCAGCGATGGCGACGGCGACACCAGTGAGGGGCGGCTTACCGTCACCGTCAGGGACCCGCAGGGGAATGGTATCCCCACCACCCCCTCCACGCCGCCCTGGGTTCTCCTCGACGAGGACGGTCTGGTTGACGGTATAGGTGGTGGTCCTGGCGATCTTCCTGAGCCCGTTGACGATTTCCACAGTGGTCAACTGGGCTATGACTTCGGCGATGACGGGCCTGGCAGTTTTACCTGGCTGACCGAGGACCTGCCGACGCTGACGAGTCGGGGATCTTCGATCGATTGGCAGCTCAGCGACGACGGTCTTGTGCTCAGGGGCGCTGCCGATGGGCGTACGGTAATACGGTTTGAACTCACCGATGTCCTCAGCGGGGACTATCAGGTGTGGTTGGAGCAGTCGATGGACCATGACGATGCCTATGTGGAAAGCAACATCGACTTCGATATTGGTTACCGGATCACCGATGGCGACGGTGACAGTGCCGCAAGCAAGATACAGGTACGGGTAAACGATGATAGCCCCTTCGCCGTGGCCAGCATGGAAGCAACCATCGAGAGTGGCTCCACGGTATTTTTCGGCAATGTACTGCGCTTCTCCAGGTCCGGTGCCGACTATGGCCTCGACTTCAGCGTCGAGGTTCAGGGGGGGGACGCGGTCGGCAGCGTCAGCACCACCAGCGCAGGATTTTTCTTCACGGCCCATCCCGACTTTACGGGAATCGCCACCGTCTACCTGAACGTCATCGACGGTGACGGCTCCATCGATGTGGACGATGTTTCCATCACAGTGGAGAGCAATGTCGATACCGGTGACTACGCCAGGGCCAACTCGAGTCTCACCCCGGTTGTCGTCGCTGAGGACGGTCTGGCGGACGGTATCACCGATGGCGGTGATGACGCCCCCGGTGAGCCCAGCATCCAGTCGGGATCGCTGCCCTACGACTTTGGCTCCGTTAGTGTCCTCGAAGCCGAGGCTCAGGACGATGTCCTCGACAACCTCCCAGGAAATGTTGTGGCAAACGCCGAGGCGGGCCGGCTGGCGCTGTCGGAATTGCTCGATGACGAGAGCGACGAGGAGGTAGCGGCCTGGCTGCCGCCGGACCAGACCGACAGCGTAGGCCCCGCGTCGGCAGGGGGCAGTGGTGGCGGCAGTGGTGGCGGCATGGACAGCGGCGCAGACAGCGAACAAGCGCTGGTCCTGAACGGTGCCGGTGTGCCGGGCGCAGGCGACACCACGCTGGAGCGCATCGGCCAGGAGGCTGCGCTGCTGGTGGAGTAGGCAGTGGAGTAGGCAGTGGAGTAGAGAGTGGAGTAGAGAGTGGAGTAAGCGGTGGATCACTCCAGCGAAGATCCCCTTCGATCACCCGGCCTTTGGCTGGGTGATGTCTTGTCGGCTATCGCAATATTTTTTTGCGTCTTTTTTAAGTCGATAAACCGGCTGAAACGCTACCTCGACTTATCGATGATTGATGGGTGTTTGTCCTGTCGCGTGGTCAATGTTGATCGATCAATATTCCAAAAAGGTGGCGGTGACCTACAAGGTGATATGTTGGCTTTTATAAGCCAGGTCAGCGCCGGCGCTTATCCGGCCTACAGAACTGTGTTGTTTCGAGTTTTTCGATGCCGGAATCTCATGTTTTCAAATCGGCGGAAAAGAAAAAAGTGTTTTTTATCAGTCAGTAACGCATTTAGTGAGTTTTCTTTCGTGTGTCTTTAAGTGCGAAATAGTTTTTTGCTGATTCGCAAGTATCGGTTTTTTATGAAAGTCGCGTTTGGCGCCAGATATCGAGGAGTAATGGGGCGAAAAGTGGTGGCCTCCAGTCCAGTGTCGAGGTCGGTATCGACCGCCTAGCTTCAAGGAGTCATACGCGAATTTCGACCCACCCAAGGACAGGAGACTGTCATGAACACCGATTCCGAAACAGACAATGCGAGCACCTACACCTCGATCGACAGTCCACACGACCATACCCCGACCGCCGGTCTGATCAGGTCGGTGGTTGACGAAGAGGGCCTACCCGACGGCATTCGAGGTGGCGTAGGGGACGCCTTGACTTCCCAGAGCTTTACCGCCGCTCGTTTGAACTATGACGTCGGTAACGACGGCGTGCGTTCCTTCACCTGGCACACCGCCGGGCTGCCGGCACTGACCTCCGGCGGCGTCCCGATCAATTGGCAGCTCAGTGGTAACGGTCGTTCGCTGGAAGGATTCGACGACAACGGTGACCGCGTTATCTGGATACTGCATGGCCCTGCAACGGGCCCCTATTACAAGTTGTTTGTCGAGGGTCCGCTGGACCACCGCAGCAGCAGGTTTGAAGACGATATCAAGTTCACAGTGGGCTACACCGTCACGGATGGGGACGGCGACAGCGCTGACGGAGCTGTGCAGATCATCATCGATGACGACAGCGGAATCGCCCATGACGACAGTGCCACCACCGCCAGCGGCACGCCGGTGCGTGTGGATGTGCTGGCCAACGATGAACATGGTGCCGATGGCCCGGGCGGTGTCATCAGGGCCAGCGTTCAGGGTGGTGCTGGCGTCGGCAGCGTCACCATCAACCCCGACAGCACCCTGACCTTCGTCCCGCACCAGGGCTTCGCCGGTGACGCAGTGATCGACTACACCGGCACCGATGGCGACGGTGATATCACCTCGGCGTCACTGACGGTCGATGTGATGGCGGGCCGGGAAGATGGCGAACTCTATGTCGGTGACAATGGGGACAATCATGGGTCGACCGGCCCGGGTGATGACGTCCTGATCGGCGACCCGGGCGGCAAGCAGGGATTGATTGCGTCAGGTGTCGACTACAATATCTCGATCCTGATCGACGAGTCCGGCAGCATGCGCCAGCCGTCCGGCACCGATGGTCTGACTCGGCTCCAGCTATTGCAGCAGAACGTCAATCTGTTGCTCACACGTCTGGCGGGTCACGACGGAAATGTGGACGTACAAGTGGTGCGTTTTGACGACAAGGCGCATTCACCCAGAGCGGTCGATGGTCTGAACGAACATAACGTGGCTGGCCTTATCGCTTACGTCAACGGTGCGGCCGCCCAGGGCTCCACCAACTATCAGGCAGCCCTCTCCGCCGCCAGAAAATACCATGTCGCAAAGGAAGATGAAGGTGACAGGTCGCTGACCATGTTCCTGACCGATGGTCTCCCAACCTCCTACCGGGAGGGTGGACACATCGTGGAGAGCGATGTGGCGGGGGCCTTTACCCCTGTCCACAAGGCGTATCAACAGTTCCTTCAACTCGGTCGGCTGTCCGAGGTGCATACCTTCGGTATCGGTGAAGAGGTAGCGGGGGAGCCGGATCCTGCGGGTCTGCTGCGCAAGGACTATCTGGACATCTTCGACAATACCGAGACCCAGGGGACTCGCACCATCACCCTGCAGGATGGCACCGAGTGGACGTCACCCGCCGGTGAGTCGGTCATCGTCAACACCCAGGAGGTACTGAACGCCGCGCTGGCGCAGGGTGGCCCCGACGCACCGCTCGAGGTGCTCGGTGACGATGTGCTTGCCGGCGGGGTGAAGGCCGATATTCTGTTTGGCGACACCGTCAACTCCGACCACCTTCGCTGGAGAGACGGCGATACCCACGAGAGCTTTGCCGCCGGCAGCCACGACGGCCTCGGCTACGAAGGGCTGACCGAGTACCTCAAGTGGTCGGTTCACCATGGCAATGGCGCCGAGGCGAGCGACGCAGAGATCATTGCCTATATCCAGGACCACTACCGGGAGCTGATGGATACAGACCGTGTCGATGGCGGCAACGACACCCTGCTTGGGCAAGGGGGGGGCGATGTGCTGATCGGCGGTGGTGGTGACGACGTGCTGATCGGCGGTCGCGGTGGCGACGTGATGTGGGGCGGCTTTGGCGCCGACACCTTTGGCTACGAGGCGGGGGATGCGGGCAGTGTGCGCAGGCCTGCAGAAGACGAGATCAAGGACTTCACCCTGGGCAACACCGCCCGCAACCCCGAGGCAGACCGGCTCGATCTTTCCGATCTGCTCGATGACGCCCGTGACCACCAGGTGTCGGACTTCCTGCACGCCCGTCAGGAGGGTGACGATACCGTCATCGCGGTCAAGTCCGATGGTGGTATCGGCGCACACGGCGCTGGCGCCGATCAGTTTATCGTCCTCGCCGGCGTGCGCATGGGCGGAGCATCCAGCGACGCCTTCCTCGATCGATTGATCGACCATGGCCAGCTCGAGGTGGAATAGGCGCTGGCCCATCCGCCGGCGCATGCTCACGCATGCGTCGGCGGATGGCGATAGGGTCGCTTCGCTAGGTGTCGTTGACGTCGCCTGAAGGGCGCCTGACGCTGCCGCGCAGCATCGGCGTGACCGGTAGGGTGATCTGCTGTGGTGGGGTGTCCGGCTGGTCGATCTGGGCCAGCAGCAATTCGGTGGCACGCATGATCATGGTCTGTACCGGCTGCTGCAGGGTCGTCAGCGAGTGGCTCGGCCAGGCGGCCATGGGCACGTCATCGAAACCGATGACCGAGACGTCCTCGGGCACCTTGAGGCAGAACTCGCTCTGGATGACTTCCATGGCGGCGATGGCCATCAGGTCGTTGGCGGCAAACAGGGCGTCGGGTGGGGTGGTGCTGGCGAACAGCAGACGGGTGGCCTGGCAGGCGCTGGTGTATTGGTAGTGGCCGATGCCGCTGTCGTGAAGCGCGGCCCCCATGGAGGCCAGGCCCTCGACAAAGCCTGCTCGACGCTGGATGTCGGTGGAGGAGTCGACCAGGCCTGACAGGTAGGCGATGCGGCGATGGCCCAGCGAGACCAGGTGGCGGCCCGCCCAGTAGCCGCCCTGGAAGTTGTCACAGGCGACCTGGCTGATGCCCGCGTAGTCGACCGTACGGTTGATGATTACCACCGGAATGCCGTAGTCGCAGACCAGAGCCGCCTGGTCGTCATTGAGGGTAATCGCCAGCATCAGGATGCCTTCGACCTGGCTTCTCAGGATGTCGTCGAGCACGTCATCGAAGCCGTCGCTGCTCGACGCCGAGAACAGCAGGAGGTGGTAACCCTGCTGCTTGAAGAAGCGGGACGCCTTTTCCAGCATATAGCTGTAGAAGGGATTCTCGAGGCTGTAGACGACCACCGCGATGGTGCGACTCGATCGCGTGATCAGAGAGCGGGCGATGGTGTTGGGCCGATAGCCCAGTTGCCGCGCCGCTTCCATGACCTTCTTGCGGGTCTTGTCCGACACCTTGGCATCCGGCGAAAAGGTCCGGCTGACGGCAGACTGCGAGACCCCGGCAAGACGGGCGACATCGTGTGAGGTGACGGATTTCTTTTTCATCGAGTCATGTCGTGTCGGGTGGCAGAAATGGCCGGCGATCACGCCGGCTCGACAGGCTCCAGAGACGCATAGGCGGCGATCTTGTCGGTGTAGACGCTGGCATTTTCGCGCACCGACTGTATCTCGTCCTTGGTCAGTTCTCTGACCACCTTGGCTGGACTGCCGACGATCAACGAGCCAGGGGGAAAGCGCTTGCCCGAGGTGACGAGCGCGCCGGCGCCGATGATACATCGATCACCGATGTCGGCACCGTTGAGTACCGTGGCATTCATTCCCACCAGCACGTCATCGCCGATGCGGCAGCCGTGCAGCATGGCCAGGTGACCGACCGTGACCTGGCGTCCCATGGTAACCGGATAGCCGGGGTCCGAGTGAACCACACAGCCGTCCTGCAGGTTGCTGTCGTCTCCCACCACGATAGGCGCATTGTCGCCACGAAGCACGGCCCCGGGCCACACACTGACGCGCTCACCCAGGCGTACGTCGCCGATCAGCGTGGCCTCGTCGAATACCAGCGCGCTGGCGGCGATATCGGGGGCCTTGCCCCCGAGTCGATACAGGGTCATCGTCCGTCTCCCTAGAAGCCGACCTGGTCGGCGCCCTTGAGTCCCAGCATCTGACGCGCTTCGTCCGGTGTCGCCACCTCAAACGACAGACCCTCGAGGATCTCGCGCACCTTGGCGACCTGGCTTGCGTTGGTCTCGGCCAGCTTGCCCGGGCCCAGCCACAGCGAATCCTCGAGCCCGACCCGCACGTGTCCCCCCATGGCGGCGGCCTGGGCGGCGATGCGCATCTGGCTGCTGCCGGCGCCCAGCACCGACCACTCGTAGGCGTCGCCGAACAGCCGGTCCGCGGTGCGCCGCATGTGGATCACGTCCTCCGGGTGAGGGCCGATGCCACCGAGGATGCCGAACACGCTCTGGACGAACACGCGGCCGCCGATGACGCCGCGGTCGAGCAGGTTGCGCAGGGAATAGAGGTGTCCGATGTCGTAGCACTCGCACTCGAAACGGGTACCGTTCTCGGCGCCCAGGGTCATCGCCTTCTCGATGTCGGCGAAGGTGTTCTTGAACACCAGGTCGCGACTGTTCTCCAGGTGCTCACGCTCCCACTGGTGCTCAAGCGACGCGTAGCGGTCGAGCATCGGGAACAGCCCGAAGTTGATCGAGCCCATGTTCATGGAGGCAAGCTCGGGCTTGAACTCCATGGCCGGGCGCATGCGCTCCTCCACCGTCATGTGCGGACTGCCACCGGTGGTGAGGTTGATGACCGCGTCGCAGGCGTCCTTGATGCGGGGCAGGAAGCGCTCGAACATGGCCGGGTCCTGGGTCGGCTTGCCGTTGTCGGGATCACGCGCATGCAGGTGCAGAATCGAGGCGCCGGCCTCGGCGGCGGCGATGCCTGCCTCGGCGATCTCTTCCGGGGTGACCGGCAGGTGCGGCGACATGGACGGGGTGTGGATCGCGCCGGTGACCGCGCAGGTGATGATGACCTTGCGTTGCTTTGCCATGGGTCGGGTCCTTGAATGATGGATAGGCGGGTAAGGTGGGACAGTGGCTGGTCTGGGTCCGTCGTTGGCCCGGGTCAATCGTTTGTCAGCGTCTGCTGGTGGGCGATCAGCGCCATCAGGCGTCGGTCGCGCCAGGCCTGTCGCTCGCCCAGGCGCTGGGCCGGCAGTTGTTGACGGCGCTGCTGGTCGAGTGCCGCCAGGGTCGTGGTTTGCCAGGGATCGTCGTCACCGCGCTCGCGGTCGACGTCGCGATACAGCGGCCCATAGCGGTTGCCATAGTCGACCACGCCATCGGGCGCATTGAGGTCGATGGTCTCGAAGGGCCCCATGAACGACCAGCGCAGGCCCAGCCCGTGCTTGACCGTCTTGTCCAGATCCTCGGCGGAGCACACCCCGTCTGCGAACAGTCTCAGCGCCTCGTTGAGCAAGGCGCCTTGCAGGCGATTGAGCACGAAGCCAGGGACTTCCTTGTTGACCAGGATCGGTGTCTGCCGGGCCTGTTCCATCAGCGCCATGGTGGACGCCACCGCGGCTTGCCCGGTGGCCGGCGCCGGCACCACTTCTACCAGCGGGATCAGGTAGGGCGGATTGACCGGATGGGCCACCAGGCAACGGTCAGGATGATGGAGGTGATCGGTGAAGCGCGAAGCGGCGATACCGGAGGTCGAGCTGGCCAGCACGGTGTCCTTGGCCACCACGGCTTCAAGGTCACTGTAGATGCGCCGCTTGGTCTCGACATCTTCCGGCCCGCACTCCTGCACGTAGCCGACCCCGGCCATGGCCGATGCCAGGTCGCTGTCGTAGCGGATACGCGACATCGCCCGCTCCGGGTCCTCGATCAGCCCTGCCTGGTGGAGGTCGTCGAGGGAGGTGGCGATGGCGTCGCGGGCCCGCTCGAGCGCCTCGTCTGCGGCGTCATGCAGGCGCACGTCGATGCCGGCTCGGGCGAACACGATGGCCCAGGCGCGGCCGATCAGGCCGGCGCCGAGAATACCTACGGGTCTGGTCATAAGGAGGCTTCCGTGGTCACAGGGATTCGACGTTGGCGCAGACGCTGAGTGCCTGGCCGCTGATGTTGGTGCCCCCCGGCGCCGCCAGGAACAGTGCCATGGCGGCGATATCGGTGGGCTCTACCATGCGACGCATGGAGATCTTCGACAGGTTCTCCGTTTCCATCTCGGCGTAGCTGATGCCGCGTTTGGCGGCACGGTCCTCGATCACCTTCTCGATGCGAGGCCCGCGCACGATGCCCGGGAGGATGGCATTGACCCGCACGCCGTCCGGGCCGAGCTCGCAGGCCAGGCTCTTGGTCAGGCCGACCACCGCCCACTTGCTCGCGGCGTAGGGCGTGCGGTAGGCGAAGCCAAGCCGTCCGGCCACCGAGGCCAGGTTGACCAGCAGTCCCTGGCTTTCGCGCAGCAGCGGCGCGGCGCGGTGGGCGACGCGGTACTGGCCGTTCAGGTTGATGTCGATGGTCTGGGTCCAGCTTGCGTGATCGATCTCGTCGATGCCCGCAGTGGGGCCGGCGATCCCGGCGTTGTTGACCACCACATCGAGACCGCCGAGTGCGCGGGCGTCATCGAACAGGCGGGCGACCTCGTCTTCGCGGCTGACGTCGCAACGGGTATGGGTGATGCCGTCTGGCAGGGCGGCCAGGGCCTCGCTGTCGATGTCGCAGACGTGGACCCTGGCGCCGGCCTGGACGAAGGCCTTGGCGATGGCCAGGCCGATGCCGGAGGCGCCGGCGGTGACCAGCACGCGCAGTCCCTGGCGCGGGGTGAGGCTTTCAACGACGTTCATGGTGTTCTCCTTGTGTGGGGTCACAGCGACGGCAGCCAGGTGGACAACACCGGCAGCAGGCTGATGATCAGAAGGTTGGCGAGCACGATCGCGACAAAGGGCATGACCGCCCAGGTCAGACGAGCGATGCCGATGTTGGTGATCTGGGAGGCGACGAAGAGGTTGAGCCCGACCGGCGGGGTGAACATGCCCATGGCCAGGTTGACCACCATGATGATGCCGAAGTGGATCGGGTCGAAGCCGTAGCTCACCGCGATCGGCAGCAGGATCGGCACGAAGATCAGGATGGCGGCGGCGGCCTCGATGAACATGCCGGCCAGAAGCAGCAACAGGTTCGCCAGCAGGATGAACAGAAGCGGGCTGTCGATGGCCGAGATCACGAAGTCCGAGATCATGTCGGGGACCCGCAGGCTTTGCAGGATGCGCCCATAGAGCCCGGCGGCGCCGATGATGCTGAGCACCACCGCGGTGGTCACGGCGGATTGCTTGAGGATGCCGACCAGGCTTGCGAACTTGATCTCTCGGTAGATCAGGGTGCCGATGACGAAGGAGTAGGCGACCGCGATGACGGCGGCTTCGGTGGGCGTAAAGACACCCCCATAGATGCCACCGAGGATGATCACCGGCATCAGGATGGCCAGAATCGCCTTTTTACCGGCGCGAAAGACGTCGCCGAGCGAGCTTTTTTCTCCGCCGCCAAGCCCATTGGCACGGGCGAAGAAGTAGGCGAATACCAGCAGGGTGAGGGTCACCAGGATGCCCGGCAGAATACCGGCGATGAACATGTCGCCCACCGAGACGTTGGCGGCGATGCCGTAGAGAATCAGCGGGATGCTGGGCGGGATGATCACGCCGAGGGCGCCGGAGGCGGCCTGGTTGGCGGCGGCGTAGCCACCGGGATAGCCCTTGGACAGCATGGCCGGAATCAGGATGGCACCGATCGCGGCGGTGGTGGCGGCGCCGGAGCCGGAGATCGCCGCGAAGAACAGCGACGTGACGATGGCCACCATGGCCAGGCCGCCGGTCATGCTGCCCACCAGGGTGTTGGAAAAGTCGACCAGGCGCTTGGAGATGCCGCCACCCTGCATCAGGTAGCCCGCCAGGATGAAGAACGGGATCGCCATCAACGGAAAGGAATTGACCGAGGCCAGCATCTGCTGGGCGACGATCAGCATCGGCATCAGGTCGCCATGCCAGACGGTAATGGCCGAGGCCAAGCCCAGCGAGAAGGCGATGGGGACGCCAAGAATGAACAGTGAAATCAGCAGGACGAACAGTAACAGTGCCATGGTCAGTTCACCTCCTGATGGTGGTGGACCGGTTGGCCCAGGGCTTCGTCGATCAGCAGGCCGAGGCTATTGACCATGATCACGATGCCGCCTGCCGGGATGGCGAGGTAAGGCCACATCATCGAAATACGGGTGCTGGGGGCGGTCTGGCTGGAGACCCGGCCGACCAGCTCGAAGCCGTACTTGATCATGACGAAGGCGAACACCGCCGAGCACAGCACAACCAGGATGCGCATCAGGCGGCCCACGCGTTCACCGCAATACTCCAGCACGATGTCGACCGAAATCAGGGTGCCCTTGCGGTAGGCGTAGCCGGCACCGATAAAGGTCAGCCAGAGCATCGAAAAGCGCGCGATCTCGTCGGAGAAGAACAAGGGACTGCCGACCACGAATCGGGCGAAGACTTGCCAGAAGATCAGTACGGTCATGACCAGCAGCAGCAGCGCCAGGCCCCAGCCGATCAAGCGGTTGAAGTGCCCGATCCCGGCGTTGACGAATTGCAGGAAGGATTGCATGGGATGCCTCGCAGGAAGAGACGGCGCCCGCCTTGCCATGGGCTCGGCGGGCGCCTTGTTGCTTAGTGGTCGAAGTTGATCGCGGCGTCGACCAGGTCCTCGCCCACGGTCGGTGCCCACTTGTCGATCACCGGACGGACGGCCTCACGGAAGGGGCCCAGGTCCGGCTCGGTCACGGTCATGCCGAGTTCCGCCAGTTCGCCCTTGTAGCGCTGCTCCAGCTCCTGGCTGGCTTCGCGCTGCACCGGCAGTGCGATCTGCGCGGCTTCGAGGATGATCTGCTGATCTTCTTTGCTGAACGAGTTGAACAGGTTCAGGCTCATCATCAGCGGCGCCGGCGAATAGACGTGCTGGGTGATGTTCAGGTAGTCCTGGACCTCGTAGAAGTTGACGTCGTAGATGGTGGCCAGCGGGTTTTCCTGGCTGTCCATGACCCCCTGCTGCAGCGCGGTGTAGACCTCGGTCCAGGCCATCGGCGTGGCGTTGGCGCCCAGCGCTTCCCAGGTGTCCACCTGAACGCGGCTTTCCTGGGTGCGGTGATTGATGCCGTCGAGATCGCTCGGGTGCTCGAGCGGGCGTACCGAGTTGGTGTTGTGGCGGAAGCCGTTTTCCATCCAGGCCAGGAACTTGACGTTCATCTGCTCTTCGGCGAGTTGAGCGAGCTGTTCGCCGTGTTCGCTGTCGAGGAAGCCGTAGGCGTGCTCGTGGTCCTCGAAGATGTAGGGCAGGTCGAACAGCAGGAACTCGTCGACAAAACCGCCCATGGGGCCGGTGGAGGCGATGCCGGCGTCGATGATGCCGAGCCCCATGCCCTCGATGACCTCACGCTCGGCGCCCAGGGCGTTGTCGTAGTGAGGTTCGATGGTCAGACGGCCATCCGACAGGCGCTCAAGTTCCTCACCGAACTTGAGGATACCGATGCCCTGCTGTGACTCGGGTCCCAGCGGCAGGCTGACGTCGATGGTGCGTTCCTGCTGGGCAAGGGCGGTCGCGGACAGGCCAAGACCGACAGCGGCGGTCAGGGCGGTCAGGCTGAAGGGGAGGGGGTGAAAGTGGCGCATGGAGCTCTCCTGTTGTCGTTGTGAGCCCCTGGCCGGCAGCGAGGGGCAATCGGCGGCGCTCGAGGTGGTGGCGCTGCGGAGTGCACACTTGTAAATCCAAACGACATACGTATTCAACAATAGAAAATTCCATGATCCATGTATGTGAAGTAAGTTGCTGAATATTAATTAAATATACTTTAGTTTAATTTAGTGACTACGTAGTCTTTTTTTTGTGGATTGATGGGTGGCGTGCGCGCTTTGTAGCGTCGGGTGGAGGCTGGGGCAAGTGACGTCAGGAGGCCTGAAGTGGAGTGGGCTGGCGCGAGCTGGAGTGAGCTGGAATGAGCTGGCGTGAGGTGGAGTGAGCTGGCGCGAGGTGAGGGCGGCTCGTACATGGGCTCGCACCAGGCGCTCGACAGCGTCACATCAAGCTGTCATCTGGTGGTGATTGACTACACTGTCGCCAGGTCGGTGGCACGCCTTGACATCCACCTCGGCGACGCACAGCTAAGGGGCGAAAAGCCGTGGCGTGAAACGGCAAATCTGGTTAGCATGCGCCGTCCGGTAGTAGGGTAGGGGGCTCGTCGGGTGGACGAGCCTCGTGGGTCGCGATTCGGCTCACCTCGACCGGGCCTATCCATCTTGACGGGTCGTTGTACTCAGGCGGGAGCGTATTGTTATGTCAAAAGTGATCATCATCGGTGCCGGCGGTGTGGGCAGTGTCGTCGCTCACAAGTGTGCGCAGCTTGAATCGGTGTTTACCGATATCCTGTTGGCCAGTCGCACCGAGTCCAAGTGCAAGGCCATCGCCGAGCAGTTGCCGCGCCCGATTCGCACAGCCCAGGTCGACGCCGACAACGTCGCCGAGCTGACCGCCCTGCTCGAAGCCGAGAAGCCGGAGCTGGTCATCAACGTGGCGCTGCCCTACCAGGACCTGAGCATCATGGATGCCTGCCTGGCCGCCGGCGTGCACTACCTCGACACCGCCAACTACGAGCCGCTGGATACCGCCAAGTTCGAGTACAAGTGGCAGTGGGCCTACCAGGATCGCTTCAAGCAGGCCGGCCTGACCGCGCTGCTCGGCAGCGGCTTCGATCCGGGCGCCACCAACATGTTCACCGCCTATCTCGCCAAGCACTACTTCGACGAGATCGAGGAGCTGGACATCATCGACGTCAACGGCGGCGATCATGGTTACCCCTTCGCCACCAACTTCAATCCGGAGATCAACATCCGGGAGGTCAGCGCGGACTGCCGCCACTATGAAGATGGCGAGTTCGTCACCACGCCGCCGATGTCCAAGATGGCGCGTTTCAGCTGCCCCGAAGAGGTCGGTGACTACAACATCTACCGCCTCTACCACGAGGAGCTGGAGTCGCTGTCCAAGCACTTCCCGAGCCTCAAGCGCGCCCAGTTCTGGATGAGCTTCGGCGACAGCTACCTCAAGCATCTGGAGGTGCTGAAGAATGTCGGCATGACCGGCATCGAGCCGGTGGAGTACAACGGCCAGCAGATCGTGCCGATCCAGTTCCTGGCCAGCCTGCTGCCCGACCCCTCCACTCTGGGCCCGCGCACCAAGGGCAAGACCTGCATCGGCACCGTGGTGCGCGGCAAGAAGGATGGCCAGGAAAAGGTCATGTACCTGTACAACATCTGCGACCACCAGGACTGCTACGCCGAGGTGAAGTCCCAGGCGATCTCCTACACCACCGGCGTGCCGGCGATGATCGGCGCCAAGATGATCCTCGAAGGCCATTGGAAGCGCCCGGGCGTGTGGAACATGGAGCAGTGCGATCCCGATCCGTTCATGGCCGACATGAACGAGTACGGTCTGCCGTGGAAGGTCATCGAGCTGGATCCGTCGTTCCGTCTGGACGTGCAGAAGGGCGAGGACCTCTAAGGCGTGGAGATCCTTCAGTTCACGGATATCACGCGGCTGGACGCCGAAGCGCTGCCGTCACCCTGCTACGTCGTCGACGAGGTGGCGGTGGAGCGCAACCTGGCGATCCTCGCCGAGGTCGCCGAGGCCAGCGGTGCCAAGGTGCTGTCGGCGCTCAAGGCCTTCAGCATGTGGCACTTCGCGCCGATGGTGTCGCGCTACTTGAGCGGCACCTGCGCCAGCGGCCTGCACGAGGCGCAGCTCGGGCGTGAGCACTATGGTGGCGAGGTCCACGTCTTCGGCGCCGCCTACAGCGACGACGATCTGGCCGAGATCCTCAAGATCGCCGACCATGTGGTGTTCAACAGCTCGGCCCAGTGGTGTAGGGCCCAGCCGCTGGTGCGCGAGGCGCTGGCGCGTCGTCCGGGGCTGCGCTTCGGGCTGCGCATCAATCCGGAGCACTCCGAGGGCGATGTGCCGATCTACGATCCCTGCGCACCGGGGTCGCGGCTCGGTATCCCGTTGTCCGAGCTCGACGAGCAGAGCCTCGACGGCATCAGCGGCCTGCACTTCCATACCCTGTGCGAGCATGACTTCCCGCCGCTCGAGCGTACCCTGGCGGCGGTGGAAGAGCGCTTCGGCCATCTGCTCGGGCGCATGCAGTGGGTCAACTTCGGCGGTGGCCACCATATCACCCGTCCCGACTACCAGCGTGACGACCTGATCCGCTGCGTGCGTGACTTCGCCGAGCGTCACCAGGTGCAGGTCTACCTGGAGCCCGGCGAGGCCATCGCCATCGGTTCCGGGGTGCTGGTGACCACGGTGCTGGACACGAGCTTCAATGCGCTGAACCAGGCGATCCTCGACACCTCGGCCACCTGCCATATGCCGGACGTGCTGGAGATGCCCTATCGCCCTGGTCTGCTGGGGGCGGGGGAGCCAGGCGAGTACCCGCACACCTACCGACTGGGCGGGCTGACCTGTCTGGCCGGGGACGTGATCGGCGATTACAGCTTTCCCGAGCCGCTTGAGATCGGCCAGAAGCTGATCTTCAAGGATATGTCCCACTACACCATGGTCAAGACCACCACCTTCAATGGCACGCGCCTGCCGGCCATTGCGGTGTGGAACTCAGAGACCGGTGAGCTCAGGGTGATCCGCGAGTTCGGCTATCAGGACTTCCGCGAACGCCTGTCCTGACCGCAGGGTGGAAGGTGCGAGGCCGAGGTTCGAGTCCGAGGTTCTGGAGCTCGACTGACGCTGATCGTGGTTTCGATTCGATCGGACCGTCTGCGATGCGCAAGACGCCCGCCCCGTTCGGCAGTGCCGAGCGGGGCGGGCGTCTTTTCGTCTGCGCCTTAAAAACCTTCGAGCACGATCTTGCCCTTGGCCTTGCCGCTCTCGATCAGCGCATGGGCGCGCTTGAGGTTGTCGGCGTTGATGGTGCCGTAGCTGTCAGTGGCGGTGGAGCGAATCCGTCCCGTGTCGATCAGCCCCGCCACCTTGTCGAGGATCTCGCCCTGGCGGGCGATGTCGTCGGTGGTGAAGAGCGCGCGGGTAAACATCAGCTCCCAGTGGATCGACACCGCCTTGGGCTTGAACGGGGTGATGTTCAGCGTCTCTGGGTCATCGATCAGCCCGAAGCGGCCCTGGGGGGCGATCAACTCGGCCACCTGGGGGGCATAGTGCTCCGAATAGTTGGTCGAGAACACGAAGGCGGGCGCACCCAGGCCCAGCGCCTCGACCTGCTCGGGCAGCGGTTGGCTGTGGTCGATCACATGGTGGGCGCCGAGTTCCTTCACCCAGGCCTGGGTCTCCGGGCGCGAGGCGGTGGCGATGATCTGCAGGTCGGTCAAGGCACGTAACAGCTGGATGGTGATGGAACCCACGCCGCCGGCACCGCCGATCACCAGCACCGCACGGGCGGCACCGGGGACCGGATCAAGCACCCGCAGGCGATCGAACAGCATCTCGAAGGCGGTCAGGGTGGTGAGCGGCAGCGCCGCTGCCTGGGCGGTGGGGATGGAGCGAGGCGCATGCCCGACGATGCGCTCGTCGACCAGGTGGTACTCGCTGTTGGTGCCCGGGCGGGAGATATCGCCGGCGTACCAGACCTGGTCGCCCACGGCGAAGCGTGAGGCCTGGTCACCGACGGCGACCACCTCGCCGACCGCGTCCCAGCCGATCACCGCAGGCTGACCTTCTTCGGGTGCGCGGGCCTGGCGAATCTTGACGTCCACCGGGTTGACCGAAATCGCCTCGACCTTGACCAGCAGGTCAAAGCCGCTGGCCTCCGGAGTGTCGAGGGTCAGATCGACCAGGGCGTCGTCGCGGTCGATGGGGCCGGGGGCGTGGTAACCGATAGCTTTCATGGGATCTCCCGTTAGGTGTTCATCAATGGCAACACCTTAGCGTGCTATGGAGTCGTGAAACACCGGCGGCCGCCAAACACACTATTCGGAATTTACGGACAATGGCTGGCTCAGGTGGCGACAGGTTTTCGCTTTCCTTGGCGTCAGGGACATGGCTACACTTGGCGTTTCCCATTGCCCACAGGACGTTGCATGGCAAGCTCGCGGCCCAGCTACGCAAGAATAAAGGAATATCTGCTGTCCGAGATCGAGAGCGGGGCCTACGTCGCCGGTGATCGAATCCCTGCCGAGAATGCGCTGGCCACCCAGTTTGGGGTCAGCCGCATGACCGCCAACAAGGCCATACGCGATCTGGTACAGAAGGGCTTGCTGGTGCGCCGGGTGGGGTCCGGTACCTTCGTCAGTCAGCGCAAGTCTGAATCGTCGCTGTTCGACATCCGCAATATCGCCGACGAGATCCGCCTGCGAGGCGGCGAGCACTCAAGCCAGATCATCGCGTTGAAGGAGGTGGCCGCATCCGAAGAGGTCGCCGTCTTTCTGGGGGTGAGGACCGGGACCCGGGTGTTCTACTCCGAGATCGTGCATCGGGAAAATGGCGTGGCGATCCAGCTCGAGCGACGCCACGTCAACCCGAAGCTGGCGCCGGACTACCTGCAGCAGGACTTCGAGCGCCAGACGCCCAACGCCATCCTGGTGGCGCGTTATCCGGTCACCGATGTCGAGAACAGCGTCGAGGCGATGCTGCCAAGTGACGAGGAAGCGGCGCTGCTGGAGATGTCTCCCAGCGATGCCTGCCTGCTGGTGGTGCGGCGTACCTGGTCAGGAGAGCTGTTGATCAGCTACACCCAGCTTCTGCATCCCGGCAAGCGCTACAAGCTGAACGCCTCCCGCAATACCTGAAGCTCCCCTGACGCATCGCCGCCGCTGTTGGGACGGCTTCCTTCGCAGGTCTTTGCTGTGAGGGTGGCGACGGCTGTGGCTTGGTGTCATGCAGCGCTCGCGTTTTCACCTCCCTCTCTCAGTGATCTCCCCCGGCAAGCTCTCTCGCCGAACTCCCTCCTATCACCCTGCTATCTCTCTACTGGCAGCGCTGACGAACGCTTGGCGCCCGTCGTTCTCCCCCCCTCCCTGACGTTGCCCTCGATGACCATCTCTCGGGTTCCCGGCGGGCTTCAGGGTGTCGTGCCGCGGACTCCCTCGACATCGGTGCGGGCCGTCGATGACGCTAGATGTATATACCAATTTGTGCTGCAAGCGTCTGGTGTCACCATTTATCATTAGACCTTGGTCGATAATCCTAAAGTCTCTTTTGATGGAAAGTGTTTATAAAACAATAAATAAATTTCGTTCTGAGATTTTTGGCAAGAATGTCTGGGTGGAAAGCCGGCCACTTTAGCGATAAATATGTATATACATATTGAGCGGCCGTCAGCGCTCGATGTCACTGCCAACAACAAGACCGGAGGCAAGACGCTATGCAACCACTCAAGGGGATCACCGTCCTCGACCTGTCCCGGGTGCTCGCCGGGCCCTACTGCACCGCCATGCTGGCCGACCTGGGCGCCGAAGTGGTCAAGGTCGAGTCGGGGCAGGGCGATGACAGCCGTCATATTGCGCCTTACGTCGAGGGCGAAAGCCTGTACTTCTCGATGCTCAATCGTGGCAAGAAGAGCCTGTGTCTGAATCTCAAGGACCCCCAGGACCTGGAGCGCTTTCATCGGCTTTGCGAGCGCGCCGACGTGGTGGTGGAGAACTTCCGGCCCGGGGTGACCGAGCGCCTGGGAATCGACGAGGCGACGCTGCGTGCGCGCTACCCCCGTCTCATCTACTGCTCGATCTCCGGCTTCGGTCAGAGCGGTGCCATGCGCGCCAAGCCGGCCTACGACATCATCGCCCAGGCGCTGTCGGGCATGATGGCGGCCACCGGTCCCGATGGCGGCATGCCGACCCGCATCGGCGAGTCGCTGGGCGATGTGTGCGCCGGAATGTTCGCCAGCTGGTCGATCGCAGCGGCGTTGTTCGCCCGTGAACGTGACCCCGAGCGCCAGGGCTGTCATCTGGATGTGTCCATGCTCGATTGCCTGTTCTCGATGCAGGTCACCAACCTGGCGCAGTTCGTCGCCAGCGGCCTGGCGCCTTCTCCTATCGGCAACCGCCATCCGCTGTCGGCACCCTTCGACAGCTTCGAGGCCAACGATGGCCAGGTAATCATCGCGGTGATCAACAACACGCTTTTTTCTCGCCTGGCCGAGTGCATGCAGGCGCTAGAGCTCGCCGAGGATGCGCGCTTCGTCGACGACGAGCAGCGCTGTCTCCACCACGCCGAACTCAAGTCGCTGATCGAAGACTGGACCGGCCAGTTCACCGTGGAGGAGGTCTGCGCGCGTCTCGATCAGGCGGGAGTGCCGGCGTCTCCGATCTGGAACATCGCCCAGCTTGCCGAATCCCGGCATGCCGAAGACCGCCAGCTGCTGCTCGATATGGGGCACTGGCGCTCGCCGGCTCAACCGGTGTTCTTCAATGGCCGACGGGTCGTCTGCGATCGCCCCGCGCCGACGCTTGGCCAACACAACGCCTGTCTCGAATCACAGCACCTCGACAAGGAGATCGACGCATGAACTTTACCTTCAATGAAGATGACATCGCCTTCCAGGACGCCGCTCACCGCGTCTGCGCTGAGGTGCTCAAGACCAATGCGGCGCGCTACGACGAAACGCGGGAGTTCTGCCGCGAGAGCCTCGACGCCCTGGGCGAGCTGGGCTTCTGGGGCATGAACCTGCCCGAGCAGTATGGCGGTGTGGAGATCTCGAGCATCGCCATGTCGCTGGCTGTGGAAGAGATCGCCTACCACTGCGCGGCCACCTGTTCATCGCTGACCGCTCACTTTCTGGCCACCGACTCGGTGCTGATCGGTGCCACCGAGGATCAGAAGCAGGCGCTGCTTCCCCAGTGTGCCAGCGGCGAGAAGCTGGGCGCCTTCGCCCTGACCGAACCCGGGGCCGGCTCCAATCCCGCCGAGATGCGCACCCGGGCGGTACGCACCAGCGACGGCTGGCACCTGACCGGCACCAAGCACTACATCACCAACGGCGCCTTCGCCGACTTCCTGGTGGTCTACGCCAAGACCGACCCCGATCAGGGCCACCGCGGCATCTCTGCCTTTCTGGTCGACCGCCACACCGCCGGCATCGAGTTCTCGAGTCCCGAGAAGACCCTGGGCCTGCGCGGTAGCCACATCTACGAGATCGGCTTCGACTGCGTGCTGCCATTGGATGCGCTGATGGGCGAGGAGGGGGCCGGATTCGCCACCGCCATGGAGGTGCTGGATCGCGGCCGGGTCGAGGTGGCGGCGATGAGCGTCGGTATCTCGCGGGCCGCTCGAGATGCGTCGCTGGCCTGGTCAAAGGAACGCATCGTCGGTGGCAAGCCGCTGTGCCGGCACCAGGGCATCCAGTGGATGCTGGCCGAGATGCACGCCCAGCTCGAGGCCGCCAAGCTGGTGACCTACAAGGCGGCGGACGCGCGGGACTCCGGCCAGCGTTTCAGCCTGGAGTCGGCGGTGGCCAAGCTGGTGGCCTCCGAGGCGGCGGCCAAGGTCACCGACGCCGCGGTGCAGGTGCATGGTGGCTACGGCTACATCTCCGACCTGCCGATCGAGCGCTACTACCGTGACGCCCGCATCACACGCATCTTCGAGGGCACCTCGGAGATCCAGAAGATCATCATCGGCCGTGCCATCACCGCCTGACCGCCGAGCAAGGGAGATAGCCCATGAAAATCCTTGTCGCGGTCAAGCGCGTCATTGATCACAACGTCAAGATCCGGGTCAAGCCGGACCACTCCGGCGTTGACCTCACCAACGTCAAGATGGCCCTCAACCCGTTCTGTGAAATCGCCGTGGAGCAAGCGGTTCGCCTCAAGGAGGCCGGCCTTGCCAGTGAGGTACTGGTGGTCAGTGCCGGGCCGAAGGCGGTGCAGGAGCAGTTGCGCACTGCGCTGGCCCTCGGCGCCGACCGTGCCCTGCACATCGACACCGAGGTCGCGCTGGAATCGCTGGCGGTGGCGCACCTGCTCAAGGCGGTCGTCGAGCAGGAGCAGCCGGAGCTGGTGCTGCTCGGTAAGCAGGCCATCGACAGTGACAACAATCAGACCGGCCAGATGCTGGCCGCCCTCGGCGGCATGCCCCAGGGCACCTTCGCTTCCGCCCTGGAGGTAGAGCAGGGCCAGATCAAGGTCACCCGCGAGATCGACGGCGGCCTCGAGACCCTGTCGCTGGCGCTGCCGGCGGTCATCACCACCGATCTGCGCCTCAACGAGCCTCGCTACGCCAAGCTGCCGGACATCATGAAGGCCAAGAAGAAGCCCCTGGCCGTGACCACGCCCGACGCCTTGGGCGTCGACGTCAGCCCTCGGCTCAGGCTCAAGGCGGTCGAGCCGCCGCCCGAGCGGCAGGGCGGGATCAAGGTGGCCTCGGTGGCCGAACTCGTGGACAAGCTCAAGAACGACGCCAAGGTGATCGCATGAAGATTCTGGTCGTGGGGGAACATCACAAAGGACAGCTCGGCGAGGCCACCGCGCGGGTGGTGGCCGCCGCCCGGCAGATCGCACAGACCGCAGCGGACCCAAGTGACGTCGATATCGACGTGCTGGTAGCCGGTGAGGGCGTCGCGGGTATCGCCGAGGCGGTGGCGAGGCTTGAGGGCGTCAGCCGGGTGCGGTTGGCCGATCAGGCGAGCCTTGCCCATCAACTGGCCGAGCCCATGGGAGATCTGGTGGCGGCGCTGGTCGGGGACTACACCCACGTGCTGGCGGCGGCATCGACCAGCGGCAAGAACGTGCTGCCGCGGGTAGCGGCGCTTGCGGATGTCGCCCAGCTCTCCGAGGTCATCGCGGTAGAGTCCGCCGATACCTTCAAGCGGCCGATATACGCCGGCAACGCCATCGCCACAGTACAGAGCCTGGACCCGGTCAAGGTCATCACCGTGCGGCTCACCGCCTTCGAGGCGGTGGCCGAGGCCTCAAGCGCAGCACCCATCGAGTCCGTCGACATCGCCATCGTCAATCAGCACTCGCACTTTGTCGGCGAGACCCGGGCGGTGAGCGAGCGCCCGGAGCTGGGCGCTGCCAGGGTGGTCATCTCCGGCGGTCGCGGCATGGGCAGCGGTGACAACTTTGCCCTGCTCGAAGGTATCGCCGATACCCTTGGCGGCGCCATCGGAGCGTCGCGGGCGGCGGTGGACGCCGGCTTCGTGGCCAACGACCTGCAGGTGGGGCAGACCGGCAAGGTGGTCGCGCCGGAGCTGTATATCGCGGTGGGTATCAGCGGCGCCATCCAACACCTGGCGGGGATGAAGGACTCGAAGGTCATCGTCGCCATCAACAAGGACGAGGAGGCGCCGATCTTTCAGGTCGCCGACTACGGTCTTGTCGCGGACCTGTTCCAGGCACTGCCCGAGCTGGACCAGGTACTGGCCGAGCGCTGACGCGGCTGGCCACAGCTCCGTGCTTAACGGCGCTGGCCATTCAACCCCTGAATATCATCCATCCCGCGGGCGCCGATGACGGCGCCGGCACCACCGAGCATCGCCCCTGCGGGCGGTGCTCATCGCAAGCCCCACTGGAGACACAACATGAACAATCCCAAGGTGGCAGCCCCTCCACGCAGCGCTGGCGTGACCTCGCTGGTCGGCAGCCTGATTGGCCTTTGCATCTTCTTTTTCCCCTTCCCGACGGCAGATGGCTCGCTGAAGATCCCGCTGGTGATCATCATCGACTATCTGAAGTCTTCGCTCGGCGGGGCCCTCGAGTATCTGACGCTTGGTCTGGTCGCCCTGTTGTGTGTGACCTGGCTGCTGTCACGCCTGGTGGCTTCCTCCGGGGCGTCTTCTCCATGGCGCCGAGCCGTCGCCGCCTACCATGAGAAGGATGGCACGATGACCGGGCTGACCTTCCTGCTGGCGGCGGTGTTCACCTTCATGCTGGTGTTCCAGATCGGGCCCGACTGGCTGCTGCACAAGGATGTCGGTGGGCTGGCGCTGTATCTGGGGGGCAGCGTCTTTCTGACCGTGGCCATCGCCGGCCTGTTTGTGCTGTTTCTGACCGAGTTCGGCTTCCTGGAATTTGTCGGCACCCTGATGGAGCCCTTGATGCGTCCGCTCTATCGTCTGCCGGGCAAGTCTGCAGTGGACGCGGTTGCCTCCTTTGTCGCCGCCCCGGCGGTGGGCATCTTCATCACCAACAAGCTCTATCTGGAAGGCCACTATACCCAGCGGGAGTCGGCCAGCATTGCCACCAACTTCAGTATCTGCAGCCTGGGCTTCTTCGCCCTGCTGGCGTCCATCGGCGGCATCATGGCCTACCTGCCGCACATGATCATCGTCTCCTTCATCATCAACTTCACCCTGGCGGCGCTGATGGTCAGGATTCCGCCGTTGTCGCGCAAGCTCGACGTCTACCATCAGGGCAACACCCAGACAGCCCAGGATCTTGAGGTTTCCAGTGATGGACACATCCTGGCCCGGGCCTGTGGCGCCGCCGCCGAGCGCGCCTCCCAGACTCGGCTCGATGTGTTCTACAAGGGCTTCTGGGAGGCCATCACCTTTGCCCAGAAGATCGTCGCCTACATCCTGGCCATCGCCACCCTGGCGCTGCTGCTGGCGACCTACACCCCGGTATTCGACTACCTGGGCGTGCTGGTGGAGCCGTTGATCTCTGCGCTTCAGTTGCCGGATGCCGGTGCCATTGCCCCCACCGTGCTGGTGTCGATCGCCGAGATCGCGCTGCCGGCGATCATCATCTCCGGCGCCGACGTCGACCCCATGGCGGTGTTCTTCGTGTGCACCCTGTCGTCGGTGCAGATCATCTTCTTCACCGAGAGTGCCAACGCCATGCTGGAGTCGGACATCCCGCTGACGGTGCGTGACCTGGTCGTGGTATTCCTGCTGCGCACCCTGGTGGCCATGCCCATGGTGGCGCTGGCGACCCACCTGCTGTTCTAAGGCTTGACCAAAGCCTAGGCCTCGTCTCTTTGCATCGCCCATTGGCGCTTCCGTCCTCCGTCGGCAGCGCCTTTTTTTGTGTCGGGCGCAAGGCGTAGCCGTGGCGACAGGGTCGGGATAGGCGAGGCTGCCGGCGTGGTGCAGGCGATGGCTTTGCAAGAAAACCGAAAACTGATTGCGGTGCTTGCCGGCTTATCGTCGGCACAGGGCTGCACTAGCATGGGGGAAAACATGTCGCCGCACCGTTATCCGGTGACCGGCGCCGCCAGGAGATTGCCATGAAGACGATACTGATCACCGGGTCCACCGATGGGATTGGCCTTGCCACCGCCAGCGAGCTGGCGCGCCAGGGCCATCGCGTCATCCTGCATGGACGCAACCCCGACAAGCTCGCGGCGGCCCGTGAGCAGCTTGCAACTGTATCGCAAGGCGAGGTGCCCGCAGGGCATGTCGCCGACCTGTCACGCCTGGCCGAAGCGGCGGCGCTGGCGGCGGAGATTGAGCAGAGCGATGAGCGCATCGACGTGCTGATCAACAACGCCGGGGTCTACCGCACCCCGGACACCCGTACCGCAGACGGCCTCGATGTGCGATTTGCCGTCAATACCCTGGCGCCCTATGTGCTGGCCCGTCGCCTGGCGGCTTTGCTCGGAGACAAGGGGCGGGTGGTCAATCTGGCTTCTGCCGCCCAGGCGCCGGTGTCGCTGGCGGCGCTTGCCGGCACCGCCGACGCCGATGGTGACTTCGACGCCTACGCCCAGAGCAAGCTGGCGCTGATCATGTGGACCCGCTACCTGGCCGCCAGGTCCAGTGCCGGTGATCCCATGGTGGTGGCGGTCAACCCAGGCTCGCTTCTTGCCAGCAAGATGGTCAAGGAAGGCTTCGGGGTGGCTGGCAACGACCTGTCGATCGGCGTCGACATCCTGGTCCGGGCGGCGCTGTCCGAGGAGTTCGACAACGCCGGCGGCCAGTATTACGACAACGACGGCAAGGGCTTTTCGTCTCCCCATGCCCACGCGATGGATGACGCCCGTTGCCGTCACCTGGTCGAGGCCATGGAAGAGCTGCTCGAGCGGCTGGTCTAGCGCGTAGCGCGCCGCATCCGCCCAGCGGCCGCGAGCAACTGAAAGTCCTCCCTGTCGAGGCGTTGCGCGCCGATGTATGGACCAGAGCGGACCCACAGAAGTAAAAGAACAGGTGACTGCTGGCGCTTGAGGTGATGGCTGAATGAAAAGGACGAGACTCTGGATTTTCGGTGGTCTGGCGGTGTCGGGACTTTTACTGGCAGCAAGAGGGGTATACACCGAAGTTTTCTCGGAAATGACCTTTGTACCGTCGAGGGTCTACCCCAATCTCTATCTGGTAAGGCACCCGGTCAGCGACCAGCAGGCGCTGCACCGGAGCGTTCGCCAGAAAGCCTTGGAAAGGATGAAGGCGGAGTTTATCGGCAACGAGGACGCATACCGAACGACGCCCTATTCCCTGCGCTTTTACGAGTACACCGACGGAGGCTGGTTCACGCTATTTGGTGGCACGGGGACTGCCTATTTCCTGAACCACAAAGAAGATCCCGGAGGCTTCAGCTCGGAGGAGATCAGGCTATACGTCGAGCAGCATATTGCCGACTTCGATATTCGTTTCTGCGAGGGCACGGCGGGATATCAGGGGACCCTGACCTATTCCTGGGAAGGGGCCTTCGCCGGAACCGACATTATCGTTGATACCTGTCCGTCAGCGAAGGACTCTGATCAGGACGCAGCAGAAGCGATCATCGATGCCTGAACCGTCCTAGCCTGGCGTTGCGGGACCACTGTCGTCCGTTGCCGCAAGCGCCAGTACGGTGTCGGTGAGGGCTCGAACGGCCACTGCGGCATCGTCCTTCTCGACATGTTCGTCCGGGTGATGACTGATGCCGTCCCGACAGGCGACGAACAGCATCGCAGCAGGGCACAGGTTGGCCAGATGGATGGCGTCATGAAAGGCGCCAGACACCAGTCGGGGGGCTTTGGTGGCGTACGTCTCAAGCTTCTGTTCAAGTGATGCCAGGATGGCCGAATCGAAGGTGACCGGTGCGATCGAGGACAATCGTTCCAGCGTGGCCGGACAACCCTGCCAGTGAGTCGCTGCCAGGGCGGCAAAATCGTCGTCGATGGCTGCCAGTACTGAGCCATCGGGGTGGCGCAGATCGACCGTGAAGCTGACCTCGTCGGCGATGGTATTGATCGAGTCTGGTGCCACACTGAACTTGCCGATGGTGAAACGTACCTGCGAGCCCCGTCGGTTGACGCAGTTCTCCAGCTCCCTGATCAGGGCATGTGCCCCCATCACTGCGTCTCGTCTCATATCCATGGGCGTTGTGCCGGCGTGGTTGGCACGTCCCTGGAGGCGAAAGCGGTACCAGTTGACACCCTGAATACCAACGACCACACAGGCGGGGAGTTGGCCTGCATCCAGTACGGGACCTTGCTCGATATGCAGCTCCAGGTAGGCCGATGGTGAAAAGGGGGTTTCTCGCTTGGTCGACCCCCGGGCTTCCATGGCCTCTAGACAAGGGGCCAGGGCTTGTTCGAATGACACTCCGGCATCATCGCGTGACGCCATGATCGCCGCGATGTCTCTAACCCCCGCGAACCATGCAGACCCCGGTGTTCCCGGGGCGAAACGGGCGCCTTCCTCGTTGGTCCAGCTCACCACTTCGACAGGGCACTCGAGCGTGATGTCCTGTTCGTGCAGTGTGCGCAGCACGGCGAGGCCTGCGATGACGCCCAGCGCCCCGTCGTAGATTCCCCCTCGAGGCTGACTGTCCATATGGCTGCCGATCAACAGCGGCGGGAGCTCCGGGGAGCGCCCCTCTCGGCGCAGGTAGAGGTTGCCGATGGGGTCGTGGAAGGCGCTCGCGCCGAGAGAGGCGGCCTGTTCGATCAGCCACAGACGTGCCTCGATGTCGCTTTCGTCCAGTGCCAGGCGGCCGAGGCCGCCTTCGGGTAGCGCGCCGATGCGCGCCTGGGTCTGAACGTCCTGCCAGAAGCGATCGATATCGACCTCTCGCCCTAATGTGCTGTGCTGTTGCATTGTGCTCGTCTCAATAGATGAGTGAGGGCAGCCAGGTGCTGAACCAGGGAACATAGCTGATGACAATCAACGCCAGCAGCATCATGGCGATGAAGGGCAGGCACGCCTTGAACACTTCCTGCAGTGACATTTTCGAGATGGACATGGCCACGAAAAGATTCAGCCCGACCGGGGGCGTGATCATGCCCACCGAGAAGTTGATCAGGGTGATCACGCCAAAATGCACGGGGTCGACGCCGACCTGCTCGGCGATAGGCTGAAGGAGAGGGGACAGCACGATGATGGCCGAGGCACTGTCGAGGAAGAAGCCTGCGACGATCATCACCACATTGAACAGCGCCATGACCTGAATGGGATCGTCGGTCAGTGATAGCACCTGACTGGCCAGCTGGGTTGGCGTACCGGTGATCGCCAGCAGCCATGAGAAGGCAGAGGCGCCGGCAGTGATCAGCAGCAAGGTTGCAGAGGTCAAGCCAGAGCTTCTCAGGGTGGCGACCAGCTCCCGGGGACCAATGGTGCGATACACGACCATGCCGATGAAGAGTCCGTAGACGCAGGCCACCGCCGCCGACTCCGTGGGGGTGAAGACGCCGCTGTAGATGCCGCCCAGCAGAATAAAGGGGAGCCCCAGGCCCCAGGCTGCCGCCTTGAAGGCACGCAGGATCTCGCCCAAAGAGGGAATCGGCGCACGCGCATATCCCTTGAGGCTGGCGTAGACCATGCAGTAGCCGATCAACAGAGAGGCGATCAGGATGGCCGGCAGCAACCCCGCCGCGAATAGCTGACCCACCGAGGTGCCGGTCACCGAACCATAGATGATCAAGGCGATACTGGGGGGCACGATCGGGCCAAGGGTGCCGGCTGTGGCGATCAGGCCAATGGCGAAAAGCCGGTTGTAGCCTGCCGCGACCAGGGCGGGAAACATGATGGTGCCGATGGCCACCACGGTGGCTGGGCTGGAACCTGAGATGGAGCCAAAGAACAGGCATGACAGCACGGTGGCCGCTGCGAGTCCTCCGGGAACCCAGCCCACCAGTGCCTTGGCCAGGTTGATCAGGCGGTCGGACAGCCCGCCGATACGCATCAATTCGGCAGCTAGAATAAAGAAGGGGATGGCCATCAGCGAGAAGTTGTTCATGCCCGTGAACATGCGCATGGGAACAATCAGCGCACTGGTCGAGCCGAACAGCTCAATGGCGACAAAAACGGCGAGTGAGAGTGCGGCGAATATCGGTAGACCGAGCAATAACACCGCGAAGAAGATTGGCAGAAGCGCCGTAATCATGGGAGTCTCCTGGTTAGACGAGCTTGTCTGCCTCTGCGGCGAGTTGTTCAGCGTGGCTCATGGGGGGGCTCGACCACATCGTCTGCAAGAGTCCAAGGTAACGGATGATCAGCAGCACTCCCGAGATACCGATCGGCAGGTAGAACCATGCCATCGGCAGTCTCAGGGCTGCCGTCAGCTGTCCGCGATCCATGGTCTTTCCGAATAGCTGGAACCCGTAGAAGACCATGAATCCGGCGAAGATGATGCCGAGTACCGCCGAGACCAGATGCAACAGGCGATTGACCCTGGGCGAGGCGATGGCATTGAGCACATCGACCGAGATATGAGCGCCGTGTCGCACCCCCATGCTGGCACCGACGAAGCTCATGCAGATGATGGAATAGATGACAACTTCCTCGGCCCAGAACAGTGAGCTGTTGAAGCCATAACGATAAACCACCTGAACCGCCGTAATGACGGTCGCGATCGACATGAACGCGACCATCGAAACGCTCTCCAGGCGATCAATCGCTGCATTCAGCGTCTTGATCATCGGAGCTCTCTCTTAGTATTCGATACCGACGACGTCGTAGACCTTGTGCAGCAGTTCCGGCGTCACCACGTCTTCGTAGTCCTTGTGTACCGGCATGCTGGCCTCAACAAAGGCTTGGCGAGCCTCATCGCTGATTTCGTTGATGGCGATCTCGTCCTTGATTTCGGACATGATCACTTCCTCGTCCTCGAGCGTCATCTGGCGTGAGGCATCGCGACCGTTGTCGAAGGCTTCGAGCATGACCTGTTGGAGGTCTTCGGGCAGGGATTCCCAGGCATCCTTGTTCATGACGGCGGCGTAGGCGTGGTAGGCATGGCTGGTCAGTGACAGGTAGTCCTGAACCTCGTGGAAGCGCATGGTGTAGATATTGGCCAGCGGGTTTTCCTGTCCTTCTACCACGCCTTGCTGCAAGCCGTTGTAGACCTCGGTGAACGCCATCGCAGTCGCGTTTGCGCCATAGTTCTCGTAGGTCGAGATGATGATCGGGGCCTGCATGGTGCGCATGCGAATGGCGTCGAGGTCTTCGGGGGACTCGATGGCACGCACGTTATTCGTCATATGGCGAAAACCCGCGCCCCAGAAGTTGAAGGCATGCATGCCATCATCTTCGAGGGTATCGAGGATTTCCCGTCCCACGTCGCCATCAAGCACCGCTTCCATGTCATCGTAGGTCGAGATCAGGAAAGGCAGGTCAAGAATCTGCAGGCGGGGTTCGAAGTTGCCCAGGGTTGCGGTGGGGGGGATGCCGATATCCACCAGCCCCATCTGGATCTGTTCGATGATTTCGACATCGCCACCGACCTGGGCGGCGGGCAGCACGTTGATGCTGATACGGCCGTCGGAGTTCTCCTCGACCTCCTTCTTGAAGGCGAGGGCGGCCTTGCCATTGGGCGTGTCTTCAATCAACACATGGGCAAAGGAAAAGGTGTAGTCGGCGGCCAGGCTCTGGCCGGAGATGGAGGCTGCGGCGATGGCCAGGGGCAGGGCCAGCTTCAGGGACATTTTCATGGATGGTTCCTTTTTTTGTCGTGGTTGTTGTTGTGGTCGGTACAACGCGATGAAAATGGTGGAGCACCATCGGGGATGGCTGAGTAAGACCTGGTGCTTCGATTCAGCGAGCCAGTGCATCGAGTGTTGCCGCCAGTGGAGTGTCGCTGGCCAGCAATATCGACAGGGCAATTCGCGCCTTGCGTGCGCCAATCCCGCTGACCGGCAGTGCGCCTGCCTGACACAGATCGACAAGGCTTCCCGAGAATTCGTAGCTCTGGTGGAGCGGGCCTGACAGGCAACTGCTCGTGACCAGTACAGGAAGTCCTTGCGAGCTGGCATCACGAACAGCCGGCATCCAGTCGGGAGGGACATGGCCTCTACCCAGGGCGTCGATGACGATGCCGGCGGCGCCGTTGTCGATGGCGCATTCGAGCAGTGCGGGGCTGGCGTCGAGGTAAGCGGGAACGATGTCGACGCGAGGAAGTTGTGCCTGCAAGGGCAACTCGAAGACCTGGTGATCGACGGGGCGCTGCACCAGGTGGACGTTCTCTCCATCCACTCGGCCAACGGGGCCAGCGGCAGGCGCGGCAAAGCCGTCCAGCTGATAGGTCGAGACCTTGCGTACCTGCCGAGCCGCGAACAACGACTGGTTGAACACGACCAGTGTGCCCAGTCCACGTGCCTGCTCGTCGGCGGCCACCCGGATGGCGTCGGCCAGATTGATGAAAGCGTCCGTCCCGGCCTGGTGTGGCGGTCGCTGGGAGCCAGTCACCACGACAGGCTTGTGCGACGGCAGGGTCAGATCGAGGAAGAACGCCGTGTCTTCCAGGGTATCGGTGCCGTGGGTAATCACGATGCCTTGCACGCCTGGGTCGGCCATGGCGTCCAGGCAACGCTGGTGCAACGCTACAAGGTCGGCGCGGCTGATGGCGTTGCTTGGCTTTTGCAGGACCGAAACCACGTCGACGCGAGCGCGGAGCGCTTCGGGTAGCGCAACGTTTGCCAGCAAGGCGTCGCCTGGGAGCGCACCGGACAGACTGCGCCCGGAGCTATCCAGGGCACTGGCAATGGTGCCTCCGGTGGTCATCACCAGAATACGGGGTAGGGAGGACATGTTCGCGTCTCGTTGTTGTTGTCATAAGACATCAGATGTCTGTCATCATGCTAGACTCAAGTTTGCTGTCCAGGCAAGTCCTGGCGCTCAAAAAGTAATGATAAAACCGATAAAAATAGATTTTCGTCGCGGCCGTCTTGTGTCGATGCGCAGATTGGTTGGATATTTTCTGTCGCTGACCGCTTTTGACGTGTTACCCAGCCGCGCCACGCCAAGTTCGAAACGCATCAACAAGGATAAAGCCAATGGATCTCTTCGGGAGTTCAATCGACCGCCAGTCGGTCGCGGTGCAGCTGCTCGAGCGCATCAAGACGGCGCTGATCGCCGGTGAGCTCAAGCCAGGAGACTATCTGCCTTCGGAGACGGAATTGACCCATAGCCTGGGAATCGGCAAGTCCAGTGTGCGCGAGGCGATCAAGATGCTGCAGGCGATCGGCATCGTAGAGGTCAAGCGGGGGCAGGGGACGCTGATTCGCAAGGAGCCCGGAGAGCCGCTGGTCGATCCGATGGCATTTGGCATGATCCTGGCCAGAGGCATGACCCGTGACGTTCTGGAGTTTCGCAAGATGTTTGAACCCGCCTATACGCTGCAGGCGATGGACAATGCCACGCCCGAGGATCATGAGGTGATTGGCGCTGCCATTGACGCGCTCGAGGCAGCCATTGCCAATGACGAGCAGACCGCTTGCCACGACACGGCCTTTCATCGCGCGATCCTGGCCGCCACCCACAACCCCATGACGATTCGTGTCGGCGAGACGCTGATTCAACTGGTCGAGGCCGGCCTCGAGACGTCGATGCAGACCTTGCCTGAGGTGGCGCTGAAGGACCACAAGGCGATCTACACGGCTTTCCAAGCGGGCGACGAGACGGCCGTCAGGGCCGCGATTGAGGTCAGTAGCCAAAGCTGGGAAACCACCCTGACCTATCTGGAAGGTACAGAAGGCCGCTGATCGACGTTCGGCGTCCTCGGCTTGCAGGATGCCTGGACCAGCGTCGACACCCGCGCGGCCGTTGCTGACACGCCGCAGTGAGCAGAAGGCCAGGCAGGAAGCGTCCTGCACGAACCAGACCTGGATGCCTCGACCGGGGACGAGCCTGGCGCGCGCCTGCCCAGCCCCGCTACAAGATAAAGCCCCCGCTCACCGTGAAGGCGAGCGGGGGCTTTTGGTTGCCTGCTGTTGGTGACGGCTCAGGTGGTCTGAAATTCGCCGCTGGAGGTGGTCGCTTTCTCGGCGGACGACGTCGTGCGCCAGATGGCGATATTGGCGTAGCCGTAGAACAGCGAGATGGCGATGACCAGCATGTGATACCAGAGGAAGGGCAGGTAGGCCATGGTGGATACGCCGAGGGTGGTGGCCATGAAGACGCCGCCATCGGTCCAGGGCACCATCGGGGTGGTCACGGTGCCACCGGCTTCGGCGTTGCGCGACAGTACCCGACGATCGATGCCCTGATCATCGTAGTTCTTCTCGGTGATGGTGCTGGCTGTGATCAGCGAGACGTAGGCGGCGCCCCCGAAGAAGTTGCCGAAGAAGCCACCGAGCATGGTCGACAGGGTCAGCCGGCCCGGGTTGTTGGCCCAGCGCAGGAAGCCGTTGCTGATCGCCTTGAGGATGCCGACCCGGTCCATCAGGCCACCGAGGCCCAGGGCGAAAAGGATCAGTGCCACCACGCCGAGCATCGACTGGATGCCGCCGCGATTGAGCAGTGTATTGAGGAATTCCACATCCGAGGCCATGGCGTTGCCGTCATAGGCGATGCGAATGGCATCGACCGGAGACACGTCCTGGGCCCACCAGGCGCAGATGCTGCCCAGCACGGCGCCGAAGGTGATTACCGGGATGGCGGGGAATCGGCGCGTCAGCAGGCCGATCACGATCACCGCCGGCAGCAACAGCCAGGGACTGATGGTGAAGTGGGTCTCCAGCGCCTGCATGGCGACGGTGGCACGGGAGGTGTCGACGTTGCCGTCGATAAAGAAGAAGCCGACCACCAGAAACAGCACGCCGGCGATCAGGATTGCCGGTGCACTGACCAGCATCATCGAGCGGATATGGTCGATCAGGTTGACCTTGCACAGCGAGGCGGTCATCACGGTGGTATCGGACAGCGGCGACATCTTGTCGCCGACGTAGGCACCGGAGATCACCGCGCCGGCGACCAGCGGCAGCGGGATGCCGAAGCTGTGGCCGATGCCCATCATGGCGACACCGGCGGTGCCTGCGGTACCGAATGAGGTACCAGTGGCCAGCGAGGTGAGGGCACAGATGATGAAGGCGGCGAACAGGAAGATCTGCGGGTCCATCACCGTCAGACCGTAGTAGATGATGCTCGGCACGATGCCACCGGCGATCCAGGTGCCGATCAGGGCGCCGACGGTGGTCAGCACCAGCACGGCTTCCATGCCGTTGTGAATGCCGTTGATCAGTCCTTCCTGCATGCTGGCGTAGCGGATCTTGAGCCTGACGCCCAGCGCCATGACCAGAAACCAGGAGGCGAATAGGGAAAGCTGGATGGGCAGGCCAAGGACATTGATGCTCAAGAACATGATGGCGATGAAGCCGATCATGACGGCCAGAACCTCGGCCATGCCGGGTAGGCGGATGGGGGTGGAAGACGACGTCATGGGATCTCCTTTGGTGTTGTTGTGGGTTCTGCGGTGCAGGGGCCGAGCGGTCATGCTCAGAAGCGCTCGAGCCGATAGGGCGACAGTGGCGGGAGTGGCGATAGTGGCGGGAGTGACACCGGGCCGGATCCGGTCGCTGGGACCGTCCGCCCCGTCGCCAGGCGGGCGACAAGCTGTGCCGTAACAGCGGCCTGGGTCAGTCCCAGGTGGTGGTGCCCGAAGGCCAGCAGCACGCGGCCGTCCCGGGCGCTGTCGATGATCGGCAGCGAATCGGGAAGGGAAGGGCGAAAGCCCATCCAGGGCTTGGCATCGGTGCTGTCCAGGTCGTGCTCGAACAGACCCTGGCTCAGGCGGTGGAGCTGCCAGGCGCGGGCCATGTTGGGGGGGCGCTTGAGGCCGGCGAATTCGACAGTGCCGGCCAGGCGCAGGCCGTCACTCATCGGCGTCATGATGAAGCGGCGCTCCAGCGAGGTGACCGCCACCGGCAATCGGTGCCGCTCTGCCGGCAGCATCAGGTGATAGCCACGCTCGGTATCCAGTGGCACACGGCGACCGCTGAGGTCTGCGGCCAGGCGGGCCGAGTGGGCGCCGCAGGCCAGCAGTACCCGTTCACAGTCCAGCGCCCCAGAATCGGTCTGGAGGCTGACGCCCTGGCCATGGACACGGGCAGCGCGTACCTCTGCCGTGGCGAAGGTAACGCCTTCCTGGCGGGCGGCGTCGACCAGGGCAGCGGTGATGGCGGCGGGGTCGACCACATGAGCGGTGGCGGGGAAGAATAGGCCACCACGGAGCTTGGCCGAGAGGGACGGCGCGAGCTCGCGTATGGCGTCTCCCGACCAGGATTCGAGGGCTACCCCCTGGGCCGACATGGCGGCGGCCAGCTGGTCGGTCTGGGGCTTTGATTGGTCCTGCTCATAGACCAGCAGCGAGCCGTCCTCCTTCATCAGATGGCGGCCATCGATCGAATCGAGCAGCTTGCGCCAGGCGTCCAGGCTGGCCTCGTTGAGGGCGCGAATCCCGGCCACGCTGTTGGCGTAGGGGGCTGAGCGCAGGTTCAGCAACAGACGAGTGAACCAGGGCAGGGCGCGGGGCAGGTAGCGCCAGTCCAGTCGCAGTGGCCCCATCGGATCACGCAGCATGGCGGGAAGCTGCGTCAGGATCGAGGCGTCGGCGATGGGAAAGACCTGTTCGGTGGCCATGTGCCCGGCGTTGCCGTATGACGCCCCCATGCCGGGAGCCTGACGATCCAGTACCTGCACCGAAAAGCCCTGGCGGCGCAGCTCGAGTGCGCAGGCGAGGCCGATGACGCCAGCACCGATCACGGTAATGCGCGTGTCGCCGGGTTGGCGGTCTTGTCGCGAGCCGGGTGAACCCATGGTTTGCCTCTGCAGCGTTTGTCTTTGTCGATTGTATAAAATATAAGATAGGTGCCCTTTCGGATCAATAGCGGCGATATTCAACGTTGGCGTTATCCGCTGGACGGTCTGGATGGGCGATACACTGAGGGGGAGCGCATGAACGACGTGCTGGGGCCGGAGCGCAAAGGAATGCGCCGTGTTCGGGGCGCATGAAAAACCGCGCCGTGTTCGGGGCGCCGAGAAAGCTGTGCTGGGGTCGGAGCGCAAAGGAACGCGCCGGGTTCGGGGCGTCTGGAAATCCGCGCCGGGTTCGGGGCGCCGAGAAAGCCGCGCTGGGGTTGGAGCGCAAAGGAATGCGCCGTGTTCGGAGCGCTGAAAACGTGCCAAGGGGATGGAGCGTCAGGACGGTGCGTTCAGGGCAGGGCCTTGAACAAGCCAGCGCAGGGGGGAACCTTGATGACAGGCGGCTGGCGCCGACGGGGGCGATAACGCCCCTGGCAGGCCAAGGGCGACGATAGTGAAAGCGGGCAGCTCATCCGCGGACGTTCAGGGGGCTGCGGCGACGCCAGGGTTCTAGCGAGTCGGCGCCCGCAAGGCGCCGACAGGGTAAGCACAAGGGGAGGGATGGCGCTTCAGTCGGCGTCGCCGCGCTGGGCGCGTTCTTCGAGCAGGGTCACGATGCCTTCACAGGCTTCCTGAATATGGCGCTGGAGCAATTCGCAGGCCTCGTCGGCCTTGCCCTGGCGGGCGAAGTCGAGCAGCCCATGGTGTTCGCGCTCGGCCTTTTCGATCTCCTGGGTGTAGAGCAGTTGCATGCGGATGTAGCGATCCGACTTGGTGTTGAGCTGACTGATCAACGCCAGGGTTTCGGGCAACCTGGCCGGTGCATAGAGGGCCTGGTGGAAGGCGAAATTGTACTCGCTCCAGTTGTCGATCTCGCCGCCGCTGTTCAGGGCATCGTCGTACTTCTCGAGGATGCGCTCTGCCTTGAGCAGGTCGTCTTCCGTCAACTCGCTGATGGCATGGCGCAGGACGTAGGTCTCGAGCAATACTCGCAGGTCGAACAGTTCGCGAATCTTGGCGACCGACAGTTCGGTGGTAAAGGCACCGCGGTGGGCATGGAACTCGACCAGCCCTTCGGACTCCAGGGTCAGCAGGGCTTCGCGCACGGGAATACGGCTGACGTCATAGTCCTTTGCCAGGGCATCCTGGCGCAGCTGGGTTCCCCCCTGGAACTCTCCGCCCAGGATACGCCTGCGCAGGTCATCCGCGACGAACTGTGCGCGTGTCTTGAAAGTCGCCATAGCCTCTCTCTGCCCATCGGATGTTATTGCACACTGTATACAAACCGCGATGAATGTCCATGGGCAGGCGGCGGCCCCAGGGGCCGCCGCCTGGGCAAGGGACCTGATTCAGGCCTCGCGCTTGCCGTCGATGAGGCGGCCAAGGGCCCAGGGGTTGTCGTCGCGCAGTGCCTGGGGCAACAGCGCTTCGGGCAGATCCTGATAGCACACCGGGCGCAGGAAGCGCTGGATCGCGGCGCTGCCCACCGAGGTGGTACGGGCGTCGGAGGTGGCGGGGAAAGGGCCACCATGCACCATGGCATGGCATACCTCGACCCCGGTTGGCCAGCCGTTGACCAAGATACGTCCGGCCCGGCGTTCGAGGATCGAAAGCAGGCCGCGGGCCGTCTCGGTATCGCCGTCGTCCATCTGCAGGGTGGCGGTCAGCTGGCCCTCGAGACCTTCGGCCAGCGCCTTGACCTCACTTATGTCGGCACACTCCAGGACCAGGGACGTCGAACCGAATACCTCGCCCTGTAGTGCTTCGTCGCCGAGAAAGTCACTGGCCGTGGCCACGAACAGACCCGCCTGACACTGATTGACACCTTCGCCTTGCGGCCCACGTGCGATTTCTCGGACCTTGTCGCTGTCGCCAAGGGTCTCTACGCCCTGGGTGTAGGCGTCATGGATGCCCGGGGTCAGCATGGTCTGGGCGCCCGCGGCCTTGACGGCTTCGGCGGCCGACTCGATGAAGGCGTCCAGGGCCTCGCCCTTGACCGCGATCACCAGCCCCGGGTTGGTGCAGAACTGTCCGGCGCCCATGGTCAGTGAGCCGACAAAGGCCTCGCCGAGGTCCTTGCCGCGGGCCTTGAGCGCCTCGGGCAGCAGGAACACCGGGTTGATCGAGCTCATCTCTGCGTAGAAGGGGATGGGGTCCGGTCGGCGCTGGGCGCTTTGCCACAGGGCCATGCCGCCAGAGCGAGAGCCGGTGAAGCCGGCTGCCTTGATTCGGCGGTCCTCGACCAGCGCCTGGCCTACCACGCGGCCGGAGCCGAAGATCAGCGAAAACACGCCTTCGGGCAGCTCGCACCGGGCCACCGCCCGTTGTACTGCGCGGCCGACCAGCTCCGACGTGCCGGGGTGGGCCGAGTGAGCCTTGACCACCACCGGGCAGCCAGCGGCCAGGGCCGAAGCGGTGTCGCCGCCGGCCACCGAGAAGGCCAGCGGAAAGTTGCTGGCACCGAACACCGCGACAGGCCCCAGGGCGATCTGACGCTGACGCAGGTCGGCACGGGGCATGGGCTGGCGTTGTGGCTGGGCAGGGTCGATGCGAACGTCGAGCCATTCGCCCGCGCGTACGGTGTCGGCAAACAGTCTGAGTTGTCCGCAGGTGCGTCCGCGCTCTCCGGCAAGGCGGGCCTGGGGCAGGCCGGTTTCCTGCATGGCGCGCTCGATCAGCGCATCGCCGAGTGCCTCGATTTCCGATGCGATGGTCTCGAGAAAACGGGCGCGTGTCTCGAGCGTGGTTTCGCGGTAGTCATCGAAGGCGGCCTCTGCCAGGGCGCAGGCGCGCTCCACCTCGGCCTGGCTGCCGCCCGGGTAGGCCGGCTCCAGGCGCTTGCCGGTGGCGGGGTCGATGGCGTGGATCGGCGCCTGGCTGCCAGTCACGGCGTCCTGTCCGATCAGCATCTTGCCTTCCAGTGTCATTTGACTCTCCTGTCGAGGGGGAAGTGCGGGAAGCAGCATGGGCGAAAGGGGGGTTGTGCCAACGCCCCTGTCGCCCATGCCGAAAACAACAGGAGGCCCGGCGTCGAGCGAGCCTCCCCGGTGGTTTCAGGACATATCGGGCTTCAGGACAGGTCGAGCGAGGCTGACCAGCCGGCGTACCAGGTGCGGAAGAGGTCGTACTGGGTCTCGACGTAGCGACGCTGGGCATCACTGAGGGCGTCGCTCTCGTTGAAGTGCAGGCGATACTCTTCGTCACCGTTGAGCACCATCAGGTGCTTGTAGTAGAGCACCAGGTCGGCACCTTCATCGAAGGAGGACAGCACCCCCAGGGCCTGCTCGAGTTCCTGGGCCCGGCGGCGGGCCTCGACATCGCCCTTGGCAGCCTTCTTGCTGAGGGCCACCAGCGTCAGCACCTCGTGGGGCAGGGCGTTACCGATGCCGGTGATGGCGCCGGTGGCGCCGCAGTTGACGAAGCCATGGAAGACGGTGGTGTCGACGCCGACCATCAGGGTGACCTGATCATCCTGGGAGGTGATGTGCTCGGCGGCGTAGCGCAGGTCATCGGCGCCACCGAATTCCTTGAAGCCGATCAGGTTGGGATGCTGGCGACGCAATTCGAAGAACAGGTCGGCGCGGGTGGCAAAGCCATAGTAGGGGCTGTTGTAGATGACCGCGGGGAGGTCCGGCGCGGCGTCCAGGATCGCGGCGAAGTGTGCCTTCTGGGCGGTCACCGAGGTGCCGCGAGACAGCACCCGAGGAATCACCATGAGTCCATGGGCGCCGACCTTGGCGGCGTGGGCAGCGTGGGATACCGCTTCGCGGGAATTGACCGCGCCGGTGCCGACGATGGTGGGGATGCCGGCTTCCACCAGGCGGGCGACGCCTTCCTGGCGCTGGGCCTCGGTCAGCAGCGGCCAGTCGCCCATGGAGCCACAGTAGACCACGCCGCTCATGCCGGCCTCGATCAGTTCACGGCCCTTGGCGACCAGGGCGTCGAAGTCGGGCTGGCGGTCCTTGGTGCACGGGGTCATCAGGGCGGGGATGCAGCCGGTGAAGATATTGTCGTTCATGTCGGGTCCTTGAGTGGGACGGTGTCACGGGGTCAGGGAGGCGCCGCCCTTCTTGGGCAGCCGCCGGTGGGTAAAAACGTCAATGGCCGTCGTCGGGTACTGGGGCGCCAGCCGCTGGGGCTTCAGCCGCCGATGCCCCAGGCGAAGGGGTCTTGCTCGTCGATCAGCAGGGTGCTGTCGGCGCTCATGAAGGCGCGTCCGGTGATGCTGGGGCGAATCTGATCGCCCTGCCATTCATAGCTCGCCTCGAACAGGCCGCCGCAGACGCTGGCCTGGCGCCAGCGTTCGCCGGGAGCGAGCTTGCCGTCGGCGGCCAGGCACGCCAGCTTGGCGCTGGTGCCGGTACCGCAGGGGGATCGGTCGTAGGCCTTGCCGGGGCACAGCACGAAGTTGCGGCTGTCGGCCTCGTCGTCATCGGCGAACAGCTCGATGTGGTCGATTTCGCCACCGTCATCGCCGGTGAAGCCCTGGCCTGCAAGCGCCTGACGAATGGCCCAGGTATAGCCGGTCAAGGTCTCCACATTGTTCAGGGCGATGCGCTGGCCATGGTCGCTGACCAGAAAGAACCAGTTGCCGCCCCAGGCAATGTCGCCATGGACCATGCCGTGGCCGGGCACTTCCACCGCGACCTGCCGGCGGTAGCGGTAGGAGGGGACGTTGCGTACGGTCACGGCACCGTCGGCATGCAAGGTCGCCTCGACCTGGCCCACCGGCGTGTCGATGCGGTGGTCGCCGGGGCTGAGGTGGCCCAGGTGATGCAGCGAGGCGACCAGGCCGATGGTGCCGTGACCGCACATGCCCAGGTAGCCGGCGTTGTTGAAGAAGATCACCCCGCAGGTTGCGTCCGGAGATACCGGCTCACAGTAGAGTGCGCCGACCAGCACGTCGTGGCCGCGGGGTTCCAGCATCACCGCGCGGCGCCAGTGGTCGTGTCGGTCGCGCAGACAGTCGCGTTTCTCGGTCATGGTGGCGCCGGCAAGCGTCGGAAAGCCGTCCATGACCAGGCGCGTGGGCTCGCCGGCGCTGTGGGAATCGATGACGTGTACGCGTTGCATGGAGTACCCCGGTTTGTTGTCGGTTGTGGTGATCGACGATCATCTGGGCGTCGTTGATCAGGTTTTATATTTTATACAATCTTCAAGAGCGTTGTGAAGTCATCAAAGAGGATTCTTTGCGGGGGCTGGCGCGAGCAGGAAGAGCGGCAGGCACAGGAAAGACCGGGAGGCCGGCGCGGAAGGACAGCGGTGGGGTACGAAGGGCGAGCAGCAGGCACAAAAAAGGCGAGGGGCAGGGCCCTCGCCAAGTCGTCAAAAGGAGGGGGCTGGTGTCATTGAGCGGTGATCACGCTCATCACCAGGTTGCCGTCGACCTTGACCGGGCCGTCTTCGCTGGCGCCCAGGGTGTATTCGAAGATGCCGGTCTGCATGCCGCCGTCCTCGCCGTGGAGCATCAGCATCAGATGTTCGCCGCTGCTGACCTCTTCAGTCAGGATGGCCGCGATATCGGTGTTCTCACCGGCCTTGAGCGGGGCGTGACCGACAACGCGCCCTGGTTTGTGGCTTTCGTCGGTACGGTGGACGACCAGCCAACCGTTGTTCTCGGCGACGATGCGATCGGCGGTGACGGTGCCGCTCTCCACCGACTGATCTTCGGCCCAGACGCCGAGATGGCCGGCTTCGTCCATCTCTCCATGGTGGGCGGCCTGGGCGCCGGTGGCCAGGGTGGCCGCGCCGACGAGGAGGGCTGAGGTGATGAGGGTACGTGCTGCCAATGGCTTGAACATGGTGATGGTCTCCTGGTGTTGCTGATTGGCTTGCCGAAGGTGCTCCACGACAGGATGGCTGCCGAGTTGATAACAGCTACGTGCCGATGCCACGGTGGGTTTCAGGTCATCGAAAAAAATGTTGTGCCCTGACGCCAAGGCGAGAGCCGACGTCCAGATAAAAAAGGCCACTCGAACGAGTGGCCAAGCAGGGAAGTCGTGGTGCGGGGCGTACGCCTCGAGGGTGTCGAAACCCACGCCCGCCACGATGACCCCGCCATCGGCCGTTGCCGGTGGCGGGGTCATCGACTAGCTACGCAGGGGAGGCGAAAAGGTTTCAGTGAGGACTGAAATTCTCAGAGACGCTGGCCGCCGCTGGGCTCGGTGGGGTACAGGTAGCCGTGGATAGCGGGGCCGGTAGGCTGGCCGGTGGGCGAGCCACCCGGAGGCTCGACGCTGATGCCAAAGGTGGCATGCTTCAGCAATTCAGGTTCGTAGTCGCGCAGGGCGGCCTGGTCGAGGCTCAGGTCATCGTCGAGTACACCGACGGACCGGGGAGCGGAGCCCAGATCATCATGCTTGATCCAAAGTTGATAGGAGCGGTCGGGCAGAGGTTCGGCGCTGACCGGGCGGACATGCAGGCGGCGCTGCTCCAGGTTGACGCTGAGCATGAAGGCGGGCTGGCGATCGTCCTGCTGGAACACCGCCACAAAGTTGGACTCACTGGTGGACGGCGACGGCTGTGCCAGCAGCACCGCCGCCAGGATGACCGCCGCGGCGCTGGACAGGCCGGTGGCGGCCTTCCAGAAGGCCAGGCGGCGGTGCAGCGGCGTGACGCTGGCGGTGCTCGGGGGGGCGTTGGGCGCCGTATCGCCACGCGCGGCGTCCTCGATGGCCTTGATGCGTTGCTGGATAAGCGGCAACAGGTCCGGGCCCGGGGTGAGGTCCTGGATCTCGTCGGCCAGAGGCGCCAGTCGGCTCTCCCATTCACCGATACGCTGCTCGAGTTCGCTGTCGTGTTGACGCTGGCGGCGCACCCTGTCGCGCTCGTCACGATCCAGGGTGCCCAGCACGAACTCGGCGGCCAGCATGTCCTTGTCGTCGCGGTCGCTCATGATCCCAGGCACCCCTTGAGTTGTTTCAGTGCACGATGCAGCCAGGTCTTGACGGTATTGACCGGCTGGTCGAAGTGGCTTGCCAGTTCGGCCCGCGACCAGCCCTCCAGATAGGCCAGGCGCACCATTTGCTGCCGGCTCTCTTCCAGTTCATCAAGGCACAACGTCAGCTGTGTCGACGTCTCGTCCTGGTGACGCTGATCGTAGGCGGAGGGCGTCTCGGCGACCCAGTTCTCGAGGATACTGTCGCTCTCGGTGGGCCGTGTCGGTGCCTTGCGTAGCTCGTCGATGGCCGCATTGCGGGCGATGGTCACCATCCAGGTGATGGCGGAGGCGCGCTCGCTCTCGAAGCGTCCGGCCTTCTGCCAGATGGTCACGTAGACCTCCTGGATGACATCGTTGGCCCAGGCCTGCTGCTTCAAGATACGTAACACCGTGCCGAAGAGTTTCGCCACGCTGGCCTCGTACAACTCGGCGAAGGCCTCCCGGTCCTTGTCGGCGACTCTGGACAGCAGATGAACCAGCCGCTCCGGGGAGGACAGCGGCGGGGATTCCTGGTGCGCCGGGGGCGGGGCGCGAAAGGCATTGGACATGGCGGCGATCTCTGAGCTGCGGAGTGTTGTTGTCGTGGTGGCTGAAGGGTGACGCTGCCTGACCGGCAAGGTCAAGCAGCCTGTATCGACGGTATCGGGCTGCCGTTTAGACGATGCCAGTGGGGTGGGAAGGTCTGCCTTCAGGCTCGAGCCCGGATAGGCGGGCCTCGCGCACCGGCGTATCCCGGGTGACGTGTCGGGGTTCCGCTGCGGCCGCTGCCACGAGGTGACCCTTGGCCAACAGTGCCTTGAGCTCTTCGGCCGGGACCGGTTTGCTGAACAGGTAGCCCTGGTACTCGTGGCCCTGCAGCTGGCGGATAAAGGCCAGCTGTTCTTCGCTCTCGACACCTTCTGCGATGATATGAAGCCCCAGGCACCTGGCCAGCGAGATCACCGCCTGGACGATGGCCGCGTCCTGTTCGCAATCGACCACGCCTTGCATGAAGGTGCGGTCGATCTTCAGACGGTCCACGGGCAGATACTTCAACTGGGTCAAGTTGGAATAGCCGGTGCCGAAATCATCGATGGACAGCAGCACACCCATGTTGCGCAGGGTACTCAGTACTTCCAGGGCGCGATCAGGGTTCTGTACCAGGGTGCTTTCGGTCAGTTCGAGTTCCAGCAGGTGAGGGGGAAGCTCCGATTCGGCAAGCGCAGCCTCGATGGTGGCCACGAAGCCGCGATGATTGAGCTGAATGGCCGAGATGTTGACCGCCACCGGCAATGGCTCGCCGGACTCCTTGAGCCACTCGCTCGAAAACCGGCAGGCGGTGCGTAGCACCCATGCGCCCAGGGGAAGGATCAGGCCACAGTCTTCGGCGACGGGAATGATCTCGTCAGGAGTGACCTGGCCGAGTTCCTCATCGTGCCACCGCAGCAGCGCTTCGACGCCAGAGACCTCACCGCTGTCGACGCGGATCTTCGGTTGATAGGCCAGGCTCAGGCGATCCTCCTCGATGGCCTGGGTCAGGCGTCGCTCGAGGGTACTGCGACGGTCCGCCTCGGAGGTCATGTCCAAGGCGAAGAACTGGAAGTTGTTGCGTCCCTGCTGCTTGGCGCGATACATGGCGGCGTCGGCGTGGACCATCAGGGCATGCTTGCTGCGCCCGTGGTCGGGGTAAAGGCTGATGCCCAGGCTGGTGGAGACCTTGACCATGCTGTTGCCGATCTGGAAGGGCTTGTCCAGCGAACTGACGATGCGCTGGGCCAGCGCTTCAGCGTCGCCGCGCCTGGCAACCTGATGGGTGACCACCATGAATTCGTCGCCGCCCACCCGTGCGACCAGGTCGCTGTCGCGCACCGCCATCTGCAGGCGTCGGGCCGCGCCCTTGATCAACTCGTCACCCACATGGTGGCCGAGGCCGTCATTGACCTGCTTGAAGCGGTCCAGGTCGACGAAGAACACCGCGAAGGTATCGATGTCGTCCTCGAGCAGTTCATCGAGGTGCTCCTCGAGCTTCAGTCGGTTGGGCAGTTGGGTCAGGACGTCATGATGGACCAGGTCCTTGAGCTCCTGATTGGCCTGTTGTAGCGAACGTGCCAGCTGAGCATTGCGCGAGGACAGATGGGCGTCGTAGATCGACATCATCAACGCTGCCAGCATGATGCAGGTGGCGATCAGCGCCACCACGATGGCCAGCTGGTCGGTGCCTATGCCCGGGGCCGAGGCCGAGTAGCTCAGGGTGCGGTAGCTGGTGGCGGCCATGCCGGTGTAGTGCATGCCCGAAATGCCTGCGGCCATGACCAGCGAGGCCAGGCCACGTTGCCACAGCGGGGAGCGTCCCCCCACCGGGTTGAGTCGAAAGGCCAGGCTGAGGGCGACCGCCGAGGCCAGCACGGCGATGACTACGGATAGGGCAAACAGGTCCGGTCGGTAGCGCAGGCTGTCTACCGACAGCATGGCCTCCATACCGATGTAGTGCATCAGGCAGACGCCGCTACCCATGATCAGCGCGCCGACGGCCAGTCGAGGACCGGTGAGGTGGCCTGACTGCACTGTTGCCAGTGCCAAGGCGGAAGCGAGAAGGCTCGCCAGCAGGGACGCCAGGGTAAGGGGGATCCCGTAGGCGAAGTGCGAGTCGGGGTCCATGGCCAGCATGCCGACGAAGTGCATCGACCAGATGCCGGTGCCCATGGCGAAGGCACCGCCGGCAAGCCACAGGTGGCGGGCAAGGCCCTGGCTCGCTCTGACGCGTCCGGCGAGATCGAGGGCAGTGAGCGAAGCGATGGCGGCGATGCCAAGGCTCAGGGCGACCAGTGCCGGGTTGTAGGACGCAAGCGAGTGGTCCATGCAGGTGAGATCCTTGAGAGTAAAGTATTAGTATCGGCCAGGTGTCGCATTCACTTTACCCTCAGCCTTGTGCAGGAGGTGAGGCAATCTCCTGAAAAGCCAGCTTTTCTTAAGTTTCTGACGGAGTCTGGAGGGGGGATCTGTGGGTCGGTGGGGGCGCCGCAGGCCCTGCCGGGTATCCTCGGCGGGACGGGGTCGCAGGAGATAACCGTGCTCCCCGGGAGAAGGCTGCGCTTCTCCCGGGGGACTCAGGGTGTGTACACGCTAGCCATGGGCGGTGCACAGGTACTTGGTCTCGAGGTATTCCTCCATGCCCTCGAGGCCGCCTTCACGACCGAGGCCGGACTGCTTGACGCCGCCAAAGGGGACCTGGGGCCCGGTGATATCCATGGTGTTGGTACCCACCATGCCGACTTCCAGACGTTGCTGGTAGCGACGGATGCGCTGCTGGTCCTTGGCATAGACGTAGGCGGCCAGACCGTAGACCGTGTCGTTGGCAGCGGCGATGGCCTCGTCATCGCTGTCGAAGGCGCGCACCGGGGCGAGGGGCGCGAAGGATTCTTCACTGGCGATGCGCATATCATCGGTGAAGCCGGCCACCAGGGTCGGCATGAAGAAGCGTGGCCCTGGGGCCTGGCCCTGGCCGCGACCGAGCACGCGCGCCCCCCGGGATCTGGCGTCCTCTACCAGTTCGCGGGCCTTGGCCACCGCGTCGCGGTTGATCAGCGGGCCGATCTCGATGTCCTCATCGAAGCCGTTGCCCACCGGCATGTCATTCATGCGCTGGGTGAAGCGCTCGATGAAGGTATCGTAGAGAGAACGGTGGACGAACAGGCGGTTGGCCGCCACGCAGTCCTGTCCGCTGGTCTGGAAGCGGGCGGCGATGGCGCCTTCCACGGCGGCGTCCAGGTCGGCGTCCTCGCAGACGATGAAAGGGGCGTTGCCACCCAGCTCCATGGCGCTGCGCTTGACCGTGTCGGCGGCCTGAGCCAGCAGCGTCCGGCCGACCTCGGTGGAGCCAGTGAACGACAGCGCGCGAACGCGATTGTCGTCACAGACCTTTTCGGAAAAGCGCTTGCCGGGGCAGGTGAGGACGTTGAATTCGCCCCGGTTCAGCCCGGCCTGTTCGGCCAGTCTGGCCAGGGCAAGTGCGCAGAAAGGGGTCTGGCTTGCTGGATTGACCAGGGTGGTGCAGCCCGCCGCCAGCGCGGCCCCGACCTTGCGGGTAATCATCGCCAGCGGGAAGTTCCAGGGGGTAATGATGGCCACCACGCCGACCGGCTGGCGCAGCGTGCCAAGCGAGATGTCGGGGTCATCCGAGGCCAGGGTATCACCGGCGATGCGTCGCGCCTGGCCGGCAAACCAGCGCAGGAAGCTGGCGGCGTAATCGACCTCGCCGCGGGCCTCGGCCAGGGGCTTGCCTTGCTCCAGGGTCATCAGGCGGGCCAGCGCCTCGGCGTTGTCCTGCATCGCCTGGTACCAGGCCATCAGCGCGTCGGCGCGCTCCAGGGCGGGGGTGTCACGCCAGCGCTCGAAGGCCTGGCTGGCGGCGTCGATGGCTTCGCCCAACTGGTCCTCGGTCAGCTGGGGCACCTTGCCGATGGTCTTTTCGGTGGCCGGGTCTTCGACCTCCCGGGTCTTGCCGTCACTGGCCTCGACCCAACGTCCGCCAAGATAGGCATGGTCTATCATCAGCTGGTTCTCAGGGGTGTGCATAGGGGCAATCTCCTGAAGAAGTTCCGTTTCCGACCTCCCCAAACTACGCTGCAACGAGCATGTCCTCAAGCCGGGCTCGGAGTGGTAGGGTGGGGACGAATCGACACCGGACGTCCCTGTGGATCCCCCGCAGGGGCGATGACAGGAGGTCCCATGAACGTTCGCAGTGAAGGCGTGGTGATCGTAGGTGGTGGTGCCGGCGGCCTCGAGCTTGCCATCCGGCTGGCCAAGGCAGGCCACAAGGACGTATTGCTGATCGATCGTAGCGCCACCCATGTGTGGAAACCGCGGTTGCATGAGCTTGCCGCCGGTTTTCGGCGTGGCGAGGTCGATGAGCTGGACTACGCAGGGCTCGCCGAGCACTGGGGGTTTGGCTTCGAGCGCGGTGAACTCGCGGACATCGATCCCGAGGCGCGTACCCTGACCCTGGCCGAGTGGCACGAAGACGACGGTCGGGTGAGGGTGCCCGGTCGCTGCATCGGCTACCAGGCGGTGGTGCTGGCGATTGGCGGGGTGACCCCGGACATGGGCGTGGAGGGCGTGCTCGAGCATGCCCTGATGCTCGACAGCGAGGCCGACGCCGAGCGACTGTTCGAGCGCTTCTCGACGGGTCTGCTGGCACATCGCGCCGGGCAGCGCAGTGATCCCTTCCATATCGCCATCGTCGGTTCAGGGGCCACCGGGGTGGAACTGGCGGGACTGCTGGCCACCGAGGCGCGGGCCTCGAGTGTGGCCCCACGAGAGTGCCAGCCCAGGGTCAAGGTGACCCTGCTGGAGGCGACCGATACCTTCATGCCGGGCATGGAGGATGAGGTGCGCCAGTCCATCCGCAAGCGCCTTTTGAATGTCGGCATCGACATTCATACCGAACAACAGGTCAGTCGCGTCGATCGCGACCGACTGACCACCAATGGCGGCGACGAGTTTCCGGCGGACCTGACCATCTGGGCGGCTGGTCGCGTGGGGCCGCCGGTGGCCGATTCGATCGACGCGCTGGCGACCAACAAGAAGCGCCAGTGGCGGGTGAAGCCGACCCTGCAGAGTGTCGACAGTGATCACGTCTTTGCGCTGGGTGACTGCTCGGTTATCGACGACGAGCCCGCACCGCCCACCGCCCAGGCGGCCAGCGAGCAGGCAGAACATCTGGCCAAGGAGTTGCCGCGTTTTCTCGCGGGGGAAACGCCGGCGCCCTTCGTCTACGAGGACAAGGGTACCCTGCTGTCGCTGGGTGAGGCCGGCAGCGTCGGCGAAGTGAAAGGCTGGTTCGCCGACGACGTCCAGTTGCGCGGGCGACTCGCGCGGGCGGCCTACCAGGGGCTGCAGCGCCAGCACCAGTTCATCCTGCTGGGGCCACTCAAGGGTACCGCCGAGGCGCTGAGCGACGTCCTCGGCCGCTCGGTCGGGCCACGCCTCAAGATCCACTGACCACGCGTTGCGTGCGCAGGCGGCCGCCACGCCCCTGGCAAAGCGTCGGCGGCCGCTCGACTCAGCTCGGATCGATGGTCAACAAAAGGCGCGTCTCCCCTGCCTGCTGCGCCGGGCTGCGGTGTACCAGTCCGCGGCCCTCGTTGCCGCTCCAGCCGTCTCCCTTCAACAGTGCCAGGTCGCCGGTGCCCAGCCGCTGAATGGCATGGGCCTGGCGAAGCGTCTCGGGCTTGTCCGGCGAGGGTGCGCCGAGCCCGGCGCGATTGACCGCAGACTCGGGCAGCCATTCGCTGCCCGGCCCCCGATAGCTGGTGACCAGTCGCACCGGCAACTTGTCGCAGTGAAAGCGTGGACACATGGCGCTGTCCAGCAGGCGCAGCCGTATTCCCAGAGTGTCGGTGTCGAACAGCATCGCCATGGCCTGGGTCAACAGCACGACGTCGTCTAACAGGGGGCAGGCTTGCTCCGGGGCGGGCATGCTGCGCCGGAGTTCGCGCTTCATGGCGGCGTCGGGAACTCCCAGCCACTGGAAGCTCCAGCGACGCTTGGTATCGCACTGTGCCTGGATGCTGCGTTCCAGGCTGGGGGACAGCGCGCGCTGCATCACCGCGATGGTGATGCCTTGCTCGAAGATGCGCGGCAGGATCGAGGCATCGATACCCTGGGCCCAGTGGACACTTGGCTGCGCCTCGCAAGACGCGGTCGGGGCGTCTCCGTCGACGCAGGTGGACGGTGAGCTGGACAGCGGCATCTTGGCGTCTCCATGAGATGTGTTTACAATGTTATAACGTAACATTTGAAACAAGGAAAGCGCCTCGTGCCGCGAGGGGCTTTCCTTTGCGAGCGCACATCGGGAGAACAGGTTCATGAATGATGCCAGGTTGCCGGTCACGGTACTGTCAGGCTTTCTGGGAGCCGGCAAGACCACCTTGCTGAATCACCTTCTGGCCAATCGCCAGGGGCGTCGGGTCGCGGTCATCGTCAATGACATGAGCGAGGTCAATATCGACGCCGCCCTGGTGCGCGGTGGGCCAGGGGCATCAGACGAGCTGGAGGACGGGGTCACGCTGAACCGCGCCGAAGAGCGCCTGGTGGAGATGAGCAACGGCTGTATCTGCTGCACCCTGCGCGAGGACCTGTTGATCGAGGTCCGCAGGCTGGCCGAGGAGGGGCGCTTCGACAGCCTGGTGATCGAATCCACCGGCATCTCTGAACCCCTGCCGGTGGCGGAGACCTTTACCTTCGCCGATGAGGACGGTCAGTGCCTGTCCGAGATCGCCAGACTCGATACCCTGGTCACCGTGGTCGATGGCGCCAATTTTCTGAGCCAGTACGCTGAAGCCCGCTCCCTCAAGGAGGCAGGGGAGTCGCTGGGCGAGGACGATGAGCGCAATGTCGCCGACCTGCTGGTGGACCAGATCGAGTTCTGCGATGTGCTGGCGATCAGCAAGTGCGACCTGATCTCGGCGCAGCAACTGGCGGAGGTCGAGGCGGTGCTGCGCGCCCTCAATCCCGAGGCCGATATCGTCCACATGGTCCAGGGCGAGGTGGCGCTGTCGCGGGTGCTGGATACCGGACGCTTCAGCTTCGAGCGGGCCCAGCGGGCGCCGGGCTGGCTCAAGGAGCTGCGCGGTGAGCATGTGCCGGAAACCGAGGAGTACGGTATCTCGAGTTTTGCCTATGAGGCGCGCCGCCCCTTCCACCCGCGCAGGTTTCATGAACTGCTGCATGGCGACTGGTTCGGTGGCACCTTGCTGCGCTCCAAGGGGTTCTTCTGGCTTGCCAGCCGTCCTCAGTTCGCCGGTCAGTGGAGTCAGGCGGGAGGCATCGCTCACCACGGCCTGGCGGGTCGCTTCTGGCGGGCGGTACCTGAGGAGCAGTGGCCCGAGGACCCGGAGTATCGCGAGGCGATTCTGGCCAAATGGCAGGAGCCCTTCGGTGACATGCGCCAGGAACTGGTGTTCATCGGCCAGAACCTGGCGGAGCAGCGCATTCGTCAGGCGCTGGATGAGTGCCTGCTGAGCGAATCGGAGCTGGCCCTCGGTATGGACGCCTGGGTCGACTCGGATGACCCTTTCCCAGCCTGGTAAAACCAGGCTAACGACGCTGGCTCAGTGAGTCAGCCCAGGCCAGCCGGCTCAGTGAGTCAGCCCAGGCTGTCCGATCAGGCCAACCGCTCAGCCAATCAGGCCAGCTAGAGGGCCCACCTGCCGGCTGTCGGGAAAGACCTGCTCGGCCAGGGGATCGAGATCGAGGCCAAGGTGGTCGCGCAGCACACCCTTGAGGACGGCGCGGGTGTCCTGGGCGGCGATCAGATCACGGTCGTCACGCAACCGGGCGAGCCCCGGCCACTGGCCGTGGACGCGCCCCCCTCGGATGGCGCCACCGGCCAGCAGGATGCAGCTGGCGGTGCCATGATCGGTGCCGCCGGTGCCGTTGACGGCCACCGTGCGGCCAAACTCGGTGATGACCACTACGGCGGTGTGCTGCCAGCGCTCGCCGAGCTTGCCGTGCAGCGCCGCAAGCCCGCTATCCAGCTGTTCAAGCTTGCGTGACAGCACCGCATTCTGGCGAGCGTGGGTGTCCCAGCCGTCGTCTTCCACCATGGCGATCTGGGGGCCATCCGCGGCGGCCAGGAACTGTGCTGCCGCCGCCAGGGTGTCCTTCAGGAGGCCACCGCTGTCGATATCGGTGGGGGCCATCTGCTGCATCGCCAGGGCGCGCTCGAACACCGGGCCCAGCCGGGGATCCTGTCGATAGAGCGCAGCGACCCGTTGGGCCAGTGACGGCAGGGTGGTGCCGTGCGCCGACGGCGACCAGGTGGCGAAGGGGGCCGGCCCACGGATCAACAACGGGCGCGAGGAGGTGAGGCCCAGTCCCTGGGTGTCGCCGAGGCTGCCCACCGCACGGTTCAGCCAGCCGGTGCGGCTTCCTGTGGGGGTGGCGGTGCCGTTTTCCAGGCACTCCTGGGCGTCGAAGTGCGAGCGTCCCTGATAGGGCAGTCCGCAGGCGTGAACCACAGCGAAGTCGCCGGCCTGGTAGAGACGGTGGCAGAAGGCCAGTGACGGATGCAGCGAAAAGGTCCCGTCCAGTCGTGGTGCAACGACTCCTTCCTGCGATGCCAGGCTACCGCGCAAGCGCTGGTAGGCGGGGTCGCTGTCGCAGGGGACGGCGGCGAGGCCATCGAGGGCACCGCGCAGCAGCACGACGACCAGGCGGCGCTTGCCGAGCGGGGAGTCTGCCGCAGCCAGCGAGGGCCACAGCAGCAGGCTGGTGCCTACGCCCAGCGCCTTGAGAAACTCGCGTCGGTTGAACATGGCGGATTCCATTGGGTGGTGTCGCGACGGCGCTCAGCGCCACTGAAACTCGGGGCTTGCCAGCACCATGGCCAGCGCCTGGTTGCGGGGCGCCTGACTGAGTGCCACGGCGGTGGTTTCACGCAGGCGAGGGCCCAGGCTCTGCTGGGCCAGCTCCATGGCCTCGCCGCTGGCGTCACCGGCGTGGCGCTGGGCCACCAGCAGTCGTTTGTTCAAGGCGTCGGCACCGATCCAGTCGTTGGCATCATCGCTCCATCCGGCCGGGGCGCCGGCGAGAAAAGGTGGCTGGCCCAGCAGGCGAAGCTGCTGGCCCCAGTCACTGCCATCGGGCGAGGGTGCCTTGCCCAGCGCGCGATAGAGCGCGACGAGATATTCCTGCGGACGGCGAAACTTGAGCGCTTGCGGCTGCCACGCCTGGGGGTGGCTGAACAGGGTGCGAAACAGCGTCGACAGGCGACCGTTCTCGCGCTGGAAGGTGGAGGCCAAGGCCGATACCAGCTCACCGGGTGGGTCGTCGGCGACAAAGTGACGGGCAAGCTTGGTGGCGACAAAGGTTGCGGTGGCCTCCTGGCCGGCCACAAAGCGCAGCATGTCACGCCCCTGCCTGGCCCCGCCTGCAGCGAAGCGCCGCCCCAGCAGTTCTCGCTCGCCGCCTTGATGGGCCGCGCCATGAAACAGGCTACCGTAGGGTCCGAGGGCCGGCGCCTCGGTCGATGGCGGCATTTCTAGCCGTGTCCGCCATCCGGTGATGGCCCTGGCCAGTTCGATCACGTCCTGCTGTTGATAGGGGCCGTCGACGCCGAGGGTATGCAGCTCCAGGATTTCCCGCGCCAGGTTCTCGTTGAGCCCGAGCCGCCCCGCAGAGGCTCTGGCACTTCTGGCCAGCGGCGAATCGGGGCCCACCGACGCTGCATTGTCGAGATAGAGCAGCATGGCCGGATGCTGCTCGACGCCCAGCAACATGGCCGAAAAGCTACCCGACACATAGGGCCGGATGGCCTCGCGCTCGAAGGCCCCGGGCAGCAACTGTACGCCGCCGCGGTCGGCGGACACGGTGAAGTGGTTGCTCCAGAACATCACCCAGCGCTCGAGTACCGGAAACGGACTCAGACACTGCTGGCACCCCCTGGCCTGGATCTCGGCCTGTTTCATCGCGCCAAAACGCTCGAGCAGGGTCGGCAGGCTCTGTGTGGACTTGTCATTGGCGGGGGCCTCGCTCATGCGTCGACGGGCGGCCGCGTGGTCTCGGCGGAAGCGATCAAAGCGCTCCAGGTAGGTGATGGTGGATGGCAACGCGGCGAGAGGATCGATCAGTGGCGCTCGTTCGGCCTCGTCGATCTGCGCCAGCACCCAGCCCTGGGGGTCCTTGGCGATCTCGGCAAGCTCACCTGGCCCCGCGCCGAGGCCAAAGCGATTGGCGGCGATTTCCGCCTGAACGAGGGTGGTTGTCACAGCTGACGCCTCCTGTTGGCATGGCTGACGAAGCCTGGGGCAGGATGCCGGGGGCCGGCCCTGGGGTGAGGCGCCGGGGATCGCCAACAGTTTGGCCGGTAGGTGGCGGGGGCGTTCAGCCGAGCGGGGGGGGATGATCGAGCAGGCCCAGGTCCGAGGCCAGGGCTACGTTTGCACCGGCCTGAGGCGCACCTTTCGTGCATTTTCGATAGGCGTGTCGCGCCAACGCCAACGCCCACGCCAACGTCTCAGGTCAGAGTCTTCGGCGACGGCGCAAGGTGGATGGCGAAAAGTCGGCGAGCGATGGTCAGACAAGGCAAAAATCGGTGAGACAGCGCAGTTTACGAGTTGTAAATGAGCATGTTGGTGTGATTTTTAACGCCGTATTACCGAGCGAAGGCACTTTTCATGCAAAGCCATAGGCTCAGGGCGTGTGCAGGGCAATACTCAACAGTACCCGCTTGCCCTTTTCGATTTTCGAGACGCTGTGCTGGTAGAGGTCGGGACGAAACAGGATCACCCGGTCGAACAGGTTGAAGATCACCTTTTCGGTCTCGAACACCCCGCCAGCCTGAGGGGCCTTCAGGATCAGGTTCAGCTTGTAGTAGCGGCCGCCACCCATGGGGTCATTGTGGCGATAGACGCTGTGGCCTTCGGGGTAGGTGACCAGGTTGGCGGTCAGCCGCCCCAGATCCAGCAGGGTTCGATTGGTGACGCTTGCCATGGGGACTCCTTGGAGGGGCGCGGGACGACTCGGTGATGTCGTGGGAGGCCACCATTCAAACGCATTTTGAGCAATTGCTCAATAACGGGCGGTCGCTCCGTGCAGGCTGGGACCATCAGGACGATGTCTCGGGGGCGAGCCGAGCCGGCTGGCTGGCCGGTAATGAGGGCGAACGGCGGCGTGGTCGAGCCTTGTGGACTGAACTAGGCTGAAACGAGCCGGAGGCAATGGTTCCTCGGCGCCCGAGACTGCCGTCGACCGGGATGGCAAGGGGGAAGCATGTCGGGTCAGATGATGTATCGCTTGCCGGTGGAAGCTGCCGAGCGTGTGCACATGCGCCGCTACATCGCTGCACTGGGCGCGTCCAAGGCTCGACAGGATAATCGAGGCTTCTACCACTACGCCGGCATCCATGGCGCCCCGGGGCGCTGGTGCTGGCATCATCAGTTCTCGCCTCGCACCAGCCTGAGCGCCAGGCTGTTTCTGCCCTGGCACCGGGCCTACCTCCATCGTCTGGAGCAGTCGCTGCAGGATATCGATGAAGAGGTCTCGATCCCCTGGTGGGACTGGACCGAAGGCGAGGGCATTCCCGAGGCCTTCGATGTTGCGCTGATCGATGGCGAGGAGAATCCGCTCCACTCCTCGCGCATCCAGCTTTATTCCCCCCAGGTGCCCGAACCGGTGGACCTGGTCACCGAGCGTGATCCCGACGGCCTGTTGCCGGTGTTTTCCTTTCCGGTGGCCGACGTGAACGGCGATGGCCGGGCGACGCTGGGCGAGATCGCGGCCTTCCTGGTGGAGCGGGTAGACACCTTCGAGCAGTTTAACGACCTGATCGAGACGGTGCATGATCAGCTCCACGTCTATGTCGGTGCGACCATGGCCAGCACCACCTACGCCGCCTATGATCCGATCTTTTATTCTCACCACTGCATGATCGACCGGCTCTGGTCGCTGTGGCAGAAGCGCCACGGCATCACCAACTTTCCCCCGGGGCTCGAGGATATCGTGCTGGAACCCTTCGGCCTGACCGTCGGTGAAGTGCTCAATGTCCAGTCGCTGGGCTACGAGTATGCCCGTTCGGTGGCGGACCTGACCCTGGCCGGCAGCGGTCTGGAGGAGGCCTGATGATCGAGCAACGCTATCGCCTGCCGCGGCTCGACCTGGGCGCGCTTCGCGCCGATGAGTTCGAGGAAGCCTTCGTCGAGCTTTATGGCATCCACCACCTGCGCCCCAGCTACACCGCCTGGCTCTTCTTCAGCGCGCGCCTGCCGGCCAGGGTGACCCCGCAAAGCCGGGGCTATGCCGGCACCTTTGCGCTGTTCGGTCACGCCGAATGCTGGGGTTCGCCAGGACACTGCCATGGCCCGGATGGTCTCAGACGTTTCGATACCCGGCCTTCCCATCCGATGACACCGGCGTTCAAGCGGGTACCGGTGACCCAGGCCCTGAAGCGCCATCTGCACGCTGGCAAGAGCACCCTGGACATCCAGATCTACGCCTATACGCGCGAGGCCTGGCCCGATCGTGGCGACAAGTCACTGGTGTGTTGCAGCGGGGTGCAACTGGTCACCTTGTGATCGAGCGCAGGCGCAGTTTCGGTGTGCGCGGCAGGCTTGATGCTTTCTGGCTTGCCGAGCTGGCTTGCCGAGGCACTGTCCGAAAAGTCGACGAGCGCAGGCACTTTTCAGACAAGCCCTAGGCCTTGGAGGACTGGGCCCATAAATTGACCCCACCATCCACCGCGTAGCGGTCGATGTCGGCCAGCTCCTCGTCGCTGAAGTCGAGGTTGTCCAGGGCCTCGACGCAGTCGCTGACCTGATCGGGGCGGCTGGCGCCGATCAGGGCGCTGGTCACGCGGCCGCCGCGCAGCACCCAGGCAATCGCCATCTGCGCCAGACTCTGGCCACGCCGCTCGGCGATGGCGTTGAGCGCCCTGACACGCTCGAGGTTGTCGTCGGACAGGTGCTGTTCGCGGATCGCACCACCGCGAGCAAGACGGCTGTCGTCAGGCACCCCACCCAGGTACTTGGCGGTCAAAAGGCCCTGGGCCAGTGGCGAGAAGACGATCGAGCCGATGCCTTCATCGTCCAGCACATCGAGCAGCCCGTCGTCCTCGATCCAGCGGTTGATCATCGAGTAGCTGGGCTGGTGGATCAGGCAGGGGGTCCCCAGTTCGCGCAGCAGGCGAGCGGCCTCGCGGGTGCGCTCAGGGCTGTACGACGAGATACCGGCGTAGAGCGCCTTGCCCGAGCGTACCGCCTGGTCCAGCGCGCCCATGGTTTCTTCCAGCGGTGTCTCGGGATCGAAGCGGTGAGAGTAGAAGATGTCGACGTAGTCCAGATCCAGGCGCTTGAGACTCTGGTCGAGGCTCGACAGCAGATACTTGCGGCTGCCCCACTCGCCGTAGGGGCCAGGCCACATGTTATAGCCCGCCTTGGTGGAGATGATCAGTTCATCGCGGTGGCCGGCGAAGTCGGTCTTGAGGATGCGCCCGAACATGGACTCGGCGCTGCCAGGCGGCGGGCCATAGTTATTGGCCAGGTCGAAGTGGGTAATGCCGTGATCGAAGGCGGTACGGCAGATCTCGCGAGCGTTGTCTTCATGGGCGTTGTGGCCGAAGTTGTGCCACAGCCCGAGGGACAGGGCGGGCAGCTTGAGGCCACTGCGACCGCAGCGGTGATAGCGCATGCGTTCGTAACGGTCTTCGGCGGGACGATAGCTCATGGTGGTCTCCTGTCAGGGCGCACGGGCGCCGAGGCTGTCGTCTCAGCACTTTAGCTGTGTTTGTCGAGGTATCCAAAAGGGCCGCCCCGAAAAAGCCAGGTGAAGGCGGGCAGCACGCAGGCAAGGGCGCAGTGCGGGCAAGATGGTGAGCGCCTGGAAAGGCGAGCGGGAGAAGACTCAGGGGGACTCAGGCGACGGTGAAGCTGCGGGCATGAGAAGCCGTGAGGTAACCCAGGGCGCCATGTGCCAGTTAGTGGGCACATGGCGCCTGGGGCGTGACGCCAGGGGCATGACGTCAGGGGGCAGGGGTCAGCCGCCGGCGTTCATGGTCTCCGGCATGGCGGCCAGGGTAGCCTCGTCGGAGAGCAGGTCGTGCAGGGTCTGGGACGCCATCTGGGAGTTGCCGTCCATGACCCCGTCGAGCCATACCAGCGCCTGCTCACGGTTGGCGTTCTCCAGGCCATTGGCGGCCAGGTAGGCCTTGGCCAGCGCCAGCCGCGCGGTCTCGTGGCCCTGACGCGCGGCCTTGAGCAGGTAGTCGGCGCCCTGGCGGGTGTTCCGCTCGAGGTTTTCGCCACGCAGGTACTCGCGGCCGAGGCTGGCCTGGGCGCCGGCGTGTCCCTGGTCGGCGGCGCTGGTCAGCAGCTGTTCGCCCCGGCTCGGGTCCTGAGCCAGGCTCTGGTCGCCTCGCACCAGGGCGGTGCCAAGCAGGGCGCGTGCCGACAGGCTGCCGGCGTCGCTGGCCCGGGTCAGCCAGCGCTCGGCCTCGGCCGGGTCGGCGCTGACGCCATTGCCTTCGAGGTAGGCCTCGCCAAGGGTCTGGGCGGCATACTCGTTGCCGGCCTCGGCGGCTTCGCTCAGCAGGCGACGACCCCGCTCGGGGTCGGCTTCCACGCCGTTTCCGGTCAGCAGCATGCCGCCCAGGTCAGCACGCGCGCCGGCGTGGCCACCGGCCACCGCCACCTGGAGCAGTTCGGCGCCCTTGGCCGGGTCGCGGGCGACGCCTTCACCGTCGAGGTACATGCGGCCAAGCGCGGCGGCGGCGCCTGGATGACCCTGGCGGGCGGCACGCTCGAGCCAGCGGCTGGCCTCGGACAGGTTGCGCCCGACGCCCTGGCCGTCGCGATAGGCGCGGCCGAGGTCCGCCATGGAGTTGACGTTGCCCTGACGGGCAGAGGCGATCAGCGCCTGGATGTCACCGGCCTGGCCGCGATCGCGCTGGGTGCGCATCAGCGCCTCGGCGGCGGAGGGGTGGCCGGCGGCCTCGGCCCGTTCGAGCCACTCGGTGGCCTGGGCAAGGTCACGGCTCACCCCGGTACCGTCGCGGTAAGCGCGGCCGAGGACGACCATGGCGTAGGCGTCGCCCTGCTCGGCGGCGTTCTCCAGAAGGCGCCGTCCGTGATCCACCCGAGAATTTCCTCGCTGGGTCGAAGCACCATCGGCCACGGCCATGGCGTCGCCGCCCGGTTCCTGGGTGGGGTTCGGGCCTGTCGTCTCGGGGCTCAGCTCGCCGCTCAGCTCGCCAGTCAGATAGGCCTCGCCCAGGCGGGTGGCGGCGCTGGTATCGCCGGCTTCCACCGCCTGGGTCAGCAGGCGCTCCGCCTCACGGGGCTGATAGGGCAGGGGACCGTCCTCGGCCAGATAGGCTTCGCCGAGGGTGCGCAGGGCGCCGCTCTGCCCCTGGTCGATGGCCTGGCGCAACAGCCGTTCGCCCCGGGCCGGATCGGTGGCCACGCCACGGCCGCTGAGGTAGAGCGCGCCCAGCTGTTCGGTGGCAAACGGATGGCCCAGCTCATGTCCGCGCTCGAGATAGCGGGCGGCGATCACCGGCTGGGTCGGCACCACCTCATCGGCCAGGTAGGCCTGGCCGAGCATCGCCAGTGCCAGCGGGTCGTCGTGTCGGGCGGCCTGCTCGAGCAGGCGGATGCCGCGCTGGGGTTCCGCCGGCAGGGCGTCGCCTTCCAGCAAGGCGCGACCCAGGGTCACGCGGGCGTCGACCGAGTCCTCGTCGATGGCCTTTTCGAGCCAATTGCGTGCCTCGATTGGCCGTGCCCTGAGGCCGTCGCCCTCCAGCAGAATCCGGCCCAGGCGCTCCATGGCGTCGACGTCACCGTTCTCGGCCGCCTGGGTCAGCAGGGTCACGCCCTGTTCGGCGCGGCCGCTGTCGAGCATCTCGCGGCCCGCCTTGGCCACCGCGTCGGGGTCACCGGCCTGGGCGGCCTGGGTCAGCCAGTGCAGGCGGCGATCGTCGTTGCCGGCCAGCAGGCCGTCGGCCGAGTACAGCTCAGCCAGTTCGGTCATCGCCTTGATATCGCCGCCGCCGGCGCGCTCGCGCAGGCCTTCGGCGTAACGCTCGGCGTACTCGCGCGAGCGTGCCTTGTCGGTGTCGAGCCAACCGCCCTCGGCGTAGGCGTTGGCCAGTGCCAGGATGGCATCCGGGTTACCGTTGTTCGCCGCCTGACGATACAGCGCCAGGGCGCGCTGGGGGTCCGCCGCGACGCCGTCGGCGCCGCGGGCCAGCAATGAGGCCATCACCACGCCTTCGTCACGGCCGATTTCTTCTTCCATGGCCTGCTCGAGCAGATAGTAGGCCAGTACCGGACGATAGGGCGCACCCTGCTGTTCCAGGCTCAGCTTGGCCAGGTTGAGCGATGCGTGGCCAAGGATATAGGACGGCGTGCGCACGGCGTCCTCGTAGTAGGCAGCGGCCTTGGCGGGGTCCGCCTGGATGCCCTTGCCCTGATCCCAGATCTTGCCGAGTTCGTAGTAGGCCTTGGGGATGTCCTGGGCGGCCAGCCCCTTGAGCTTGAGGATCGCCTCTCGGGTCTGGCCGGCAGCGACGAGCTGCTGCGCCTCTTCCAGGGTGTTGTCATGCATCCATTCGGGGTTGCGTGGCTGCTCCTTGTCGAAGAAGTCCTGATACTCGGCAGGCAGCGGGTCGACGCCGGTACTCTGGAACTCGGTACCGGGGGCGGCGCAGCCGCCGAGCCACAGCGCCACGGCGACCGAGGCGGTGAGCGGAAAGGCCCGGGACCAGCGTTGGCCCTGGGCGGTGTGGGGGCGAAAACGGGGGAGCATCATAAGCAGGCCTCCTGGTTGATCGTGTGCTGTCACTGAGACGCGCTGTCGTCGTCGAGACCCTCGAAGGCGGTGGTCTCGCGCTCCTGTTCATCGACGACGAGGTGCTGCTGCGCCTCGGGTGACATGAAGTACAACGTCTGGTAACCGCCGGCGCTGCGGTTGTAGACCGGACGCACCTGGGCCAGGAACCGTTCGATGCGCGGGTCATCGAAGCGGCTCTGATAGATCTCCATCCAGGCGAAGTACTGGTTGTCCTTGAGAAAGCCGGTGTACTGCTCGTGGGGCGCCAGGTCTCCAAGCGCCTCGGGATCGTTGAAGATGGTCATGGCGAAGTCCACGGCGTCGTGGATGTCATGGCCGTTGATCTCGAGTTCGAAGATGTCATAGCCCTGGCGTGCGATGACCTGCATGTTGGTGATCAGGTAGAGCAGCGCATAGTTCTGGTAGTGGGTGGCGCGACGACCACGCTCGATCTCCAGCGGAAAGGCGCCGCGCTCGGTCATGTCGGAGAGCGCCGAATGGATGGCGCTGACGCCGAAGCGAAACAGCTCATCGTCCTCGGTAATCACGCCGATCATGCTGGCGTAGAGGGCGCGGCGGTAGAAGTGGTTGTTGCAGCAGCTGTTGCCGGGCTGCCCCTGAATGGCGGCGTGCTTGTGGGCGAGCCGGTTGAGCCACTGCTCGACACGTTGCTTGGCCTGGTCGCTGCCCTCGACGCGGGGACGCACCACCGAGTAGGCCATGCCCGCGGCGAAGATCATCGATTCGGTGGCGAACCAGGCCTGAGGCTCCTTGGGATCGTAGTGGAAGTCGGTCAGGGCATCGTGCTGGGCCCATTGATCGAGAAAGGTCACCAGGCAGTCGGCGTAGTAGGTGTCGCCGGTGGCCACGAAGGAGCCGGCGAGCATCGACACACTGTCCTCGAAGTCGAACAGGGGTTCGGATGCCAGTTCCCACTCCTTGGGGCTGGGATAATAGCCGGGGATCCGCAGGCGCGTGGTGATCGGCTCCTGGGCCAGCAGTTGCTGGCAGCTGGGCCCGTTGGTCAGTTGATCGAGCTCCTGCAACAGGATCGAGTTGTCGGTGTCGGCCAGTGTTTCCATGCGGGCCTCTACATCGAAGTAGGAGGCGTCAGGTCTGGTCACTCGGTAGTCGCTGAGGTCCAGCTCGGTCCGTTCTTCCAGGGTCATGGCGTGCGCGGACGATACCAGGGCGGCACCCATCGTCAGGCCGAGCGTCAGGCCCGTTGCCAGCTTTCCCGACAACCTGGCCGTCGGCCATCCCATCACTCTGTGTGCCAGACGCTTGAGCGGATTTGCCGAGCGTTGGTCGAAGTGATGGCACCGGCCGGATTCGAATGCCGGCATCGATGGGCCCAGGCCTCGGGTGGGGAGGGGACCGGGGGATGAGCCATGGGATGGGTGCATCAAGCGTCTCCTTGGCGGCGCCCCTGGGGGCGCCGCGATCATGAACGGGGGGCGTAGAAACGGAAGTCGGCAAAGTCGGCGTGCTGGTCACTGGGGGTGCGCCAGTCCTCACCGTGGCCACCGAAGAAGGTCGAGAACATCAGGCCATCGATGTGCACGTCGTCGTCGGTACGGTAGGTGAGATTGGTCTGCTCGAGCACCGGCCGACCATCGACCCACACCCTGGCAATGCCGTTGGCCTTGCCAGGGTCGTTGAGGATGATCTCCTGCTCCAGGGTGACCCACTGACCGGTGGGAAAGGTGAAGCGGCCTCGGGCCACCGAGTCGCCGTAGTCGCCCTCGCCGCCGACCACGTATTCGTAAAGTTCACCCTGGCCGTCTTCGCGCCACATGTAGCGCATGGAGAAGCCATTCTCGCCGGTGACATCGTCACCGCCGCTGGGCGCTTCGCCGCCGTAGAGCCCCGGCAGCTTGCCGCCCTTGACGAAGTTGAACCCGCTCTCGAAGCGAACCCGGTAGCTCAGGCAGGCGTGATCGCGCCCTTCGAGCGCGGAAGGCTCGGTGTAGAAGCCGGCGCCTCCGGTGTCGGTGTCGCCAGGCGAGGAGGTGTCCTCGGGATAGAGGACCCTGAGCGCCGGTGTCGCCGAATGACCCGACAACAGCTCGACGTTCTCCTCGGTGCCCCAGGTACGGGTGGTGTCGAAGCCTTCGCGAATGGCGTCGTGGGCGCTTTTCTCACCCAGCGCAGGGGCGGGTGAGGCGACCAGCGGATGGCGCGCCGAGCAGGCGGCGACCTGGGGGACGCCGGGGCTCTGCTGATCGGCGTCGCTGTCATTGGCGCCGTTGTCCGCCAGGGCGGGTTGGGTAGCGCAGATGGCCAGCAGGGTGGCGGACAGGCGCGTCGTCAGTGTCGACATGGCGTTCGATCTCCTGTTGGCTCACGACCACCGCGGTGGTCGTGGCAAGTGGGACGGATACGTGTAAAGAAAGAGCGTGGCTCAGCCGGCGGTGTCGGCGGCGTCGTTGTCACCAATGCCCGAGAACAGCTGGCTGGCCTGCTGGACCACCCGGCGGCCGCTCTGCCAGATCCACTCGGCGGTGGCGCCCAGCAGGGCCTGTTCGGTAAAGCGCACGTCCACCGGAGTACCGACGCTTTCCACCGGCAGCGGCTTTTCCGGTACCAGCAGCACGCTGGCGACGTTCTGCTGTTGGCGTACCCAGCTCGGGAAGCCGGCGCGCGGCTGGCGCTCGATGTCCAGCGCCACGCTGCGCACCCGAGCGCTGATCGGGCCGGAGGCGTTGGGCAGCGACAGATAGGCGAGTTGATCGGGCTCGATGCGATCGATGTCGTCCATATGCACCAGCGCCTCGACCATGACCTCGTCGTCGCCGGTACGCATCAGCGTCATGATCTTTTCGCTTTCGTTGATATAGGTGCCGTCGGAGCTCGACAGCGCCCACGCCACCAGGCAGTCGCAGGGGCTGTAGATCTCGTTCTGGGACTGGCGAGCCTGCAGCGCGGTGACCCTGGACGCCTGGAAGTCTCGGGCGGTCTCGAACTGATCGATACGTGCACGAGCGATGTCCGGGGACACCGTCTCGAAGCTCACGGCGTCACCGTTGCCGGGCTCGGCGGAGTTGGCCAGGCTGACCTGTCCGCCATTGGCGCCGTCGAGGTTTTCCTGAAGGTTCTCGATCAGTTGGCTGTTATAGCGCTGGGCGGCCTCGGCCAGGATCAGGTCGGACTCCAGATCGACGTCCTTGACCCGGGTGAGCCGCTCGTCCCGTGTGACACGGTCACCTGCCTTGAGCTCGTGCGCCATCAGGATGCCGGGGCTCGGTGCACGAATGTCGATGCGTGGCGCGGTGACAGCGGCGAAGTTGGGCTCGATCAGCATGAAGTTGCGATAGGCGGTGGCCGCGGCCACCACCGCGAGCACCGCGAAGCCGATGAACAGCGCCACGTAGCGGCCCATGGGTCTGGGCGGACGAGCCGCCGCCTGGGGCGTGCTGCCGGTGCCGCGACGCTTGCGTGGGGTCTGGGCATCCTCGCCCTGGACCATCTGCTCGACGTCCAGCGGCCGGCCGGCCAGATGGGCGCGGACCACGCGGCGCAGCAGCTCAAGGTGGGAGGGGGAGATGTCGGTGATCTCGAAGCCGGCGTGGTGTGCACCACCGCGACCTTCCAGTGCCAGGCTATGGCGGCACTGGGCGCTCACGGGCACCAGCAGCTCGCCGCTGGCGGTGGTGATGGCGATGCTGCCGCGCACCCTGGCGTCCTGGCGCATCGGGCGCGGGCTCTCGATGGCGAAGCCGCCCTGGGACAGGTCCAGCCCGCGGAAGCGGTTGCCGTCATCGAAGCGCACCTCGAAGGTCGGCGAAACGCGGATGTAGCGGCGTTCATCGCGGCGCTCATGGGCCAGTCCCGAGCCTGCCGGTGCCTCTTCTTGGCGCGGTTGAGAGCGCGTATCGCCCAGATGGGGTTCGGCGCGCGGCGCGGGGTCCGGCTGACGAGCAGGCTCGTGGCGGGGTGTTGAGGTGTCCTTGTCGTCGAAGTAATCGCTCATATCGGTGTCCTGAAGTCAGTATTCGCTGAGCCGTGGCGGTGTCTGGCCGTATATGCGGCTCAGCGACAAAATGTGGCCGTGTCGTCGTTGTCAGCCGTGGCGTGGCTGCACCTGGATGCGCAGGTCACTCAGCGACAGCCTGGTGTCGTGAAGATCGAGCGAGCAGCGCTGCTGGTCGGTGCAGCTCAACAGATCGCCGGGGGCTGGAGTGGTGCCCTGGGCGTCCTTGAGGCGATCGATCAAGGTCGGCGGAACCTCTAGCGTGGTGCCCTGGGGGCTGCCGCTGAGATTGGTGGCCTCGCCGATGCTGCTTGCGCCCAGGCGTTCGATCAGCCGATCGCTGATCCGCAGCTCACCGGCGGGCAGGCGTAGCTCGCCCGAGCCGTCCTCGATGCGGCTGGCCAGCCAGCGACTGGCGTCAGGCAGCGCGGCACTGTCGCTGGGCACCGGGCCTGCACGCTCGAGGATCTTCAGCGAAGTAGCGTCAGGTACCTTCAGTACGCCGGTGGCCAGGGTCAGCACGAACAACATCAGGCAGACATGAAAGCCATGCAGCAGGTGACCCATGCGACGCTGGCGGCGTACCGCCTTTTCGTCACCAGGCTCACCGGCAGAAATGCCCTGGCGTGACCACTTCTGACGGTTGAAGCGAAAGCTCACGTAGGTCTTGAGCAGGGCGCCGTAGACCTGGTTGTAGTAGATCAGCGGGATCCAAAGAAGGCTGAAGCGACCACGCTGCCAGGCCAGGATCGAGGTGGAGATCCCGCGGGTGAACAGGATCCACAGGGCATAGGCGAAGATGAACGACGGCCGCACGAACAGCGTCACCAGGATCGCCACGATGGGGCCGATCAGGGTCGTCCACATGGACAGCCGCTGGTCGATCAGGCTCCACCAGGTGAATAGCCCCATCGGCCTCGGCCCCAGGGCAATGGCGCGACCGCTGGTGCGCAGCATGTTGCCGTACCAGCGACGCATCAGGTCGGTGGTCGAGGCAAAGAAGCGCTTGCGGTCCGGCAGCTCCTCGAATCCCGAGACGTAGACGTCCGGCAGGTAGAGCATCTTCCAGCCGTTCTTGAGCAACCAGTACCAGGTCGACTTGTCGTCCCCGGACAGGAACTTGAAGTTGCCGAAGCGCCAATGCTCGACGTGGTCGTTCTCGACCATGTCGATAAAGTCCGGGTGGGTCGCCAGGTCGGCGCGGAAGGCGCTGTAGCGACCGGTCAGGACCAGCAGCCGCTCGGACACCGACATCGAGCTCATCACCAGATGACGCTGGGCGTAACGCAGGTCGTACCACTCCTTGGTGGCATCGTTGCCGGTGACGATGGCGCTGTTGTTGGTGGTCAGGGCGCCGAGATCATCGCGCAGGGCGAAGAACGACAGCGAGCGCTCCAGGGTTCCGGGCTCGAGCAGGATATCCCCGTCCATGGATACCAGCACGGCGTCGGGGGCCGGGGCCCGGCGCGAGATCGCACGCAGCACCTCGGCCATGGCCGAACGCTTGCCGTCGCCCTTCTGGAACATGTAGCGGACCTCGATATGCGACGGCCAGCGGTGTTCCTGCAGCACGTGGGAGATGATGTCCACGTCGGTCTGGTCCGAGACCGAGGCAAAGATGGTGGTCGGCACGCCATAGTGCCGGGTCTCCTCGATCAGTGCGTCGTAGACCCGAAAGCAGACGTCGGGGTCGATGCGAAAGGAGGTGCACAGCACGTAGAGCTCTGACGGCTTGCCGGACTCTCCCAGGGCGTCGGCCTCGGCCCGCATCTGTGGAAAGACGCGGCGGTTGTACCACACCGATCGCAGCGCCTGGACGAACCACCATGAATAGCGCCACGCACCGACCGCGCCAATGGCGAAGAAGAAGCTCTTCGACGCCGGCGAGAACACCTCGGAGGGCAACTCGCTGACCAGCACGATCAGCAGCGACAGCAGCAGCGCCAGGGTGGTCAGCTCCGTGGCCTTGCTGGCCACGGAGGTGTGCTTGGGTAGCGATGACATGGTGGCGTCCTTACACCCGGGGGTGTTGCAGGGAGGCGCCGCGACCCATGGCGTAGTATTCGAGACCCGCCGCTTCGACGTCCTCGGGTGAGAAGAGGTTGCGTCCATCGATCACCAGCGGGTGATTGAGGGTGCGCGCGATCTTGTCGAAGTCGACGGTGCGGAAGGCCTTCCACTCGGTGCAGATGACCAGGGCGTCGGCGCCTTCCAGGGCAGCGTCACGCTGCTTGGAGAGACACAGGTCCGAGCGCTCGCCGTAGATGCGGTGACACTCGGCGGAGGCCTCGGGGTCGTAGGCCTGGATCCGGGCGCCGGCTTGCCACAGCTGTTCCATCAGTACCCGGCTCGGCGCCTCGCGCATGTCGTCGGTGTTGGGCTTGAAGGCGAGTCCCCACAGGGCGATGGTGCGGCCCTTGAGGTTGCCGTGGAGCGCCAGTTCCAGCTTGTCGAACAGCCGCGTCTTCTGGGCGTCGTTGACCGTTTCCACCGCCTGCAGCATGCGGGCGGGGGCGCCGACCTCGCTGGCGGTGCGAGCCAGTGCCTTGACGTCCTTGGGGAAGCAGGAGCCGCCGTAGCCACAGCCGGGATAGATGAAGTGGTAGCCGATACGCGGGTCGCTGCCGATACCGTGGCGGACCTGCTCGACGTCCGCACCCAGGTGCTCGGCCAGGTTGGCGATTTCGTTGATGAAGCTGATCTTGGTGGCGAGCATGGCGTTGGCGGCGTACTTGGTCAGTTCGGCGCTGCGCACGTCCATGAACATCAGCTTGTCGCGCTGGCGGCTGTAGGGGGCATAGCACTCGCGCATCAGCTTGCGGACCTTGTCGCTGTCGGTACCGATGACGATCCGCGCCCCCCGCGAGAAGTCCTCGATTGCCGCGCCTTCCTTGAGGAATTCCGGGTTGGAGCAGACGTCGAAGTCGACCTCGGCCTGGCGTCCCTCCAGGGTATCGGCCACCGCCTGATGAACCTTGTCGGCGGTCCCCACCGGGACGGTGGACTTGTTGATGATGACGCGATATCCGTCCATGTGCTGGCCGATGGTATGGGCCACCCCAAGCACGTGGGTCAGGTCGGCGCTGCCGTCCTCGTCAGGGGGCGTTCCCACCGCGATGAACTGCAACAAGCCATGGGCCACCCCTTCCTCCGGGCTATCGGAGAAGGTCAGGCGCTCGTCTTCCATATTGTGGCGGATCAGGTCCTCGAGGCCTGGTTCGTAGATCGGTACCTCACCGCGCTTGAGGCGGGCGACCTTGACCTGATCGACGTCCACACACATCACGTCGTGTCCCACATCGGCCAGGCAGGCGCCGGTGACCAGTCCTACGTAACCCGAGCCGTGAATCGTGATTTTCATGAACTCACTCCTTGCCGTCGCTTGTGATATTGGCGGCCTTGCCTCGGGCGTCGAAGGGACGCCGGGAAAGCCTTGTTCTGACCGCAATGAGGGCAAGGATCGATCCAGTTATTTTTTTATCTCGTAAAAACAATAGGTTATTGGATTGTGTGCTCTGGTGAGCGTTCTCCGGGATGGCCGATGGTCGGGCGGAATGTCGCCATTAAGAGACAATGGTGTGCGACGTTCGTATAAATCATTTAAAATCAGCTAGTTATATGTTGCTCTATGGATACGCCAATGATTTTTTGTGTGATAAGCTGTTGAAAATAAAATGAAAACACTGTTTTTTTACGTTTCGACGATCAGCACCCGATCAGAGCATCATGCTTGAGACGGTTTTTGCGGCATGACGATCGCCATGCTGACGTTGTCGACGCCGAGTAGCGGCAGCGCTGCCAGGCGTCGAGCCGCGGCGAACGTCGAGCTGGATGACCCGGCAGTGAAACAGCGCCATCAGCGGATGAGGGGAGGAATGCTTTGTTGAACAGTGGCTTATGTTTTGAGCAAGAGGCGGGCTGGGTTACCGGGAGGTACCGAAGCTCACATGCGTCCACTGGAGAGTATGAGGTTTATCGCCATCATTGGTGTTAGTTAAGTATTAATAGAATGAAGTTATTAGTGTTAAAGGTGTAGGAGAAATATTTAAGGTTTTGCACTAATCTGCACTTAAAAGCAGTGTTCATCAAAATACTGTACCTCAGTCCAATGCTAGTCATAAAAAAGCTTCGCTAATACTGCTTCTACTTTATGCCGATAAAGTGCGCTATCGGGGATTGGAATGTCCTCAGGCGAACTCGGCAAATGACAATGAGCGTCAGGGGAAGCGACATGAGCACGGCGACGGTGGTGATGGTACAGGGGCAGGCTTTTGTTCAGGGCACCGATGGTAGCCTTCGCGAACTCAGGCCGGGAGACGTGATCAGCGATGGGGAGCGCCTGGTGACGTCACAGGGTGGCGAAATCTCGATTTCGCCCGGTGGCGTCGGCGACCCCGTGACACTTTCCGGTAGCGGACAGGTGCGCCTGTTGCCTTCCACCACCGAGCCGGCCGGCCCTTCGCTAGTCGATCAGGGGATTGTGGAGATTTCCGACGACTCGGCGCCCATCGTCGCACCCGCGACCCCTTTGGGCAGCCCGGTGACGGCTGGCGCGGCTGTCGGCATTGACGCACCGGTTCCCGAGGGCACCCAGGCGTCCGGCTCCACGGACGATGAGCTTGCGGCTCTCGCCCAGATCGCCGAGCAGGCCGACAACGTGCTCGGTGACGAAGAACTCAACGAGCTGTTGGCCGCCATCGACTCCGGCGAAGGCGACCTGTTCGATGATCTTGAGGATCCGGCGGCCGGCGGCACCGGCGGGGGAGGGGACGACGAGGGCAGTGGTTTTGTCCGTCTGCTGCGCATCGTGGAGACGGTGGATCCGCTGGCCTTCCAGTTTGGCCTTGAGGGGCGCGATGGTCCCATCGAGCGCGATTTCACCGGTGTCGACGCGGTGGATCCCGGCGATGACGACGAAGGTGTCACCCTGACCGGTCTCGACGGCCCCGATCCATCGGGCCCCGGCGGTCCTGACGGCCCCGGTGGTCCTGACGGCCCCGGTGGTCCTGACGGCCCTGGTGGTCCTGACGGCCCTGGTGGTCCTGACGGCCCTGGAGAGCTGCCGATTGGCGCCGCCGGTGCCGAGCAGGTGCTGTTCGAAGCGGACCTGGCCGGCGGTAGCCGTGGCGACGCCACCCAGCTGGTTCGCACCGGCTCCTTTGGGTTTGATTCACCTGACGGCCTGGCCACCCTGACGGTGGGGCCGGTTTCCCTGACGCTTGCCCAGCTTGAGGCGCTGGGGACCTCGCCGGTCACCATCGTCACCGATCATGGTGTGGTGACGCTGACCGGCTTCACCGGTTCGGCCGCAGGGGGCACCGTCAGCTACACCTATGAACTGACCGACAACGTCGACAATGACAGCGTTGGCGGCGCCACCGATGGCGGCTATCTCGAGAGTCTGAATGTCCAGGCGGTGGACGTGGACGGCAGTAGCGCCAGCGGCTCGCTCGACATTTTGATCGTGGATGACGCGCCCCGCGCCGAGGACGATCCTACCGTCGAGACCACTGACGATGCGGCGGTGAGTATCAATGTCATCACCAACGCATCAGGCGCCGATACGCTCGGTGCCGATGGCGCCGAGTTGACCGCTGCAGAACTGGTGGACAGCACCGCCGGCAGCCTGGACTTCGACGCCGACGGTACCATCACCTTTACCCCGGCGGCGGGTTTCGAGGGGACCGCCGAGATCCGCTATACCCTGACCGACAACGACGGTGACACCAGCCAGGCGACCTGGCGGGTGGAGGTGGAAGACGACGAGCCCGAGGTCGAGGTCAATCCCGAGTCGCCCAATGCCTCGGGCAACAGCGAGGTGGACGAGGCCGGCCTCGACGACGGCGGCAGCCAGGCGGCCACCGATCTGGAGACCACCAGCGGTGCGATCAACATCGACACCGGCAGTGACACCCTGGCCTCGCTGAAGATCGTGGACAAGGATGGCACCCAGGTCGACGTGACCAATGGCGGTACCGTCGAGGGCGTCTACGGCACCCTGACGGTGACCGAGTCGAACGGCGACTACAGCTACAGCTACACCCTGGCGGACAACACCGAAGACCACACGACTCAGGGTACCGCTACCGACGGAATCAAGGACGACTTCGCGCTGGTGATCGAGGACAGCGACGGCGACGTCAACAACAGCGCCACGCTGACCATCGATATCAAGGACGACGTGCCCGAGGCCAAGGATGACGCCGCCGAGACCGACGAGAACGAGGCGATCACCGTCAATGTGCTCGACGGTACGGCCGGTGGGCTCGACGTGGCCGGAGCCGACGGTCCCTACACCTTCGTCACCGACAGCGTGAGTCTGGCGAGCGGCAGCGGCACCATCACCAGCGTCGACGCCAACGGCAATATCACCTTCACGCCGGCCGACGGCTTCGAGGGTGACGCGGTGATCAACTACACCATCCGCGACGCCGACGGTGACACCAGCAGCGCGAGTTTGACCATCACGGTGGACGCCACACCCGAGGTCGAGGTCAATCCCGAGTCGCCCAATGCCTCGGGCAACAACGAGGTGGACGAGGCCGGTCTCGACGACGGCGGCAGCCAGGCGGCCACCGACCTGGAGACCACCAGCGGTGCGATCACCATCGACACCGGCAGTGACACCCTGGCCTCGCTGAAGATCGTGGACAAGGATGGCACCCAGGTCGACGTGACCAATGGCGGTACTGTGCAAGGCGTCTACGGCACCTTGACGGTGACCGAGTCGAATGGCGACTACAGCTACAGCTACACCCTGGCGGACAACACCGAAGACCACACGACCCAGGGCACCGCTACCGACGGAATCAAGGACGACTTCGCGCTGGTGATCGAGGACAGCGACGGCGACGTCAACAACAGCGCCACGCTGACCATCGATATCAAGGACGACGTGCCCGAGGCCAAGGATGACGCCGCCGAGACCGACGAGAACGAGGCGATCACCGTCAATGTGCTCGACGGTACGGCCGGTGGGCTCGACGTGGCCGGAGCCGACGGTCCCTACACCTTCGTCACCGACAGCGTGAGTCTGGCGAGCGGCAGCGGCACCATCACCAGCGTCGACGCCAACGGCAATATCACCTTCACGCCGGCCGACGGCTTCGAGGGTGACGCGGTGATCAACTACACCATCCGCGACGCCGACGGTGACACCAGCAGCGCGAGTTTGACCATCACGGTGGACGCCACACCCGAGGTCGAGGTCAATCCCGAGTCGCCCAATGCTTCGGGCAACAGCGAGGTGGACGAGGCCGGTCTCGACGACGGCGGCAGCCAGGCGGCCACCGATCTGGAGACCACCAGCGGTGCGATCACCATCGACACCGGCAGTGACACCCTGGCCTCGCTGAAGATCGTGGACAAGGATGGCACCCAGGTCGACGTGACCAATGGCGGTACCGTGCAAGGCGTCTACGGCACCCTGACGGTGACCGAGTCGAACGGCGACTACAGCTACAGCTACACCCTGGCGGACAACACCGAAGACCACACGACTCAGGGCACCGCTACCGACGGAATCAAGGACGACTTCGCGCTGGTGATCGAGGACAGCGACGGCGACGTCAACAACAGCGCCACGCTGACCATCGACATCAAGGACGACGTGCCCGAGGCCAAGGATGACGCCGCCGAGACCGACGAGAACGAGGCGATCACCGTCAATGTGCTCGACGGTACGGCCGGTGGGCTCGACGTGGCCGGAGCCGACGGTCCCTACACCTTCGTCACCGACAGCGTGAGTCTGGCGAGCGGCAGCGGCACCATCACCAGCGTCGACGCCAACGGCAATATCACCTTCACGCCGGCCGACGGCTTCGAGGGTGACGCGGTGATCAACTACACCATCCGCGACGCCGACGGTGACACCAGCAGCGCGAGTTTGACCATCACGGTGGACGCCACACCCGAGGTCGAGGTCAATCCCGAGTCGCCCAATGCCTCGGGCAACAACGAGGTGGACGAGGCCGGTCTCGACGACGGCGGCAGCCAGGCGGCCACCGACCTGGAGACCACCAGCGGTGCGATCACCATCGACACCGGCAGTGACACCCTGGCCTCGCTGAAGATCGTGGACAAGGATGGCACCCAGGTCGACGTGACCAATGGCGGTACCGTGCAAGGCGTCTACGGCACCCTGACGGTGACCGAGTCGAACGGCGACTACAGCTACAGCTACACCCTGGCGGACAACACCGAAGACCACACGACTCAGGGCACCGCTACCGACGGAATCAAGGACGACTTCGCGCTGGTGATCGAGGACAGCGACGGCGACGTCAACAACAGCGCCACGCTGACCATCGACATCAAGGACGACGTGCCCGAGGCCAAGGATGACGCCGCCGAGACCAACGAGAACGAGGCGATCACCGTCAATGTGCTCGACGGTACGGCGGGCGGGCTCGACGTGGCCGGAGCCGACGGTCCCTACACCTTCGTCACCGACAGCGTGAGCCTGGCGAGTGGCAGCGGCACCATCACCAACGTCGACGCCAACGGCAATATCACCTTCACGCCGGCCGACGGCTTCGAGGGTGACGCGGTGATCAACTACACCATCCGCGACGCCGACGGTGACACCAGCAGCGCGAGTTTGACCATCACCGTGGACGCCACACCCGAGGTCGAGGTCAATCCCGAGTCGCCCAATGCCTCAGGCAACAGCGAGGTGGACGAGGCCGGTCTCGACGACGGCGGCAGCCAGGCGGCCACCGATCTGGAGACCACCAGCGGTGCGATCACCATCGACACCGGCAGTGACACCCTGGCCTCGCTGAAGATCGTGGACAAGGATGGCACCCAGGTCGACGTGACCAATGGCGGTACCGTGCAAGGCGTCTACGGCACCCTGACGGTGACCGAGTCGAACGGCGACTACAGCTACAGCTACACCCTGGCGGACAACACCGAAGACCACACGACTCAGGGCACCGCTACCGACGGAATCAAGGACGACTTCGCGCTGGTGATCGAGGACAGCGACGGCGACGTCAACAACAGCGCCACGCTGACCATCGACATCAAGGACGACGTGCCCGAGGCCAAGGATGACGCCGCCGAGACCGACGAGAACGAGGCGATCACCGTCAATGTGCTCGACGGTACGGCCGGTGGGCTCGACGTGGCCGGAGCCGACGGTCCCTACACCTTCGTCACCGACAGCGTGAGCCTGGCGAGCGGCAGCGGCACCATCACCAATGTCGACGCCAACGGCGATATCACCTTCACGCCGGCCGACGGCTTCGAGGGTGACGCGGTGATCAACTACACCATCCGCGACGCCGACGGTGACACCAGCAGCGCGACCCTGACGATCACCGTGGACGCCACACCCGAGATCGAGATCAATCCCGAGTCGCCCAATGCTTCGGGCAACAGCGAGGTGGACGAGGCCGGTCTCGACGACGGCGGCAGCCAGGCGGCCACCGATCTGGAGACCACCAGCGGTGCGATCACCATCGACACCGGCAGTGACACCCTGGCCTCGCTGAAGATCGTGGACAAGGATGGCACCCAGGTCGACGTGACCAATGGCGGTACCGTGCAAGGCGTCTACGGCACCCTGACGGTGACCGAGTCGAACGGCGACTACAGCTACAGCTACACCCTGGCGGACAACACCGAAGACCACACGACTCAGGGCACCGCTACCGACGGAATCAAGGACGACTTCGCGCTGGTGATCGAGGACAGCGACGGCGACGTCAACAACAGCGCCACGCTGACCATCGACATCAAGGACGACGTGCCCGAGGCCAAGGATGACGCCGCCGAGACCGACGAGAACGAGGCGATCACCGTCAATGTGCTCGACGGTACGGCCGGTGGGCTCGACGTGGCCGGAGCCGACGGTCCCTACACCTTCGTCACCGACAGCGTGAGCCTGGCGAGCGGCAGCGGCACCATCACCAATGTCGACGCCAACGGCGATATCACCTTCACGCCGGCCGACGGCTTCGAGGGTGACGCGGTGATCAACTACACCATCCGCGACGCCGACGGTGACACCAGCAGCGCGACCCTGACGATCACCGTGGACGCCACACCCGAGATCGAGATCAATCCCGAGTCGCCCAATGCTTCGGGCAACAGCGAGGTGGACGAGGCCGGTCTCGACGACGGCGGCAGCCAGGCGGCCACCGATCTGGAGACCACCAGCGGTGCGATCACCATCGACACCGGCAGTGACACCCTGGCCTCGCTGAAGATCGTGGACAAGGATGGCACCCAGGTCGACGTGACCAATGGCGGTACCGTGCAAGGCGTCTACGGCACCCTGACGGTGACCGAGTCGAACGGCGACTACAGCTACAGCTACACCCTGGCGGACAACACCGAAGACCACACGACTCAGGGCACCGCTACCGACGGAATCAAGGACGACTTCGCGCTGGTGATCGAGGACAGCGACGGCGACGTCAACAGCAGCGCCACGCTGACCATCGACATCAAGGACGACGTGCCCGAGGCCAAGGATGACGCCGCCGAGACCGACGAGAACGAGGCGATCACCGTCAATGTGCTCGACGGTACGGCCGGTGGGCTCGACGTGGCCGGAGCCGACGGTCCCTACACCTTCGTCACCGACAGCGTGAGCCTGGCGAGCGGCAGCGGCACCATCACCAGCGTCGACGCCAACGGCAATATCACCTTCACGCCGGCCGACGGCTTCGAGGGTGACGCGGTGATCAACTACACCATCCGCGACGCCGACGGTGACACCAGCAGCGCGAGTTTGACCATCACCGTGGACGCCACACCCGAGGTCGAGGTCAATCCCGAGTCGCCCAATGCCTCGGGCAACAACGAGGTGGACGAGGCCGGTCTCGATGACGGCGGCAGCCAGGCGGCCACCGATCTGGAGACCACCAGCGGTGCGATCACCATCGACACCGGCAGTGACACCCTGGCCTCGCTGAAGATCGTGGACAAGGATGGCACCCAGGTCGACGTGACCAATGGCGGTACCGTGCAAGGCGTCTACGGCACCCTGACGGTGACCGAGTCGAACGGCGACTACAGCTACAGCTACACCCTGGCGGACAACACGTTGGACCACACCAACCAGGGCACCGCCACCGATGATGTGAAGGACGACTTCGCGCTGGTGATCGAGGACAGCGACGGCGACGTCAACAACAGCGCCACGCTGACCATCGACATCAAGGACGACGTGCCCCAGGTGTTCTCCGAGGCCGAACACGCCCTGGAGAGTGGCAGCGGCAGCCTGGACTTCGGGCCCAACGTCGGAGCCGATGGGGTCGGGGAGGTAGTCTTTGCTGCCGCCCTCGACGGTCAGCCGGCGACCGATAGCCAGGGCAACGCGCTGCGGGTGGACGGCGCGCCGCTGAACTACCGTCTGAGCGCTGACGGAACAACGCTGTACGCCGAGAGTGCCGACGGTGCCGAGGACGGCTTCAGCGTCACCCTCAACGCAGCAGGTGACGGCTACAGCGTCGAGGTGATCGGCGAGGTGACCAACGGTGTCGATGCCAGCGCCGAGCTTGCCGACGGCGAGCTGGTGACTGGCGGCTATCTGGCGCTCAATCATACCGATGGAGCGACCGACAACGACCTGCTGGTGTCATCCGACAGCGGGCCAGTGGTGGTCTCTGGCGGTCAGATCGCCGTGGCGACCGGAACCAGCATCCGAATCGATGCGCTGAAGGACCTGAGCACTGGCGCCACAGGTGCCACCTGGTCCGATCACCAGGGACTGGCGAGCTTTACCCAGCGGGTCCAGGTCTCAGGGTCGGAGGGTGCCACCACGGCGCTGGTGATCGCTGCCTTGATGTACGCGGCCGACGGCGCTGCGGGTAGCGGTGATCCCGCCGCAGGATCATCGGACTATCTGACGCTGACCACTGACGACATCACGGTGTTCAATGCCATCGGGGTCGATGTCACCAGCCAGGTCACGCTCACGCTGGACGGCGATGGTGTTCGCGTCGAGGGACTGAAGGACGGCTGGCAGGTCAAGCTCGAGACCGGTGATACCCGCCCGTTCGAGGCGGTGGAGATCGAGGCGGCGGACAGTGCGACCAGCGTGAACGACAACCTGCTGCTGGACGACATGGAGTATCGATTCGGCGGGCCGAAGGAAGACTTCGAGCTGGAACTGGGCCTGCTCGGGCGGGACGGTGATGGCGACGAGCTGGCCAGCACCCTGACGCTCAAGGGGGATGCGCCGGATCAATTGCTGGTGGGTGGCAATGGTGAGCAGTCGCTCGCGGGCGGCGGTGGTGACGACGTCATCATCGGTGACGCCGGAGGTGTCCTCAACGAGCCCGCCGGCAACTACAACGTCTCCTTGATCATCGACAGCTCGGGCAGCATGGGCACTTCCTCCGGCAACGGAGGCCTATCGCGGCTGGAACTGGCCAAGCAGGCCCTGGATCAGCTGGTCGAGCAATTGAGTGAGCATGAAGGCACCATTAACCTGCAGATCATCGACTTCGATAAAGAGGTGACGGCGGGTGAGAGCATTGTCTTCAATGACTTCAGTGCGGCCAATCTGACGGCGGCTATCGCCTTTATCGAGGCCATGATCGCCGGGGGCGGGACCAACTACGAGGATGGCTTCGACACCGCTCGGGAGTGGTTCGAATCCCAGACCAATAGCTTTGCAAATATTGGCTTCTTCCTGACCGATGGGGTACCGACCTACTACAGGAACGACAACGGTAGTCTCGGCGGAAACGGCAGTAACTTTACCCAGCCGGTGATGAACCAGTCGGTGAATGCCTTTGGAGAACTGGCTTCCATCGCCCAGGTGGCCGCGATCGGCATGGGCAATGGCATCAACACCAATGTGCTCAGGTTCTTCGACAACACCAATACAGTTGGCACGGCGTCCACCAATTTGAGCGGTAATGCCAATGACGCCATCGACGCGGCGGTGGGCCAGCCCCAGATCGTCAATAGCGGCGGCGATCTGAATGCTGCGTTGCAGGAAGCAGCGGCCAGTCTGATTCCGACCGGTGCCGATAGCCTGAGCGGCGGTGGGGGCGACGATATTCTGGTTGCCGACACCCTGAACAGCGATAACCTGGCCTGGACCAATGCCGATAGTGGCGAGGACTTCAACGCCGGCGAGCACGACGGCCTGGGTTACGGAGGGCTTTATGCCTACCTGACCTGGACCAAGGTGGACCCGAATGGCAGCGGCGTCGCCGACAGGATCGATGATCCGGCCGGCACTGCACCCACCGATGAAGAAGTCCGTGAGTACATCCGCGCCGAGATCGATAACCTCACCGACGACCGCGCAGACGGCTCCGCCAATACCCTGGACGGTGGCGAGGGCGATGATCTGCTGATCGGCGGTGCGGGAGCGGATAACCTGCTCGGCGGTGCGGGCGACGATACCCTGATCGGCGGAGCGGGTAACGATACGCTCGATGGCGGCGCGGGCAACGATATCATCGATCTGGGCACCGGTGCCGATGTGGTCGCCTGGAATGATGGCGACGCTGGGACCAGTGCTGCGCCTGCCAGTGATGAGATCAATGACTTTACCCTGGGAGACGTCGGCAGTGACGCCGAGGCCGATCGCCTGGAGATGTCGGATCTACTCGATGGAGCGACCGCGGCAAGCGTCAATGACTACCTCTACGCCGAGGAGGACGGTAGCGGCAATACCGTGCTGTACGTGAAGAGCGACGGTGGCATCGGCAATACAGGAGGCGATGCCGATCAGGTCATTACCCTCAATGGCGTCGACATGGGGGGACAGGACTCGGCGTCCTTCCTGCAGCAGATGATCGATGACGGCCAGTTGCAGGTGGAGTAGCAGGTTGAGTTGCAGGGCCGTGGTCTCTCTCGGCGCACCCGGGGGAGGCCAACGCCGGACAGGGCTGTCCGGTCTCGGCGAGTGAAAAGGAACAGAGCCCGGCTATCGTCGGGCTCTGTGTCGTCGAGACGAGCGGCTCTTGTGGCACGCGGCGCGAGGCGCCTATCGTCGCACGGGACGCGTGCCGGAGTTGGATGTGGTCAGAAGTCGATGCCGCGGCGGGCCTTGAGGCCATTGGTGAAGCCGTGCTTGACCTCCTGCATCTCGGTCACGGTGTCGGCCATGGCAACCAGTTCGCGATGGGCGTTGCGCCCGGTGATGATAACCGTCTGCTCGGCAGGCCGGTTGACGATGGCTGTGCGCACGGTGTCGATGTCCAGGTAGCCGAACTTGAGCATGTAGGTGATCTCGTCGAGCACCACCAGATAGACCTCAGGATCGGCCAGCATGCGGCTGGCCTCCTGCCAGACCTCGCGGCAGGCCTGGGTGTCCGATTCGCGATTCTGGGTATCCCAGGTGAAACCGGTGGCCATGATCGCCACCTCGAGGTTGTCGTCGGCCTCGAGTCGGTCGCGTTCTCCGCACTCCCACAGTCCCTTGATGAACTGCACCACGCCCACCCGGTAACCGTAGCCCAGGGCGCGGGTAACGGTGCCCCAGGCGGCGGTGGTCTTGCCCTTGCCGTTGCCGGTAAACACCAGCATCAGCCCGCGCTCCTCGTCGGCGGCGGCGACCTTGGCGTCGACGTGGGACTTGAGCTTCTCCATGGCCTTCTTGTGTCGGGTGTTTCTGTCCTGCTCGCTCATGCCGGCTCCCGCTGTGTGGTGAAAAGCGCAGGGTAGCCGAGGCGGACGCCGGCGTCAGCCCGGATATACCTTCCCGCCTCAGGCTGGGTACGTTTCTGCTCATCCGCCTGGATACGCTTCTGCCCATCAGACCGGATACGCCTTTCCGCCTCAGCCGGGATCATTGGCTGGAAGGCTCTGGCGTCCCGCCTGGGGCGACGCCGTGTTGGCCGAGCGTGCCTGTCGGCGCGCCTCCATGCGCCTGGCGAAGACCTCCATCAGGCGATCGTAGAGCGCCGCACCCAGCACGCTGTCCTCGATGCCCGCATCGATGTTGGGATTGTCGTTGACCTCGATCACCAGCACACGGTCGCCGACCTGCTTGAGGTCGACACCGTAGAGGCCATTGCCGATCAGCCGGGTGGCCTTGAGCGCCGCACGCAGCACGGCGGCCGGCACCTCGTCGATGGGGTGGCTGCTGAAGCCGCCGCTGCGGGTGCGAGCACCGGAATGATCGTAGATCTGCCAATGGCCACGGGCCATGTAGTAGCGGCTGGCGAACAGTGGAGCACCGTCGAGCACGCCGATGCGCCAGTCGTATTCGGTAGGCAGCCATTCCTGCAGCAACAGCAGGTCCGAGCTCTTGAACAGGGTATCGGCTTCCCGCGCCAGCGATTCGCTGGACGTTACCTTGACGATGCCACGGGAGAAGGCGCCATCGGGGACCTTCAGCACCCTCGGGTAGCTGAGACCCTGCGTCTGCTCGAGGAGACGTGCTCGATCCGAACGCTTGAGCAACAGTCCCTCGGGAGCGGCGACCCCCCGGGTGCGAAGCAGTTCATGCAGATAGACCTTGTTGGTGCAGCGCAGAATGTCCTGGGGCGCGTCGATGACCACCAGGCCTTCGTGTTCGGCACGTCGGGCCATGCGCCAGGTGGGGTGGTCGAGGGCGGTGGTCTGGCGCAGAAACAGAGCGTCGAACTCGGCCAGCCGGGCGCTGTCACGATGGGTGATCAGCGAGACATTGATGCCCTGGCGCCGACCGGCGCGGATAAATTGCTTGAGCGCGCCCTTGTTGCTGGGCGGCAGGTGTTCTTCAGGGTCGATCAACATGGCCAGGTCGAAGCGATAGCGCCTCCGCGCCCTGGGGGTACGCCAGATCTTCAGCGAATGGCGATTGAGGGCGCGAGCGAAGGCGTCCTGCTCGTCTTCATGAAGCCGCCCAAGCGCAAGCGGACGCAGCCGCACCAGTCGATAGCCCTGGGCGGTGCGATTCAGGCGCGCCTCCATCAGCGGACAGGGCAGGCGCTCGAACAGGCGGCGGGCGACGCGTGCCAGCAGGGGCTCGACGCATTCGCCGAACAGCACCCTGAAATGGACGTCATCGCCGAGTCGCTCGACCGCAGCGGGCCGGCTCAGCTCATCGAGCAGTCCGGTAAGGCCCTCGAGCTGCATGTCGGTGGTCGACTTGCGGCGCAGGGAGTTGAGGGTATCGACACTGGGGATCACTCTGGCACCTCGCGCCTGGGCGAGCAGCGAGACATAGTAGCCTCGGCCCAGGTAGCCGAGGTCGGAACACAGGTTGATGACCTGTGCGCTGGTGGCGCCCGAGGTGGCCTTGGCATCGGCGATGTCCGCGGCGTCGACATAGTGGTCGGCGTCGATCACATCGTCACTGGGGTGGTAGGGCTGCCAGTCGCGCTGGCGGTCGACAACGATACGCAGGGCGCACATCGCAAGAATTCCTCGGCAAGGGGCGAGATAGGGGCGACACAAGGGGCGAAACTGGGACGAGACAATGGCGGAGCAAGGGTGAAGCAAGGCCGAAACAAGGTGATAGCCCGAAGCCGGGGGACACCGCACGAGTCGGGGAGAGGTCAGGGCCGACGGTGGCAGGATGCGCTTGGGTTGGCGGCAAAGCAATACGGCAAGAAAGTGAAAAATATTCATTCTGTCGGCGGCTGACAGCGGCGTGTGGGCCAGACAGAATCAACAGATAACACACGTCGCCCGAGTCGGGCGTCGGGCTGCCGAGACGGGACCTCTCACTATGCCACTTGCCTTGCGTTCGGCCACCCCAAGCGATCTCGATGCCCTGGAGGGACTGGAGAGTCGCGGTTTTTCGGGGGACCGCTTCACTCGTCGCCAATTGCGCCACCTGCTCCAGCGCGCCCATGGGCTGACCCTGATCGCCGAGGACGCCACCGGCTCCGTTGTGCCGCTCGGCTACGGTACCTTGCTGTTTCGTCGCAACAGCCGCGCAGCGCGCCTCTATTCGCTGTGTGTGGCCCCCGAGGCGCGTGGGCAAGGAGTGGGCAAGGCCTTGCTCGAGGCGCTCGAGCGTGATGGACGCAAGCGTGGCTGTGAGCGCATGACGCTGGAGGTGCGGGCCGACAATCGTGTTGCTCTCGGCCTCTATCGACGGGCGGGCTTTCGCCTGGCTTGCTGGCTCGACGACTACTACGAGGATGGCTGTGCCGCCTGGCGCATGGTCAAGGCGCTGGGCCTGTCTCGAGAGCAGCCTGCCGTCGTGCCTCAGGGTCCACCGTCCGTGGCAGCTCCAGCGACATCTTCTGCTCCGTCTTCTACACCACCTTCCGAGCCGTCCTCCGTGACATCTCGGGAGGACGCGGTAGTGACACCCTGCGGGTCGCCGTCGATGGTAGACTAGCGTTTTTGTCAGCGGAGCAGAGCGAGCATGCCCTCTTTCGATATTGTGTCCGAATTCGATCGCCACGAAGCCCAGAACGCCGTGGACCAGGCTAACCGTGAGGTTCAGGGGCGCTTTGACTTTCGCGGTGTCGACGCCGGTTTCGAGCTGTCCGATGAATCCGTGGCGTTGCACGCCGAGGTCGACTTCCAGCTCAAGCAGATGCTCGACATCCTGCGCAACAAGCTGATCGCCAGAAGCATCGATCCACGCATCATGGACGTTCAGGACGCCGAGCTGTCCGGCGTCAAGGCGCGTCAGACGGTCGCCCTCAAGCAGGGGCTGGAGCAGAAGGAAGCCAAGGACATCGTCAAGCGCATCAAGGACTCGAAGCTCAAGGTCCAGGCCCAGATCCAGGGCGACAAGGTACGCGTGACCGGCAAGAAGCGCGATGACCTGCAAAGTGTGATGGCACTGCTGCGCGGTGATGAGGGCCCTGATCTGGCGCTGCAGTTCGACAACTTCCGCGACTGACGGATCAGCGGCTGACATGTCTCTGTTGCCGGCATCGTGAGGCGAGTGGCCCTGCGGATTCGGCAGGCTACTGGCCTGATAGCGGCGTCCGATTGGCCTCGTCGCACTTGCTGCGTTTCAATAAGTGAATTCTTGACCAATTGGCGTGGCGAGTGCGCCGCCGGAGTTCGCCCTTGATTTCCACCACCCGTCGCCTGGCCTGGCAGTTGCTGGCCTGGACCAGCTTTGCCCTCGGTGTCATCGGGGCCTTCGTGCCGCTGCTGCCCAGCACCTGCTTTCTGCTGGTGGCGGTGTGGGCGGCGTCGAAGGGGTCGCCGCGGTTCGCTCGCTGGATTCGCAGTCATCCTCGGTTCGGCCCTGCGGTGGTGGCCTGGGAAGAATCCGGTGCGATTCCCCGTCATGCCAAGTGGATGGCGCTGGCGATGCTGTCACTGTCGGTGGTGGTGCTGTTGATCACGGTGTCACTGTGGTGGTTGAAGCTTGGGTTGACCGTCATGCTGATAGGGATCGCCATCTGGATCGTGACCCGGCCCGAGCCCGCCTCCTCGTCCTGACGTCTTCCGCCTTGATCCGTTTCGCCTGATGGTTCCGACGTGCTCCGGGTCGCGCCGGTTCTTTGAGCCCGGCACGTCCGTACCCGTACAATATCGACGACTTTTCTGATTGGAGCATCCCCGATGTCCGACCCCCAGCCGATCCATCTGAGCGACTATCGTCCGCCGGCCTACCTTGTCTCACGCACCGAGTTGACCTTCGACCTGGCGCCTGGCGCCACCCGCGTCAAGGCACGACTGCATCTGGAGCGTCATCCCGAGCGCGAGGCTGGTGCACCGCTTTGGCTGGATGGCGAGCAGCTTTCGCTCAAGGCCATCGCCATCGATGGCCAGCCGCTGGAGGAAGGCGAGTACGAACTGACCCGCAAGGGACTGTCGATTACCGGTGCGCCGGAGGCGTTTGTTCTGGACACCGAGGTCGAGATCTCGCCCGAGGACAATACCGCGCTATCCGGCCTCTACCGTTCCGGTGGCATGTTCTGCACCCAGTGCGAAGCCGAAGGGTTCCGCCGCATCACCTTCTACCCGGACCGCCCGGACGTGATGGCGACCTTCTCGACCACCGTGATCGGCGACCTGACCCGTGAGCCGGTGTTGCTGTCCAACGGCAATCCGGTGGAGCGGGGAGAGCTGCCGGATGGCCGCCACTTCGTGACCTGGGACGATCCTCATCCCAAGCCCGCCTACCTGTTTGCGCTGGTGGCCGGTGACCTGAAGAAGGTCGAGGACCGCTTTACCACCATGAGCGGCCGCGACGTCACCCTGCAGATCTGGGTCGAGGAAGAAAACCTCGACAAGACCGACCACGCCATGGGCTCACTCAAGCGTGCCATGCGCTGGGATGAAGAGGCCTACGGTCGCGAGTACGACCTGGACCTGTTCATGATCGTGGCGGTCAATGATTTCAACATGGGCGCCATGGAGAACAAGGGGCTCAACATCTTCAACTCGGCGGCGGTGCTGACCCACCCCAACACCGCCACCGACGCTGCCTTCCAGCGGGTCGAGGGAATCGTCGCCCACGAGTACTTCCATAACTGGTCGGGCAACCGCGTTACCTGCCGTGACTGGTTCCAACTGTCGTTGAAGGAAGGCTTCACCGTCTTTCGCGATCAGAGCTTCTCGGCCGAGGTCAATTCCGCGCCGGTCAAGCGCATCGAGGAAGTGTCGTTCTTCCGCACCGCCCAGTTCGCCGAGGACGCAGGCCCCACAGCGCACCCGATTCGCCCCGACTCCTACATCGAGATCGGCAACTTCTACACCCTGACCATCTACGAGAAGGGTGCCGAGGTGGTGCGGATGCTGTCCAACCTGGTGGGGCCGGAGACCTTCCGCAAGGGCTCGGATCTGTACTTCTCGCGCTTCGACGGGCAGGCGGTCACCATCGAGGACTTCGTCGACTGCATGGCCGAGGTGTCCGGGCAGGATCTCGAGCAGTTCATGCGCTGGTACTCCCAGGCGGGTACGCCGGAGATCGACGCCTTCGGGGAGTACGACTACGCCAACTCCCGCTACCGCCTGATCCTGCGTCAGCGCACGCCGGCCACCCCCGGCCAGCCGGAGAAACAGGCGCTGCATATCCCCATTCGCCTGGGCCTGGTCGGCACCAAGAGCGGCCGCGACCTGTCGATGACCCTGGACGGCGAGAGCCTGGGTAGAGACGCCGTGATTCATCTGCGTGAAGACGAGCAGGAGTTCATCTTCACCGATATCGAAGAGGCTCCGGTGCCCTCGCTGCTGCGCGAGTTCTCGGCGCCGGTCAAGCTGTCCTTCCCCTATTCGCGGGAGGATCTGGCCTTCCTGATGGCCCACGACAGCGATGGCTTCAACCGCTGGGACGCCGGCCAGCGGCTGACCCTGCTGGCACTCGATGATCTTATCGCGGCTCACCGCAATGGCGTCGAGAAGGTCATGGATACGCGCCTGGTCGAGGCCTTCCGCGCACTGATCGAGGAAGGCAATGACGACAAGGCGGTGCTGGCCGAGATGCTGCAACTGCCGAGCGAGGCCTACATCGCCGAACAGCAGCCGCTGGTCGACGTGGACGCCATCCACGCCGCGCGCACCTTCATCCAGCAGTCGCTGGCGCAAGAGCTGCGTGACGAACTGCTGGCACTGTATCGCGACAACCAGAGCGACGCCGCCTACGCGCCCACGCCCGAGCAGATCGGCCAGCGCGCCCTGAAGAATGTCGCGCTGTCCTACCTGATGAGCATCGAGGACGAGGTGGCGATCGAGCTGGCCCAGGCCCAGTTCGAGGCCGACCACAACATGACCGACGTGCGCCAGGCGTTGACCCTGCTGGTCCACAGTAGCCGCTCGGATATCGCCGATCCGGCACTCAAGGCCTTCGGGCGCAAGTGGTCCCACGATCCGCTGGTGATGGACCAGTGGTTCAGCCTGCAGGTGACCCGTCCCCAGGCGGACGCCCTGGACCGGGTCCGCTATCTGATGGAGCACCCGGCCTTCTCGCTGAAGAACCCCAACAAGGTGCGCGCGTTGATCGGTGCCTTTGCCGGGCAGAACCGGGTCAACTTCCACCGCCTGGATGGCGAAGGCTATCGCCTGCTGGCCGACGTGGTGATCGAGTTGAACCGGCTGAACCCCGAGATCGCCGCACGCATCATCACGCCGCTGACCCGCTGGCAGCGCTTCGACGAGGCTCGCCAGGCGCTGATGCGCGCCGAGCTGGAGCGCATCCGTGGCGAGGAACTCTCGCCCAACGTCTATGAGATCGTGGAAAAGGCGCTGGCCTGATGTAGCGACGACGATCGCTGCTGGAGCCACCGTCACAAATGCCAACGCCGCCCCTCGGGGCGGCGTTGTGCTGTGTGCTACCGGCTCGGCTGGCCTTGGAGACAGTCCCGCGTCAGGGCAGCAGCATGCCCAGGGTCAAGAGGCCCAGCAGAGCCCAGAGCAGGGCGGCGATGGGGGAGCCTGTGAGGATCGCGCGCAGCCCCCGCCAAAGGAAGAAAAGGCCCAGCACCAGCAGCGCCAGGGTGAAGAAGGTCGGTGCGATGCCCAGCGAGCGAGACAGGCCGTCGATAAAGCCGGCGGCGGCGTCATCGATGCTGTTGAAGAAGGTGCCCAGGGTATCGACCACAAAGCGAATCAGGGTGCCAAGGGCCTCGCCCAGCCAGGTAAAGACGTCTTCCACCGCCATGCATCCTTGTCGTGGAGCTTGCAAAGGGCCTCGGCGCGCGCCTTGAGCACGAGCCTTGGCCATGGGAGCCCCGAGTATCCGCATCCGACCTGTCCACGGCAAGCCCCGTGGCCGAGCGCGTCTGGGTGTTGCACAGGTCTGCGCGCGCCACTTGCTAGGGCTTGTCTGAAAAGTGCCTGCGCTCGGTAATACGGCGTTAAAAATCGGCTGGTGCGCCAGCCCGGTCAAAATGCTCATTTACACCCCGTAAACTGCGCTTTCTCACCGATTTTTGCCTTGTCTAACCTTCGCTCGTCGACTTTTCGGACAGCGCCTAGCCGAGTTGTTCGGTACGCGAGATGATTCCCGCTTCCTCCGCCGCGCTGTCGGCCAGGGCGCGGCCGGCCTCGTCGTAGACGTGATAGACCGCGTGGGCGCCCAGTTCGCGGATGGTGTCGATCTCCTCCAGGTACTCGACCACGGCGGTGATCTTGCCCGGGAAGTGGCGGCTTCGCAGCTGCTTCAGGGCGAACAGGTTACCGGCATGGTGGGGCATCGCCAGCACCACCAGTTCGACCTGAGAGGACATCAGCATCTTGTCCCAGAAGTCCGAGTCAACGGCGTCGCCCTCGACGATATTGAAGCCCTTGTCGGCCAGCATCTTCACGCTCTTGGGATTGGAGTCGACCCCCAGCACCTTGAGTCCATACTCCTTGGTCAGGCGACGGTAGACGCTGCGACCGATACGGCCCATGCCCAGCACCACCGCTTCGGCGTCGCCGACCTCGATGGGGCGGTCGCTGGGGGACAGCGACGCCTCGTCGACCGGTGGCAGGCGTGGCTCCAGCCAGCGGTAGAACTGCTCGCTGACGCCATTGAGGATCGCCGATACCACGAAGCTCAGCGCGACCGCGAGCGACACCACCACCAGCCACTGCGGCGCCAGCCAACCGCTGGATACCGCGATGGCGCCGACGATCAGACCGAACTCGGAATAGTTGCTCAGGCTGAGGGTGGCCAGCACCGAGGTGCGGTGGCGCATGCCGAAACGCATCAGAATAAACTGGTAGAGCAGGCTCTTCAGCGGCAACAGCGCCACCAGCAGCAGGGCGATGCCGAACAGCGACCAGCTGGGCAGGGCGGTAAGGCCGATGCTCAGAAAGAAGCCGACCAGCAGCAGTTCCTTGATATTGAACATCGAGCGCGACAGCGTCTGGGCGGCGGGGTGGGGCGCCAGCAGCATGCCGATGATCAGCGCACCGAGATCCCCCTTGACGCCGACCGCCTCGAACAGGCCGTAGCCCAGCACCAGGGCCATCACCACGCCACACAGCATCTGCATCTCGCCGTGGCCCATGCGGTCGAGCAGCCGTCGCAGCAGCGGCGCCAGCGGCAGCAGCGCGAACAGTCCCAGGGCCCAGGGGCTCGGCAGCTTGCCGGTGGAGGCGGTGAGAAAGATCACCGCAAACAGGTCCTGCATGATCAGGATACCGATGGCCAGGCGTCCGTAGGCCGCATGGGTCTCGCTTCGCTTTTCGAGGACCTTGACCACGAAGACGGTACTGGAGAAGGACAGGGCGAACGCCAGCACCAGCAGCGTCGTCAGGTCGAGTCCAGCGAGTAGACCGTTGGGTGACGTCAGCCAGCCGAGGGTGACGATCGCCTTCAGGACAGCCAGAATACCTACGAACAGCACGACGCTTGCCAGCATATGCAGGCTGGCGCCTCCCCAGACGTCCGGGCGCAGCAGGGTCTTGACGTTGAGCTTGAGACCGATGGTAAACAGCATCAGGGTGACGCCAAGGTGGGCGATCAGCGTCAGGACCGGCGTTTCGTCGTAGCCGAGCGCATTGAGGATGAAGCCACCGGCGAGAAAACCCACCAAGGGTGGTAGTCTGAGGGCCATGGCGGCCAGGCCTGAAACAAAGGCGGTCAGCACAAAAATTGGTTCAATCATGCAGGAACTCGGTCGCAAAGGGGGGCGTGTCTTGATCAATTGTAAGGGAAATACGGGTCAAGTCAGCGCTATGGCTGCGATTGTGCCCGTCCCGCAACAGCATAGGTGCGGCGTCGGCAGCAGGATGTGGCTGGAGGCCGGCAGGTGTCGGATCGCCGCTGCGGGCCTCCATGCCGGGGGAAGGATGTGATGAAATAGGCGCCGCACAGGGAGGATGTGCGACTTTCATGAACCTCATGTGAAAAAGGAAGCGTCAGGATGACCCAGCCGCCGGGCACCAATCGGCTGATCCTCAACGGACAATCGGCGCAATTGCCGGAAGTGCGAAGCGCTGTCTTCGCCTGTCGGCGAGGCGGCCTCGATGTGGACGTGCGTGTCACCTGGGAAAAGGGCGACGGCGAACGCCAGGCCACCCAGGCTGGACGCGATCGGGTCAAGCGGGTCATCGCCGGCGGTGGTGACGGTACCGTGCATGAGGTGGTCAACGGGCTGATGCAGTTGCCGCGCGAAGAGCGTCCGGAGCTTGCCATCATGCCATTGGGCAGCGCCAATGACCTGGCCAAGTCCCTGGGCCTGCCGCTCGGCCAGGCAGCGTCGCTGGACGCCGCCTGTCGTCTGCCCAGCCGCTGGGTGGATGTTCCAAGGATGAACGATCGCTATTTCATCAACATGGCCACCGGAGGTTTCGGTGCCGAGATCACCACATCGACGCCGAAGCCGCTCAAGCGCTTGATGGGCGGGGGAGCCTACTCGGTGTTCGGTGCCTTCAAGGCCTGGCGTTACCAGCTCTACCAGGGCCACCTGGCCTGGGATGGCGGGGAGAGTCGAGCGGGCATTTTCCTGCTGGGTATCGGCAATGGCATCCAGGCCGGTGGCGGTCAACAGTTGACGCCGGCGGCGCGACTGGACGACGGCCTGTTCGACGTGCTGCTGGTGCGTGACTTCCGCTCGCTGCGCCAGCTTCGGGCGATGATGCAGGAACTGCGCGCCAGGCCCTACCATGGGCAGTACGTCGACGCCTTTCGCAGCGCCTGGTTGCGCTTTGAAGCAGATGGCGAGGCGCGCCTGCCGCTGACGCTGGACGGCGAAGCCTGCTATCAGCGCGCGTTCGAGGCCCGGGTCATGCCGTTGGCGCTGCGTCTGACCATGCCCGACAGCTGTCGAATGGCCTCACCCCGGGGAGAATGATCAGGGCGGGACCCGCCATTGACGTCGCCCGATAGGCGAGATTGCGGCGTGCTGAAGCGCCGACGCAAGTTGCGTGGCCGGGGTGGCTTTGGTGCAATAGCGCGCGATCAATCATGGAGATTGGGCGCATGGACAAAGGCTTTATGGAGAGAAGACGATGGCAATGACCCCTCGAATGGCGGCGGCCCTGGTGGCACTGAGCGTACCGCTTTGGCTGGTTGGGTGTGATGGAGAGGAGCCCCCGGCGTCTCAGAGTGAGCCTTCCGCAGCTCAGGAAGAGCCTTCAGCTGCTCAGGAAGAGCCGTCAGCAACTGACGAGGAGCCGTCCGCTACTGAGGAAGAGCCCTCAGCTACTGAGGAAGAGCCTTCAGCGACTCAACAAGAGCCTTCAGCGACTCAACGAGAGCCGTCAGCTACTCAACAACAGCCATCCGCTTCCGAGAGCGGGATGTCCGCAGCCCAGTCCGAGTCATCGAGTGAAGCGGCGTCGACCGGGGCCGACGGGGCGGAGACCAACAGTGACGCCGATGGGGCCGATGTAGACCTCGGCAGCAGTGCCACCGACACCCTGGAGCAGGGCCAGGCGCTGCCGGGGGAAAGCACCGAGTCAGATGTCGATGCCATCCTGGAGGAGACCGAGCGTCGCTTCGAGGAAGCGCAACGCAAGATCGACGAGACCTATAAGCAGGCCGAGGCAACGAACGCTAGCCAAGTCACACCGGACAGTGAAGGGCAGCAGAGCGACACAGGCGGAGAAGAAGCCTCGGCGCCCTCGGTGCCTGACCCTGTCGAGGAACCGGTGCAACTCGAGGGATCGAGCGAGGAGGTCGACGCCATCCTTCAGGAAACCGAACGCCGGTTCGAGGAAGCCAAGCGCAAGATCGACGAGACCTTCGAGCAGGCCGAGCGCCAGGTCCCCGAGGAGGTGCCCGCCGACGCGGAGGCGTCCTTCGATGCCGACGTCAACGCCGAAGGCGACGTCGAGACCCGTACCGACAACTCGCCCTGAGCTGGTATTGGCAGGGCATCAGGTCCGGGTGGCTTAATCATGGCTTGGTCATGGCTTGGTCATGGGCCCAAGGCTTGCAGGCAAGCTCTTACGGCACCTGATCGGCCCCCCGGCAGGCTCTGCCGACCAACAAGAAAGGCCCACCACATGGTGGGCCTTCTTGTCGCATGATCGAGGATCGTCACAACTTGCGGCAATCCTGCTCAAGCGCTGTTGCTTCACGGGGTGGCTAGATCACGCAGAATGCGATCTCCCCGTGACAAGGTCAGACAGGCACTAGGCTCAGTCGGCGACCTTGATGTTGGAGGCCTGAAGGCCTTTCTTGCCCTGAGTCACCTCGAAGGAGACCTTCTGGCCGTCCTGCAGGGACTTGAAGCCTTCAGCCTGAATCTCGGAGAAGTGGGCGAACAGGTCGTCTCCGCCGTCGTCCGGAGAGATGAAGCCGTAGCCCTTGGTATCGTTGAACCACTTGACAGTGCCAGTTGCCATTGTCGATTTCCTTAACTCGCTAAATGATGGTGCAGGCTCAACCACCCGGGGAGCTTTTCTCCCGTCGTGTGGTCTGAACCCTGTTGCGTGGGCATGACAAGAAAGAAGGGCGCATTGCGTGTTTCGACAATAGAGCGATCGAACTACCACTGCTGACGTTTCTACTTGCTGTCCTACGCTGCGGTCGAGTTCGCGATTCCGATTACCCGGGAAACGACACCTCTGGTGTCGACCACCCCTGGCAGGCGAGAATGGCTTACCTCGACTCGCCAAGTTACTGTAGATCGAAAGGCCAGCAGCGTCCAGCCGGACGCCCGTTGCTGCCTCTTAACGGAAAAGATGACACAAGGAATTCACATGACTGCCCCCGTGATCCATAGCGACGATACCCACTCCAAGGTGGTGGGCTACCTGTTGTGGCTGTTCGGTTTCCTCGGCGCCCACCGGTTCTATTACGGCAAGCCGGTGACCGGCACCATCTGGTTTCTGACCCTCGGACTGTTCTTCATCGGCTGGATCATCGACCTGTTCTTGATCCCGAGCATGGATCGCGAGGCCGACCTGCGGTTCCGCGGTGGTCCCACCAACTACACCCTGGCCTGGGTGCTGCTGACCTTCCTCGGGGTATTCGGCCTGCACCGTTTCTACATGGGCAAATGGGTGACCGGTATCATCTATCTGCTCACCGGTGGTCTGTTCTTGATCGGCATCCTGTACGACTTCTGGACGCTCAACGACCAGATTTCGCTGAAACACTCCGATAGCCTCGAGTCCGTGCGCTGATGGAAGGCTGGATCGATGCCCAGCTGCTGGGCTTCGTGGTGGCGATCACGCTGTTGAGCGTCACTCCCGGGGTCGACACCTTGCTGGTGATTCGCAACACCGCTCGGGGCGGTCTGCGCGACGGTGTGCTGACCAGCCTGGCGATCTGTTCGGGGCTGTTTGTCCACGCCACCATCTCCGCCCTGGGGGTATCGCTGATCCTGCTGCAGTCGGCCTGGGCGTTTTCGGCGCTGAAGATGATCGGGGCCGGCTACCTGGCCTGGCTGGGACTCGCCAGCCTGCGTCAGGCCTGGGCCGGCAAGGGGCTCGCGGTGTCGGCGGCGAGTGGCGCCCGCCGCCAGCGCGTGTCGCCGTGGCGGCCGCTGCGCGAGGGGTTGCTGTCCAACGTGCTCAATCCCAAGACGGTGGTGTTCTACATGGCCTTTCTGCCCCAGTTCATCGCCCCCACGGATCCGGCCTTGCTGAAGTCCCTGTGGCTCGCCGGTATCCACTTCGTGATTGCCAACCTGTGGCAGATCCTGGTCGCGGTATTGGTGGGCAGCGCCAGCCACTGGCTCGCTCGGCCGGCGTTCTCGCGCGTGCTCAACGGCTTGACCGGCGGTGTGCTGGTGGCGTTCGGGGTCAAGCTGGCGTTGACGCGGGCGCCGTCCTGAGCCGACGCGACCGGCGCGTAGGCCAATAGCCCGAGACACAGGCCAGCGAAGCTACCGCAAAAACCGGACCTCGACAGCAAGAACCCCCGACCACAGGCCGGGGGTTCTTGCTTTGCGAGGCGATCTCACCTCATCGACGTGCCGGGGCTCCGCCACATCATCGACGTACCATGGCACCGTCGTAGCGCGAGCTCTTCTCGGCCGCTGTCAGCACCTGCACGCCCTGGGTCGAGCCCTGGGCCAGGCTCTCGAACACTACCCGGTACTCGAGCACCGCGCGCACGTAGCGGCGGGTTTCCTTGAAGGGGATCTCCTCGATGAACAGGTCGAATTCGCCCGGCGCGCGGGCAAGCCAGGTGTCGACCCGGTGGGGGCCGGCGTTGTAGGCCGCCGCCGCGGCGATACGGTTGCCGCCGTAGCGCGCGATCATGTCACGGATATAGGTGCTGCCCAGACGAATGTTGGTGGCCGGGTCGAGCACGCCGTAGGGTCCAGGATCACCGATGCCCACCTGGCGTCCCACCAGGGCGGCGGTACCCGGCATCAACTGCATCAGGCCCCTGGCCCCGGCGGGTGATAGCGCCTCGGGGTTGTAGGCGCTCTCGCGACGGGCGATCCCCATCAGCAGGTAGGGGTCGACGTTGTTGGCCTGGCCCCAGCGGCGGAAGTCCTCCCGGTAGGCTTCAGGAAAGCGCCAGGGCAGGGCGTCGAGCATCTTGCCGACGATGGTCGTCTGCACCAGGCGTACGTGCCAACCGCGTCCTGCGGCGTAGTCCGCCAGGCGCCGGGCGTCGGTGGGGCCTGCGCTGCTTACCGCATGATTCCACTCGAGGTTGGCAAGCCCTTCCTGTCCGACGCGCAGCAGCGCCTCGGTGCGACGCACCGTCGGCCAGCCGGCGACCTGGGCGCGCTCGGCCTCGCTGAAACGCGTGTCTTCCATGTTGAGATCGTAGGGCTGGCCGAGGCGGTCGGCGGCGACGAAGCCGAAGAAGTCGCGTTGACCCGCTGCCCGGGCGTAGGCGGCCTGCGCCTCCGCCTGCTGCCCGCGCAGGGCCAGCGCGCGGCCCAGCCAGTATTGCCAGCGCGCCTTGGCCTGGGTCTCGGCGGGCATGATGCCAACGGTCCGCTCGACGGCGGCCCAGTCGCGATCGCGGATGGCCAGGCGTGCACGCAGTTCGAACACCTCCGGATCCTGCTGGCCGGCCAGGGCGCCGTCGATCCAGCCGAGCAGGCTGCGCTGGTCGCGGCGCAGGGCGTAATAGATGATCTCGCGCTCCAGCGCCTGGCGAGACTGGGCCGGCAGGCTCACACTGCCGGAGACCTGCTGCCAGGCGGACAGAGCCGCCGCCGGGGATGACTCTGCAGTGGCGATGATGGCGGCCCGCACAAAGGAGGCGGTGCCGGCGCAGTCGGGGCCGACGCAGCGCGCTACGCTTGCCAGTCGCGACGGGTTGGCGGCCACGCTTTGCTGCGCTGCTGCAGCGGAGCTCCAGGCGGGTCCCAATTGACGGCCAAGATAGCTGACCAGTCCGTCTTCGCCGTTTTCCCAGGCCAGCATCATGCGCTCGAAGATTTCCGTGCCACCGATCTCGCCGCGGGCGCGCAGGGTGGAGAATAGCGAGTCGCAGGCATCCGGCTGGGAGCGACCCACCAGCCATAGTTCGCGGCCGCCCTGAGCGGCGACGGCGGGGCTCTGACCCAGTTGCGCGGTGTAGTAGTAGCACTGCTCGGCGGTGGTCTCGGGAACGCCGCCGGCGACGGCCAGCAGATCGCCGTAGCGCCCGGCCTTGCCGTAGCGCAGGATGGCCTGCTCACGCATCCAGTCACCCAGCGGTGCATCGGCATTGGCCGAGATGTAGCTGAGAACTTCCTGAGGGCTGGCGTTGGGCAGGCGATCGCGCAGACGATAGTACGCCACATAGCCGGCCAGTTCGTGGCCGCGAATGGCGGCGTCGTTGATGTTGTGGAAGTTGCCGCTACGGGCGGCTTCCAGGGCGCTGCGCATGGCGCCGTCACTGCCCTGGGCGGTAGCCGTCAATGGCATGCACAGTGCCGTGGCTGCCACCAGCGGCACGAGGCGACGAAACAAGGCGAATGGCATGGAGACCCTCCTGGTCTGTGAAGAAGAAGACATTGCTGCCTTTTTGTGCCGTAGACGGCGAATCGATGTCGGATCGAAGCCACATGGTGACCGAACCGGCGGGCCTTGAACAGTTGCCCGGCCAGGTTACGAGACTTGACCCCGGTCAGCTTCGCCCCCATGTTGCGATAAGACGACGTCGACGCCATGAAGATAGCCGTTGACACCCGATAAATACCATCGGCAATCGTTGGTGCTGAATTGAGTCGAGGAGACTATCCATGGCCCTGTTTGATCGAATCCCCGTTATTGGTCGCTTTACCCAACGCACCCGAGCGTTCAAGCATATAATGCGGGCGCTCAAGCTGTTTATCCCGATGCTGCAGGACGTGCTCAGCGGTCGCTACCGCCCGGTGCCCTGGGCGGCTTTCGGCTGGATGGCGGTGGCCTTTGCCTATCTGGTGTCACCGCTGGACCTGATTCCCGATGTGCTGCTGCTGTTCGGTCTTCTCGATGATGTGGTCATCGTCGGCTGGTTGCTGACCAAGGTGGACAATAGTCTGGCCGACTATCGCGCCTGGCGTGGTATTGGCGAGGACGATGCTCCGCGGGAGGAGCGGGATATCCACGACATCTAAGGTGCCTTGTTCTTGATTTTCTGGCTCGAAGTGTGCGGATTCGAGCTTTTTGCGTTTGCTTCAGGGTACGTCGTCTGTTTCTGACGCTTGGCGAGCATTTGGCGGGTAAAAGGTAAAAATGCGGACCAAGGACCTATTGTGGCGTCGGCGGGCTGGGTCTAGATTGTCAGTCAAACGTTTGAATTCGAGCCCGCTCATGTCCTCCTCGCACCGCACCCTGCAGCCACCCTCCGTGTCGCTCTGGCGGCAGGCGCTTCAGCGCTTTGTCGATGTCATTCCACATACCCAGGCGCTCGGCATGCGCGTCGTTGCGGTGGATGCCAGCGGCGTCACCCTATATCTGCCCGGGGGAGCCGAGTTGTGCGGTGATCGCTCGAGAAGCCTGGTGCACAGCGGGGTGCTCAGCGTACTGCTGGACACCGCCTGCGGTGCCTCGGTCCTGCCGGCACTGCCAAGTCCTGAGGTCTGTCCCACCCTGGATCTGCATATCAGTCATCGTCGCCCTGCCTGTCAGGGGGCGTCATTGTGGGTACGTGCCGAAGTGGAGGCCATCACCGACTCGGTGGTGTTCACCGAGGCCCGGGCCTGGCAGCACGAAGGACAGGTGGTGGCCTGCGCCCGCGGGCACTTTGCCCGGCTGGGGCCGCGCAACACGCCAGCAGGTTTTGCCGAGGCCATGTTCGCCGGTCTTGTGGAAGACGAGGGCGATCCCCTTATCGAAGAGAAGGCCCCAGTTGGCGATGCCGACAGTGGTGCGATAGCGGCGGCTCCACACGAGAGTGTCAGCGGCTTGCTGGAACGTGGGCGTGCCAGCGGTGAGATCAACGCCTGGCTTGGCGAGGTGCCCTACGCCGACTTCATCGGGGTGAGGGAGGACCGCGATGAGCACGGCAGGCGCTTTGTACTGGAGACGCGTCCCCACAACGTTGGCAATCCGATGCTGCCGGCGCTGCACGGTGGTGTGGTGTCGGCCTTTCTGGAGACTGCTGCAGCGCTGGATACCCTGGCGCAGACCCGTGAGCCGCGCCTGCCGAGGCTGGTCAACGTCACCGTGGACTACCTCAGTTCGGCCGGGGTGAAGCCAACCTTCGCGCGTTGTCGTCTGGTGCGCGAAGGGCGGCGCATGGCCAATGTCGAGGCATGGGCGTGGCAGGACGACGAAGACGCGCCGGTTGCCCGGGCTCGCTTGACCTACGTGCTGGGGGCGCCGGCGTAGGTGAGTGCCGGCCCGGGCAGCGGTTAGCCAGGTGACCACGGCCAGGGACGTCAGCCCAGGTCCGGGAAGGTCGACCTGCTGGCGCCAGCCTTGAAAAGCGCAGCGCGGACCCCATATCGATTGTCATCTTGAATGACGTGCGGCGCGAGCCGTGCACTCTGGACCGCCAGCGAGCCATCGCTGGCCCGGAAATCGCCATGTCGAAAGGGGTTCGATCTACCATGACCACCGCTACCCACGAAGAAACCCTGGGCTTTCAGACCGAGGTCAAGCAGCTTCTCAACCTGATGATCCACTCGCTGTACTCCAACCGCGAGATCTTTCTTCGGGAGCTGATCTCCAACGCCGCCGACGCCTGCGACAAGCTGCGTTATCAGGCGCTGGACAATGATGCGCTCTACGAGGGCGACAGCGAGCTGCGCGTCGAGATCGAGCACGACAGCGAGGCCGGCACCGTCACCCTTCGTGACAACGGTATCGGCATGAACCGCGAGGACGTGATCGCCAACCTGGGCACCATCGCCAAGAGTGGTACCGCCGAGTTTCTCAAGCAGCTTTCCGGCGAACAGCAGAAGGACGCCCGGCTGATCGGCCAGTTCGGGGTCGGCTTCTATTCTGGCTTTATTGTCGCCGACGAGATTACCGTGCGTACCCGCAAGGCCGGTGACGCCGCCGATGCCGGCGTCGAGTGGCGCTCGAAAGGCGAGGGCGAGTTCGTGGTCGCCGAGATCGAGCGCGAGAAGCACGGCACCGAGATCATCCTCCACCTCAAGGAGGACGCCAGGGAGTTCGCCGACGACTATCGCCTGCAGAGCCTGGTGCGCAAGTACTCTGACCATATCGAAGTACCGGTGAAGATGCCGCGTACCGAAAAGGCCACCGACGACGATGGCAACGAGGTCGACGGTAGCGAGGTCACCACCTGGGAGACCGTCAACGAGGCGACCGCGCTGTGGGTGCGGCCCAAGAGCGAGGTCTCCGAGGACGAGTACAAGGCCTTCTACAAGCACGTGGCCCACGACTTCTCCGACCCCCTGACCTGGAGCCACAACAAGGTCGAGGGCAACCTGGAGTACACCAGCCTGCTGTACGTGCCTGGCCGCGCACCCTTCGACCTGTACGAGCGTGACGGCGCCCGTGGGGTCAAGCTGTACGTCCAGCGCGTGTTCATCATGGACGACGCCGAGCAGTTCCTGCCGCTGTACCTGCGCTTCATCAAGGGGGTGCTGGACACCCGCGATCTGTCGCTGAACGTGTCCCGTGAGCTGCTGCAACAGGACCCGAAGGTAGAGAAGATCAAGTCCGCGCTGACCAAGCGTGCCCTGGACATGCTCAAGAAGCTGGCCAAGGACAAGGAAGCCTACCAGACGTTCTGGAACACCTTCGGTTCGGTGCTGAAGGAAGGCCCGGCGGAGGACTACGCCAACCGCGACAAGATCAGCGGCCTGCTGCGTTTCTCTTCCACCCACACCGACAGCGCCACCCAGGATCAGTCCCTGGCCGACTACGTGGAGCGGATGAAGGAAGGTCAGGACAAGATCTACTACATCGTCGCCGATGGCTTCAACGCCACCAAGAACAGCCCCCACCTGGAAATCTTCCGCAAGAAGGGCATCGAGGTGCTGCTGCTCCACGATCGCATCGATGAGTGGCTGATGAGCCATCTCACCGAGTTCGATGGCAAGAAGTTTGCCGATGTTGCCAAGGGCGATCTGGACCTGGGGGACGTCGAGGACGAAGACGAGAAGAAGGCCCAGGAGGAGACCGCCAAGTCCAAGGAGGATCTGGTCAAGCGGGTCAAGGAAGCGCTCGGCGAGGAGGTTCAGGAGGTCAAGATCACCCACCGCCTGACCGATTCACCGGCCTGTGTGGTGCTGCCCGAGCACGAGATGGGCTTCCAGATGCGCCGTATCATGGAGGCTGCGGGCCAGAGCCTGCCCGAGGTCAAGCCGATCCTCGAGCTCAACCCGGACCACGCCCTGGTTGCTCGCCTGGAAGGGGCCGACGGTGACGGCTTCGGTGATCTGGCGCGGATCCTGCTCGATCAGGCGATCATCGCCGAGGGTGGTCATCTCGACGATCCGGCCGCCTACGTCAAGCGTCTCAACGCCCTGCTGAGTGCCTGACAAGCTGGCTGCCTAACTCAAGAGCTCAAGCGCCCCAACCACGACGCCACCTTCGGGTGGCGTCGTTGCGTTGTGGGGAAGGCGGCTCGTCTTCGGCGCACCACAGATCGTTCAGCGTTTCAGACTGGCGAAGAGGTCTGGGCACTGGCGCTGCAGCTCCCTGTCGTCGAGCATGGCCTCGCGCTGTCGCTGGATGGCGTGCCCCCGGCGCTTGAGCACCGCATCGAGGTCATCGCCGCTGGCGCAGCTCACCTTGAGCAGGTTGATCAGTGCGTCCAGCCGCTGGGGAGAACTCGCCAGGGCCGCCTCGATATCGGCTCGGGCATTGTCGTACTGGCCCAATCGGTAGTAGGCGTAGCCACGATAGGAGAGAGCGTCGTTGTTGTTCGGGTCGATCGCAAGCGCCCGGGTGTAGTCGGCCACCGCCCCCTCGAAGTCGCGCTCGATGCGCTTTTCACGTCCCGCGCTGACCTGCTGCTGGGCCGACTGCATGGGGGCCTGGCGGGTGATGATGGTCAGGTAGCGCGGGGCCACGTCGCTGCCGATGGCCAGTGCGGCCTCGAAGTAGCTTCGAGCCTTGTCGAGCTCACCGGCGGAAAAGGCGTTGATGCCAGCGTTGTTGAGGGTCTTCAGGCGCACCTCACGCAAGCCGCCATGACCTTGACTCGCCCTGAGCGCCTGCTCGAACAGCGCTGAGGCGTCGGCGTGGCGGCCTTCCCGATAGAGAATCCAGCCCTGGGCGTTCAAGCCTTCCATCCGGGCCAGCGGATCAGGACTTTCGAGCAGAGGACGTAGTTCGCGCAGGGCGGCCTGGTTGTCACCCTGCTGCAACAGCGCCTTGGCCCTGGACAGGGGGGCCTGCTGGGCAACCACCGGCCACGCCACCCCGACGCTCAGCAGCACGATCAGCAGGGCGTTTATCGTAGACGTGGGGTGGCGCCGTCGTTTTCCCTTCGCTGGCCCGGCCAGGGCTGTCGCCATCGCGCGCGACGCCAAGGCGCCCTGCCTGTTCTTCATTAGAAGCCTACCTGCGGAGAATCTCGCTCCGCTGCAGCGATGACGTCGGCCAGTTGGCTCTTCAGGGCGTCGCGCTCCTGCTCGATGGCGATCAGCCGGCCGTGCAGATCGTTGTTCAAGATGCGCAGCACATTGTCGTCCTGGACCTTCAGCACGACCGTGCCCCGGCCATCCAGCGGCATGTCCCGCTCCTGCAGACGGATGACCGGCAGCACGCCTTCGGGCGGGGCGATGGAAAGATTGACCTGGCTCGAGGGTTTCATCATTGCCATGGCCAGCCCACCGACGAAGAACAGCAGACTCAGCGCCATGAACAGCCTGGCGTTCTTGGAGACCTCCTGCAGATAGCGAATGCGCAACTCGGTGCCCTCTCGGGTCTCGCCAGAGCGCTCATTGAGCAACAGGGTGTGGGTCTTGTTGAGCAGGTGGTAGCCGAGGATCAGCAGCACCACGGCGAAGCCTGGCAGACCGTACTCCAGAAGCGTGGGAAAGCTGTTCATCACGGGCACCCGGCGGTGGGACAGGGCTCAGGCCTACGTATGCCCTTGTCAGCATAGCGCAGGCGGCCGTCCTCGCTGCGCGAAATTGGCCTGGTACAGGTTTCTGGGCTGCTTCGCTCGCGCTGTATCGCTGTCCCGTGGCGCCATGATGCGGGTCAAGTAGGGGCGACGGGACTACTGCTAAGGTCGAATTGTGCTCTCGAAGGCAGGTGTTTTTTCGCCGATCGAGAAGCGTGCAGCACCCCCGCCGCCTCCGATGCGGCGACCGCTGCTGCCACCGAACAGGCGGGTCGGCTGCCATCTTCGAGGGATGGCCGTCGCTCAGCATGCAGGACTAGCGTTGTCATTTACTCTGTTGAGGTGCAAGTCGATGAAAGAGCAATTCGCGCAAGCGTGGGAAGGGTTTGCCGGGGGCGAGTGGAAGAAGGGCGTCGACGTACGAGACTTTTTGCTGGCCAACGTGACCCCCTACGAGGGTGACGAGCGTTTCCTGGTCAGCGAGCCGGCGGCCAGCACTCGCGAGCTATGGGACACTGTGATGGAAGGCGTCAAGCAAGAAAACGCCACCCATGCACCGCTGGACTTCGACACCTCGCTGGTCTCGACCATCACCGCTCATGACGCCGGCTATATCGATCAGCGTCTCGAGACCATCGTTGGACTGCAGACCGACGCGCCGCTGAAGCGGGCGATCATGCCCAACGGCGGCATCAAGATGGTGGAGGGCTCATGCCAGGCCTACGGTCGTGAACTCGATCCTCAGGTCAAGAAGGTCTTCACCGAATTTCGCAAGACCCACAATCAGGGGGTGTTCGATGTCTACACCCCGGACATCCTCAAGTGTCGCAAGTCAGGGGTGCTGACCGGACTGCCGGACGCCTACGGTCGTGGACGCATCATCGGTGATTACCGCCGGGTCGCCCTTTACGGCGTCGACTTCCTGATGCGTGACAAGCAGGCGCAGTTTGCCTCGCTGCAGCAGCGCTTCGAACAGGGCGAGGACCTGGAGGCGGTGATCCAGCTGCGCGAGGAAGTCGCCGAGCAGCATCGTGCACTCGGCCAGCTCAAGGAAATGGCCGCCAAGTACGGCTTCGACGTCTCGGTCCCGGCTGCCACCGCCCAGGAGGCCATCCAGTGGACCTACTTTGGCTACCTGGCGGCAGTGAAGTCGCAAAACGGCGCCGCCATGTCACTGGGACGTACTTCCAGCTTCCTCGATATCTACCTGGAGCGTGACCTGCGCCAAGGCGTGATCGACGAAGCCCGCGCCCAGGAGCTGGTCGATCACTTCATCATGAAGCTTCGCATGGTGCGCTTCCTGCGCACCCCTGAGTATGACGAGCTGTTCTCCGGCGACCCGATCTGGGCCACCGAATGCCTGGGCGGGATGGCACTGGACGGACGCACCCTGGTCACCCGTACCAGCTTCCGTTTCCTCAACAGCCTCTACACCATGGGCCCGAGCCCGGAGCCGAATCTCACGGTGCTGTGGTCCGAACAGCTGCCCGACGGCTTCAAGCGCTACTGCGCCAAGGTGTCCATCGACACCTCATCGATCCAGTACGAGAACGACGATCTGATGCGCGTGGACTTCGCCTCCGACGACTACGCCATCGCCTGCTGCGTGTCTCCCATGGTGATCGGCAAGCAGATGCAGTTCTTCGGTGCACGGGCCAACCTGGCCAAGACGCTGCTTTACACGATCAACGGCGGCGTCGACGAGAAGCTGAAGATCCAGGTCGGCCCCAGGAGTGAGCCGATCGCCTCCGAGGTGCTCGACTTCGACGAGGTGTGGGCGCGCATGGATGGCCTGATGGACTGGCTGGCCCGCCAGTACGTGACCGCCCTCAATGCCATCCACTACATGCACGACAAGTACAGCTACGAGGCGGCGCTGATGGCGCTGCACGACCTCGACGTCAAGCGCACCATGGCCTGCGGCATCGCCGGGCTGTCGGTGGCGGCGGACTCGCTGTCGGCGATCAAGTACGCCAAGGTGCGCCCGGTGCGTGATCCTGATGGCGTGGCGGTGGACTTCGAGATAGAGGGTGACTACCCCTGCTTCGGCAACAATGATCCGCGCGTCGACGATATCGCCTGCGAGCTGGTCGAGACCTTCATGAACAAGATCCGCAAGCTCAATACCTACCGTGGCGCCGAGCCGACCCAGTCGGTGCTGACCATCACCTCCAACGTGGTCTACGGCAAGAAGACCGGCACCACGCCGGACGGTCGTCGCGCCGGCGAGCCCTTCGCACCGGGTGCCAACCCCATGCACGGGCGTGACACCAAGGGCGCTGTGGCCTCGTTGACGTCGGTGGGCAAGCTGCCCTATGCCCACGCCAAGGACGGGATCTCGTATACCTTCTCCATCGTGCCGAGGGCGCTGGGCAAGGACGAGGGCGCCCAGCGCAGCAACCTGTCCGGCCTGCTCGACGGTTACTTCCACCACAGCGAGCGTCAGGAAGGCGGCCAGCACTTGAACGTCAACGTGCTCAACCGCGAGATGCTCGAGGACGCCGTGGTCAATCCGGACAAGTATCCTCAGCTGACCATCCGCGTGTCCGGCTACGCGGTGCGCTTCAACTCCTTGACCGCGGAACAGCAGCGCGACGTGATCTCCCGGACCTTCACCGAAACGCTCTGAGCCGACAGTCGTCTCGCCCGGGGCCGCGACAGCGGTCCCTTTCCGGGCTCCGGGTCTCTCCCGGAGCCCCTTTTCGTGAGGAGTCCCGATGATGATCACTGGCCGTCTCCATCACCTGGAGAGCTGTGGTGCCGTGGATGGCCCAGGCATTCGCTTTCTGGTGTTTCTACAGGGCTGCGTGATGCGCTGTCAGTACTGCCACAACCGCGACAGCTGGGATCGCCAGGGCGGACGTGAGGTGACGGTGGACGAGATACTCACCGAAGCCAGAACCTATCTGCCGTTCATGCGGGCGTCAGGGGGCGGCATCACCTGCACCGGCGGCGAGGCGCTGCTGCAACCGGCGTTTGTGCGCGACCTGTTTCAGGCGGCCAAGGCCGAGGGCATGCACACCTGCCTCGACACCAATGGCTACGTCTGCCACTACGATGAGGTCCTCGACGAGTTGCTTGCCGCCACCGACCTGGTGCTGCTGGATCTCAAGCATCTCGACGAGGGCGTGCACCGCGAGCTCACCGGTATCCCCCGACGCCGTCCCCTGGCCTTTGCCCGTCATCTGGCGGCGATCGGCAAGCCCACCTGGATTCGTCAGGTGATCGTGCCTGGCTTTACCGACAGCGAGGCATCCATGCACCTGCTGGGGGAGTTCGTCGAGACGATGGACAACGTCGAGCGTATCGAGCTGCTGCCCTATCACGCACTTGGCGAGTACAAGTGGCAGGAGCTGGGAGAGCACTATCCGCTGGCAGGGGTGGCGCCACCGAGTGGCGAGACCATGCAGCGTCTGGTGACGATCGCCTCGCGGTATCATCCGGAGGTCATCGCTGGCTGACGTGGCGATGTCGCCCGCTCGAACAACACAGCGAGCCCCTCTCACCCTTTGGTGAGAGGGGCTCGCTGTCGTTTCAGAAGAGCTGTTGTTTCAGGAGATGAGCAGGGCCGGCAGCGCCTCTGGGCGTCAGTCGCTCAGTTCGCCCCTGCGGCTGGCGGCGGCGGTGAACAGCACATCGGTGGAAGAGTTGAGGGCGGTCTCGGTGGAGTCCTGGACCACGCTGATGACGAAGCCGATGGCGACCACCTGCATCGCCACGTCGGCGGAAATGCCGAACAGGCTGGCGGCCATGGGAATCAGCAGCAGCGAGCCACCGGCCACGCCGGAGACGCCGCAGGCGGCCAGGGCGGAGACCACGCACAGCAGCAGGGCGGTGATGAAGTCCACGCTGATGCCCAGGGTATGGGCGGTGGCAAGGGTCATCACGCTGATGGTGATGGCGGCACCGGACATGTTGATGGTGGCGCCGAGCGGAATCGAGATGGAGTAGGTGTCCTCATCCAGCTTCAGACGCTTGCACAGCTCCAGGTTGACCGGGATGTTGGCTGCGCTTGAGCGGGTGAAGAAGGCGGTGATGGCGCTGCCGCGCAGACAGCTGAAGACCAGCGGATAAGGGTTTTGGCGAGTGGCCAGGAAGACGATCAGCGGATTGGTCACCAGGGCGACGAACAGCATGCAGCCGACGATCACCGACAGCAGTTGGGCATACTCCAGCAGCGCACCGATTCCGGCTTCGGCCAGGGTGCCGGCGACCAGTCCGAAGATACCCAGCGGTGCCAGACGAATGACCCAGCGCACCAGGGTCGATACCGCCTGGGACAGGTCCTCGATCATGCCCTTGGTAGCGGCACTGGCGCTGCGCAGCACCAGGCCGAGGCTGACGGCCCACACCAGAATGGCAATGAAGTTGGCGTCCATCAATGCGCTGACCGGGTTGGCCACGGCGCTCAACAGCAGGTTGCGCAGGATCTCTATTACGCCGCCTGGCGGATTGCCGCTGGCCTGAGCGGTGTTCAGGGTCAGTTCGGTGGGAAGGGCGAAGCTGGCCACCACCGCCACCAGCGCCGCCACCAGGGTGCCGATCAGATACAGCACCAGTACGCTGTGGATCTGGGTCGGCTGGCCGCGCTGATGGCCGGCGATGGCGGCCATCACCAGCACGAAGACCAGCACCGGGGCGACCGCCTTCAAGGCCGAAATGAACACCTGGCCGAGCAGCGATACCGAGGTGGCGAGCTCGGGGGACAGGGTGGCGACGGCGATACCGCAGAGGATACCGAGCACGATCTGAGGGATCAGCCCCAGACGATTCAGCGCCTTGAAGGGAGCGCTCAAGGAGGTGGACATGGTTCTGGTCTCGAAGCGTGGAGTGTGCATCGACCGTCGCGACAGGACGGATGGGCGTCGGCTTGTGGCCGGAAGGAGGGCGATTCTATCACCGTCGGCCACACCCAACGGTTCGACTTAAGCATGATATCAGCAGTAAGAATCTGGCATGGATCAGCAGTTGCATAGATGGTGTGGCTGCATTGCTGGTGTCCGCTGAAAATATTGACTGGGTCGGGAAAATGTTCGGCCGGATGGCAGCAAGCCCCGCCTGATCGGCGGGGCTTGCATGGGGAAGAGACGCTTCCCGGGGGTGGCTTGGCGCAAGGCCTGGCGTGAGTCTCCTCGAGGCGTCTTTATGTCGAGCAGACGCGGGCAGGGCCTCTGCACCGGGATTACGCGATAAGGGGTTCTTTCCCGGGGTTCTGTCCCGGCGTTCTTTACCGGAGTTCCTGACCGGGGTTCTTTGTCAGGGCTTAGCGGGCGCCGGTCAGCGCCTGGGCCAGCTCGCGAGTCAATGCGAGCACGGCCTGGGTACCTTCGGCGGGAGTGTCGCCGCTGGCCTGGGCATCGATCAGCGCCGAGCCTACCACCACGCCGTCGGCGAAGGCGCCGATCTCTCTGGCCTGGGCGGCGGTGCGAATACCGAAGCCCACGGCGATGGGAATATCGCTGTGCTCGCGGATGCGGGCTACCTCCTGTTGCACGCGTTCGGCGCTTGGCGCAGCACCGCCGGTGACCCCGTTGCTCGAGACGTAGTAGAGAAAGCCCGAGGTATTGGTGAGCACCCCCGGCAGACGGCGGGCATCGGTGGTGGGGGTCGCCAGACGAATGAAGTTGAGCCCGGCTTGATTGGCAGGCTGGCACAGCTCGTCGTCGTGTTCCGGCGGCAGGTCGACCACGATGAGACCGTCGACGCCGGCAGCCTTGGCCTGATCGAGAAAGCGTGTCACGCCACGGGCGTAGATGGGGTTGTAGTAGCCCATCAGCACGACCGGTGTCTGTTGATCGGTCCGACGCAGTTGGCGGACCATCTCGAGGGTCTTGTCCATGGTCTGGCCGGCATCCAGCGCCCGGCGGGTCGCATGCTGGATGGCGGTGCCGTCGGCCATGGGGTCGGTGAACGGCATGCCGAGTTCGATCACATCGGCGCCGGCCTCGCCCAGGCCCTTGAGAGTCGCGAGGCTGGTGTCGTAGTCGGGATCACCGGCGGCGATGTAGGTCACCAGGGCGGCGCGTCCCTGCTGGCGAGTCTCGGCGAAGCGACGTGCGAGGCGCCCCTCGGCGGTAGTGGTCGTGGTCATGGTCTCTCTCCTGGAATCCGGGGTGTCAGTCCTGCTGGTCGGGCTTTCCCAGGCCCAGTTCATCGGCAAGACATTCGGTGGCGGTGGCCATGTCCTTGTCGCCGCGGCCGCTCAGGTTGACCACCATCAGATGATCCGCCGGCAGTCGCGGGGCGCGCTTGATCACCTCGGCCAGGGCGTGGGAAGACTCCAGCGCCGGGATGATGCCTTCCTTGCGACACAGCAGGGTGAAGGCGTCCAGCGCCTCACGATCGGTGGCCGCCACGTACTCGGCGCGCTCGATGGCATGCAGCCAGGCGTGTTCGGGTCCGATGCCGGGGTAGTCGAGGCCGGCCGAAATGGAGTGGGCGTCGCTGATCTGGCCCTCGTCGTCCTGCAGCAGAAAGGTACGGTTGCCGTGCAGCACGCCGGACCGCCCACCCTTGAGGCTGGCCGCATGGCGTGGGGTGTCGAGGCCTTCGCCGGCCGCCTCGACGCCGACCAGCGCCACTTCAGGGTCGTCGAGGAAGGGGTGAAACAGGCCCATGGCGTTGGAGCCGCCGCCGATACAGGCGACCAGCGAATCCGGCAGGCGTCCTTCCTTGGCGGTGATCTGGTCGCGCACCTCTCGCCCGATCACCGACTGGAAGTCGCGCACCAGCGCTGGGTAGGGGTGGGGGCCGGCCACGGTGCCGATGATATAGAAGGTGGAGTCGACGTTGGTGACCCAGTCTCTCAGCGCCTCGTTCATGGCGTCCTTCAGAGTACCGTCGCCGGCGGTGACCGGAATCACCTTGGCGCCCAGCAGTTGCATGCGCTGTACGTTGGGCTGCTGGCGATGGATATCGGTGCTGCCCATGTAGATGACGCAGTCCATGCCGAAGCGTGCGGCGACGGTGGCGGTGGCCACACCGTGCATGCCCGCGCCGGTCTCGGCGATGATGCGACGCTTGCCCATGCGACGAGCGAGCAGGATCTGGCCGAGGGCGTTGTTGATCTTGTGGGCGCCGGTGTGCATCAGGTCTTCGCGCTTGAGATAGATGCGCGCGCCTCCCAGATGCTCGGTCAGGCGCTCGGCGAAGTACAGCGGGCTCTGGCGACCGACGTAGTCGGCCGACAGCGAGGCCAGCTCGTCAGCGAAGGTCGGGTCCTGGCGTGCGGCGTCGTATTCCTGCTCGAGATCCAGAATCAGCGGCATCAGGGTCTCGGCCACGAAACGACCGCCGAAGTCACCGAAGAAACCACGAGGGTCGGGTCCGTGACGGAGGCTGGGAGTTGGGCGTTGCTGGTTCATGACGGGCTCCAAGGCTGACCAGGCGCGATCTGCGCCCCGAATGGCATGGACAGCAGCGTAGCGCTGCATGAGGCCGGAAAAAATCGAAATAACGGCCAGGATGTGTGAGAAAATCTCACTAGTTGAGGGGCAGCAAGACCACTCGGCCCTTCACTGTGGTCCCGAACTAGGCCGTGAGCCGTGCCCCGGAAGTCCGCACGCACGGCACGCGGTGGCACCATCAGCTGACCTCTGGGCGCCGGGGCACACCAGGCCCAGCCCAGACAAGCCCAGCCCAGACAATACAAGACACCCCATGCCAAGCCGGGAGAGACGTTCGCCATGACATCGCACAACCAGGACGTCCCGTTGCCCTCGCTCAGGGCGCTCAGGGCCTTCGAGGCGCTGGGGCGCCACGGTAGCGTGTCGCGGGCGGCGGCCTCGCTGCACCTGACCCATGGTGCGGTCAGTCGTCAGATCAAGCTGCTCGAGGACCAGTTGGGGGTTGCCCTGGTCGAGAAGGAAGGGCGGGGGTTGAGACTGACCGATGCCGGCCGTGAGCTGGCCGACGCCGCCGGCTTCCATCTTGGCGCCCTGGCACGGGTCTGCGCCGAGGTCGCTCGCACCAGCGTCCAGTCGCCCTTCGTGCTGAGCTGCCCAGGCTCCTTCCTGGCGCGCTGGTTCATTCCTCGACTGGCCCGCTTGAAGCAGGCTCTGCCGCAGTTGGAGTTGCATCTGACCGCCGGTGAGGAAGGTGTCGCGACGCTATCCGGGGTCGATGGTGTGCTGCGCTTTCAGCGCTTGCCGGAAGGGGAGCCGCCGGGCGAGGTCACCCGTATCCTCGGGCAGGAACGCATCGGTCCCGTGCTCAGTCGTGAGCTTGAGCTGCATCGGTCCGGCGGGGCTACAGCAAGCCCGCCCGACCCGCGGGTACTGCTCGGCCAAGCGCTGTTGCATACCCGTTCACGTCCCTCCGCCTGGGGCGACTGGAGTCGCCGCCAGGGGATCGCGCCGGAGCGGCTGACGATGGGCCAGGGCTTCGAGCACCTCAACTACCTGCTGGAGGCGACCCTGGTGGGGCTTGGGGTCGGCATTGCGCCGGACTACCTGGTGGAAGAGGACGTGCACGCAGGGCGCCTGGTGGCGCCTTGGGGCTTTGTCGCCACCGACGCCTGCCTGGTGCTGGAACTGGCAGCCGGGCCTAGGGGGGCGCGCCATCCGCTGGCAAATGATCTGGCCGACTGGTTGGCGGCAGAGCTGGCCGAAGCGCCGGTGCTGGGCTGATACGAGGTGCTGGGCTGATACGAGGTGCTGGGCTGATACGAGGTGCTGGGCTGATACGAGGTGCGAGCCGGCAATGATGTGGCTTGCCGCGCTGTGAACGGGTGCTTGGTCGCGCTGCTGCGTGCTGGTGGTAGGGCAGGAGGTCTGAATGCAGTCTTTGTTAATGTTATGTTATAACGTATTTTTTTATCAGGCTGAACCGGCGGTGAAAGGATGAATTACGCACAGATCGAGGCCAACCAGGCCGTCAACGACACAGTCAGCGATACGGTCAACGACACGGTCGACACAGACGCCCGGGGGAGAGAGCCCATCGACGATCCACAAAGGCTGTCGGATGTGGCCGTGCAGCAGGTGAGCCAGGGCGTCGCCCTGGACTGGGTCGGCATGGAGGGCATCGCGCTGCCCGTCGAACTGGCGGGACAGCGGATCGAAGCCAGGGTGAACGCAGGGGTCAGTCTTGACGCCCCGGAGGCCCGCGGGATTCATATGTCGAGGTTGTACCTGGCGCTTGACGACCTGACCGAAGAAGCGCTGACGTTGCCTCGACTGGACGCCTGCCTGGCGCGCTTTCTCGACAGTCACGAGGGTCTCTCCCGGTCTGCCAGTCTGTCTCTCGAAGGACGTTTGCTGTTGAAGCGTCCGGCGTTGGTCAGTGACCTGGCTGGCTGGAAGGCTTATCCCTTTCACCTTGAAGTCGAGCAACGAGGTGGCCAGCGGTCGGTAATCCTGCGTCTGGAGGTGGGCTATTCCTCCACTTGCCCCTGTTCCGCGGCGCTGGCGCGTCAATTGATCCAGCAACAGTTCAACGGAGACTTTGCCGCAGAGCCTCATCCGGCCCGTGATGAGGTGCACCGCTGGCTGGGGCAAGAGTCGGGGATCGTGGCGACGCCTCACAGCCAGCGCAGCCAGGTGATCGTGGCGCTCAGGCTGGGCCTCGAGGTCGAGGACGTCCCCATGGTCGAAGTCATCGACAGGGTGGAGCAGAGCCTGGGCACGGCGCTGCAGACCGCGGTCAAGCGTCCCGACGAACAGGCCTTTGCATTGGCCAACGGGCAGAACCTGATGTTCTGCGAGGACGCCGCACGTCGTGTGCATGGTTGCCTGATGACCATCCCGGGGATCGATGGCTTCGAACAGAAGGTGATCCATGCCGAGAGCCTGCACGCCCACGACGCCGTGGCCCGCAGCAGTTGGCGCTGGTAGCGTGGGCAAGTACCTGAAGCGGCCTTGCCCTTGTATGGCCGGCCGGCAGGCTAGCGAGGATGCGTGCTGTGATCTGGTAGCGTGGGCAAGTACCTGAAGCGCATTTGTCCTTGTAGTGCCGGCCGGCAGGCTAGCGAGGATGCGTGCTGTGATCTGGTAGCGTGCGCAAGGGTCCGAAGCGGCCTTATCCTTGTATGGCCGGCTGGCAAGCCAGCAAGGATATGTGCTTCGGCACGCGTAGGAGACCACTTGGTGGGGGGGCAGGTCGAAACAGGGGTTTGAGACGTGGTTTTATAGGATGGAACACACCGTTCAGGGCGTGGTCATGACAAGGCCATGAAACATCCATGGCGTTGCGATAACAGCACGCCATTGTTGCCTGGTGGGTAGACGCGCCCGTGTCGACTGGTGTCTCCCGAGGGCCGTCTTTCACCATGGAAGGATTGTAGAGATGCGCTTCAGGTTTCTAAACGTGACGGTTTGTGTCTTTTGCTTTACTCTTTTCACATCATCGGTAGCTGATTCAGCATATAAGCGAAGATTGCTTCCACGCCCAAGCAGGAGGCCATAGGGGGAGATGTGAGATATTGCTGGCGACTCATGGTCCTGGGGCTGACACTGGCATCGCCCCTGTCGATGGCGCTCGAACCGCCCTCGGGCACGCCTTTGTTGAAGGTGTCCGGTGACATCGGGGTCACCAATGTCGGTGATCAGGCCTGGTTCGACCGCGACATGCTCGAGGCGCTACCCCAGGGCACGATCACGACCCATCTCCCCTGGTTTGACGGTGCCTCTGTCTATCAGGGGCCTCTGCTCGAGGGGCTACTCGATGCGGTCCAGGCGCGCGGTACCGAGCTGCGTGTTTCCGCATTGAACGATTTTGTGGCGTCGGTTCCGGTGCAGGATGCCTCGACCTTCAACCTTGTGCTGGCGATGTGGCGCGATGGCGAGCGCCTGGAAGTGCGCAATCAAGGGCCCCTGTTTGTGATTTATCCCTTTGATCAGCACCCTGAAATCTACAACGCTGTCTACCTGACGCGGTCCGTCTGGCAGGTGGAGTCCATCGATGTCCACTGAGCCGCCGGTGGCCGAGGTCAGATTATGCTGAAACTGCCGTATCGCTCGAGGGTGGCGGCCACCGCAACGGTGCTGTTTTTTGTGGCGGCACTGGTGGCGGGAGGCCTTACCTTCGATCGGCAGCAGGAATTGCAGCATCGCATCCTCGATACCGTCACCTGGAACCTCTACCAGTTCGATCGCATGGTGCGCGAAATGCGCATTCAGGCCGCCGAGGTCAGCGCGGATGATATCGATAGCCTGGTCCTCGACTACGAGATTCTGCACGGACGAAGCGACTTGTTGCGTCAGGGGCAGACTCGGGACTTTCTGCGTCAGACCAGTGCCTCTCAGGAACTGTATCGGCGCGCGGAGCAATTGATCGACGATCTGGGGGAGCGAGTCGAGCCTCTGGAGCAGGGGGGACGCCTGCTCGACGACGACAGGGATGCACTCAAGCAGACCCTGGGGCAGTTGCAGAACGTCAGTCGCGACATGCTGTTGCAACACAAGGCCAGTGTGGCCGAGTTGCGCACCCGAGATACCCAGTCGATGCTGCGTCTGTATGGTGTCGTGCTGGCCTGCATCGTGCTGATCATGGTGACCGGTACCGTGCTGGTGCTGGCGCTGATGCGTGAGGGGCGTGCCCACACCCTCAAGGCGGAGTTGCTGCAGGCCCAGTCGCGAGCACTGAAGGAAGCGGTGGAGCGTGCCGAGAACGCCAGTCGCGCCAAGTCCGATTTCATGGCGATCATGAGTCACGAGATGCGCACTCCGCTCAGTGGCGTCATGGGCATGACCGATCTGCTGCGCGACGAATCCCTGAGCGATCAGGGCAAGCGTCATATCGAAGGCCTGGAGGCCAGCGCGACGGGACTGCGCTCGGTGATCAACGATGTGCTCGACTATACGCGGCTGGAGACCGGCCGGATCGAGGTCGAGCGCGAACTGTTTGCGCTGCGCCATATGCTCGACCAGACCACCCTGGGCTATCGTTCGCAACGCCTGGGCGATGTGCAGTTTCTGATGCGCCTGGCCCCGGACCTGCCCGCTTGCGTGGAAGGAGATCAGCATCGACTGCGCCAGGTACTGCAGAACCTGTTGAACAACGCCTTCAAGTTCACCCGCCAGGGGTTCGTGATGTTGAGGGTTTCCTGTGCCCAGGATCAGCGCATTGCCTTCGTCGTCTACGACACCGGGTGCGGGATATCTCAGCAGGATGTCGAGCGCATCTTTGAGCCCTTCGAACAATCCGATCCGGTGATGGCCAGGCGTCATGACGGTGCCGGGCTTGGCCTGCCCATCGCACGTAGCCTGGTGCGCGCCATGGGAGGCGACCTCAAGGTGGACAGCCAGTTGGGCAGCGGTTCCAGATTCTGGTTCGAACTTCCCTTGCCGGCCAGCGATCAGAAAGAGGAGAAGGTCGAGGTGGCGTTTGCTCCGGCGCCGCTGGCGCCGCACCATGTGCTGGTGGTGGACGACAACCTTCTCAACAGGGAGCTGGTGGCCAGTATGCTGGCCCGCCTGGGCCAGTCCTGCGAAGTCGTGTCCAACGGCGAGCAAGCGCTGCAGGCGCTGTCACAGCGTGACTTCGATCTGGTGCTGATGGATCTGCAGATGCCGGTCATGGATGGTCTGGAGACGACCCGGCGCTGGCGCGAGCGGGAAGCGGCGATCCACCGTGGTGATGGCGACGACGACGCTCGGCTGCCGATTATCGCGGTGACGGCCAACGTTCTGCCGGAACATCGCCGGGCCAGCCGCGAGGCGGGGATGGATGACCTGATCGGCAAGCCTTTCACGCGTCAGGATCTAGGCCAGGTGCTTGGTCGCTTTCCCTCTCGGGTCTATCCCTCCCTCGACCCCGACGAAAACTTCTGGACGCCTCCGAGTACATCCGCCCACGAAGGGGCCTCCGCGCCCAGCCAGACGGCGACGGAAGAAAGAGTCGCCAGTGCTGACCTGCTGTCACGAACGACGCTTCAAGAGTTGCGCTCGATGGTCTCGGCGGATGCTCTGGAGCGCATGGTACGCGGCTACCTGGCCCGCTTTCCTGCTCGCATCGCGAGGCTCTACACGGCCCACGAAGAAAGGGACTTCGACATGCTGGTCGGTGAGGCCAGGGAGCTTCATCATGCGTCAACCACCCTGGGGTGCACGGCAGTGGTCGCGGTGGTGGAGGCAATCATCGAGCACGGTGAGATGGGCCGTCACGAGCCGCTGGTGCCTCTGATCAAGGAACTGGAGGACATCGGCACCCGCACCGGTCTTGCCTGGCGAACCACCGGAGTGCTCGACAGCTTTCGCTGAATCCTGAGCGTGAATGCCTTCCCTGGCCGTTGAACTGGCAGTAGCATGTCGCTGGTACGGCAAAAATTCGTCGAGAATGCCGATTTTCAATGGGAGAGGCGTCATGGGATGGCGAACCATCGCGTTGGTGATGCTATGGGGAATGGTCGGACAGGCTCTTGCGCTGGACGCCCCCGGTGGCAGGGTGATCCTCGAGGTGGGTGGGCGCATCTCCGTGACCAATGTGAGTGATGAAGCCCACTTCGACCGCGCCATGCTCGAGGCGCTGCCCCAGCATGTCGTGGTGACCGGCAATCCCTGGATCGATGGTCAGTCTCGCTTTGAGGGGCCGCTGCTCAGCGATGTACTGGCGGCGGTGGAGGCCGAGGGCGACGAACTCAGGGTGGCCGCCATCAAGGACTACGAGACGCTGATGCCGGTGAGCGACGCCCACGAACATGGCGTGATCCTCGCCATGCGCCGCGATGGAGAGCGCATGAGAATCCGCGACAAGGGCCCCTTGTTCGTGGTCTACCCTTTCGACGACCAGCCGGAACTCAAGACCAATATCTACTTCAGTCGATCTGTCTGGCAGGTCGCCCGCATCGACGTCAACTGAGTTCTCATGGCCCATCGTCTGCGCATCAGGATTCCTGCGATCGCCGCCGTCGTCTTCATTGTCGCCGTGATGGTGACAGGAGGGCTGATCTATGACCGCAACAAGGCGATCTACCACCGAGACGTCGACACCGTCACCTGGACCCTGTATCAGTACGATCGCTCGCTGCGCGATCTGCGGCTGGCCATCTGGGAGCGCGGCGATAGCCGGCTGGACGAGACCCTTTTGGATTTCGAACTGCTGTACGGGCGCTTCATGGTGCTGCTGGAGGGCCAGACGAGCAACTTCCTGGATCGCTACGCGACCGGTCGTGAGCTGATCGACGAGCTGGATCGTGGCATGCAACGGCTGGATCGACGCTTCATTGCGGTGGCCGATGGAGACGTTGCCTATGACGCTGCACTGCGACGCGAACTGATAGAGCGTCTCGGCGAAGCGCAGGAACTGAGTCGGCAATTGATGCTGCATCATGGTCGAATCGCCGCGGAAGAGCGCAGCGCGGACATGGGCGTGCTCGGGCGATTGTACATCGCGGTGCTGATCTCGATCCTGCTGTCGCTGATCGCCGGTGGCGTGCTGATTCGTGCGCTGGTGAAGGAGGCGCGTCAGCATCGTCACAAGACCCATTTGCTCGAATCCCAGTCCGAAACCCTGCGCGAGGCCTATCAGCGCATGGAAGTGGCCAATCGCGCGAAGTCCGACTTCATGGCCATCATGAGCCATGAAATCCGTACGCCACTCAACGGCGTGCTGGGCATGGCCGAGCTGCTGCACGACGAACCCTTGAGTGATCAGGGGCGCCGTCAGATAGAAGGGCTGCGTGACAGCGCCGCTGGGCTGCGTTCGGTGATCAATGACGTGCTCGACTACACCCGTATCGAGGCAGGGCACCTGGCGGTCGAACGTCAACCCTTCCACCTGTCGAGAATGCTGGAGCAACTCGCGACCGGTTATCAGACCCAGAGCCGCAGCGGGGTGCAGTTCCTGATGCGTGCCGCTCCCGCCTTGCCCACCTGGGTCGATGGCGACGTGCATCGGCTGCGCCAGGTGCTGATGAATCTGCTCAACAACGCCTTCAAGTTCACCGAAAGTGGCTTTGTGATGCTCAGGGTCTCCGACAATGGGGACGGCCGGCTGACCTTCATGGTCTATGATACCGGCTGCGGTATCGCCCAGCAGGACCAGCAGCGCATCTTCGAGCCCTTTGCCCAGACCGATACCGCCCTGTCACGCCGTCATGAGGGTGCCGGCCTGGGGTTGGCGATCTGCTCTCAGTTGGTCGCGGCCATGGGCGGAGAGCTCAAGGTGGAAAGCCAGCCGGAGTCCGGCAGCCGATTCTGGTTCGATCTTCCCTTGCCGGTGGTGGCGGGGGTGGAAGAGGGTGCTGCCAGCACCGGGCAGCAGGAGCCGCTGGAAAGCCAGCACGTGCTGGTGGTCGAGGACAATGCCCTCAATCGTGAGCTGGTGGCCGCCATGCTGACCAGACTGGGACAGACCTGCGAACTGGTGGGCAATGGCGAGCAGGCGCTGGAGGCCCTGGGCCAACGACGTTTTGATCTGGTCTTGATGGACATGCAGATGCCGGTAATGGACGGGCTAGAGACCACGCGTCGCTGGCGCCAGCACGAAGAGGCTCTGCGCGAACAGGGCCAGCGGGTCCAGCGTTTGCCGGTCATCGCGGTGACCGCCAACGTCATGCCCGAGCATCATCGCGCCTGTCTCGATGCGGGAATGGACGACGTCATCGGCAAGCCGTTCTCGCGCAAGGAGCTGTCTGCTGCGCTGCGCCGTTACAGCCGGGTGTACGCGGCACCGAGCTCCGCTGACGCGAGTCCATCAGGCGGCGACAATGCCGGCAGGGGGGGCGATGGCAGGGGTTGCGATGGCAGGGCGAGTGGTCCGGACCGCGGCCTGGATAGCGAGACCTTAGGCGGCACTGTCGAAGCGGCACCCGCCGTCGTTGCCCCGATGCTCGAGGATCGGCCCCGGATCGACGAGACGCTGCTCGCCGGAGACACGGTAGAGGAGCTGCGTCAGGTGATGTCGCCCCAGGGCCTGAGTCGCATGGTGGCCAACTATCTGCAGCGTTTCCCGGAGCGGCTCGAGCAGATGCGAGAGGCGCTGTCGGTCGGCGACCACCAGGCACTCGGTCAGATTGCTCATGACGTCAAGGGCGTCTCTGCTTCGCTGGGCTGCCAGGCCCTGGAGGCGCAGGCCGCCCGAGTGGAGCGCATGGCAAACGACGGCCAGCAGGCGGAACTCGAGACACAGCTCGAGATACTCGCCCGGCTGGGCCCGGCGACCGGCCAGGCTCTGCGATCGGCGGGGCTGTTGCAGACCTGAAAGCGGCCCTGGGCGGGACCCTTCGATGAGGTGACGTCCCGCCGCTGGCGGGGCCTAGACGTCGCCGGGAGCCACGCCGCTGGCCCAACGTTCGTCCGGATGCACCTCATTGGCCGGCATCACCGGATCGTAGCCCTCATGGCGCAGGGCCTCGATGACCTCTCGGGTATGTTCGCTGCCCAGCGTCTCCAGGGTGGCTTCGACCTCGGTGGCGCGCAGCGACAGGTCGGTGAAGGTACGCTGGTGGGTGATGCTGATGACGTTGGCGCGCTGCTCGGCGAGCAGTTGGGTCAACTCTGACAGCGAGCCGGGTACGTCGGAGATGCCCACGCGAACGCGCACGATGCGACCAGAGCGCACCAGGCCGCGCTGGATCACCGACGACAACGCCTGCATGTCGATATTGCCGCCGCACAGGACCAGCCCCACCTTGCGACCGCGGAAGCGCTCCGGCTGGCTCAATACGGCAGCGAGTCCCGCCGCACCGGCGCCTTCCGCGACCGTCTTCTCGATCTCCAGGAACATCAGGATCGCCCGCTCGATGGTGGCCTCGTCGACCAGCAGGATGTCACTGACGTGCTCGCGCACCAGTTCTCGCGTGATCTTGCCGGGCTGCTTGACCGCGATCCCCTCGGCAATGGTAGCGAGGCTGTAGTGGATCTTTTCACCCGCCAGCGCCTGCTGCATGGCGGGAAAGCGGGCGGTCTGCACCCCGATGATCTCGATGTCGGGATTGAGTCCCTTGGCGGCCACGGCGTTGCCGCCGATCAGGCCGCCGCCGCCGATGGGGATGACCAGCGCATCCAGATCCGCCACGTCTTCGAGCATCTCCAGCGCGATGGTGCCCTGGCCGGCAATCACGCGCTCGTCGTCGTAGGGGTGGACGAACACATAGCCGTGCTCCTCGGCCAGGCGAGCCGCGTAGTCTCCGGCCTCGTCCACCCCATCACCGACCAGGTGCACTTCGGCGCCAAGGGCCCGGGTATTGCTGACCTTGAGATTGGGAGTGTGGCGCGGCATCACGATGACCGCCCGGATGCCGAGCCTTGAGGCGTGGTAGGCCACCGCCTGAGCGTGGTTGCCGGCCGACATGGCGATGACCCCCCGCTGGCGCTCGTCTTCGGACAGGGACAGCAGGTGGTTGAGGGCGCCGCGTTCCTTGAAGGCGGCGGTGAACTGGTGGTTCTCGAACTTGATGTACAACTCGCAGCCGGCCAGCCGCGACAGCGTGGCGGAATGCAGAAAGGGAGTACGGGCGATATGGCCGACGGTCGCATCGGCGGCACGTCGAATGTCTTCAAGGGTCACACTCATCCGGGATCTCCAGCGGGTAACAGACAGATGGCCGGAGGTCGTCCGGCACAAGGTGTCGCCGGCGGGGTCGCCGGCTCGATCCGAGAGCCAGGCGTGGCCGGCATTGCCGAGGGGAAGGGCGGCGCTCAGTCGGTGGTAGCCGGGTGAGTCGCCGCCTGGCGCATTCGACGGCGCAGGGCGGTCGCCAGGCCGAAGACGTGGTCGTCTTCGCCTCCCATGGCGTGCAGGGCGTCTGCCAGGTGCAGCAGGTAGTCGCTGTTGGGGCCGCTGGGGCCATGGGCGTGGGCGATCTGCTCAGCGATGCTGTCATCGGAGGCATCACCGAGATAGGCCGGGTTGGCATCACCGGCGATGTAGACCAGCCCCTCGGCGGTCCTGGCGGTGGTCAGGCCGTCATCGTCGAGTGGGTCATCGACATCAGGCTGATCATTGTCGGCGAGATCGTTGTCCAGAAAATGCAGCGTGACACGCTCACGCAGATAGCCGTTCTTTTCACGCAGGTCCAGGGGGGCCAACACCTCCGGCCCGATCAGGTAGGCCATGCCCAGACATCGCGAGCCCGGCTGGTGGATCAGCGTCGCGACGCGACCAGGAGCCTCAGGAGTGCCGCGATGATCGTGGGAGCCCTGCCAGAACCGGCGGGCGTAGCCTTCGATCAGCGCTGGACGACGTGCGCGATAGGCGAAGTCCGCCTTCCAGATCAGCGAGCCGTAGCCGAACAGCCAGATCGCCTCGCGAGAGCCGAAATGGTCCTGGCGTTGATTGGCTTCCCGGGTGTCCGCGCTGACAGGCGTTGGCCGGTTGGAAGGGGAGTCCTGCGGGTGCATCGAAGATCCTTGTCGAATGAAGTCAGACGGACTGGTGGTGCTCGAGTCGATACCGCCACGCCGTCACTGCGCCGGGCAACCGGTTGTCAGCACAGGGGGCGCGGGTATGATGGTGAGCGCCACGCAAGAAGCCACGAGGGCCAGGTTCCTTGGACCGCCAATAGGCAAATTATCAGCTCCGAAGGCCAGGATGAAGCCCGAATGTCCTGGTCCCTCTTTCGGGTAACGGCCGGTGGCGGCGTCCTGGCACTCCGACAATGATTCATGCAAGACCGAGAAAAAGGAAATGAGGCCATGAGTTTTACCGTCTATCTGTCCGGTGAGATCCACACCGACTGGCGTGAAGAGATCAAGCAGGGAGCCAGAGACGCCGGGCTCGACGTGGTGTTCACCCAGGCGGTGACCGACCATGATGCCAGCGACGCCGCCGGAGACATGCTGGGCGTGCCGGAAAGTGGCTTCTGGCGGGATCACCAGTCTTCCAGGGTCAACGCCATCCGGACCCGGACACTGATCGAGCAGAGCGATCTGGTGGTGGTGCGCTTCGGTGACAAGTACAAGCAGTGGAACGCGGCCTTCGACGCCGGCTACTGCTCGGCTCTCGGCAAGCCCTATGTGACGCTGCACGGCGAGGACATCGTACATCCGCTCAAGGAGGTCGATGCGGACGCCCAGGCCTGGGCCACGACCACCGACCAGGTGGTAGAGATCCTGCGCTACGTGCTGCGGGACTGATGACGGCGCTGCCTCGAGCCTCGCACGATGGCATCCACTGGCGAGGGTGGGCACTGCCATTGCCCAAGCCCGTGGCTTCAGCGATAACGCTCGGGGCAATAACGACATGGCCCGGGAACCTGAAGGAGGATCCCGGGCCATGTTTCAGGGGCCTTGGCCCCTGGCTGGACGTCCCGTCTGGTGACGGCAGCGGTCGACAGCGCTGTATCAGGCGTTCTGGTCGATGAACTGGGTCAGCTGGGACTTCGACTGGGCACCTACCAGGGATGCCACCTTGGCACCTGACTTGAACAGCATCACGGTGGGGACGCCACGTACGCCCTGCTCGGCGGCGATTTCCGGGGCATCATCGACGTTGATGCTGACGACCTTGAGGGCGCCGTCACGCTCCTCGGCGACTTCATCGACCACCGGTGCCATGACCTTGCAGGGGCCACACCAGGGAGCCCAGAACTTCAGCAACACCGGGGAGTCGGCCTGCAGAACTTCCTGCTCGAAGTTGGCATTGGTGACATCGACATTGTTAGCCATGTGTTTCTCCATCTACGTTGCGCTTCATCGAGCGGAATGTGGGACATGTCTGCCATGTCCGGTGGGACGATGGTAGCGGTCGGCCCATACGCTGGCAAATATTGGGTCGATAGTTTCTTAGTCAGCTTACGAATCGCTGCATCTCATCTCATTATGCTATAAAGTAATCACAAAGGTGGTTTTTTATGGCGCTTTGGCATGTTGTCATGCCCGAGGTCCAGTGCTTGAACCCGGGCAAGGACGCTGTCACGCCGCCAACGCGATGGCTCCAGTCTAGTCCGCTTCCGCGACCACCGTGCCAATCCGTCGACTTCGGACGAGGTAAGCCCCGGCCATGAAATTACAGCAGCTGCGCTATATCTGGGAGGTTTCCCGCCACAACCTGAATGTGTCGGCTACCGCTCAGAGTCTTTTTACCTCTCAGCCAGGCATATCCAAGCAGATTCGTCTGCTGGAAGACGAGCTTGGCGTGGAGATCTTCGCGCGCAGCGGCAAGCACCTGACTCGCGTGACACCCGCAGGGGAGGCGATCATCGAGCTGGCAGGCCAGGTGCTCAGGCTGACTGCCAACATCAAGGATGTGGCCCAGGAACACAGCGACGAGCGGCGGGGCAGCCTGTCCATCGCCACCACCCATACCCAGGCGCGCTACTGCCTGCCGCCGGTGATCCAGAACTTTACCCAGCGCTACCCGGATGTCGCTCTGCATATGCAGCAGGGGACGCCCAAGCAGATCGCTCAGATGGTCAGCGAGGGACAGGCCGACTTCGCCATCGCCACCGAGTCGCTGGAACTGTTCAACGACCTGGTGTTGCTGCCGTGTTATCGCTGGAACCGCTGCATCCTGGTGCCGCGGGATCACCCCCTGGCCGAGGTCGAGCGTCTGGGACTCGACGAACTGGCCAAGCACCCGCTGGTGACCTACGTGTTCGGTTTCACCGGACGCTCGCAGCTCGACGACGCCTTCCGTGCCCGTGGACTCTCTCCCAATGTGGTGTTGACCGCCGCCGACGCCGATGTGATCAAGACCTACGTGCGTCTGGGGCTGGGGGTCGGCATCGTGGCGCACATGGCGGTGGACGAAGTGCTCGATGAGGATCTGGTAGCGCTGGACGCCAGCCATCTGTTCGAGAGCTCCACGACCAAGATCGGTATCCGCCGCGGCACCTTCATGCGCGGCTACATGTATGACTTCCTGCAGCAGTTTGCCGACCATCTGGACCGTGATCTGGTCGACGCTGCCCTGGCAGCGGGACCGCGCCATGAACACGCGCTGTTCGAGAAGATCAGCCTGCCGGTGCGCTGACCGCGGCGAGGTGGCGCCAGGCGAGCTTCACTGACGTCGTCATGAACCGAAAGGCCCCGGACTCAAGCGAGTCCGGGGCCTTTGCGATCTTGTGAGGCTGTGCAGCCAGGTACCTCAGAACGTCAGCTGGTGGCCGCCTGGGGCAGGTTGAGGGCATGTAGCCCGCATTCCTTGCCACCCTGGTCTTCCCACCACCAGCGACCCTCGCGCTCGTGCTGGCCAGGCAGAATGGGCCGGGTGCAGGGCGCGCAGCCGATACTGACGTAGCCCTTTTCGTGCAGGGCGTTGTAGGGCACATCGAAGGAGCGAATGTAGTTCCACACGTCCTCGCTGGTCCAGTGGGTCAGCGGGTTGATCTTGTAGAGCGGTTGATCGTCACTGCCGAAGGCGGTGTCGCGCTCGGCGATCTGCAGCTTCGAACGGGTGCCCGGGCTCTGGTCCCGACGCTGGCCGGTGACCCACACCGGCAGGCCTGCCAGGCGCTGGCGCAGCGGCGCTACCTTGCGAATGCCGCAGCACTCGTGGTGACCATCCTGATAGAAGCTGAACAATCCCTTCTCGCTGGTCAGCGCCTGCACTGCCTGCTGATCGGGGAAGCGAATATCGAGCTCGATATCATAGTGATTGCGGACTCGTTCGAAGAACTCGTAGGTCTCGGCGTGCAGACGCCCGGTGTCCAGGCTGAACACCTTGACCTTGTCCTTGGGCGCGACCTTGAGCGCCAGGTCGACGAGCACCACGTCCTCGGCGCCGGAGAATGACACGGTCAGTTCGCCGAAGGCCTCGTAGGCGGCTTTCAGGATATTCTTGGGTGTCGCCTGGTCATTGGCCAGGACGAACGCATTGGGGTCAAAGGACGTCACGGCGACCTCCACTGGGGGTTTTGCCGATACCCTACCAAAACCCGCCGCCATCGCCCCAATATCGATTGGTTCGGTTCTTATATAGCGTTTATCGATTAGCGGTAAGGTTTCTTATTACTATTTGGCAGGTGTGCCCAGGGCGGCCATCAGATGGCGAATCTTGTCCTGGGTTTCTTTATGGTAGGTCGGCCTGTTCCTGTCTAGCGCGAGTCAGTCGCAGTGCCCAGGGCGGCCATCAGATGGCGAATCTTGTCCTGGGTCTCTTTATGGTAGGTCGGCCTGTTCCTGTCTAGCGCGAGTCAGTCGCAGTGCCCAGGGCGGCCATCAGATGGCGAATCTTGTCCTGGGTCTCTTTATGGTAGGTCGGCCTGTTCCTGTCTAGCGCGAGTCAGTCGCAGTGCCCAGGGCAGCCATCAGATGGCGAATCTTGTCCTGGGTTTCTGTGTACTCGGCCTGTTCCCGAGAATCCGCCACCAGGCCACCACCGCCCCAGATGTGCAGTCGGCCGGCATCGGCGACCAGGGTACGGATGGCGATGGACGTATCCATATGGCCACGCACATCGACGTAGCCGAGGCTACCGCAGTAGGCGCTGCGTCGATCCGGCTCCAGTTCGTCGATGATCTGCATGGCGCGAATCTTGGGGGCGCCGGTGATCGAGCCACCGGGGAAGGCCGCTTCCAGCAGCTTGAGCGGTGGCGTCTCGTCGGGTAGGCGTCCCTTCACCACGCTCACCAGATGGTGAACATTGGCGTAGCTTTCCAGTCCGCACAGTTGGGGGACCTTCACCGTGCCGGGCTGACACACGCGACCCAGATCATTGCGCAGAAGGTCCACGATCATCACGTTCTCGGCGCGATCCTTGATGCTTGAGGACAGCTCCTGTGCCAGGGCTGCATCCTCCTGCTCATTGGCTCCCCGTGGCCGTGTTCCCTTGATCGGACGCGTCTCCACCTCGCCCTGGCGGCTTTCGACGAAGCGTTCGGGCGACAGCGACAGCAGCGCCTGTTCGCGCCCTGCGCACTGCCAGGCCATGAAGCCGGCGAAGGGGGTCGGCGTCGCGTCACGCAGGCGGAGATAGGCCTGCCACAGGTCTCCTCGGTAATCCGCCGAATACCGTTGAGCCAGATTGATCTGGTAGCAGTCTCCGGCACGGATATAGTCCTGCACCCTGGCAAAGCGATCGCGGTAGCCCGCTTCGCTCAGGTTGGAGGTGAAGGCGGAGTTCAGCGAAAAGTCGCCGGCAGGTGTCGCTGTCGCCAGCCAGGTCTGTACCTGCTGGCGCCGTTCGGGGGAGGCGACGAGAAGGCAGCGGCGCTCCTGGTGGTCCTGGATCAGCGCCCAGTCATACAGGCCAAGCCGGGCCTGAGGCAGTGCGGTGGCGGTCTGTGAAGGCCCTTCGATTCCCGCCAGTTGCCGGCCCAGGTCGTAGCTCCAGTAGCCGATCAGCCCGCCGACGAAGGGAAGATCAAGCTCCTGGCGTGGACGGGGCAGGCGTTCGAGCAGGCGCTGCTGGGCGTCGAAGGCGGAACCCTCGAGGGCCCTGCCGCTCGAGTCTCTGGGCAGACCATGCTGATCGACTTCCAGCCATTCGATGGGGTCGCTCGAGAGGATATCGAATCGTCCGCCGGGGGCCTGGGGCCGGCCGCTGTCCAACAGCACCGCCCCGGGCCTCGAGCGCAGAGCCTCGAAATAGCGCAGGGGGGTCGCGTGGTAGGGCAGGGAGGTGGTCTGGAGCTCGGCGTTCATTCGGGGCCTCGGGCGTTGCAGGCGGCATATTCTACGGGCAACGACAGGGCTTGTCGTTGTGGAAGGATGGCGCGAGTCAACGCTGCATTGTCGACAGGACAAGGAAGATGGATGGCATTGTCTACAACCAATGGTTAAGGTTATGAGCCTGATCAGGCCATTGACCCGCGCCTTGGCGTATCTTACATTTCCGTTATCCCAACATTGTCGACAATGATCCCATGACCAGCGCCGAATACGAGACCCCCGCCACCCCCGAAGTCAGAACCCTCGCCGAGCGGGTCTTTCATCAATTGCAGGACGCCATCGTCCGGGGAGAACTGGCGCCGGGCAGCAAGATCACCGAGCCGGGACTGTCCAAGGCCTACGGTATTTCTCGTGGGCCGCTGCGCGAGGCCATGCGACGACTCGAGGCTCACCGGCTGATCGAACGGGTACCTCATGTGGGTGCCAGGGTGGTCAAGCTGTCGATGAAGGAGCTGATGGAGCTGTTCGACGTGCGCGAGGCGCTGGAAAGCATGGCCGCCAGGATCGCCGCCGAGCATATGACCGCCAGCGAGATCGCCGGCCTCCGAGAAGTGCTGGCAGTGCACGAGAAGCAGGCTGATCTGGCCAGCGGTGAGGCCTACTATCAGCGCGAGGGCGATCTGGACTTCCACTATCGTATCGTGGTGGGCAGCCACAATCGCATGCTGATGGCCCTCTTGTGCGACGACCTCTATTACCTGGTCCGGATGTACCGCACCCAGTTCAGCGCCAGCGGTGCACGTCCGCAGAAGGCCTTCGTCGAGCACCACCGTATCGTCGACGCCATCGAGGCGGGTGACGCCGAGCTGGCGGAGCTGCTGATGCGTCGCCACGTCAGCGCTTCCCGCGAGAACGTGATGGCGCGCTACGCCGCCTCGCTGGAGGGGCGCGACGAACCCCAGGTGGTCGCCGGCAACGGCCTGGTGACCTGATCTTACTTTCCCCTGACTGGAGCCCCCCATGACATCCTCGTCCACTTCGACCCCTGGTGCCCGCTTTCGTGCGGCGCTCAACGCCAATAGCCCGCTGCCCATCGTCGGCACCATCAACGCCTACACCGCGATGCTGGCCGAGCGGGTCGGGCATCAGGCGATCTATCTGTCCGGCGGTGGCGTTGCCAATGCTTCCTTCGGGTTGCCGGACCTGGGCATGACCACCATGAACGATGTGGTGGAAGACGCCCATCGCATCTGCGGGGCCAGTGACCTTCCGCTGTTGGTGGACATCGATACCGGCTGGGGGGGCGCCTTCAATATCGGGCGTACGGTCAAGGAGATGCAGCGGGCCGGGGTCGCTGCCGTGCACCTGGAAGACCAGGTGGCGCAGAAGCGCTGTGGCCATCGCCCGAACAAGGCCATCGTGTCCCAGCAGGAGATGGTGGATCGGGTCAAGGCGGCTGCCGACGCGCGCATCGATCCGGAGTTCTACCTGATCGCCCGTACCGATGCCTTCCAGAAGGAAGGACTCGACGCGGCCATCGACCGTGCCAACGCCTGCATCGAGGCCGGTGCCGATGCGATCTTCGCCGAGGCGGTGCACACCCTCGACGACTATCGCGCCTTCTGCGAGCGGGTGGATGCCCCGATTCTGGCCAACATCACCGAATTCGGCGCCACCCCGCTGTTCAGTCAGCAGGAACTGGCCGAGGTGGGGTGCAGCATGGTGCTCTACCCGCTGTCGGCGTTCCGCGCCATGAACGCTGCCGCGCTCAAGGTCTACCAGAGCATTCACGACAACGGACACCAGCGCGACGTGGTCGACACCATGCAGACCCGCGACGAACTCTACGACGTGCTGGGCTACCACGACTTCGAGCGCAAGCTCGACGCGCTGTTCGACGAGGGCAAGGACTGAGAGACCCTCGGGCGTCCAGCACGCCTTTCATGCCTTTTTTATAACAACGACCAATGACGAAAATGGAGATACGCCATGGCTGATAAACCGATTGGAGGAGCCGGTCTGCGGGGACAGAGCGCCGGTGCGACCGCACTGTGCACCGTGGGCCAGAGTGGCTCGGGCCTGACCTATCGCGGCTACGACATCAAGGAACTGGCGGACAAGGCCCGCTTCGAGGAGGTGGCCTACCTGCTGCTCAAGGGCAAGTTGCCCAACCAGAGCGAGCTGGATGCCTACATCACCAAGTTGAAGGGCCTGCGCGGTCTGCCCGAGGCGCTCAAGACGGTACTCGAGCAGATCCCGGCGGACGCCCACCCGATGGACGTGATGCGTACCGGTGCTTCGATGCTCGGCAACCTGGAAACCGAGGCCGACTTCAGCCAGCAGCAGGACGTCTCCGATCGCCTGTTGGCGGCGCTGCCCTCGATCATCTGCTACTGGTACCGCTTCAGCCATGATGGCGTGCGCATCGACACCGAGACCGACGACGAGTCGGTGGGCGGGCACTTCCTGCACCTGCTGCGTGACGAGCCGGCCTCCGAGCTGCATGCCAGGGTGATGAACGTCTCGCTGATCCTCTACGCCGAGCACGAGTTCAACGCCTCGACCTTTACCGCTCGTGTCTGTGCATCGACCCTGTCCGACATGCATTCCTGCGTCACCGGGGCCATCGGTTCCCTGCGTGGCCCGCTGCATGGCGGCGCCAACGAGGCGGCGATGGCGATGATCGAGAACTGGCAGAGCGCCGAAGAAGCCGAGCGCGAAATCCTCGGCAAGCTCGAGCGCAAGGAAAAGATCATGGGCTTCGGACACGCCATCTATCGCGAGTCCGACCCGCGCAACGCCATCATCAAGCACTGGTCGAAGAAGCTCGCCGACGACGTGGGCGACACCCGCCTGTACCCGGTGTCCGAGCGGGTCGAAGCGGTGATGTGGCGCGAGAAGAAGCTGTTCTGCAACGCCGACTTCTTCCACGCCAGCGCCTATCACTTCATGGATATCCCGACCAAGCTGTTCACCCCGATCTTCGTGTGTTCTCGGGTGACTGGCTGGTGCGCCCACGTGTTCGAGCAGCGCGAGAACAACCGCATCATCCGCCCCAGCGCCGACTACACCGGCCCGGCCCACAGCGAATGGGTACCCATCGAAGAGCGTGACTGAGTCCGGGGCTCTCCTGAACGTATCTTGAAGATATCCCGAGGCTCGAGCGGCGGGGCGCGCGCATGGTCATGGTCATGCGCAGGCACAAGTGGCTCCGCCGCCTTCCTACCATATTCGCGCCGCGAGGGCCGTGCCCTCGGGCGCCCGAGACCGTGACGCCCATGAACACCGACTATCGCAAGCCCCTGCCGGGGACCGACCTTGACTACTTCGATACCCGGGAGGCGGTGGACGCCATCTCTCCCGGCGCCTACGACCGACTGCCCTACACCTCCCGGGTGCTGGCCGAGAACCTGGTGCGCCGCTGTCCGCCGGAGGATCTCACGGCGGCGCTGTCCCAGATCATCGAGCGCAAGCGCGAACTCGACTTTCCCTGGTTCCCTGCGCGGGTGGTGTGCCACGACATCCTCGGGCAGACGGCGCTGGTCGACCTGGCCGGCCTGCGTGACGCCATCGCCGAGAAGGGGGGGGATCCGGCCAAGGTCAATCCGGTGGTGCCGACCCAGCTGATTGTCGACCATTCGCTGGCGGTGGAGCACCCGGGATTCGAGGAGGGCGCCTTTGACAAGAACCGCGCCATCGAGGATCGGCGCAACGAGGACCGCTTCCACTTCATCAACTGGACCCGCGAAGCCTTCGAGAACGTCGACGTGATCCCCCCCGGCAACGGCATCATGCACCAGATCAACCTGGAGAAGATGTCGCCGGTGATCCAGGCCCGTGACGGCGTGGCCTTCCCCGACACCCTGGTGGGCACCGACAGCCACACGCCCCACGTGGACGCCCTCGGCGTGATCGCCGTCGGGGTGGGCGGGCTCGAGGCCGAAAGCGTGATGCTGGGGCGTGCCTCCTACATGCGACTGCCTGACATCGTCGGGGTGGAGCTCAGCGGCAAGCCCCAGCCTGGCATCACCGCCACCGATATCGTGCTGGCGCTGACCGAATACCTGCGCAGCGAACGGGTGGTGTCGAGCTATCTCGAGTTCTTCGGTGAAGGCGCGGGGCACCTGACACTGGGTGATCGTGCCACCATCTCCAACATGACGCCGGAGTATGGCGCCACCGCCGCGATGTTCTACATCGACGATCAGACCCTCGACTACCTCAAGCTGACCGGGCGCGAGCCGGAGCAGATCGAACTGGTGGAGACCTACGCCAAGGCCGCCGGCCTGTGGGCCGACAGCCTCGTCAACGCCGACTACGAAAGGGTGTTGCACTTCGACCTGTCCAAGGTGGAGCGCACCCTGGCGGGGCCTTCGAGTCCGCACAACCGGGTCTCTACGCGGGAGCTTGCCAGTCGCGGTATCGCCGCTCCTTACGAGCAGAAGGACGGCGAGATGCCCGATGGCGCGGTGATCATCGCCGCCATCACCAGCTGTACCAATACCTCCAATCCGCGCAACGTCATCGCCGCGGGGCTTCTGGCCAAGCGCGCCAACGAGCTGGGCCTGACCCGCAAGCCCTGGGTCAAGACCTCGCTGGCGCCGGGGTCCAAGGCGGTGCAGCTGTATCTGGAGGAGTCGAACCTGCTCGGTGAGCTCGAGCAGCTAGGCTTCGGCATTGTTGGCTTTGCCTGCACCACCTGCAACGGCATGAGTGGTGCGCTCGATCCGGTGATCCAGAAGGAGGTGGTCGAGCGTGATCTCTACGCCACCGCCGTGCTGTCGGGTAACCGCAACTTCGATGGGCGTATCCACCCCTACGCCAAGCAGGCGTTTCTGGCCTCTCCGCCGCTGGTGGTGGCCTACGCCATCGCCGGCAGCGTGCGCTTCGATATCGAGAAGGACGCCCTGGGCGAAGACGCCGAGGGCAACCCGATCACCCTGAAGGATCTGTGGCCGGCGGATGACGAGATCGATGCGATCATCGCCGAGAGCGTCAAGCCGGAGCACTTCCGCGACGTCTACATCCCGATGTTCGACACCACCTTCGACAGGTCGAAGGACATCAGCCCGCTGTACGACTGGCGCGAGATGAGCACCTATATCCGGCGTCCGCCGTACTGGGAGGGTGCGCTGGCCGCCGAGCGCTCGCTGACCGGGCTGCGCGCCCTGGCGGTGCTGGGGGACAACATCACCACCGACCACCTGTCGCCGTCCAATGCCATCCTGCCGACCAGCGCGGCGGGGGAGTACCTGGCCAAGATGGGCCTGCCGGAGGAGGACTTCAATTCCTACGCCACCCATCGAGGTGATCACCTGACCGCCCAGCGGGCGACCTTCGCCAACCCCAAGCTGATCAACGAAATGGCGGTGGTCGACGGTGAGGTCAAGCAGGGCTCACTGGCTCGCCTCGAGCCCGAGGGCGAGGTCATGCGCATGTGGGAGGCCATCGAGACCTACATGGCGCGCAAGCAGCCGCTGATCGTGATCGCCGGGGCCGACTATGGTCAGGGTTCCTCCCGTGACTGGGCCGCCAAGGGGGTGCGTCTGGCCGGTGTCGAGGTCATCGTGGCCGAGGGCTTCGAGCGCATCCACCGCACCAACCTGATCGGCATGGGGGTACTGCCGCTGCAGTTCGAGGAGGGGACCACACGCAAGACCCTCGGCATCGACGGCAGCGAGACCTTCGATGTCCGCGGCGACATCCAGCCGGGGGCCAGCCTGACCCTGGTGATCAAGCGGCGTGACGGAGAAAGCGTCGAGGTGCCGGTGACCTGTCGTCTCGACACCTTCGAGGAGCTGTCGATCTACGAAGCCGGTGGCGTGCTGCAGCGTTTCGCCCAGGACTTCCTCGAATCGGAGGTGGCGTGATGGCCGCTTTTGCTCCGCAGCTCCGCATTCCCGCCATCTACATGCGTGGCGGCACCAGCAAGGGCACCTTCCTGCGCAAGGACGACCTGCCCGAGGCCGCGCGTGAGCCCGGCCCCGTGCGCGACGCCCTGCTGATGCGTCTGGTCGGTAGCCCCGATCCCTACGCCAAGCACACCGACGGCATGGGTGGCGCCACCTCCAGCACCAGTAAGGTGGTCATCGTCAGCGCCAGCGAGTCGCCGGATCACGATGTCGACTATCTGTTCGGCCAGGTGGCCATCGACAAGGCCTTTGTCGACTGGAGCGGTAACTGCGGCAACCTGTCCTCGGCGGTCGGTCCCTTCGCCATCGAGAGCGGACTGATCCCGCCTGAGCGAATTCCTGCCGACGGCGAGGTGGAGGTACGCATCTGGCAGGCCAACATTGAAAAGACCATCGTCGCCCGAGTGCCGATACAGGACGGTCAGGTGCAGGAAAGCGGTGACTTCGAGCTCGACGGCGTGGCCTTCCCCGCCGCCGAGATCGGCCTGGCCTTCAAGGATCCCGCCGACGGCGAAGGGCGGATGTTCCCGACAGGCCAGGTGGTGGACGAACTCGAGGTTCCCGAGGAGGTGGTGGCCGGAGGTCGCATCCAGGCAACCCTGATCAATGCCGGTATTCCGACCATCTTCGTCAGCGCGGCCGACCTTGGCTATGACGGCACCGAGCTTCAGGACGATATCAATTCAGACCCCGCCACCCTCGATCGGCTCGAGACGTTAAGGGCCCACGGCGCGCTGAAGATGGGCCTGATCTCGAGACTCGAGGAGGCCGCGAACCGTCAGCACACGCCTAAGCTGGCCTTCGTCGCCTCGCCTCGTGGCTACCGGGCCTCCAGCGGCAAGCAGATCGACGAAGGCGATATCGATCTGCTGGTGCGGGCCATGTCCATGGGCAAGCTGCATCACGCCATGATGGGCACCGCGGCCGTGGCCATCGGAGTGGCTGCCGCGGTGCCGGGGACCCTGGTCAGCCAGGCCGCCGGCGGCGACGAGGGGCGCAGTTCGGTGGTCTTCGGTCATCCCTCCGGTACCCTGCGGGTCGGGGCGCGAGCTGAACAGCTGGACGGGGAATGGACCGCCACGGAGGCGACCATGAGCCGCAGTGCCCGCATTCTGATGGAGGGCAAGATCAGGGTGCCGGCGGACGTCCTCGATTCATAATGCTCTCGACCGATGAAGCCCGCCTGTGTCGATACTGGCGCCAGTGGCGCACCACGACGATACTGACAACGGACCTTTTGCATTAGCGCCGCCGCCAGGCGGCGCTGTCGTTCTCCCCCCATTCTCGAACCTCTCGCCATCCGCCCACGCTGGTCCTCGGACTCCCGGCCCCTGTCCCTGCCCTGATACAGGCTCAGGCTCAGGCCCTGGCTCAGGTTCAGGCACGCCGGCAGCGGGCGATAGCGCTCACTGGAAGGAGGCAGACATGAGCACCGTCGAATCCAATGTTCGTCCCGACTACGACGACGAACTCAAGGCCATCGCCGACTATGCGCTGGACGCCGTCATCGATAGTGACGAGGCCTTCGATACCGCACGCCACTGCCTGATGGATACCTTGGGCTGTGGCCTGCTGGCATTGCGCTTCCCAGAATGCACCAAGCATCTGGGGCCGCTGGTGGAAGGCACCCAGGTGCCATGTGGCTCGCGGGTGCCTGGCACGTCCTATCGACTGGACCCGATCAAGGCGGCCTTCGATATCGGAGCCATGGTGCGCTGGCTGGACTACAACGATACCTGGCTCGCGGCGGAGTGGGGGCACCCGTCGGACAATCTGGGCGGTATCCTGGCGGTGGCCGACCATCTCTCACAGTGCCGCGTGGCCAGAGGCGAAGCCCCGTTGGTCATGCACGAGGTGCTCGATGCGATGATACGGGCACACGAGATACAGGGCGTGCTGGCACTGGAGAACTCGTTCAATCGTGTCGGACTGGACCACGTGTTACTGGTCAAGGTGGCGTCCACTGCCGCTATCGCCAGGCTGCGCGGCGCCAGTCGTGAGCAGACGCTGTCGGCGCTATCCCATGCCTTCGTCGACGGTCAGAGCCTGCGCACCTACCGCCATGCTCCCAATGCCGGTTCGCGCAAGAGCTGGGCCGCCGGTGACGCCACCTCGCGGGCGGCGCGTCTGGTGGACATCGCGATGCGCGGGGAAATGGGCATACCCGGCGTCCTGAGCGCTCCCCAGTGGGGCTTCTGTGATGTCTCCTTCAGTCACTCCAATCGTGATCTCTCGCTGAAGCCCGAGGACACCCGGCGTCTACGTCTGCCTCAGTCGTTTGGCAGCTACGTGATGGAGAACATCCTGTTCAAGCTTTCCTTCCCCGCAGAGTTTCATGCCCAGACGGCCTGCGAGGCGGCGGTCACCCTGCACCCCGAGGTCAAGGGGCGGCTGGATGAGATCGAGCGCATCGAGCTGACTACCCATGAGTCGGCAATACGCATCATCTCCAAGGAAGGGGCGCTGGCCAACCCGGCAGATCGAGACCACTGCCTGCAGTACATGGTGGCGGTACCGCTGATGCTGGGTGAGCTTCAGGCCGAGCACTACGAGGATGACTTTCATCAGGCTCATCCGGAGATTGATGAGCTGCGGGAAAGGATGGTGGTCGTCGAGGACGAGGGCTATACACGGGACTATCTGGACCCGGACAAGCGATCGATCGCCAACGCGGTCAGGGTGGTGTTCACCGATGGTAGTGCGACCGACAAGGTGGAGGTGGCCTATCCCATTGGTCATCGCCGTCGTCGCGAAGAGGGCATGGCGGTGCTCGAGGCCAAGTGTCGACGCCACCTGGCCACCCGATTCGCCCCCGGACGTTGCGACGAGATCATGGCGCTGTATCAGGACGCCGAGCGCCTGGCGGCGACGCCGGTCCATCGCTTTGTCGATCTGCTGGTGCTGTAGAGACCAACGAGGGGAGGGCGGCTTGGGCAGCGCTGTCCCCGGGCGTACCCATGGGCCTGCAAAATCCGTCGCCGGGCAGGCTTAGCCTTTGGTCGAAATTTTTTTACACGAAGTGCTTGCCAAGGCCGGCCCCGATCCGTAAAGTACGCATCCGCTGCCGGCGACGAGCAAACGTCACAGGCGGTGAAGGGTGGTAAAAGTGATTGTTTTGAAAAGGCTTTTTCAAGTCTTCGAGAAATTCTCCACTTGACGGGCAGCGAGAAATCGGTAGAATGTTCGCCACTCGATCGGAGTCGCCGGGACGGCATCGCAGGATGTGCGTCAGGCTCGCTTCGCTTTCTCTTGGGTCCTGCAGGCATCGCTTGCACGGCGAAAAAAGAAAGCCTTGACGAAACGCTTCGATTCTGTAGAATACGCCTTCCTCGCAGGGCGCTGTGACAAGCGCTCGGGTTAAAGATTCGGGCTGCGGCGCAGCAAAGCGAGACGCTCTTCCGGCCAGGTGTCGCAAGAGCAGCTCTTTAAGCTCTCTATAGAGCCCAGAGCACGCTCTTTAATAATTTGATCAGGTAATTCATGTGGGCGCTTGCCGATGAGTCAGTGACACTGTCACTGAAATATCAAGGCAAGCGACTCGTCAAACGAGACGTTTGAACCTTGAGCCAAGTTTGGTCCGCTTAACGGACTATCAGACTTTAAACTGAAGAGTTTGATCATGGCTCAGATTGAACGCTGGCGGCAGGCCTAACACATGCAAGTCGAGCGGAAACGATCCTAGCTTGCTAGGAGGCGTCGAGCGGCGGACGGGTGAGTAATGCATAGGAATCTGCCCGGTAGTGGGGGATAACCTGGGGAAACCCAGGCTAATACCGCATACGCCCTACGGGGGAAAGCAGGGGATCTTCGGACCTTGCGCTATCGGATGAGCCTATGTCGGATTAGCTAGTTGGTGAGGTAACGGCTCACCAAGGCTGCGATCCGTAGCTGGTCTGAGAGGATGATCAGCCACATCGGGACTGAGACACGGCCCGAACTCCTACGGGAGGCAGCAGTGGGGAATATTGGACAATGGGCGAAAGCCTGATCCAGCCATGCCGCGTGTGTGAAGAAGGCCTTCGGGTTGTAAAGCACTTTCAGTGAGGAAGAAAGCCTTGAGGTTAATACCCTCGAGGGAGGACATCACTCACAGAAGAAGCACCGGCTAACTCCGTGCCAGCAGCCGCGGTAATACGGAGGGTGCGAGCGTTAATCGGAATTACTGGGCGTAAAGCGCGCGTAGGCGGCTTGATAAGCCGGTTGTGAAAGCCCCGGGCTCAACCTGGGAACGGCATCCGGAACTGTCAGGCTAGAGTGCAGGAGAGGAAGGTAGAATTCCCGGTGTAGCGGTGAAATGCGTAGAGATCGGGAGGAATACCAGTGGCGAAGGCGGCCTTCTGGACTGACACTGACGCTGAGGTGCGAAAGCGTGGGTAGCAAACAGGATTAGATACCCTGGTAGTCCACGCCGTAAACGATGTCGACTAGCCGTTGGGCTCCTTGAGAGCTTTGTGGCGCAGTTAACGCGATAAGTCGACCGCCTGGGGAGTACGGCCGCAAGGTTAAAACTCAAATGAATTGACGGGGGCCCGCACAAGCGGTGGAGCATGTGGTTTAATTCGATGCAACGCGAAGAACCTTACCTACCCTTGACATCGAGAGAACTTTCCAGAGATGGATTGGTGCCTTCGGGAACTCTCAGACAGGTGCTGCATGGCTGTCGTCAGCTCGTGTTGTGAAATGTTGGGTTAAGTCCCGTAACGAGCGCAACCCTTGTCCCTATTTGCCAGCGATTCGGTCGGGAACTCTAGGGAGACTGCCGGTGACAAACCGGAGGAAGGTGGGGACGACGTCAAGTCATCATGGCCCTTACGGGTAGGGCTACACACGTGCTACAATGGCCGGTACAATGGGTTGCGAATCCGCGAGGTGGAGCTAATCCCATAAAGCCGGTCTCAGTCCGGATCGGAGTCTGCAACTCGACTCCGTGAAGTCGGAATCGCTAGTAATCGTGAATCAGAATGTCACGGTGAATACGTTCCCGGGCCTTGTACACACCGCCCGTCACACCATGGGAGTGGACTGCACCAGAAGTGGTTAGCCTAACTTCGGAGGGCGATCACCACGGTGTGGTTCATGACTGGGGTGAAGTCGTAACAAGGTAGCCGTAGGGGAACCTGCGGCTGGATCACCTCCTTAAACGACACGTCATCTGACTGTCGGTAAGTGCTCACAATGAATTACCTGATCGATAGAGCGGTTAACGGAACTTTAAGTTGGACGTTTGTGCTTCATTAGCAAGCCACAAGCCGCCAGCTTAGAGTTTTGTGCTCTAATGCTCTTTAACAATGTATATCATGCTGACAAAGTAAGATGCGTTTCAAGCGTATCCGGCAATTGTCGTGACATCATCGATTGACAGACCCTTTGGGGTTATATGGTCAAGCGATGAAGCGCATACGGTGGATGCCTAGGCAGTCAGAGGCGATGAAAGACGTGGAAGCCTGCGATAAGGTTCGGCGAGGTGGCAAACGACCTGCGACCCGGACATCTCTGAATGGGGAAACCCACCCAAGGTAACTTGGGTATCTCATGTTGAATATATAGACATGAGAGGCGAACCGGGGGAACTGAAACATCTAAGTACCCCGAGGAAAAGAAATCAACCGAGATTCCCCTAGTAGCGGCGAGCGAACGGGGACCAGCCCTTAAGCAACACAACTGGTAGGTGAACAGACTGGGAAGTCTGGCCATAGTGGGTGATAGCCCCGTAACCGAAACCTGAGTGTTGTGAAATCGAGTAGGTCGAGGCACGTGAAACCTTGACTGAAGACGGGGGGACCATCCTCCAAGGCTAAATACTCCTGACTGACCGATAGTGAACCAGTACCGTGAGGGAAAGGCGAAAAGAACCCCGGAGAGGGGAGTGAAATAGATCCTGAAACCGTATGCGTACAAGCAGTGGGAGCCAACTTGTTTGGTGACCGCGTACCTTTTGTATAATGGGTCAGCGACTTATTTTCAGTGGCGAGCTTAACCGTATAGGGGAGGCGTAGAGAAATCGAGTCTTAACTGGGCGACCAGTCGCTGGAAATAGACCCGAAACCGGGCGATCTATCCATGAGCAGGTTGAAGGTTGAGTAACATCAACTGGAGGACCGAACCAGGATCTGTTGAAAAAGATTTGGATGACTTGTGGATCGGAGTGAAAGGCTAATCAAGCCCGGAGATAGCTGGTTCTCCTCGAAAGCTATTTAGGTAGCGCCTCACGTATCACCGCCGGGGGTAGAGCACTGTTTCGGCTAGGGGGTCATCCCGACTTACCAACCCGAGGCAAACTCCGAATACCGGTGAGTGCAAGCGTGGGAGACACACAGCGGGTGCTAACGTCCGTTGTGAAAAGGGAAACAACCCAGACCGTCAGCTAAGGTCCCGAAATCCTGGTTAAGTGGGAAACGATGTGGGAAGGCTTAGACAGCTAGGAGGTTGGCTTAGAAGCAGCCATCCTTTAAAGAAAGCGTAATAGCTCACTAGTCGAGTCGGCCTGCGCGGAAGATGTAACGGGGCTCAAACCAGGTACCGAAGCTACGGGTGTGTTCGCATCACTTAAGGTGATTCGATAGTGTCAGTTCGCTGCCATCGCGAAGCGATGGCAAAGCGCTTCCCGAACGTTGAGTCGGGCAGGGCAAGGTGAACGGCCTGAGTCATTTTAAGGATGCGAACACGCGGTAGAGGAGCGTCGTGTAAGCCGATGAAGGTGTGTTGAGAAGCATGCTGGAGGTATCACGAGTGCGAATGCTGACATGAGTAACGACAAGGGGAGTGAAAAACTCCCCCGCCGGAAGACCAAGGGTTTCTGTTCGACGCTAATCGGAGCAGAGTGAGTCGGCCCCTAAGGCGAGGCCGAAAGGCGTAGTCGATGGGAAACGGGTCAATATTCCCGTACCTCACAGTATTGCGATGGGGGGACGAAGAAGGCTAGGTGAGCCAGGCGTTGGTTGTCCTGGTGAAAGCCGGTAGGCTGAGGATTCAGGTAAATCCGGATCCTCAAGGCCGAGAGGCGAGACGAACTGACTACGGTCAGGAAGTCATCGATGCCACGCTTCCAGGAAAAGCCTCTAAGCTTCAGATACTGTGAGACCGTACCCCAAACCGACACAGGTGGTCAGGTAGAGAATACCAAGGCGCTTGAGAGAACTCGGGTGAAGGAACTAGGCAAAATGGTGCCGTAACTTCGGGAGAAGGCACGCCGCATTAGGGTGAAGGTCCTCGCGACCGGAGCCTGACGCGGTCGAAGATACCAGGTGGCTGCAACTGTTTATTAAAAACACAGCACTCTGCAAACGCGCAAGCGGACGTATAGGGTGTGACGCCTGCCCGGTGCCGGAAGGTTAAGTGATGGTGTTAGCTCACGCGAAGCTCCTGATCGAAGCCCCGGTAAACGGCGGCCGTAACTATAACGGTCCTAAGGTAGCGAAATTCCTTGTCGGGTAAGTTCCGACCTGCACGAATGGCGTAATGATGGCCACGCTGTCTCCACCCGAGACTCAGTGAAATTGAAATCGCAGTGAAGATGCTGTGTACCCGCGGCTAGACGGAAAGACCCCGTGAACCTTTACTACAGCTTCACACTGGACGCTGATGTTGCTTGTGTAGGATAGCTGGGAGGCTTTGAAACCCTGTCGCCAGATGGGGTGGAGCCAACCTTGAAATACCAGCCTGGCATCATTGGCGTTCTAACTCAGGACCGTAATCCGGTTCGAGGACCGTGTGTGGTGGGTAGTTTGACTGGGGCGGTCTCCTCCCAAAGAGTAACGGAGGAGCACGAAGGTACCCTCAGCACGGTTGGAAATCGTGCAGTGAGTGCAAGAGCATAAGGGTGCTTAACTGCGAGACAGACACGTCGAGCAGATACGAAAGTAGGTTCTAGTGATCCGGTGGTTCTGTATGGAAGGGCCATCGCTCAACGGATAAAAGGTACTCCGGGGATAACAGGCTGATACCGCCCAAGAGTTCACATCGACGGCGGTGTTTGGCACCTCGATGTCGGCTCATCACATCCTGGGGCTGAAGTCGGTCCCAAGGGTATGGCTGTTCGCCATTTAAAGTGGTACGCGAGCTGGGTTTAGAACGTCGTGAGACAGTTCGGTCCCTATCTGCCGTGGGCGTTGGAGATTTGAGAAGCGCTGCTCCTAGTACGAGAGGACCGGAGTGGACGTACCTCTGGTGTTCCGGTTGTCACGCCAGTGGCATTGCCGGGTAGCTATGTACGGACGGGATAACCGCTGAAAGCATCTAAGCGGGAAGCCCCCTTCAAGATGAGATCTCCCTGAGGCCTTGAGCCTCCTAAAGGACCCAGCAAGACCAGCTGGTTGATAGGCCGGGTGTGGAAGCGCTGCAAGGCGTTGAGCTAACCGGTACTAATGGTCCGTGAGGCTTGACCATATAACACCCAAAGGGTTTTGGTCGATGATGTCTCGAATCAATTGACGGATACGTGGGACGTATCGAGCAGGACTTTGTCAGTATTGATGTACATTGCCTTTTTCCGCCTGACGACCATAGCGAGTGGGAACCACCTGATCCCTTGCCGAACTCAGAAGTGAAACCGCTCAGCGCCGATGGTAGTGTGGGGTCTCCCCATGCGAGAGTAGGTCATCGTCAGGCATTTATTCAGAAGAAGCCCGGTTATCGAGAGATAATCGGGCTTTTTCATATGCATGGGAAGACCCCCCTCTTTATATGTGGGGCCGCGCCGATAACCCCCTCGGCGCGGTCCGGCCGCTCGCAGGCTCGCGTCGTTCGTCCCCCCTTGCAGCTTCGCTGCAAAAGCTCGGGGTGACTCACCCCCATGCGAGGGCGCTGTTGTTTGTGTGACGCCCTCAGGTCGTTTGCAGGAAGCCCATTGGGAGCGAGGCCAGGCGGCGTTGCCGCAGTCCTTGTGAAGAGCTTCGGGGTGACTCACCCCCATGCGAGGGCGCTGTTGTTTGTGTGACGCCCTGAGGTCGTTTGCAGGAAGCCCATTGGGAGCGAGGCCATGCGGCGTTGCCGCAGGCCTTGTGAAGAGCTTCGGGGTGACTCACCCCCATGCGAGGGCGCTAGTGTTTGTGTGACGCCCGGAGGTCGTATACCCCTCCAGTGGCATGTTGGCATGACCGGAAAAAGACTCAAGCGTTGAACCATCGCGCTGTTCAGGGGGTGGTCATGCGGCGTCGACATTGTCATGCTTTTTTTACGATACGCCTGGAACGGGTTCCAGGCGAGTCGCCGGGTTCGATTCGCGCATGAGGCGCGGTGAATCCTTTCCCTTCAGCCACAGAGCTGTCATGAAATCGCGGAATCCTCCGTGCTTCCTTCATGCCCATCAGGGCGCCATTCATCTTTCCCAAAAGGAGAGTCCGACAGCCTGACCCTAGTCTGCTGTCGCTACCCACCACATGAGTCATACCACCGCTTCCTCCGACTCGCGGGCTTCTTCGGCCGGTTCTCGACTGGGTGATCCCATCGTGCTCATCTTGAGCATCGGCTTCATCATGGGCTTCGTCGCCCTGTCTGTGTACGACATCGAGATGGTTGCCAACGGCATCTCGGCAGGCTTTGCCTGGACCGCCAAGACCCTGGGCAGCTATTTCCAGCTGTTGTTGCTGGCGACCTTCTTCATCGCCATGGGCATCGCCGTGTCTCCCAGCGCCAAGGCGCGTATCGGCAATCTCGAGACGCCAGAGATCAGTACCTTCAAGTGGCTGTCGATGATCATGTGCACGCTGCTCGCGGGAGGCGGTGTGTTCTTCGCCGCCGGTGAGCCGGTCTATCACTTCGTGGTGACGCCGCCGGCCTTTGACAGCGAAGCCGGGACGGCCGAGGCCATTTCAGGGGCTCTGGCCCAGTCGTTCATGCACTGGGGGCTGCTGGCCTGGGCCGTGCTGGGTACGCTGGCGTCGGTGGTGCTGGCTCATGCCCACTACGTCAAGGGACAGCCGCTGCAGCCGCGGACCCTGCTGTATCCGGTGCTGGGCGAAAAGGTCATGAAGGGGCCCTTCGGTGGCCTGGTCGACGCTCTGTGCGTAATCGCCGTGGTGGCGGGTACCGTCGGCCCCATCGGTTTCCTGGCGACTCAGGTCAGCTTCGGTTTTCATGAGTTGTTCGGTGTCAGTGAAGGCTACAGCACCCAATTGATGGTGCTTGCTGCTCTGGGGGTGGTGTACGTGACCTCGGCGGTCACCGGGATCCACAAGGGGATCCAGATCCTCAGCCGCTTCAACGTGTTTCTGGCTCTGGCGATCGCTGCCACGATCTTTATCCTGGGACCGACGCTGTTTCTGACCGATGCCTTTACCCAGGGGGCGGGCGCCTATCTGAGCTCGTTCTTCGAGATGGCGACCATGACCACCCAGACCGCACCGGACTGGTGGATGCAGTGGTGGACAGTGTTCTTCTTTGCCTGGTTTATCGGTTACGGCCCGCTGATGGCGATCTTCGTCGCTCGGATTTCTCGTGGACGCTCCATCCGGCAGATGATTCTGGCGGTGGCGGTGATGGCGCCTGTGGCTACCATGATTTGGTTCACCCTGCTGGGCGGTTCCGGCATCTACTATCAACTGAGCGGTGCCATCGATCTGACCGAGGCGCTGAACAACTTCCAGTTTGATGTCGCGACCCTGACCGTGGCCCAGGCGCTGCCCGGCGGAAGCCTGATGGCCATGGCCATCCTGCTGTTGACCACCATCTTCGTGGCGACGACGGGTGACTCCATGAGCTACGCCATTTCCGTGGTCGGTGCCGGTCACGACGAGCCCAACGCACTGGTTCGTGCCTTCTGGGGCATCGCCATGGCGCTGATGGCTGCCATTCTGCTGAGAATGGGCGCAGGCCAGATCAGTGCCCTGCAGCAGTTTATCGTGATCACCGCCATCCCGGTGTCGCTGGTGCTGCTGCCGACATTGTGGACGGCCCCTCGGGCGGCTCGTCAGATGGCCAAGGAGCAGGGCATCCTGTAATCGGGACATCGCCTCTGTTGGCCGCGGCCTGATGGCTCTGCAGGTTGAGTCCTGATTGCGGCCTCCGCTCCATTGTCTGCCCCCGACGCTTGCGTCGGGGGCAGTTTCGTATATGGCACAGCGGTCCGGCAGTCGCTACCGGATCGGCAAGTTGTGCGTCTTCCTGCGCGAGCTTGGCTCAGCGTACCGGGTGTGTCGCTCCCGGTGCGTCAAGCTGACCTCCAAGGCCGGGGAAGGACCGCGCGACTCGTCGCCAGGCGCCGTGACTGCTACCATGACCGACTTTCGTCGATCCTCTGGAGTGCCCCCGTGAACTTGACCACGCCGGCCCTGCTGTTTCCCGCCATTTCATTGCTGTTGCTGGCCTATACCAATCGCTTCCTGACCCTGGCCGGACTGATCCGCAAGCTGGCGGAGCAGGTAAAGGAGGGGGAAGAAGATCACGTCACCCAGATCCGACTACTGCGCCGGCGCATCTCGCTGACCAAGCGGATGCAGATCGCCGGGGTTTTCGCTTTTCTACTGTGCACCCTGTCGATGTTTGCGCTGTTCCTGTCATGGACGCCGCTGGGTATGCTGCTGTTCGGCATCAGCCTGGCATCGCTGTCGATATCTCTGGTGTTTTCGCTGTGGGAGGTGGTGATCTCCACCAACGCCCTGAATGTTCAGTTGAAGGATATCGAACTGACCGCCGAGGGACGCGCCGGACTCGACTGGAGAAAGAGAACCTTTACCCATGACGCCTGATCAAATCCTTCTGTTCTGTCGCCCGGGGTTCGAGCCGGACCTGGCCGCCGAGCTGACCGACCGCCTGCACGCTGAGTTCCTGGCCGAAGGCGAGGGCGCCAGCGTCGAGCCCCTGATGGAGGAGGGGCTGGTCAGGGTCAGCATGGACTGCGAGCACCCGGCCAATGACTTGCATCGTCGCCTGCGTCTCGACGAGCTGGTATTTGCCCGCCAGTCGTTGCTGGCCCTGCCGGAGCTCTCGCTGTCCCGGGACGATCGACTCTCGCCCATCTTCGAGCAGCTCAAGGCCTGTGGCTGGAGCTTCGAGTCGATCTGGCAGGAGACCCCGGATACCAACGAGGCCAAGGCGCTGAGTAGCCTGTTGAAGGCGTTGGAACGCCCGCTCAATTCCCAGCTCAAGAAGCGTGGTGCCTTGCGCCGCAAGGCGGGAGGACGACGGCTGCACCTGGTCTGGCGTGACGGTGACCGGGTCCAGCTGGCGATGAGCTTTCCCGGCAATCGCAGTGAATTCCCCGGCGGCATTCGACGTCTGCGCTTCCCCCACGCCGCGCCAAGCCGCTCGACCTTGAAGCTCGAGGAGGCCTGGCATGAATTCGTGCCACGTGACGAGTGGGACGAGCGGCTCGGGGAGGGCATGCAGGCCGCGGATCTTGGCGCGGCTCCGGGGGGCTGGACCTGGCAGCTGGTGCAGCGGGGGATGCAGGTCTACGCCATCGACAATGGCCCCATGGACAAGGCCCTGATGGCCAGCGGCATGGTCGAGCACCTGCGTGAGGATGGCTTCGTGTGGGAGCCGCCGATGCGCCTGGACTGGCTGGTCTGCGACATCGTCGACAAGCCCTCGCGCGTCATCACCATGATGGAGCGTTGGCTGTTGCAGCGCTGGTGTCGCGAGGCGGTGTTCAACCTGAAGCTGCCGATGAAGAAGCGCTGGGAGGAGGTATCGCTGTGTCTTTCCGGCCTCGCGTCACGCTTGCAGGAGGCCGGGGTTCGGGCTGAGATACGCTGTCGTCACCTCTATCACGACAGAGAAGAGGTCACCGTGCACGTTCGCCTCGATTGAGGCGGCGACACGGGCAGCAGATCGGCGTGGGTCAGTAGGCCGGTTCGAAGATCCGGACGTTTTCGGCCTCGGTCAGCAACGGCTGGACGTGCTGCATCACTCTTTCTCGGGCCTCGCTGTTGTACCATGCCTTCCAGGCGCGCAGATCGCGCCACTTGGTGATCATCAGACGGCGGTCGGAGCGTCCTTGTTCGACCAGGCTCTCGCCGCCGAAGAAGCCATCGGCGCCCAGCGACTGGCGCATGGCCTCTCGTGCGGCCTGCTCGTATTCTTCTTCCAGGCCCGGCATGATGCGGCGCTCGATGATGATCTTGATCATGCTTTCACTCCAACTCCGAGGTATTGATGGTGGATTCTTCCGATGCGCTGCCCGCAAGCGACAAGGAACTGGATACCAGCGGTCTGTTCTGCCCTGAACCGATCATGATGATGCACAACGCGGTGCGGGACATGAGTCCTGGCCAGGTGCTCAAGGTCACGGCGACAGATCCGGCGACCACCCGAGATGTGCCCAAGTTCTGCCAGTTTCTCGGGCACGAGCTGGTGGAGCATCGCAGTCTTGAAGATGGCTCGCACTTCTACTTTATCCGGCTGGGATGATATTGCCGAGGGAGGGGACTCAACGCTTGAGCCCCCTCCCTGGTGGTGACGCTCTTTCTGACGTTATGGCGCGGCTTCCTCATCGTCGTCAGGCATGACCATCATGGCCAGAGCTTCCAGTGTCGCCGGGTCTTCCTGGCGAATACGGTTGGCGATCTGGCGCTGGAAGAAGTACACCACCCGGTGTCGGCTGTGGCCCGGGTAGAGACAGGCGTCGCCGGGCAGTACCGGGACGGTTTCGATCAGGTTCTCGTCGGCCAGCAGGGACTCGATGGTGCCGTCGCTGTACAGGCGCCAGCCGAAGACCTGCTTGAGCTGCCAGGGCGCGCCTTCCTCGTCCATGCACAGGGCGTGGGTACCCTGATGATCCGGCAGGCTCTGGATCAGGGTGGTTTCGCGGGTATCCTCGTATTCGAAGTAGGCCGCCGCGTGGGCCAGTTCCATTTCCTTGTGTTCCGGGGGCTGGTCGAACAGCTCCTCGGTTTCCGGATCACGGTAGCCGACGAAGTGACCGTGGTCCGGATCGTCGAGCTGCTCGCATGGCGTCAGCGACTCCATCCACGGGACCAGCCCGACAATATCGCCGTTCTCACGCATCCCCCAGGCCAGTATCGGCATGCCGTACAGGGTATCCGGGTGCGCGTCGAGTCGGTACACCATCTCTAGTCCATCGAGCTCCGGGGCCAGGCGAACCAGGCGTCTGCGGGCCAGTTGGCGTTGGCGCATGCTCTCCAGGTCGATGACCCGAGCGGGGCGGGGTGACAGTGGAATGCCCATGATCTCCCTCCAGCGGCTGCTTGCTTACGGCATCGCATCTCGGCCCGGGGCCGGACGCTGCGCTCTACGTCCCTGTTCTCATCAATAGCACAGACTCATCAACTAGCGTAAGTCCTCGTGGGTATCACAGCGTTGACGCCATTGCTGACGCAACCACAGGTGATCGTCTCGTACGCGCACGAAACTTGCCAGTGGCGTGGTTTCGCTGTCCAGGTCGAGCCATTGCCGGCGGTAGTCCTGAAAGGCCTGGCTGCCCGCCACATGGGCGTCCAGCAGTCGGTCCATGCCAGCGAACCAGCGTAGCGCCTGCGTCTCGAGGCGCTCAAGTGACGCTAGGGTGTCGCCTTCCTCGGGCAGCGTCGTCGTCTGTGAACATGCCGCATCAGCGCCGGTCCGGTCGTCGTCTGAGCCATGGCGGGAGGCGAGGGCGCTCTCAAGCAGTCGACTGGCTTCCTCGAGGCGTTGGCTTGCCAGCATCAGGGCGCGCATCAGCTCGGCACTCAGTGGACGATCCCGCAGGGTGGCAAGCGCCTGTTCCAGTGGCCCGGACTCTGGCGTCCACTGGCGGTCGAACTGGTGGATGACCGCTTCGTTCAGATAGCCAAGCGCCGCAAGCTGCTCGTCGACCGCCGAGAGTTCGTCGAGAGGCAGGGGGGAGCTTGCCCGCGAGAAGCTGCCGGTCCACTCCTCGGAGGAGACCAGGGCGTTGTAGCTGGCCAGCGGCAGCTGGCGTGTCTTGATGTCGGTCAGGCGAGCCAGACGCTGGCGGTCACCCTCGGCCAGGGCGTCGGCGGCCTCGGCGTTCCAGCAGGCGCTGAGGCGGCGCCACAGACGCAGCTCGTAGAGCCAGCGCTGGCTGGGGGCGGCGGTCTTGCCAAGCTGGTTGTTGCGCTCGGCGACCAGGTTGGCGATATGGCAGCCGCGCAGGGCAAAGACGTCGAGCATGCCTTCCCTGATCGGCGGGATCTCGAGCGTCAACTGACGGCGTTCGGGGAAGTCGCCGATGTTGGCCACCGGCGCGGGCTCCGGTGGTGGCTGGTCGAGTGCCTCGGCTAGCCGCTGTTGATAGGCCAGCAGATCACGTTCCAGCGCCGAGTCGCCACAGCCCACCAGCAGCGACAGGCAGGAGGCGAGCAGCAGCGGTCGCCACCGGCCAGGACGAAAGCCGTTCATGCTCAGCCGTCCTCCGCACGCCTGGCAACGCTTCGGGCCTTGCGCCGGAAGCGCTCACCGAGCAGCAGCGCGGCGACGGTCAGCCCCGCGATCAGCCCGATCCAGTAGCCGTGTACCCCCATCGGCTCGATCCAGTCGCCAACCCCGTAGCGTCCCAGCAGGTGGCCGCCGCCGAGGCCGACCAGCCAGTACGCCAGCAGGGTGATGAACATGATCACCCGGGTATCCTTGTAGCCGCGCAGGGCGCCGGCGAGGGCCACCTGCAGGGAATCCGATACCTGATAGAGCATCGCCAGCCCCACCAGCGACAGGGTCAGTGCCTGGACCTCGACGTTATGGGTGTAGAGTCCGACGATGGTCTCCGCCGTCAGCCACAGCAGCAGGCTGTTGAACAGCGCCACCAGTAGCGCGATCAGGATGCCGTTCCAGGCTACCAGTCGCGCCAGCCGAGGGTCACCACCGCCGAGGGTGTTGCCGACCCGCACCGTCAAGGCCATACCCAGTGACAGCGGCAGCATGAACAGTACCGAGGTGTAGTTGAGCGCCACCTGGTGAGCGGCCACCACGATCTCGCCGAGGCTTGCGATAAACAGCGCGATCAGGGTGAACAGGGTGACCTCGACAAAGATCGCCACACCGATGGGAACGCCTACGTAGAGCAGTTCGGCGATCATCCGCGGGTTCGGACGGGTGGGCGAGTGCCACAGCTCGATACTGCCATAGGCGCGGCTCTTCTGGGTGTAACGGACCATCGCCAGGGTCATCACCCACATGGCGATGGCGGTGGCGATGCCGCAGCCATAGGCGCCCAGTGCCGGCAGGTCGGCCAACCAGCCGGGGGTGGCGTCGCCCAGCAGGCGAGTAAAACCGTCGCCACCGTAGATCAGCACATAGTTGCTGGGAATATTCACGGCAAGCCCGATCAGGCTGATCCACAGCGCCGGTCGGGTATGATTGACCCCGTCGGAGAACGCTCGCAGCGCCAGAAAGATGGCGACGCCGGGCATTCCGAAAGCCACTGCGCCAACATAGTCACGAGCGCGTTCGGCTACCTCGGGGGGGACCTCCATCCAGGCGAATACCGGCGCCACCGCAAGGCGCAGCAGCAGCGCCGAGACCAGCCCCAGTACCAGGCCCACCCACAGCGCCTGGTGCACGTTGGGGCGAATGCCCGCCTGGCGCCCGCCCCCCAGCAGCTGGGCGACGATCGGCGTCAGCCCCATCAGGGTACCGGTCATGAACAGCATCAAGGGCATCCACAGACTTGCACCGACGGAGACCGCGGCGAGGTCGGTGGCGCTCTGGCGGCCAGTCATCATGATATCGACGACGCTCATGCCGGCCTGGGCCAATTGGGCGCCACAGATGGGCAATGCCAGACGGATCAAGGGCCAGCTCTCGCGGCGGCTGGTGGCGCCGAGGCCGGTGGGGAAAGGACGCACGTTGGTGGGCTCCATGCAGAGAATACGGGCTTCTTGCCCTGGTGCCTTGAGTCAGCGGGCCGCTGTCGGGACAGACGGCCAAGAGGTGATCGCCGGGCAGGCGCCGACTCGGGACACGGGGTACCGTGAGAGTGTACCAGCGATGCACCATCTTGGCGCCGCGCGGCCAGTTGCCAGTGCGCCAAGGCCGAGCGCTGTCATCGGTGTCTGGTCAATCAAACCACCGATGTCGCCAGAATCGAACGCTTCGAGAGTTTGGCTGTGCGCCAAGCCTTGGTATCCTTGCCGGCTCGCGCCAATCGGCATCGGCCACTGTTCTCGCCAGGCGGGTTCGGCAATCGTTGTCGGCAGGCGCCCTTGGCAAGCGCCCTCGCCAACATCGCTCGGTAGTGGCGTTGGTCAACAACCCGCCGCCGCTTTAGTCAAACGCCCGACGTGAAGGAGCCCTCGTGGAGCACCGCCTGGAAGACGTGATCGAACTGTTCGATGGGCTGTTTCTGGGCCCCTGCAATACCCGTCTGGTGCGTGGCGGTGATGAGCCATTGTATCTGCCCGCCGACGATCAGGTGCCCTGGCATCGGGTGATCTTCGCACGGGGCTTTTTTGCCAGCGTTCTGCACGAGGTCAGTCACTGGTGTATCGCCGGGCCGCGTCGGCGACTGCTGGAAGACTACGGCTACTGGTACGAGCCTGACGGTCGCAGCGAGATGCAGCAGCAGGCCTTCGAGAAGGTCGAGGTGGCGCCCCAGGCGCTGGAGCGCATCTTCAGCGAGGCGGCCGGGCTGACCTTTCACGTCAGCGTCGACAACCTCGGCGAGGTGGAGGTCGATCGCGAAGGCTTCGCCCGACGGGTGGCCGAGCGTGCCCGCCGTTACCGTGACGAAGGACTGCCGCGCCGTGCGGCAGCCTTCGAAGCGGCGCTGCGCGGCTTCTATCGGCAAGGGCTGGCGTTGAGCGAGGCGATCGAGCTTGGACGAGAGCAGCTCGAGCCTGCCATCGCCTGATGGCGTCGGTCACTCGATGACGTCAAGATCATCGGGTAGCAGCACCCTGCCATCATAGTCGGCTCGAACCTCGTCAAGCACGCTCTCCCGCGGGGCCGAGTAGTGCAGAACATGGGTCAGCACCAGGGTGCCGGGACGCGCTTCCCGGGCCAACTCTGCCAGTTCATCGCTCAGCGTGTGGGCGTATTGATGGTAGGCCTGCCACTGCGGTGACAGTTGTTCCCACCCCTGACGGCTGATCACCTCGTGGATCAGTACGTCTGCGCCGCTTGCCTGGCGACGCACTTCCTCGGAAAGCGACGTGTCACCCGAGATCACCAGGGTCAGGTCATCGGTGACGACCTTGTAGCCGTAGGCCTGCTCCCAGTCTCCATGAGTTACCCCGAAGGCGTGGATGCTGATGCCGGGTGACTCGTGGACCAGCCCCTCCTTCTCGATTTCGGTCACCAGGGCCCTGGCCGCCGCTGGATTGGTGACAGGACTCTTGTCGGCCAGGCGCGTATTGGTGTCCTCGGCCAGCATGGTGTAGACCCCTTGGCTCATGGCCTCGGTACCCACCGGGCCGACCACCGAGATGGGCTGTTCGCGGCGCCACCAGTAGGTGCCGAGCAGTTCCGGGTAATCCAGTACATGGTCGCTGTGGAGGTGGGTCAGAAACAGCCGCTCGATGTTCACCGGGGCGAGCGCTTCGATGCCCATTCGCTCCTGGGCCTGGCTGGCGCGCTCGACGACGCCGGGGCCAACATCGAAGAGATAGGCCTCGCCATCATGGATGACCGCGACCCCCGAACCGGCCCGCTCCCCGTCGGGTACCGGGGTGCCGGTGCCCAGCATCACGATACTGGTGTCGGCCTGGGCGGAGGTGGACAGGGTTGCGCTGAAAAGGGCTGCGCTGGCCAGCGCCAGGAAGGTGGCGATGGCGCGGGGGGCAGGTCGGGGGCCGGCAAGACGCCGGGGCTGGGCACAAGACGTGGCAATGGTCGTCGTAATGGTCGTGGCAATGTTCGTGGCAATGGGCATGGGCTCACTCTCTCGAAGCTTGTTGTTCGTATGGCGCACTTAAGTTCGATTTTTTGGGAAGAACAAGCCTGGCCCGAGAGGAGGGAGGAGACCAGTCGACCAAGGTATACCGCGACCACCACGCGGGGGTGACGCCAGCCGCTGCTTTGCTTCGCGCCCGGAGGGGCGGTACTGCTTCGTGACCAAGCGATAGTTCGCGCGAACGCCTGAAGCCCTGGCAACAGGGTATGGAGCTATGAGTGGGCTGGTGGGAGGGCTGCTGGTAGGGCTGGCGGGAGGACTGGCGGGAGGGCTGACGGTCCAGTCGCACCGTCAGCGGTCGCATTTCGTTTGCGGACTCAATCGCTGTCGCTGAGTCGCTTGTGCAGATGCAACATTACCTCTACCTCCTGCTCCGGACGCATGGGCTCGAGGCCCAGTTCGGCAAACAGCTCGTTGCGGGCGCGCGCCCACTCGCCAGGATCCAGGTCGGGATAGAGGGATTCTGCCGGGGCCAGCTCGACGAAGGGGTCGAGACCGTAGGTGTCGAACAGCCGTGAGATGGCCGCCTCGTCGTCGAATACGCCGGCGGTCAGCAGGGTGGCATTGAAGTGATCGGTTTCCAGTTCACGGATCACGTCCAGCGGACTCACGCCGATGCTGGCCAGCTCCTCGCGGCTGTAGTCGCCGAGGGACACCGTCTCGGCATCGAGCCAGTCCTCGTCGGGCTGGATCAGGGTGTGCTTGATGCGGCCATCGTCGAGGCTCCAGGCGATGGCCAGGGGCAGATCGCCGTCGCCGCCGGTCTCCACGGCGATAAAGGCAGGCATGTCGCCCATGTCAGGACTCCTTGATATCGAAGAAGGCGCGGGCCGTCGCGGTGCTGCTGGCGGCAAGCTCAGCTTCGCTTTCGCCGCGCCAGTGGGCGATCTCTCGCACGATCCAGGGCAGCAGCGCCGGCTCGTGGCGGCGCCCCTTGAGCTTGGCCGGCAGATTACGCGGCAACAGGTAGGGACAGTCGGTCTCCACCATCAGTCGATTGGCGGCGATATCGCCCACCAGATCACGTAGATGATGGCCCCTGCGCTCGTCGCAGATCCAGCCGGTCAGGCCGATGTGCAGGTCAAGATCCCGGTAGCCGTGGAGCGTCTCGCGATCCGCGGTGAAGCAATGAATCACCGCCCGTGAAATATCATCTCGCCAGGCGCCGAGGATGTCACGCATTCGGGCACCGGCGTCGCGCTCGTGCAGGAACAATGGCAGCCCCGACTCGGCAGCCAGGGCGAGTTGCGCCTCGAAGGCGCGTTCCTGTTCGGCCGGGGTCGAGAAGTTGCGATTGAAGTCGAGGCCACATTCTCCCACCGCGACCACTTGGGGCTTTTGGTGTAGCTCGGCCATGGCGGCTTCGAGCTCCGGACCCCATTCGCTGGCCTGGTGCGGGTGAATGCCGGCGGTGGCGTAAAGGCCTTCGTGGGCCTGGCACAGGGCCACCGCCTGTTCGGCATGCTCACGATCGGTACCGGTGAGAATCAGCGTCTCGACGCCGGCCGCGCGGGCACGGGCGAGGGTGGCATCGATATCGTGGGTAAAGCTCTCGTGGGTCAGGTTGGCGCCGATGTCGACCAGAGGGGCAGGCGAGTGAAAGCGCAGCGGCTCCGGCAGCGGGTTCGGCAGCGTCTCGTCTGGGGCAGGCTTGTCTGGGACGGACAACGCGGTCTCCTTGGGGCGGCTATATCGATGGAGGCGCATTGTACCTTTGTGTCGGCGGCACAACCACGTGGTGCGGTGCTCGAGGTGGCCATGTCGCTGATCGCGTGGTCTCTGATTTTGACTCTCAGGTGGGATCGGTCATGCCAGCATGAGGGGGGCATGAGGTACACTGTCGCGATGATCAAGCGAAGAGGTGAAGCGTGACCCTGCTACGACTGGAGCAGTTGCAACTGGCCTATGGCCACCATGTATTGCTCGACGGTGCCGACCTGGTGCTCGAGCGGGGAGAGCGGCTGGCGCTGGTGGGCCGCAATGGCACCGGCAAGTCCACGCTGCTGAGACTGGTGGCGGGCGAGAATCAGGCCGACAGCGGCACCATCTGGCGCGCCCCAGGCCTCAAGATCGGGGTGCTCGAGCAGGACCTGCCGGAGGCCAGCGGCGAGACCATCTTTGATGTGGTGGCCCAGGGCCTGCCCGAGGCCGGCGATCTGCTGTCCGAGTATCACCATCTGGTGCAGTCCGAGGATCCGGACATGAACCGCATGGCCACGCTGCAGACGCGGCTGGAGGCCATCGACGGCTGGTCGTTCCACCAGCGGATCGATGTGGTGCTGACCCGCCTGGGGCTGCCCGAAGACGCCGAGATGTCCTCGCTGTCGGGCGGCTGGCGCCGGCGGGTGGCGCTGGCTCGGGCGCTGGTCGCCGAACCTGATCTGCTGCTGCTCGATGAGCCGACCAACCACCTGGACCTGGACACCATCGCCTGGCTCGAGGAACAGCTTGCCGCCTTTGCCGGAGCGGTGCTGTTCATCACCCACGACCGCGCCTTTCTGTCGCGTCTGGCTACCGGCATCCTCGAGCTGGATCGTGGCAAGCTCGGGCGCTATCCCGGTGACTACGCCACCTACCAGGCCCAGAAGCAGCACGAGCTTGAGGTCGAGGCCCGGGAGAACGCCGAGTTCGACAAGAAACTGGCCCAGGAAGAAGCCTGGATTCGTCAGGGGATTAAGGCCCGACGTACGCGCAACGAAGGACGGGTGAGGGCGCTCCAGCAGTTGCGCCGCGAACGCAGCCAGCGGCGCGAGCGCCAGGGCAATGCTTCGCTGACGGTAGATACCGGCGAACGCAGCGGCAAGCGGGTGGTGGAGCTGTCTCACGTCACCCAGCACTTCGAGGATGCGACGGTCATCCGTGACCTGAATATCGAGATTCAGCGTGGGGATCGTATCGGTCTGATCGGGCGCAATGGCGCCGGCAAGACCACCCTGTTGAAGATCCTGCTGGGCGAACTCGAGCCGAGCGAAGGCACGGTGCGACTGGGGACCAAGCTACAGGTCGCCTACTTCGACCAGCTTCGGGCCGGGCTCGAGCCTGAGCGCACCGTCTACGACAACGTGGCCCAGGGCAGTGATCGGGTCACGGTGAGTGGCAAGGACCGCCACGTGATGAGCTACCTGCAGGACTTTCTGTTCTCGCCGGAGCGTGCGCGTCAGCCGGTCAAGGCACTGTCCGGGGGCGAGTCCAACCGCCTGCTGCTGGCCAAGCTGTTCACCCAGCCGGCCAACGTGCTGGTGCTCGATGAGCCGACCAATGACCTGGACGTCGAGACCCTGGAGCTGCTCGAGGAATTGTTGCTCAACTTCGACGGCACCCTGTTGCTGGTATCACACGACCGCGCCTTCATGGACAACGTGGTGACAAGCGTGCTGGCCTTCGAAGGCAGGGGGCAGGTACGCGAGTACGTCGGTGGCTACAGCGACTGGGTCCGCCAGGGCGGCAAGTTGCCGCCGGCGCCCTGGGAGGGTGCGGCGCGCCAGCGGGTGGAGCCGACAGCGGATGACGCGGCACCGGCGCCGACATCCAGCAAGACGGATACGGCGGACACGGCCGCAGCGCCAGCCAAGGCCAAGCCGGTCAAGCTATCCTACAAGCTGCAGCGGGAGCTCGATGGCCTTCCGGCGGAGATCGAACGGCTGGAGTCTGAGGTGGCCGAGCTCGAGGCGGAGGCGGGCAAGCCCGACTTCTACCAGCAGCCATCCGGTGTGGTCACCGAGCGGCTGGCGTTGCTGCAGGAGACTCAGGAACGCCTCGACGCGGTCATGGAGCGCTGGATGGAACTCGAGGCAATGGCCGCCGGCGAGTAGACCCGGACGCGCTCTGGCCCCTTTGCGTGGTACCGAGGAGTCGCTCGATAGGCGCCTTGCGAAAGGTGTCTTGCGAAAAAAGCTCGCCCGTCCACCGCTTGGGTGGACGGGCGAGGGCAAGCTCCCGGGAATGAACGGGGCAGTGGGCGCGATCCGGTTGCCGCGAGGTGCGATCCGGTCAACCGCTGGGGTTACTCTTCGCTTTCCTTGCCGACGCGCACGGCCAGTACGTCGCACTGAGCACCATGGAGCACGCCGGTGGAGGTGGAGCCGAGCAGCAGCGCAAAGCCATGACGGCCGTGGGAGCCGACCACAATCAGGTCGACGTCGTGTTCATCGGCGAAGCGATGGATCTCGGTATCGGGCATGCCGACGACCACGTGCTGGTCGTCTCGCGCCACGTGGGCATCGGCGATCTCGGCCAGGCGCTGCTTGGCATGGTCGTCCAACTGGTCCTGGATGCTGGTCAGGTCCATGGGGATGTCGCCCCCGTAGGCAAAGCCGAGGGGCTCCAGCGTATGCATGATCGACAGCTTCGCGTGGTTGCGATCGGCGATCTGCAGGGCGCGTTCGAGGATCTTGTGGGAGTCCTTGGTGAGGTCCACGGCCACCAGCACATGACGATATTCATTGCTCACGGGACTACGCCTCCAGCGGCGGTCGGTTGAGAAAAGGTCTGTGCTTCCACTCTAGGCCGCCAGTCCCGTCAAAACAATGCTGATGATCAACGATTTTTCTGAGGAAACCGTATGTTGTGGCTGCTGATCCTGGGGGTGGTGGGAATGGTCTTTGCCCCGGCCATGTGGCTGCGGCCCACCGCCCGAGAGCGTCGTCAGGGGGCGTTGCGCCAGGTGGCGATCGAGGCGGGGGCCAGCGTCAAGCTGGAGACGCCACCGCTGCACGGCGAGACCGACAAGATGGCGGCCTATCGCTGGGTCTATCCGAGTCAGCGGCCTGGCCCACGTTTTGTGCTGGTACGCACAGAACGTGCCAGCGAGGCGCTCAAGTCGTTCGACTACGACAATGGCTGGCGCTGGCGGATTCAGCCGCTGGAGCCGTTGCCATCGGTGATCAATGCGCGACTGTCGCGTCTGCTGACCCAGTTGCCCGAGGACGCCTGCGTGGTCGAATCCAGCGACAAGGCCTTGACGCTGTGGTGGGAAGAGTCGCTGGAGGCCGACGCCTTCGGCAGCCTGGCGGCGCCTGCGACGGCGCTACGCGACGCCCTGCAGGGACGTCCGGATCGTCCCGCCGCCAATTTGCCGAACTCGCCGCCCTGATATTGGCGGCTCGACAATGGACGATGGCGATCGACCACCCAGGATCGAACAGGGCTGCGTCAGGCTGGGTATCCGGCCCAGGTGTCAGGGTGGGCCCTGAAGGCGATCTCGGCGAGGCTCTTGCTGGGCTCGTCGTGCTCAGGTGTCAGCGCTGGCAATCGTCCGGCGTCAGCAAGGCCTGACCGTTGGCCTCGATGCGGCTGAGCATGTCGCTGAGTCTTTCCTGTTCCTGCTCGTCCAGCCCCTTGAGCATCTCTTCCCTGGCCTGTTGCACGATGGCATCGATCTTCTCGAGCAGAGGCGTCGCCTGCTTGGTCAGGTGCACGCGTTTGGTGCGGCGATCCTGGTCACAGGGACAGCGCTCGACCAGGCCCTGCTCGCAAAGCTGATCCAGCGTCCTGACCAGCGACGGCGCCTCGACGCCGATGGCCCGCGCCAGGTCGCACTGGGGCTGCCCGTCCGGCATGCGCCACAGGTGATAGAGCGTCACCCACCGCGTCTGGGTCAGTCCCAACGGTGCGAGGCGCTGATCGAGCACCGCACGCCAGATGCGTGGTGCCCGAGACAGTTGAAATCCGATGTTCTCGTTCATAGTGATCAAGATCGCAAGGCTGCAAATGATTTGATTGTCCGAACGCAGCGGCGGTAATGCAAGCCAACTCCCTCCTTTGCTTCGAAACTGCGCCTATTCTTCACTCTTCGGGGGTACAGCCGCTCCCTGGCTGTCGCTCGTTCGCGACTCACGACTCACGCCCTGTCTCACCGTTGTCGTGTTCCCCTTCATCGTCTGCTTGCGGCGCTTGCTCCTCCTTGCCCTCGCGATCACCTTTCTGTTCGGCCGGCTGCTCGCCTGCCGAATTGCTCTCCCTCGTCTCGCCGCTTTGTCCCGTGTCATCTTTCGGCTCACCCTCCGCATCCTCTTCAGCAGGGGCTGGCTCCTCGTGATTCGGCGGCTCTTGCTGGCGTGCCTTGTCGGATGCCATGTCCGATGTCTCCTGCTGTCCCTCGGGGCGGGCGGTCAACCAGCGTAGCCTGAGGCCGGGAATGCCCGCCTGGGTATCGATGCTGGCGTCGGCGGTGGTCGCCGCCCCAGGGTCTTCGGCAACCTCGAAGCGCAGTACGCCGATACGTTGGCCGCCGGCGGTCATCACATCGATGCGCCAGCTGCCGCTGCTGGCCTCGGGGAAGTTCTGCTTGCGGGTCCAGGCGCGATAGCCCTCGGCGCGTCCGCCGTAGATATTCAGCGCGATGCGGTCGACGAGTTCTCCCTCGTGGCGCCACTCGTGTACCACCTCTTCCTTCAAGCCGCGTGGCGCATGGATTGCGGTGTAGGCATAGAGCCCTCGGGACGACAGCGCCTCCGGTGTCAGCGCCATGGAGCCCTGCGGCGTGCGTGCGGCCTCGTCGAAGGCCGGCGACAGGGCGCTGCCGGACAACCACAGGGTCGCCGGCGGCACCCACACCCGGCCCAGCCAGGCAACCCCGGCCAATAGCGGCAGCAGCGCGAACATCGCCAGCCAGCGGGCAGGACTCATGGGGCGCAGCAGATGCAACAGACTCGGCAGGCTGAATACCACCATGGCCACGGCGGCCGCCAGCATGCTCTGACCGGTACTCAGGTGCAGTACCAGCGGCAGGGTCACCAGCACCACCAGGAACACGCACTGGGCGTGGAACACGAAGTAGAGCCAGCGCTTGCGTTCGGCCAGTCGGTAGTAGAGCGGATCAACGATGGACAGCACCGCCATGCCAAGCATGAACAGGGTGAACAGCGCCTGACCACTGCTCCACACCGTGGTGGCGACCAGAAAGGGCAAGGCGAAGAACAGCGTCTCCTGGTGGATCATCTGGGCGATGAAGGTGGTGACGCCACGGGGCAGGGCAGGATAGCCGCGGCGCACCATCAGGCGTCCGATCAGGCTCTCCGACAGCAGCAGGGTCCAGGCCAGCAACATGCCCCCGGCCAGCAGCACGCCGAGCCACTGCTGGCGCTCGACCAGAAAGAAGCTGGCGACACCGGCAGCGAAGGCCAGCGGTGGCCAGAGCCAGTGCCAGGGCCGCAGACGCGCTACCCAGGTCTCGATGAATCGCTGCGTCGCGTTGAGGGTGGTGCGCTGAGGGGGCGAGGAGGGCATGGCGTGGTCCGCGGCGGCTGGGAGGGGCATGCTATCAGTATGCTTAAACGCTGGTGAAGCGCCGCTGCATGCTTCAACGCCTCGCAAGCCCTCTAAGGTATTGGTAGGGGTTGACGGAAGTGAATCTTTGCACCAAGCTGGCGAAATCAAACGGGCGTATGAATGTCGCCTGGCCCATCGATTGTCGGGCCCTTTCCGGATGACACGGCATGACTTCAGTGGAGATGCGTGGATGATCTATCAAGGCAATGCCATTTCGGTGGCTCGCAATGGCGACGATATCGCCACTCTGACCTTCGACTTGAAGGATGAATCGGTCAACAAGCTCTCTGGCGCGGTGATCAAGGAGCTGGGCGAAGCGCTGGACGCGGTACGCGGCGAGAGCGGCGTCAAGGGCCTGATGCTGAAAAGCGCCAAGGACGCCTTCATCGTCGGTGCCGACATCACCGAGTTTCACGCCATGTTCGGCAAGGACGAGGCGGAGATCCAGGGCATGCTCGAGCAGGTCCACGGTATCTTCAATGGCCTCGAGGACCTGCCCTTCCCGACGGTCAGCGCGATCAACGGCCTGGCCCTCGGTGGCGGCTGTGAGGTGGTGCTGTCCACCGACTTCCGCGTGATGACGCCTGAGGCCAAGATCGGCCTGCCCGAGACCAAGCTCGGTATTGTCCCCGGCTGGGGCGGCTGCGTGCGTCTGCCCAGGGTGATCGGCGCCGACAACGCCATCGAGTGGATCGCCGGCGGCACCGAGAACCGTGCCGACGCCTGCCTCAAGGTCGGCGCCGTGGATGCGGTGGTGCCCGCCGATGACCTCGAGGCAGCGGCGCTCGACATGCTGGCGCGAGCCAACGCCGGCGAACTCGACTTCAAGGCCCGGCGCGAGGAAAAGAACACCGCGCTGAACCTCAATCCGGTCGAGCAGATGATGGTGTTCGAGACCTCCAAGGGATATGTCGCCGGCAAGGCCGGGCCGCACTATCCGGCGCCGGTGGAAGCGATCAAGGTGATCCAGAAGGGCGCCGGTGAAGGTCGTGCGCGGGCACAGGCGATCGAGGCCAAGGCCTTCTGCAAGATGGCCAAGACCGACGTCTGCTACAACCTGGTCGGGCTGTTCCTCAACGACCAGGTGGTCAAGAAGAAGGGCGGCAAGTACGCCAGCAAGGCGCAGCCGGTGCGCCAGGCGGCGGTGCTCGGTGCCGGCATCATGGGCGGCGGAATCGCCTACCAGAGCGCCTCCAAGGGCACCCCGATCCTGATGAAGGATATCAAGGAAGACGCCATCGAGCTGGGCCTCAAGGAGGCGCGCAAGCTGTTCGGCAAGCAGGCCTCCCGCGGCAAGCTGTCCGTCGAAGGCGTGGCCGAGAAGCTCGCCAACATTCGTCCGACGCTGTCCTACGGTGATTTCGACAATGTCGACCTGGTGGTCGAGGCGGTGGTCGAGAACCCCAAGGTCAAGGGTGCGGTGCTCAGCGAGGTCGAGCAGCAGGTGAGCGACAACACCATCCTGGCGTCCAACACCTCGACCATCTCGATCACCCGACTGGCCGAGAACCTGAAGCGTCCCGAGAACTTCTGCGGCATGCACTTCTTCAACCCGGTGCACCGCATGCCGCTGGTCGAGGTCATCCGTGGCGAGAAGACCAGCGACGCAGCCGTGGCCGCCACCGTGGCCTACGCCAAGGCCATGGGCAAGACGCCGATCGTGGTCAACGACTGCCCGGGCTTCCTGGTCAATCGCGTGCTGTTCCCCTATTTCGGTGGTTTCAGCCTGCTGGTCGAAAAGGGTGCCGACTACCAGCGCGTCGACAAGGTGATGGAGAAGTTCGGCTGGCCAATGGGCCCGGCCTATCTGCTCGACGTGGTCGGCATGGATACCGCGGTGCACGCCAACGAGGTGATGGCCGAAGGCTTCCCCGACCGCATGGCGCGTGACGCCAAGACCGCCATTCAGGTGATGTTCGACAACGATCGCCTGGGGCAGAAGAACGCCAAGGGCTTCTACGCCTACGAAGAGGATCGCAAGGGCAAGCCCAGAAAGGTCAGCGACGAGGCCGCCATCGAGCTGGTCAAGCAGGTGGTCAGCGAGAACCGCGAGTTCTCCGACGAGGAGATCATCGCGCGGATGATGGTGCCGCTGTGCATGGAGACCGTGCGCTGTCTCGAAGATGGCATCGTCGGCACCCCGGCCGAGGCCGACATGGCGCTGATCTACGGCATCGGCTTCCCTCCCTTCCGAGGTGGTGCACTGCGCTATATCGATGCCATGGGCGTGGCCGAATTCGTCGCCCTGGCCGACAGCCTGGCCGAGGAGCTCGGGCCGCTTTATGCGCCCACTGATGGCCTGCGTGAGATGGCCAACAGTGGCAAGACCTTCTACGCCGACGCCAAGTGACCCCACCAGACAGGAGAAGACAGATGAGCTTGAACCCGAGAGATGTGGTGGTGGTCGATGGTGCCCGTACCGCCATGGCCAAGGCCAAGAACGGTGGCTTCCGCCACGTGCGTGCCGAGAACCTGTCGGCGGCGGTGATGAATGCGCTGCTCGAGCGCAACGCCGCCGTTGATCCCGGCGAGGTGGATGACGTTATCTGGGGCTGCGTCAACCAGACCCTGGAGCAGGGCTTCAACGTCGCACGCAACGCCCAGATCATGACCGCCATGCCGCGCAGCGTGCCGGCCCAGACGGTCAACCGCCTGTGCGGCTCGTCGATGAGCGCACTGCACATCGCCACCGCCAACATCAAGGCCGGCATGGGTGACGTCTATCTGGTCGGTGGCGTCGAGCATATGGAGCACATCCCGCTGACCCACGGCATCGACGTCAACCCCAGCGCCAGCAAGCACGCCGCCAAGGCGGCGATGATGATGGGCATGACCGCCGAATTGCTGGGCAAGCTGCACAGCATCTCCCGCGAGCAGCAGGACAGCTTCGGCGTACGCTCCCACCAGCGTGCCTACGAGGCCCAGCAGAGCGGCGCCTTTGACCGCGAGATCATCGGTGTGGAAGGCCATGACGCCGACGGTCGCCGGATTCTGGTCAAGCGTGACGAGGTGATTCGTCCCGAGGCCAGCCTGGACAGCATGGCGGGCCTCAAGCCGGTGTTCGATCCGCGTGGCGGCACCGTTACCGCCGGCACCTCCTCGGCACTGTCGGTGGGCGCCAGTGGCATGCTGGTGATGAGCTACGAACGCGCCCAGGCCCTTGGTCTTTCGCCGATTGCCCGGGTGCTGTCCACCGGAGTGTCCGGCTGCGACGCCTCGATCATGGGCTATGGCCCGGTACCGGCGTCCCAGAAGGCGCTCAAGGCGGCGGGACTGAGCATCGATGACATCGACACGGTGGAGCTCAACGAAGCCTTTGCCGCCCAGGCGCTGCCGGTGCTCAAGGACCTGGGGCTGCTCGACGTGATGGACGAGAAGGTCAACCTGCACGGCGGCGCCATCGCCCTGGGTCACCCGCTGGGCTGCTCCGGCACCCGTATCAGCAACAGCCTGCTGAACGTGATGCGGCGCCAGGACACCCGCCTGGGTCTCGCCACCATGTGTATCGGCATGGGGCAGGGCGTGGCGACCGTGTTCGAACGCCTCGACTGAACTCTTGCCGCCTTCGGGCGGAGCAGAGCGGAAAACGCCGGCACTGTCTGACAGTGCCGGCGTTGTTGCGAGAGTGCAGTGTACACGCGCAAGTCATTCAACCGCTGGATGCTGCCGTGGCCATCATCTGATCGTGGCAGAGGCGCACCATGGCGCCTCCTCGTCCCAGTGGCACGATCTGACCGACGTTGTCCGGCGGGTTCTGCTGGTCCGATGGTTCGACCACTTCCTCGAGTTCCACCCTGTAGCGATGTCCGGTGAGGTGGGTCAACACGAACCGATGGCCCTCGGGCATCTCGGCGGAGGCCGGGAGGAGCCGGCGTACACGATCCAAGACCTCCTCTGACAATACCTCATCCTGCTTTTTGACCAACATCCAGCCAAGCTGCGTCACGATCCCCGCGACGGTAGCGATGGGGCCCGGGTAGAGCTGCCAGAACTGGGTGAAGGTGGGGCCGCGGGCGATCGATACGCTGACGTACTCGGGGCCGAAAATGATGATGAGAACGGCGATGATCAAGACAATCAGCGACACCGCAATGACCAGATAGCCAAAGACAGTATCACCGGTGTAGGAGGGACCTTCGAATTCGATCGGTAGGTCCTCCAGCGTCTGCTGTGCATCCATGCGCATCTCCTGTGGCTCCGTTGGCCGGAGCCGTTGTACTTCCCTGTAGACCCCGACCTCGCCGTGATTTACGGCATCCCTTGAACGGACGAGTATCGAGTGAGTGACGCACAGTCCGGGCGACATCAGGCATCTTGCCAAAGGCCCATCTGTACGTTGGTGAGAGTGTCTCCACAGGGATCGTGGCCTGGCAATGCCGAGGCTTTATGCGACCCAGCTAATGCGCCATTGGCGATGTGATGGTGCATAGTTGTGAGGTCTTGGCGACATTTCCGTTCGCCGCGGCAAGCAAGGGGACGGCGAGTCGATCGCGACGTCAGGTCTATTGGGACGTCTCCTCCGGCAGAGCATAGCGCCAAGGCGCTGACCAGACGGCGGCTCGGTAGCGGGGGCTTCTCGATTCTGGATGGTGCTGGACGGTGCCTCTGTCGGCGCCGCTTGCGGCGATGGGTGGTTCTTGCCTGCGCCTTACACGATCCCCGCATCAAGCCCCGCCGCCAGGGTCATGGCGAGTTCTTCTACCTGGTGGGTGAAGTCGTCCTGCCATTCACCCCGCAGTACCAGTGGCGCCTGGACCCATTTCCAGCGCAGACCGGTGACGATGCCTTCCACCGCCCGCTGCGTGCCGGTGCCGTCGTGACCCGCGCGGATGTACAGCACGCAGGGCAGCCCCTGGGTGTGTTCCAGCACGGGGTAGTAGCTACGATCGAAGAAGTCCTTGAGGGCACCGCTCATGTAGCCGAGGTTCTCGGTGGTGCCAAGCAGGATGGCGTCCGCTTTCCTGACATCCTCGGGGCCCGCATCAAGCGGCGCCAGTACCTGAACGTCCACGCTGTCGATGTCCGGATGGCGGGCGCCACGCTCGGCCGCTTCCCTTAGTGCCAGGGTGTTGGGCGAGGGTGCATGGGCGACGATCAGCAGACGTTTCATGCAGGGCTCCGGCAAGGCTGGTGCGAGGATGGTGGCTAGAGCGGCGAGCGACGGTTCAGTGCGTCGATCTTCCGGCTGCCCCCTTGAAGCCATGGGGGATCAGCATCATGTCAAAGACATGCGGGTTTGACAGCCCGGGGCGACTCGTCAAGGCTGGACATGGCTGCCGCGGTGAAATATCGCCTAGCGGTGGCATGAACATCACGCAGACGCCCTTTGCAGATTGTGAACCATTTCGATCCAGGGAGGATATCACCATGCCCTTTGCGCTTTCTTCGCTAAGAGTGACCAGCACCGCCTTCGACAATGATGGCGCCATCCCCGCACGGCACTCCCAGGAGGCAGAAGACCTGTCTCCGGCGCTGGCCTGGGACGGCCTGCCCGAGGGTACCAAGTCGGTGGCGGTCATCTGTCACGACCCCGACGCGCCGCTGGTCCAGAAGGGATGCTACGGCTTTGTTCACTGGGTGCTCTACAACCTGCCGGCGTCTCTCTCGTCGCTGGAGGAGTCCACCGAGGAAGGCACCCGAGGAATCAACGACGCCGGCAACCTCGGTTTCAATGGTCCGATGCCGCCGGAAGGGCATGGCGTGCACCGCTACTACTTCTGGGTACTGGCGCTGGACACCGAGACGAACCTGCCGGAGGGCCTCGGCATGAATGAACTGCTATCCGAGGTCGAGCCCCACCTGCTCGGCATGAATCGGCTGGTGGGGAGCTATCAGCGCGACGCCTGATGCGCCTCGGCCACCATCAGAACATGACGTACTGAAGCCCGTTTTTAACGGGCTTCTCGTTCAAGGATGACGCCCATGTACGAATGGATTTCTGCCCACAAGGACGTATTGCAGACGCTGGCCAGCGTCGGCTCCTTCATGATCTGGCTGATCTACGCGCAGCTTCTGTACTTTGGCTTTCGCCGCCAGCGTCGCCCCCGGCTGATCATCAATCGCGGCAAGCGAAAGAATCTGGATGCGCTGTGCGTGATCAGCAACATGAGCGCCGAGCCCATCTACTTGCAACATATCATGATGACGCTGGAGACCTCGGAAGGAGACTGGACGCTGGATGTCAGTGACCACGAGGCGGATCTTGATGATGAAGACCAGCAGGAAGCTGGCCACAACGCCAGTCATTGTACCCACCAGGGTCCGCTGGACAGCGGTGGCTTCGTTCATATCGGTTCGTTCAATGCCTTGAAGGAACGTATTACCACCATCGCCGACATCGACGAGTCGCGGGATGGGCTGGTATTCAAGGCCGTCTGTGTACGGGTGATCGGCACCTACTGTTCGGAGAACCTGCCGATCGGTGCCGAGCGGCGTTTCGTGTTTCACCAGAGCGAGGATTCCTGCACCCTGGTGCCCGAGACCTGGGATACTCTGCAGTTCAGTACTCGCCGCCAGCGGCGGGCCCTGAAGGCCGATATCAAGCGTATCCATGAGCGCCAGGCCCAAGGCGAGGGCGAAAAGGCGGAAAAGGAAGATAAGGAGGAATAGGGAGGAATAGGAAGACAGCGCCTGACAAGGCTCTCCTTCCATTGGACGACTGGCAATCCAGCGGGGGGCGGAGTACCGTCTTCGCTTCTCCCACCTGCGAGAGTGTCATGAGCGACCTGCCCCCCTGTCCCGCCTGTGAGTCCCCGTACGGCTACGAGGATGGCCATTCCCTGGTCTGTCCCGAGTGCGGCCACGAATGGTCGTTGAACGCCGAGCCCGATGAGAGCGGTGACCAGGTGCGGGACGCCCACGGCAATGTGCTGAGCGACGGCGACAGCGTCACCGTGATCAAGGATCTGAAGGTCAAGGGGTCTTCTTCGGTGGTCAAGGTTGGCACCAAGGTGAAGAACATCCGCCTGGTCGATGGTGACCACGACATCGACTGCAAGATCGATGGCATCGGTGCCATGAAGCTCAAGTCGATGTACGTCAAGAAGGCCTGAATGCGGCCCTTGAGGCGTCGTGCAAAAGCAAACGCCAGCGCTTGGAAAGCGCTGGCGTTTTTTTATGCTCGACTTGCGTTGGTTGCCCTGACGCGATCTGTGCTCAGGTGAGGCTGGCGCCCACGAACAATGTCACGGTGGTGACTCCCAGGGTCATCAGGATATAAGGCAGCGCCCACTTGACGAAGCGCTCGTAGGGTATCTTGGCAAGCGCCAGTCCGGCGACCAGATGGGCGGCGGTGGGGGCGAACATGTTGATCCAGCCGCTGGCGGACTGGAAGGCGGTGACCACCAGTTCGCGATCTACGCCCGAGAAGTCGGCCAGTGGCGCCATCAGCGGCATGGACACCGTGGCCAGCCCCGAGGTCGATGGGATGAAGAAGCTCAGCACGATGTGGACCACGTAGGCCACCACCACGAACAGTCCCGAGGACAGGCCGGCTACCGCGCCTTCGGCCCAATTGAGGATGGTGTCGATGATCACGCCGTTGTCCATCACCACATAGATGCCGCGTGCCACGGCCACCACCAGGGCCACGCCGATCAGGTCCTTGGCACCATCGAGGAAGGTCTCGATGAAGTCGGATTCGGACTGTCGATTGATCAGGGCGATCAGGATGGCAGCGCTCAGGAACAGGGTGGAGAGTTCATCGAACCACCACCACAGGGTCGGAAAAGCCGTAATGCCCATGTCTTCCCAGGGCACGACGCCGTAGACCATGATCCCGAAGGTCATGAAAAACACCGTCATGGTCAGCTTGTGGCGCAGGGTAAACGCCTGGGTCGAGGCGGCATCCTTGGCCTGAGGGGCGGCCGCCAGCTGCAGGTCCGCCAGCACCGAGCGCTGCGGGTCGCGCTTGATCTGCGCGGCGTAGCGCATCACGAACCAGATAGCCAGTGACACCAGGATCACGAACTGCACCAGCCTGAGCGTGATGCCGGCGCCGATCGGCAGGCCGGCGAAGCCCGAGGCGATGCCGGTGGCGAAGGGGTTGACGGTGGAGGCCAGCACACCGGTGCCGGAGCCGAGCAGGATGATGCCTGCGGCCACCATGCGGTCGTAGCCGGCGGCGGTGATCACCGGCAGGATGATGGCCCAGAAGGCGACCGTTTCCTCGGCCATGCCGTAGGTGGACCCGCCGAGGGCAAACAGCACCATCAGTACGGGAATCAGGTACTGCTCGCGCCCGCCAAAGCGCTCGACCACCGCGCCGATCCCGGCATCCAGGGCGCCCGAGCGCATCGTCACCGCCAGAAAGCCGCCGATGACCAGCACGAACAGGGCAACGTCCACGGCCTTGTGGAATCCCTGGATCGGTGCCACCAGTACATCCAGCGGCCCCTGGGGGGAGCTTTCCAGCACCTGGTAGGTGCCGGGAATCGGCAACAGGCGGCCGTCACCCTGATAGTCGAGCACGTCGCTGGCAGCAATGACCTGATCGCTGCCTTCCACATGGTAGTCGTACTTGCCGGCGGGCATGACCCAGGTCAGCACCGCCACCAGCGCGGTGATCACAAAGAGCAGGGTATAGACCGTGGGCATGCGCAGGCTGGAGCGCCGTTTGGAGGAGGTCACTTGCGTTTCCATCTCGGTTTCCTCGTTTCAGAAGGTCATGGTGTAGGCTCTTTTGTTGTCGGTGTGATCAGGGACAGACGGCCCTTGTGTGACCGCCTGTCTTCGAGTCTACGGGCCTCGACAGTCTGTCGGGACTTGGGTCGGCACAATGCTTGATCCGCTGCAAGGACGGCGACGATGCGGCGAGATGAGAGGTAAATTTGCTGGCCTGGCTCAAGAAATGAGGCGACGCCAATGTTTCACCACACGCGGTCTCGCTGCACGACGAGACACGCGCAGGGTTGTCGTGTGCAGGGCAATAGGAAGTGGCGCTGGGGTCGGCTGACAGGGCGGCTGAAAGGGCGGCCGGGAGGCCGACTGAGCGAGCGGCCGGCCCTGCCGCAAATGAGGGCCTAGGGTCAAGTGATCTGGCCAGGGGCCCGGTGTGGCGGCCCCTGGCGAGTTCATCCATAGCCCAGAGATCAGCCTTCGAAGTTCCAGGTCAGGCGGGCGTTGATGCGACCCTCGCGGCTATCGGTCTCGAGGTCACGATCGCCGATGGGCTCGGCGTATTCCAGGGTGAGGCCGTACAGACGTCCTTTGCCCAGGCTGACGCCGGCCGCCGCCGAAGCCAGGTGGCTATCCGCGTCGCGCTCCTGAAACTCGGTGCGGGCGCCATCCAGCACCAGGTAGGGCTCGACGCGGGAAAGCCAGGCGCTATTCACAGGCTGCAGATAGCGTAGTTCCAGCGCCCCGGCGAAACCGTAGTCGCCCTCCGCCTGGCCGGCGTCATAGCCGCGCCCGAAGCGTTGGCCACCGTAGTTGCCGCGCTCGGGTTCCGGCAGCGCATCGTCGGAATAGAAACCGTTGGCGCTGGCGGTAAGGCGCCAGTGATCGCCATACAGGCGTCTGTACTGGGCGTCCAGCTGCCAGCGGGTGAAGTGCAGATCTCCGTTGTCGTCCAGCGGTGTACCGTTGAGCCGGCGCTGCTGCTCGTTGGCCCCCAGATCCATGCCCTGGCGCAGGGCCAGCGAGGCCAGCCAGAACTGCCGTCCACGCTGGGTGCGATAGTTCAGGTCCAGATCGGCGGCCGAATACTCGGACTCCTCGACCAGTTGGTTGAGGGTCTGTTCCTCGAAGCTGAGTGATGTGGTCTTGGTCTCGTCGTGATGACGCAAGGCGCCGCCCAGGGTCAGGCTCGAGGAGCGTGACAGCAGCAAGGGGTAGGACAGCCCCAGGCGATAGCGTTGTCGGTCGGTGTCCTGATCCTGGCGTAGATCGAAGCGCTGTCCGTCGAGCAGGTAGATCAGATTTTCCTCGTCCTCGCCGTCATAGCTGTCGGCGGAGGCGGTCAGGGTCAGGCCGTCGTTGCCGATACCGGTACGATAGTCCAGCGCGTAGAGCTCGTTGTCGTTGTCGACGGGCCACAGCCAGGAGAAGCCCAGGCTGTCGCCCCAGGTGGTCAGGCTCTGGGTCGAGACTCGATTGATGAAGACGGTGTCTTGTTCATCGCCACCGCTGAGGTTTCCCGAATAGTCAAAATGATCGATGCGACGCTCTTCGACACGCAGTGTGGTGGCGCCGCTGGGGGTGCGCGGCACCGGTGCCTTCAGGGTCAGGCTGGCACCGGGAATTCGCTCGATCAGCCCGCTGACACGCTCAAAGGTGCTGCGCGTCAGAGGTCGTTCTTCCAGCAATGGCTGGACCAGTTTCTCCACCCGGCCCGCCACGGGGTCATCGTCTACCACGATCTCGGTACGGGCGATATGCCCCTCCACCAGTACGATGCGCACGTTGCCGTCACGAAAGTTGTTGGTCGGCAGGTAGGCGAAGGACAGCGGATAGCCGCCTTCCTGGTAGGCGTCGGTGATCGTCTGGACTTCGGCCTCGATGGCCTCTCGGCTCACGCTCTGCCCGATCATGGCCTGAAGTCCCTGACTCAGTTCGGCCAGATCCAGCACGCTGTCGCCGATGAAGCGAACGTGACGCACGGTGACGTGGGCGGGGATGCCGGCGCTGGCGTCGCTTGGCAGGTCAACCTCGGTTTCTACGCTGCGCTGTTGTGGCGCCAGCCGGCGATTCTCGATGATGTCGTCGACGGTCTCCAGCGTCTGCTGGGCCTGGAGGGGGGACACGGCCAACAGGCTGCCGGCGGCCATCACCAGGGGAAGGTGACTGTATCGTGAACGTGGCGGGGAAGGTGGCTTGGTGTGGGGCTTTGGATGCGGCGTAGTGCTTGGCATAGGCTTCCTTGTGGATCCCTGGACGAGGCCCGTCAGGGAGCCTCGAATATTGTTATGAGCAGCGTCTGAATTGGTGTTGAGCATGATTCCAAGAAGAGGCCCGATACCCGCGGGGGTATCGGGCCTGCGTTTACCATGCTGGAGCGGGCAAGATTAGTTCTTGCCCAGAAGGCCTCCTACCAGTCCACCGACGATGCCCTTGTCGCTGCTGGCGTCATCACCGCTGTCCTGGTTGCCGCCCAGATCACCGGTGAGCTTGTCGGTCACGCCACCGACGGTGTCCAGGGTGCCGCCGACCAGGCCGCCGCTATTGCCACCGCTGCTATCGTCACCGCCGAGGCTGCTGGTCAGGCTATCGGAGACCCCGGACACCAGACCGCCGCCGCTTTCGCTACCGCCGAGGCTGCCGGTCAGGCTGTCGGAGACCCCGGACACCAGGCCGCCGCCACTGTCGCCACCGCCGAGGGTGCTGGTCAGGCTGTCGGAGACCCCGGACACCAGGCCGCCGCCGCTTTCGCTACCGCCGAGGGTGCTGGTCAGGCTGTCGGAGACCCCGGACACCAGGCCGCCGCCACTGTCACCACCGAGCGAGTTGCCAAGCCCGGCAGTCAAACCACCGTCGCCGCCCAGCGTATCGTTGAGTCCGGCGATGAGGTTGCTGTCACCACCTAACTGGCTTCCGAGTCCCGCCTCGAGGCCACCTTGCTGGCCTCCTCCGAGGTCAGAAAGCAAGGCCCCTTCGCCCAGCAGCCCGGCCGATTCCAGCTGACTGAGTCCCTGGCCGTCGAGACGCGAAAGCAGTCGAGCCTCATCACCGCCCAGCAGTCTGCCGGTGTTGGCGGCGATGCCTCCGACACCGCTGACAGCCGCACCCAGGCCAGTGGCGAGGTCATTGCCCTGGCCCAGGCGGCCACCCAGACCATCCACCGCAACACCGGCCTGGATCAGCACGCTGCCTACCTCGGGGCCGACCACCAGGGCCTGGCTCAGCTGGGTAACACCGCTATCTGTCTGGATGACAACGGGGCGCAATACCGCCGACACTTCGCGGGTCAGGCCACCAAGGTGCGAGCCGTCGTCGTTGAAGTTCAGTGTCAGCACGTTGCCGGCCTGGGTCACGCCGCCACCAAGGGCCGCGACGCTGCTGCCGAGCTGGGTGATGGTGCCGCTGCGGTTGTCGAGCTGCATGACCAGGGGGAGCTGGTTCAGGTTGCCGACAGTGGCGCCGAGGCTGGATACCACCTCACCGGTTTCGGAGACCGCTACACCGCCGCCGGCCAAGGTGGTCCCCACAGCGTTGGGATTGTTCGAGAAGTTGCCGAGACCATTGTCGAGTCCGTTGCTGAGCCCGGATACGGCTTGGCCGCCATTGCTGATGACATTGCCCAGTCCGTCGGTGACGAACTCTCCACGTCCTCCTAGACTTTGCTGCGAAATGCCATCGCCCAGGGCGGTGACCGCGTCTCCAGCACCGGCGCCGGTCTGTCCCGCGCTGGCGACGGTGCGTTCCAGGTCGGTGCGGCCGTCTTCAGGCGCGCTGGTATCGCCATCGAGCAGGCCGCCGAGGCCGCCGCCTGAGCCATTGTCGCCTTCACCTCCGCCGAGCAGTTCGCCGGTGGCGATGACTATATTGCCGGTACCGGTCACGCTGTCGCCGGCGCCGCCAAGCAGAGAGTAGCGTTCACCGATACGCTGACCGAGGTCGGCCAGGGTGCCACCGGTGCGTAGCAGCAGGTTCCCAGCCTGGGCCGGCAATACCAGCGCTTGTCCGACGCGCGTGACCTTGCCGTCGGTGCCCAGCAGCACGGGACGAAGGGCAACACCAAGCTTGGTAGTGGTGGCCCCGAGCACCTCGCTGGAATCCTCGAAATTGACGCTGAGAGCATCGCCTACGCGCTCCACCTTGCCGCCAAGGCCATTGACGGTGGTGCCGAGCTTGGTCACCAGGCCTGTCCGGGCATCGAGTTCCATCACCACGGGCAGTTCGCCCAGGCCGGCAACGGTGTCTCCTGTCGCCGAAACTGCCTGTCCAAGCTCGCCGACACCGTTGGTCACGCCAGCGGCGGTGGTGCCCAGATAGTTGTCATTGGTGCTGAGGCTGCCGGCACCATCGCGTACGCCGCTCGAGATGTCGCCGACCGCATCGCCCGTTTCGGAGACGATCGTACCTGCAGGCTCGGTGACGCTTGCCATGCGGGGGGCGACACTCTGTTGGGAGATGCCGTTACCGATATCGGACAGGGTTGTATCGACTCCATCACCGGTATCGGCGGTCTTCAGGAAGACGTCTTCCAGCGATGAGCGGGCAATGCCATCGCCGCCATCGCCACCGTCGGATCCATCACCATCGCCATCGCCGCCATCGCCGTCGGAGCCGTCACCATCGCCGCCGTCACCACCGGAGCCATCACCATCGCCTCCATCGCCGCCAGAGCCGTCACCACCGGAGCCATCGCCACCGGAGCCATCACCACCGGAGCCATCACCACCGGAGCCGCCATCGCCACCGGAGCCATCACCACCGGAGCCATCACCACCGGAGCCATCGTCGCCACCGCTGGTAATCGGGTCCTGGCTGTTGCTGGCCAGGGTGCGAGAGTTGCTGGAATCACCAGAGCAGGCGGTCAGGGTCGCCATCGCGCTGGCGAGAGCAATAACGAGTAGTTTTCGTTGCAAAGTCATCGGTTTATACCTCACCTAGTCCGGATGTAATGGTTATCTTGGTGGAAAGGCAATAGAGCCTGTATGGGCTTTCTAAAACTCTTGTAGTTGAATATTTAGCGTAGATGCATCTTTATGCATAATTCCTTTTTATTAGCTTTTTATGGGTTTTAATTGGTGTCCAAGTGTTACCATGAGTAATAGAAAGTGTTATGAAGTGATTGTGCTGAAGATTGTTTTGAAAAGGGCAGGGCGCTCGGGCGTACACTGAACTAGCACCGTGCTAGGCTCAGGTAGCAGCAAGGAGAGGTGATGATGAGCCCTTGGCGTTTTGTAGTAATGTTGGTCGCAGGAGCCATGGTTGCCGGGGTGCTGGCGGCCTGTGATGGAGATTCAACAGTGAGTCAGCCTTCGGAGCCGAGCGGTGAGCGAGACATCGCGTCCGGTTCTGTCGAAAGGGTGACGTCCCGAGCTGATGAACCTGAACCTGAACCGATGACGGTCGCGGCGCTGGACGAGCCGGTGACGGTATCGCTGGATATCCGGCTGGCGTCGGATCGGCGAATGCATGTGGCGGCCACGACCAACTTGCCGGAAGGCACCAGAGTCCAGCTGCGGGTGGTGCGCGAGGCCAGCAATGTGCGTTGGCAGTCACGCACCGAGGTGCGTGAGGGCAGTGTGGCAGCTGGGCCCTACGGTCCCGGTAGCGGGTTGCCCGATGGCTACTATCGTATTGAACTGGTCACCGCGCCTGCTGACGTGCAGCCCGCCGAGGTCAAGGCGCGGATCGGGCCGAGCGGCGAGCACCTTGATGGGCCACTGGTTGCCACGTCGGAGCATGGACTGGGCAAGATCATCAAGGCTAGCCAGCGGTTTCTGGTAGGGCAGGAAGTGCGACGAACGCTGGACGATGTCGAAGTGCAGCAGAGCCCCTGAATCAACCCTTGAAAGCAGCCCTTGATAAGTGTCGTTCAGGCGCGAACGCAGCAGGAAGTTGTTACAAACCGCCCGTGGAAGTCGCTTTTGGAAATCGTTTTTGGAAATCATTCCGGTAACGTGTTCTTGAGAAGTGTTCCTGGCAAAGTTCTTGCGAAAAGTTCTTGAGAAGATGTATCTGAAAAGGCTTTGAGAAGTGTTCTCGGAAAACATGCTTGAGAAAGGTTCTTGGGAAGAGTTCTCGGGGCAACGTTCTTGAGAAGAGTTCTTGGAAAAGACTGAGAACAGTTCTGGAGAAGTGTTCCAGAAAAGCGTCCTGGAAGATGGCTAGAAGCAGACGTCATGCGTCGAACGCGCCTGGGCGCCATCGCCGGCTTAAAAGTAATAGGGATAAACGGCGCAAGGGATAAGAAGCGCAAGTGATAAGAAGGGCAGGGGATAAGAAGCGCAAGGCACTGAAAGCGGTGGCGACAAGACAGCCGGGCAGGGCAGAGGCGGCAAGGGACGATAAGGCCGGAGTGACCGCCCTGACCCGTCGGGCTCGCTCCCGGGGCTTGGGCGCCTGGTTGGATGGTCTGGGTAGGCGAGAGATAAAACGTCAGGCCCGGCCGACTGCTTATGGTTTCATCTCTGCTTTTCGTCTCACCTCAGGTCGCTGACTCGCTACGCCATAGCGCTACCACCTTGGCCTTGAGGCGCATGCCGCTGTGGTAAGGCATGGTGGTGGTCTGGCCCTGGCGCTGAAAGGTCAGTTGCCCGTTGTTGTCCTGTGCGACTCGGCGCAGGTACAGGGTGTCTTCCTCCGCCACCAGATAGAGTCCCGGCTGCCGGAATATCTCGGTCGGAGCCACGGCGGCCAGATCCAGCGGTCCCAGAAAATCGAAGTGTTCATCCGGCGCTGGCGTCACCAGGTGGCAGTCACCGTCCCAACGCTGCTCCGGGATCAGCTCCAGTGGCAGATCGATCCCCTTGTGGGCGACTTCCTGCCAGGGCAGCGGCAGGGTCGATCTCAGGTAGAGGGGAGATGGTCGGCTCGGTTCTCCTTCCAGCAGGTGTGCCAGGGGGCAGTTGAGGGCCTGTGACAGCGCCACCAGGCGTTCATGCCCGATCTGCTTGATGGTGCCGGACTCCCAGTAGGAAATGGTGACGTCAGAGACCCCGACCTGGCGAGCCAGCGCCGCCTTGTTCAAGCCGGCTGCCAACCTCAAAGATTTGATGCGCGGACCCAGCGCGTCCATGGAACCTTCCTGTCGACACATAAAGAGAATTTAGAATACTCATTCATAAGCACCTCTTGTGCAATATCAGGCGTCAACGATATTCGACGGTTCCTATGCCGCACTACCAGGTGATCGGCTCGTTGGCCCAGTCGAAGAAGCCGCCGCTGTCGTCGGGGCCACGCTGCTGCACCATGGTCAGCAGTCGGTCGGCGACAAAGTCGGCGGTGAACAGCTTGTGCTCAGGGACTCGGGCCTGAAAGGGGCGTGACAGCAAGCTGTCGGTGGTACCTGGGTGGAAGCTCAGCACGCAGGACTGGGGATTCAATCGCTTGAGTTCGATGGCAGCGGTTTTCATCAGCATGTTGTGGGCGGCCTTGCTGGCGCGGTAGGCGTACCAGCCGCCCAGGCCGTTATCGCCGATCGAGCCGACCCGTGCCGACAGGCTGACCACGGTGGTGGGATGGGAGCCCTTGAGGTGGGGAAGCAGCGTCTGGAGCATCAAGGCCGGCGTGGCGGCGTTGACCTGAAAAAGGGTCGTCAGGGCGGCTTCGTCGAGGTCCTCCAGGCGTTTCTCGGGCTGAATGTTGCTTGCTTCGTCGTGCAACAGGCCAATGGCGTTGACCACAAGGTGAAGAGGAACGGCTTGGCCAGCAGGGCCGTGAAGGGCTCGACCCAGGTCAGCGCGGCCCTGTGCAGTGGTGACATCGCCTTCGATCGCTTCCAGGCGAGAAGAGGAGGCCTGAAAGGAGGTTCGGCTGACGACGGTCGCCTGCCCCAGCCGTGGGTCGGCGAGCAGTCGATCGACGACGGCGCGACCTATGCCTCCATTGCCGCCGATGACGAGGGCGCGATAGCCGTCGGGAAGTCTGTCCATGTCGCTCTCCTGGCCTGGGTGGGGTGGCAACCTGTTCGAGTCCCGCACGGGGTGACGATTTCAGAGTTTCGCGAATCCCGCCGGGTCCTGCGCAATTGCTTCGTCGGTGCGTATAATGCGCCCACGCCGCCAGCTTGGCTTCAACGACTTCAGGATGCAGGACGTTATGACTGTTCGCACGCGTATCGCCCCGTCGCCCACCGGGGACCCCCACGTAGGAACCGCCTACATTGCCTTGTTCAACCTGTGCTTTGCTCGACAGCATGGGGGAGAGTTCATCCTTCGCATCGAGGACACCGATCGTGTTCGTTCCACCGCCGAGTCGGAGCAGATGATCCTCGATTCGTTGCGCTGGTTGGGGCTCGAATGGGACGAAGGACCCGATGTCGGCGGCCCGCATGGTCCGTATCGTCAGAGCGAGCGAGGAGACATCTATGCCGAGCACGCCCAGCGATTGATCGATGCCGGCCATGCCTTCAAGTGTTACCGCACCAGCGAGGAGCTCGACGAGCTGCGTGAGGCGCGCAAGGCCCAGGGGCTGCACCTGGCGCTGAAGCCGGCCGATCTGGCGCTTGATCCCGATGAACAGGCCCGTCGCGAGCAAGAGGGCATGCCCTATGTGGTGCGCATGCAGGTGCCGGAAAGCGGCCCCTGCGTCGTTCAGGACATGCTGCGTGGCGCCATCGAGGTGGACTGGGCCCAGGTGGATGCGCAGATCCTGCTCAAGTCCGACGGCATGCCGACCTATCACCTGGCCAATGTGGTGGATGATCACCTGATGGGGATCACCCACGTGCTGCGTGGCGAGGAGTGGATCAATTCGGCGCCCAAGCACCAGTTGCTGTATGAGTACTTTGGCTGGGACATGCCTGAGCTGTGCCATATGCCGCTGCTGCGCAATCCCGACAAGTCCAAGCTGTCCAAGCGCAAGAACCCTACCTCGATCAACTATTATCGGCGTATGGGATTCCTGCCCCAGGCGGTAACCAACTATCTCGGACGCATGGGCTGGTCCATGCCGGACGAACGAGAGAAGTTCTCCCTCGCCGAGATGATGGAAAACTTCGACATTCAGCGGGTATCGCTGGGTGGCCCGGTGTTCGATCTCGAGAAGCTGACCTGGCTCAACGGTGTCTACCTGCGCGAGGACCTGGACGACCGCGCCTTTCTCCAGGCCTTGATGACCTGGGCCTTCAATGAAGACTATGTGGCGCAGATCCTGCCCCAGGTACGCACCCGGGTCGATACCTTGTCCGACGTGGCGCCTCTGGCGGGGCACTTCTTCTCCGGGCTGCCCGCCATCAGGGAAGCAAGCTTCGACGGGATCAACCTGGAGCGTGAAGATCTCGTCAAGCTGCTCCAGTTCCTGGTCTGGCGGCTCGAAGGTGTGTCCAGCTGGAACAAGGACGCGCTGCTGGCCGAGATCAAGCTGTTGGGCAGCCACTTCGATCTGAAGATGAAGGCACTGCTGGCACCGGTCTTTATCGCCATCACCGGCTCGTCATCGAGCACCTCGGTGATGGACGCCATGGCGATTCTTGGCTCCGACATGACCCGCGCCCGCCTGCGTCACGCCATCGGCGTGCTGGGTGGCGTCTCCAAGAAGCAGGCCAAGCGCTTCGAGAAGGAATATCGCGAGCTGCCGGCGGCATGATGAAAAAGATGGGGAGGCCTGCTGGCACCCCATCACCTTGGCATCGCAATGGCGCTTGATACGTTCAGCTCCGACATGACCCGCGCCCGCCTGCGTCACGCCATCGGCGTGCTGGGTGGCGTCTCCAGGAAGCAGGCCAAGCGCTTCGAGAAGGCGCGCCGCGAGCTGACCTGAGAAAAAGCGCGAGCTGCCGGCGGCATGATGAAAAAGATGGGGAGGCCTGCTGGCACCCCATCACCTTGGCATCGCCATGTCCGGGGCGCCGAAAAATTTTGGCGCTTCCGGGGTTGACCAAATCTTATGATATCCGTAAGATACGTCTCGTCTTCACGAGATGGGGCCTTAGCTCAGCTGGGAGAGCGCGACACTGGCAGTGTCGAGGTCAGCGGTTCGATCCCGCTAGGCTCCACCAATCTCGTTTCAGGCTGCGTCCCATTCGTCTAGTGGTCCAGGACACCGCCCTTTCACGGCGGGAACAGGGGTTCGAACCCCCTATGGGACGCCACTTCCTGTGCGTGACGTCTGCTCCGCATGGATTCATGCTTTCGCATGAATCGTTGTGAACTCCGTGGTCTCTCCTCTTGTTATCACCATTCGCTTTGTGAGCTCTTCGTGATTTGCACGAAGCCTCAGTTTGCTTGTGGATGGTTTGCAAAAACTGTCTTGTACGGCTTGACAGAACCTTCCTTTTGTCCACCAGTGACGCATTTTTCCCCCGGTCAGCCTCTGCTACGGGGATAACGCCCGTGGTTACGCGATTTATATTTTTTCCTTTCAAAATCAATGTGTTGCGACAGGTTAAAAATTAACCAATCTAAGTCCAATGCCCAGTTCATGGCGATTCGAGGGCGGTTTCGATAGGTTGTGAACAGGGTTATCCACAGAAAGTGTGGAAAACGCTGGGCGGGGTGTAAGGGGCTTGAGAAGAGAGGGGGATGTTGGACCATGAGCGCATGCCGGCGCCGCGGGAAGGTCGGGCCAGCAGGAGGGCGCTGGCCCGGCAGGTATGGAAAATGTCAGTCCTTGCGGTCAGACCTTTCGCGCAGGCGTCGCAGCAGTGAGGACGTGTCCCAGCGTCCACCCCCCATTGCCTGCACGTCGGCGTAGAACTGGTCCACCAGGGCGGTCACCGGCAGGCGAGCCTCCAGCTGACGCGCCTGGTTCAGACAGATATCCAGATCCTTGCGCATCCAGTTGACGGCGAAGCCATGCTCGTATTCGTCACGGATCATGGTCGCGTGACGGTTCTCCATCTGCCACGATCCGGCGGCTCCCTGGCTGATGACCTCGACCACCCGCTCCTGGTCGAGACCCGCTTGCTCGGCGAAATGAAGGCCTTCAGCGAGGCCCTGGACAAGGCCCGCGATGCAGATCTGGTTGACCATCTTGGTCAGCTGTCCGGCGCCGACGCCGCCCATCAAGGTCACGGCTCTGCCATAGTGCTCGAGTACCGGCCTTGCCCTGGAGAAGTGTTCCTCCTGGCCGCCGCACATGATGGTCAGGGCGCCGTTCTCTGCTCCTTGCTGGCCGCCAGAGACCGGCGCATCGATGAAGCCCACATCCTGCTTCTGGCAGGCCTGGTCGAGCTCCTGGGCGAGGCTCGAGGAGGCGGTGGTATGGTCCACCAGGATGGCGCCCTGGGAGAGCGTCGACAGTACCCCGTCAGGCCCGGTGGTGACCTCGCGAACGTCGTCGTCATTGCCCACGCACACCAGTACCAGATCGGCGCCGCCGGCGGCCTCGGCGGGTGTCGCATGATGGCTGCCGTCGAAGCGCTCGCACCACTGCTCGGCCTTGCTTTGGGTGCGATTGTAGACCCGTACCGTCAGTCCGGCTTCGGCGAGATGGCCTGCCATGGGGTAGCCCATGACCCCAAGGCCGATAAAGGCGACGGTGGAGATGTCTCGACTCATGAAAGCGCTCCTTTGTTGTTTCGCTAGAGGGGGTCAGCATAGCGCCGGTTGGCGTGCCGATTCATCCATTGAGCAAAAAAAAGGGCCGCCCCGGAGGGCGGCCCTTTTCATGGTAATGCGACGCGGGATGGTGCGTCTTCTGGCGTGGCGGCGATTCCCTTGCATGGGGCAGCGGGCACCACGCGAATTACCTGGTCGGCGAATTACTTGGACGGGTAGTCGCGCTTGGGATGCCCGGTGTAGAGCTGGCGCGGACGACCGATCTTGTAGCTTTCGCTGATCATCTCGTTCCAGTGCGAGATCCAGCCGATGGTACGGGATACCGCGAAGATGACCGTGAACATGTTGGTCGGGATGCCCATCGCCTTGAGGATGATGCCGGAATAGAAGTCGACGTTCGGGTAGAGCTTGCGCTCGACGAAGTACTCGTCTTCCAGGGCGATCTGCTCCAGGCGCTTGGCGATCTTGAGTTGCGGATCGTCGGCCTTGCCCAGTTCTTCCAGGACCTCGTCGCAGGTCTCTTTCATGACCTTGGCGCGCGGGTCGAAGTTGCGATAGACGCGGTGACCGAAGCCCATCAGCTTGAACGGGTCATCCTTGTCCTTGGCCTTGTCGATGAAGCGCTGGATGTTCTCTTCGGAGTCGTCGCCGATCTCGTCGAGCATGTTGAGCACTGCTTCGTTGGCGCCACCGTGGGCTGGACCCCACAGAGCGGCGATGCCGGCGCTGATGCAGGCAAACGGGTTGGCGCCGGTGGAGCCTGCCAGACGCACCGTGGAGGTGGAGGCGTTCTGCTCGTGGTCCGCGTGCAGCATGAAGATGCGGTCCATGGCCTTGGCGTAGACCGGATTGATCTCGTAGGGCTCGCACGGGTTGCTGAACATCATGTAGAGGAAGTTCTCTGCATAGTTCAGGTCGTTGCGCGGGTAGTTGAAAGGCTGGCCGATGTTGTACTTGTAGGACATGGCCGCGATGGTCGGCATCTTGGCGATCAGGCGAATGGCGCTGATCTCGCGGTCCTTGGCCTGGGTGATGTCCAGGTGGTCATGATAGAACGCCGCCAGGCCGCCGATCACGCCGCACATGATCGACATGGGGTGGGCGTCGCGACGGAACCCCTTGAAGAAGTTGGCGATCTGCTCGTGGACCATGGTGTGGTTGCGCACCCGGTGCTCGAAGTCCTTGTACTGCTCTTCGTCCGGCAGTTCACCGAATAGCAGGGTGTAGCAGAGCTCAACGAAGTTGGAATGCTTGGCCAGTTGCTCGATCGGGTAGCCGCGATGCAGCAGCACGCCGTTGGCGCCATCGATGTAGGTGATGCCGGATTCGCAGGAAGAGGTGGCCAGGAAGCCGGGGTCGAAGGTAAAGAGGCCTTCCGCTCCGAGTCCGCGCACGTCAACGACGTCGGGGCCGAGGGTGCCTGAATGGACGGGAAGTTCGACAGGTTTCTCCAGACCATCCACCGTCAGGGTCGCTTTTCTCTCAGCCATGTCAGGCCTCCTTCGTGTTCGATATGGAGCGATACGTTGTCATTTCTCACTAACGTGCCGACGAATAGGGGGTCGCCCGGCAAAAAAGGTTCGCCCACTATAGAAGCGTTCAGGATATTGTCAATTCTCCCATTGAACGCTTGCTGTTGTACTATGCTCATTTAGCAGTATAGGTGTTGTACAGGTTATGGTGCTTTGCATCATAGGCTGTCCTTTTGCGGTGCAGCAACTTGACGAAGTCGCATTTTTATGCAGCTTTGCCGCATTTTCCGACGAAGCGTTCGCCAAATTGCATGGTCATGCCATTTGTCATGGTGGGGGCATGTCCCTATAATTCAGGCCGCGACTGGCAGGAACAGGAGGTCGTGTCCAACTTGTCGAAGGTTGGGTCACGACAGCGCCCTTCCCAAAACCACCGCCCGCTCGGGCCTCTGGCCCGTATGTCGTAGAGTGGGCCAAGAGAGTGTGTAGAGAGCCGTGAATAGCAAACGACCCGTAAATCTGGATCTATCCACGATCCACTTCCCCCTTCCCGCCTTGACGTCGATTACCCACCGGGTCACTGGCGTCATTCTCTTCGTCGGTCTGATCTTCGGCTTCTGGGCGTTGGACGCCTCGTTGTCCTCGCCGGCCGGTTTCGACGCCGTACGCGATGCGCTGGCGCACAACTTCTTCGCCAAGCTGGTGGCCTGGGGACTGTTGTCCGCTCTGGCCTTCCACTTCGTCGCCGGCTGCAAGCACTTCATTATGGACGCCAACATCGGCGTGTCATTGGAAGGTGCGGTGAAAAAGGCGCAGATCACCATCGTGGCGAGCGTTGTCCTGATCATTCTGGCGGGAGTCTGGGTATGGTAACCAACATCACGAGCTTCAGCCGCAGCGGCCTGTCCGACTGGATCATCCAGCGCGCCAGTGCGGTTGTCATGGCGCTCTACACGGTCTTTCTGGTGGTCTATCTGCTGGCTCATCCGCAGCTCGACTATGCCACCTGGAGCGGTCTGTTCGAGCAGACCTGGATGCGAATCTTCTCGTTGCTGGCCTTCGTCTCGCTGGCCGCCCATGCCTGGGTGGGCCTGTGGACCGTGACCACCGACTACATCAAGCCGACCGCCATTCGTGTCGGCACCCAGTCCGTCATCATCATTGCCATCTTCGTGTTCCTGGTCTGGGGCATCCAAGTGCTGTGGGGAGCCTGATACATGTCAACCATGCGTAGTTTGACCTTTGACGCCATCATCATCGGTGGCGGTGGTGCCGGCCTTCGTGCGGCGCTGGAGCTGGCCAAGTCCGGCAAGAAGACCGCGGTGCTGTCCAAGGTCTTCCCGACGCGTTCGCACACCGTGTCCGCCCAGGGCGGCATTACCTGTGCCATCGCTTCCTCCGACCCCAACGACGACTGGCGCTGGCACATGTACGACACCGTCAAGGGCGGTGACTACATCACCGACCAGGACGCTGCGGAATACATGTGTTCCGAGGGGCCGAAGGCGGTGTTCGAACTCGAGCACATGGGCCTGCCGTTTTCCCGTTTCGACAATGGGCGGATCTATCAGCGCCCGTTCGGTGGTCAGTCCAAGAACTTTGGCGAAGGCGGCCAGGCGGCCCGTACCTGCGCTGCGGCCGACCGTACCGGACACGCTCTGCTGCACACGCTGTACCAGAACAATCTGAAAAATAACACCACCTTTCTCAATGAATGGTACGCCGTTGACCTGGTGAAGAACGCCAACGGTGACGTGGTTGGCTGTATCGCCATGGATATCGAGACTGGTGAAGTGGTGCACGTCAAGTCCAAGGCTACCGTGCTGGCCACCGGCGGTTCCGGTCGCATCTATGCCTCCACCACCAATGCCCTGATCAACACCGGTGACGGTATCGGCATGGCGCTGCGTGCCGGTGTGCCGATGCAGGACATGGAAATGTGGCAGTTCCACCCGACCGGTATCCACGGTGCCGGTGTGCTGGTGACAGAAGGTTGTCGCGGCGAAGGCGGCTATCTGGTCAACAAGGACGGCGAGCGCTTCATGGAGCGTTATGCGCCGAACGCCAAGGACCTGGCCGGCCGCGATGTGGTTGCGCGTTCCATGGTCATGGAAATCCTCGAAGGCCGTGGTTGTGGCGAAGACGGCGATCACGTCTTCCTCAAGCTCGATCACCTGGGCGAAGAGGTGCTGTCCAAGCGTCTGCCGGGTATCGTCGAGCTGGCCAAGACCTTCGCCCACGTGGATCCGGCCAAGGAGCCGATCCCGGTGGTGCCGACCTGCCACTACATGATGGGTGGTATTGCCACCAACGTGCATGGTCAGGCGATTGCCCAGGATGCCGACGGCAACGACCAGATCATCAATGGTCTCTACGCCTGTGGCGAGGCAGCTTGTGTCTCCGTGCACGGTGCCAACCGCCTGGGCGGCAACTCGCTGCTGGATCTGGTGGTGTTCGGGCGTGCCGCCGGCATGTACATCGAGAGCGCGCTCAATGAAGGCATCGAGTACCTGGATGCCCGCGAGTCCGACATCGAGACCGCGATGAAGCGCATCACTCGCTGGAACGAGTCCGAAGGCGGCGAGAGCGTGCCTGAGCTCAAGCGCGAGCTGCAGAGCATCATGCAGAACTCCTTCGGCGTGTTCCGCGAAGAGAAGAACATGGTCGAGGGCGTCGAGAAGCTGGCCGAACTGCGTGGACGAATCGCCAACGCTCATCTGGCCGACAAGTCCCATGCGTTCAACACTGCCCGGGTCGAGGCTCTCGAGCTCGACAACCTGATGGAAGTGGCCGAGGCCACCGCCATCGCTGCACTGGAGCGCAAGGAGAGTCGCGGTGCGCACTCCCGCTACGACTATCCGGATCGTGACGACGCCAACTGGCTGAAGCACTCCATGTTCTTCCCCGGCGAGAAGCGGGTCGGTCAGCGCGATGTCAATTTCGCGCCGAAGACCGTCGACAAGTTCGAGCCGAAAATCCGTACCTATTAAGGGGGAGTCAACATGTCCAAGCTTCAGGTATCCCTGTACCGCTACAACCCGGAAACCGACTCCGCGCCTTATATGCAGGAGTTCGAGGTCGACACCCAGGGTCGCGACCTGATGGTGCTGAACCTGCTTGAGATGATCAAGGAGGACGACAGCTCCGTGGCCTTCCGTCGCAGCTGCCGTGAAGGCGTCTGTGGTAGTGACGGCATGAACATGAACGGCAAGAACGGCCTGGCTTGTATCACCCCGCTGTCCGAGGTGGTCAAGAACAACAAGCTGGTGCTGCGTCCCTTGCCCGGTCTGCCGGTCATTCGTGACCTGGTGGTCGACATGGCACTGTTCTACAAGCAGTACGAGAAGATCCAGCCATACCTGCAGAACGACACACCGGCGCCGGCCATCGAGCGCCTGCAGTCTCCGGAAGAGCGCGACAAGCTCGACGGTCTGTACGAGTGCATCCTGTGCGCCTGCTGCTCGACCTCGTGCCCGTCGTTCTGGTGGAACCCGGAGAAGTTCGTCGGTCCCGCCGGCCTGCTGCAGTCCTATCGCTTCCTCGCGGATTCCCGCGATACGGCGACCCAGGAGCGTCTGTCGGAGCTGGAGGATCCGTTCTCCGTATTCCGTTGCCGCGGCATCATGAACTGCGTGGCGGTCTGTCCCAAGGGGCTTAACCCGACTCGGGCGATCGGCAAGATCCGTGAGATGTTGCTGGCGAATGCCACTTAAATCGTGGCGCCGGGCTTGTTATCATGGGCTCGGTCCGGGGCGCGGCATCCTGTCACGCCCCCGGATGATAGCGTCAGGAGCCGGTGCCATGGGCACCGGCTTTTGAGCATGATGCAAGACCGCTAGGCAGATCGACCGCGGCCCCGATGACCGCGGCAGAACCACCAGGGCGCTCGATGATGGTCAGTGCCAAGGGTGACGATGGGCAGGACGCCTTCCACTGAGGGGCCTGCGCCACGCCCGCGGTAGATCACGAGCATCGAGCCCACTACCACCCCATCAGTGCAGGGTGACCGAGAGATGCAACAAGGCATAATGGAGTTGATGTGGCGCTCCTCTCACGTGACGGGCAGCAACGTCCACTACGTGGAAGCGCTCTATGAGCAGTACCTCGACGACCCTAGCGCCGTCTCCGATGAATGGCGCGATTACTTCGACGAGTTGTCACGCCAGGAAGGCGCCCCGTCCGACGAGACCCCCCTCTCACCGATCCGTGATCAGTTCTATCAGCTTGGCCGCGAACGTCGCACCGCCGTTGCCGGCAGCACGCCTGTCGACAGCGAAGAGAGCCGCAAGCAGGTCAAGGTCCTGCAGCTGATCAACGCCTATCGCTTCCGGGGCCACCAGAAGGCCGACATCGACCCGCTGGGGCTGCGTGATCCGAAGCCGGTGCCTGATCTTGATCTGGCGTTCCACCAGCTGTCCAAGGCCGACCTCGATACCGAGTTCCAGACCGGTTCCTTCTTCCTGGGCAAGGACCAGGCGCCGCTCAAGGAAATCGTCGATGCGCTGGATCGCACCTATTGCCGTTCGATCGGCTGCGAGTTCATGCATATCGTCGATACCGAAGAGAAGCGCTGGCTGCAGCAGCGTTTCGAGTCAGTGCGCTCGGCTCCGGACCATGGCGAAGATCGCCGTAAGCAGCTGTTCGAGCGGCTGTCCGCTGCCGAAGGGCTCGAAAGCTACCTGGCCTCCAAGTACCCGGGCACCAAGCGCTTCGGCCTCGAGGGTGGCGAGACCTTCATTCCGATGATGGACGAGCTGATCCAGCGCGCGGGCAGCTACGGCACCAAGGAAGTGGTCATCGGCATGGCCCACCGCGGTCGCCTCAACGTGCTGGTCAACATCCTCGGCAAGAACCCCGGCGAGCTGATCGACGAGTTCGACGGCAAGAAGCTGATCGAGCGCGGTTCCGGTGACGTCAAGTATCACCAGGGCTTCAGCTCCAACGTGATGACGCCGGGCGGTGAGGTTCACCTGGCGATGTCCTTCAACCCCTCGCACCTCGAAATCGTGGCGCCGGTGGTGGAAGGCTCGGTACGCGCACGCCAAGATCGCCGCGACGATGTCGATGGCGGCAAGGTGCTGCCGATCAACGTCCATGGCGATGCCGCCTTCGCTGGTCAGGGCGTGGTCATGGAGACGTTCCAGATGTCCCAGACCCGTGCCTACAAGACTGGTGGCACGGTGCACATCGTCATCAACAACCAGGTCGGCTTCACCACCTCGCATCCTGAGGACGCGCGTTCCACCGAGTACTGCACCGACATCGCCAAGATGGTGCAGGCGCCGATCCTACACGTGAACGGTGACGATCCCGACGCGGTGCTCCACGTGACCCAGGTGGCCCTGGACTATCGTCAGCAGTTCAAGAAGGACGTGGTCATCGACCTGGTGTGCTACCGCCGCCGCGGCCACAACGAGGCCGACGAGCCCTCCGGCACCCAGCCGATGATGTACCGCAAGATCAAGGACCATCCGTCCTCTCGTGCGATCTACGCCGAGCGCCTGGTCAAGCAGGGCGTGCTGAGCGAAGACGAAGCCAAGGCGGTGGTCGAGAAGTATCGCGATGATCTGGTCGCCGGCAATCACGTGGCCAATGCCCTGGTGCAGGAACCCAACACCTCACTGTTCGTCGACTGGAAGCCGTACCTCGGTCACGAGTGGACCGGGCACGCCGATACCACCTTCGACATGAAGCGGCTCAAGCAGCTCGCCGCCAAGATGTGCGAGATCCCTGACGGGGTGAAGGTGCAGCGTCAGGTTGCCAAGATCTACGATGATCGCCGCAAGATGCAGGGCGGTGGGCTGGCCATGAACTGGGGCTTCGCCGAAACCCTGGCCTACGCCACCTTGCTCGAGCAGGGGCACCCGATTCGCCTGACCGGTCAGGATGTCGGACGCGGTACCTTCTCGCACCGCCATGCGGTGATCCACAATCAGGCCGACGGTTCCACCTACGTGCCGCTTCAGCACATGGCGGACGGTCAGCCGCGCTTCACCATCCATGACTCCTTCCTCTCCGAGGAGGCGGTGCTGGCGTTCGAGTACGGCTACTCGACCACCATGCCCAACGCGCTGGTGATCTGGGAAGCGCAGTTCGGTGACTTCTTCAACGGCGCCCAGGTGGTGGTGGACCAGTTCATCTCCTCCGGCGAGACCAAGTGGGGCCGTCTGTGTGGCCTGACCATGCTGCTCCCCCACGGTTTCGAAGGGCAGGGGCCCGAGCACTCCTCGGCGCGCCTCGAGCGCTTCCTGCAGCTGTGCGCCGAGCACAACATGCAGGTGTGCGTGCCAACCACCCCGGCGCAGATCTATCACCTGCTGCGCCGTCAGGTGATTCGCCCGCTGCGCAAGCCGCTGGTGGTGATGTCGCCGAAGAGCCTGCTGCGCCACAAGGAAGCCACCTCGAGCCTCGAGGACCTCGCCAACGGCAGCTTCAACATGGTGCTGCCCGACCAAGGGCAGCGTGATGCGTCCAAGGTCGAGCGGATCATCATGTGCTCGGGCAAGGTCTACTACGATCTGGCCAACTGGCGCGAGGAGAACCTGCGTGACGATGTAGCGATCGTGCGCGTCGAGCAGCTCTATCCGTTCCCCAAGGAAGAGCTGATCGAGACGCTCAAGGACTACAGCGGCGTCACCGACATCGTCTGGTGTCAGGAAGAGCCCCTGAACCAGGGCGCCTGGTATTCCATGCAGCACAATCTGCGCATCGTCGCCGATTCGCTCAAGGACGGCCTGGGCGGTCAGCTGAAGTTTGCCGGACGTCCGGCATCGGCGGCTCCCGCGGCGGGCTACATGTCCGTTCACACCGAACAGCAGCGCCAACTGGTGGAAGACGCCTTCAATCTCTAAGGCGACCATCGGGAAGAGAGAGAACACTAAGGATACGACATGGCTACCGAGATCAAGGCACCATCCTTTCCGGAATCCGTTGCCGAAGGCACCGTAGGTACCTGGCACAAGAAGCCGGGTGACAGCGTCGAGCGTGACGAACTGATCGTCGAGATCGAGACCGACAAGGTCGTGCTCGAGGTGGTGGCGGTGGAAGCCGGCACCCTGTCAGAGGTGCTGGTGGAAGAAGGCGACACCGTGGAGTCCGAGCAGGTCCTGGGCCGCATCGGTGAAGGCGGCGGCGAGTCCAAGGAGGCGTCCGAGGAGTCGTCCGAGAAAGACGAGGACGACGCCAAGGAAGACGCTTCCGAAGCGTCCGACGACAAGGCCGAGAAGAAGCTGGCCGAAGCGCCCAAGGGCGGCGGCGAGAAGCGCGACGTCAAGGCGCCGAGCTTCCCCGAGTCGGTGCAGGAAGGGACCGTCGCCAGCTGGACCAAGAAGGTCGGCGAAGCGGTCAAGCGTGACGAAGTGCTGGCCGAGATCGAGACCGACAAGGTCGTGCTCGAGGTGGTCGCACCGGAAGATGGCGCCCTGGCCGAGATCAAGATCGAGGAAGGCGACACCGTGGAGTCAGAGGCCGTGCTGGCGGTGTTCGAGGTGGGTGCAGGCGGTGGCTCTGCCGATACCGCCGACCAGGAAGCGCCCAAGGCCAGCGCCGACGATGGCGACAGCGACGAGCAGGTCGGTGACAAGATCGTGGCGCCTGCCGCGCGCAAGCTGATCGCCGAGCACGACCTCGACGTCAGTGCCATCAAGGGCACCGGCAAGGATGGTCGCGTGCTCAAGGAAGACGTGCTCAAGGCGGTCAAGGACGGCGGCGCCAAGAAGTCCGCGCCGGCCAAGAAGGCCAGCTCCGGCGCCACCGCAGCCCCGGCCGTGGAAGGCGAGCGTCCCGAGAAGCGCGTGCCGATGACCCGTCTGCGCAAGACCATCGCCAAGCGTCTGGTCCAGGCTCAGCAGACCGCTGCCATGCTGACCACCTACAATGAGGTGGACATGGGTGCGGTGATGGAGCTGCGCTCCCAGTACAAGGACACCTTCCTGAAGGCCCACGACGTCAAGCTCGGTTTCATGGGCTTCTTCGTCAAGGCGGCTTCCGAGGCGCTCAAGCGCTTCCCTGACGTCAACGCCTCCATCGACGGTGACGACATCGTCTACCACGGTTATCAGGACATCGGCGTGGCCGTATCCACCGACCGTGGCCTGGTGGTGCCGGTGCTGCGCGATACCGACAGCATGAAGATCGCCGACGTCGAGAAGGGCATCGTCGACTTCGGCAAGCGCGGACGCGAAGGCAAGCTGGGCATCGAGGACATGCAGGGCGGTACCTTCACCATCACCAACGGCGGCATCTTCGGCTCGCTGATGTCGACCCCGATCCTGAATCCGCCGCAGACCGCGATCCTCGGCATGCACAAGATCCAGGAGCGTCCGATGGCGGTCAACGGCAAGGTCGAGATTCGCCCGATGATGTATCTGGCGCTGTCCTACGACCACCGCATGATCGATGGCAAGGATGCGGTACAGTTCCTGGTCACCATCAAGGAGCTGCTCGAGGATCCGGCGCGTCTGCTGCTGGAAATCTGAGCCTGACCGTGGCAGCGACAGGGATTTACTGCAGAGCCTCTGCACACAGAACGAACAGGAGCCAACATGGCCGACAAGTATGATGTGATCGTCATTGGCGCGGGCCCGGGTGGCTACGTGGCCGCCATCCGTGCTGCTCAGCTGGGTCTGAAGACCGCCTGCGTCGAGAAGTGGATCGGTAAGGAAGGCAAGGTGGTGCACGGCGGTACCTGCCTGAACGTGGGCTGTATCCCGTCCAAGGCACTGCTCGAGGCCTCCCACAAGTTCGTCGAGGCCCAGCACGACTTCGACGACATGGGCATCCAGGCCGGCGACGTCAGCATGGACGTGTCCAAGATGATGGCGCGCAAGGACAAGATCGTTAAGCAGCTGACCGGCGGCATCTCCGGGCTGTTCAAGGCCAATGGCGTCACCGCCATCGAAGGCACCGGCAAGGTCGTGGCCAAGAACAAGGTCGAGGTCACCGACAAGGACGGCGAGTCCAGCACGGTCGAGGCGGACAACATCGTCATCGCCGCCGGCTCGGTGCCGGTGGAGATCCCGCCGACCCCGCTGACCGAGGGTCTGATCGTCGATTCCACCGGCGCTCTCGAGTTCCAGGAGACGCCCAAGCGTCTGGGCGTCATCGGCGCCGGCGTCATCGGCCTTGAGCTTGGTAGCGTGTGGAGCCGTCTGGGCAGCGAAGTGACCGTGCTCGAGGCGCTGGACAGCTTCCTGCCGATGGTCGACTCGGCCATCGCCAAGGAGACCCAGAAGCTGCTCAAGAAGCAGGGTCTGGACATCAAGCTCAACGCCCGCGTGACCGGTTCCGAGGTCAAGGGTGAGGAAGTCGTCGTCAAGTACGAGGACAACGAGGGCGAGAAGGAACTGACCTTCGACAAGCTGATCGTCTGTGTCGGCCGTCGCCCCTACACCAAAGGCGTGGTAGCCGACGGCCTGGGCGTCGAGCTGGATCAGCGCGGCTTCATCCACGTCGATGACCAGTGCCGCACCAGCGTGCCGGGCGTCTACGCCATCGGTGACTGCGTGCGTGGCCCGATGCTGGCCCACAAGGCCTCCGAAGAGGGCGTGATGGTGGCCGACATCATCGCAGGCCACAAGGCGCAGATGAACTATGACGCCATTCCCAGCGTGATCTACACCCACCCCGAGGTGGCCTGGGTCGGCATGAACGAGCAGGACGCCAAGTCCGCCGGTATCAAGGTCAAGACCGGTAGCTTCCCGTTCGCCGCCAGTGGCCGTGCCATGGCCAACAACGCCACCGAAGGCCAGGCCAAGATCATCGCCGACGCCGAGACCGATCGCATCCTGGGGATGCACATCGTCGGTCAGCACGCCGGTGAGCTGATCGCCCAGGGCGTCATCGCCATGGAATTCGGCTCCAGCGCCGAAGATCTGGCGCTGACCTGCTACGCGCACCCGAGCCTGTCCGAGGCGGTGCACGAGGCGGCGCTGGCGGTGGAAGGTCACGCCATCCACGTGGCCAACCGCAAGAAGCGCTAGCAAGACAACAAGCGCCCGGTAATCCTAGGCAAGCCTGTGCAGTTTTGGCAGGCTTGCCGGTGTTTTCCGCGAGCGCATCGCCGCCGACCATGTATCGGTGGCGGTCGGTGGCGACCCGATGACTTTCGTCCCTCGGGGCAGGGTGGGTCGCCGTTCGAGTCACATGCAACCAATGGCATGAATCGATGAACCTTCACGAGTATCAAGGCAAGCAGCTGTTTGCCGACTATGGTCTGCCCGTTTCCAAGGGCTTCGCCTGCGACACCCCCGAAGAAGCCTATGAGGCTTGCAAGAAGATCGGCGGCGATATGTGGGTCGTCAAGGCCCAGGTCCACGCCGGTGGCCGCGGCAAGGCCGGTGGTGTCAAGCTGATCAAGAGCCCGGACGAAGCCAAGGCCTTCGCCGAGCAGTGGCTGGGCAAGAACCTGGTGACCTTCCAGACCGACGAGAACGGTCAGCCGGTCGCCAAGATCCTGGTCGAGAACTGCACCGACATCGCCAATGAGCTGTACCTTGGCGCGGTGGTCGACCGTGGCACCCAGCGTGTGGTCTTCATGGCCTCCACCGAAGGTGGTGTCGAGATCGAGAAGGTCGCCGAAGAGACGCCCGAGAAGATCCTCAAGGCCGAGATCGACCCGCTGGTCGGCGCTCAGCCCTACCAGGCGCGTGAGCTGGCCTTCGCCCTCGGCCTGGAAGGCGCGCAGGTGAAGCAGTTCACCAAGATCTTCCTGGGTCTGTCCAAGATGTTCCACGACAAGGATCTGGCGCTTTTGGAGATCAATCCGCTGGTGATCACCGACGAAGGCAACCTCCACTGCCTCGACGCCAAGATCAACCTGGACGGCAACGCCCTGTACCGTCACCCGGACCTGCAGGAAATGCGTGATCCGTCCCAGGAAGACGAGCGTGAAGCCAACGCTGCCCAGTGGGACCTGAACTACGTCGCCCTGGAAGGCAACATCGGCTGCATGGTCAACGGCGCAGGCCTGGCCATGGGCACCATGGACATCATCAAGCTCCACGGTGGCCAGCCGGCCAACTTCCTTGACGTCGGCGGCGGCGCCACCAAGGAGCGCGTGGCTGAGGCGTTCAAGATCATCCTGTCCGACGACAGCGTGCAGGCCGTGCTGGTCAACATCTTCGGCGGCATCGTGCGTTGCGACATGATCGCCGAAGGCATCATCGGTGCCGTCGAGCAGGTCGGCGTCAATGTGCCGGTCGTGGTGCGTCTGGAAGGTAACAACGCCGAGCTGGGTGCCGAGAAACTGGCCTCCAGCGGTCTGAACATCATCGCTGCCAAGAGCCTCACCGATGCGGCTCAGCAGGTCGTCAAGGCAGCGGAGGGCAAGTAATGAGCATCCTGATCGACAAGAACACCAAGGTCATCTGCCAGGGCTTCACTGGCGGACAGGGGACCTTCCACTCCGAACAGGCCATCGAGTACGGCACCCAGATGGTCGGCGGCGTGACCCCGGGCAAGGGCGGCCAGGAGCACCTGGGCCTGCCGGTGTTCAACACCGTCAAGGAAGCCGTCGAGCAGACCGGCGCCGAGGCCAGCGTGATCTACGTGCCAGCCCCGTTCTGCAAGGATTCCATCCTGGAAGCCGCCAACGCCGGCATCAAGCTGATCGTGTGCATCACCGAAGGCATCCCGACCCTCGACATGCTGGACGTCAAGGTCAAGTGCGATGAGCTGGGCGTGCGTCTGATCGGTCCGAACTGCCCCGGTGTCATCACCCCGGGCGAGACCAAGATCGGCATCATGCCGGGTCACATCCACAAGCCGGGCAAGGTCGGTATCGTGTCGCGTTCCGGCACCCTGACCTACGAAGCGGTCAAGCAGACCACCGACCACGGCTTCGGCCAGTCCACCTGTGTGGGCATCGGCGGTGACCCGATCCCGGGCTCCAACTTCATCGACATCCTCGAGATGTTCGAGAAGGACCCGGCGACCGAGGCCATCGTCATGATCGGTGAGATCGGCGGTACCGCCGAGGAAGAGGCTGCTGCCTACATCAAGGAGCACGTCTCCAAGCCGGTGGTGTCCTACATCGCTGGTGTCACCGCTCCTCCCGGCAAGCGCATGGGCCACGCCGGCGCCATCATCGCCGGTGGCAAGGGCACCGCGGACGAGAAGTTCGCCGCCCTGGAAGCCGCGGGCGTCAAGACCGTGCGCTCCCTGGCCGAGATCGGCGACGCCCTGAAGGAAGCGACCGGCTGGTAAGCGGTCCTACCGTCAGAATAAGCGTCAGAATAAAGGCCACCTCCGGGTGGCCTTTTTTGTGGCTGGAACTCCACCAGATGCGACGAAGGGGCGGGTCGAAGGGGGAAGTACTAGGAAAGGGATCAGGACGGGGCGACTACGATCTGGCCCGCGTGCGCCACCAGCCGACCACCTGTGCCACGAACACCGGCGCGCCCGCCACCAGATAGAGGTGGTAGCTGACCAGGCGCCAGACGATCACCGCCGCCGCGGCCTGCTCTCGGGCCATCAGCGGCAGCAGCAGGGCGCCTACGCTGACCTCTGCGGCGCCGGCGCCGCCCGGCAGTACGCTCAACTGGCTGGCGGCCATGGCCAGCATCTGCACCAGAAAGGTCCAGGCCCAGTCGGCGCCGCCGCCGACCCCCACCACCGCCAGGTACAGGAGGCTATAGCGCGCCAGCCAGTGCAGGCAGCAAAGCGCGAAGATCGCCATCAGCACTCCCTTGGGCAGCGCCAGCGTGGTCGCCAGGGTTCGGCGACAGCGCAGCAGGCGCCGGACCAGCCAGCGCCTGGGCCCCGGGCCGACAAAGGGAGGGGGAGGGACATGGCGCAGCAGCCAGGGTAGCCACACGATCACCACCGCAAACACCACAAGCGCCAGCAGCAGCGCCGCCAGGGAGGCCTCGACCAGGGCCTGGTGAGGCCAGCTGGCCAGTCCGCTCATCGACAGCGACACCAGTACGCCCAGCATCAGGCTGAAGAACAGCATGTCGGCCAGTTGATCGACCAGAAAGATGGCCGAGGCCTGGGCCGGCGGATAGCCGCGTCGTGCCAGCAGCCACAGCAGGGTGGCGACGCCTCCGCTTCCAGCGGGGGTGGCACACAGCGCGAACTTCGACGACATCTCGATCGCCAGGGCACCGCCCTGACCGAGGCGGCCGGCTCGTCCGTCGAGCATCAGGCGCAGGCGCGCCGCGTTGAGGTTCCAGCAGATCACCGCCAGGGCTACCATCAGCGCCAGCAGGGGCAGCGGGAAGGCGATGACCGCAGTGAAGGTGCCGGCGCCCCCTAGCCACCACGGCAGCAGCAGGGTGATGGCCAGGGTCAGGATCAGCAGGGCGGCCTTCCACCACAGGCGCGATCGTATCCCGGCAGGGGCACGCAGGCGCCTGTCCAGCGATGGTGTTGGCCCAAATCTAGCCATGGCGCCGATCGCGCGGGCAGACCGGATCGATGACGGCTTCGTAGTGGTTGAGCAACGAAACCATCACCTTGTCCCAGTCGAACTGGCGCTCGACGAAGCGCCGAGCGTGGCGCCCGGCCGAGCGTGGATCATTGGCGAACAGCGCCTCGGTAGCCTCGGCCATGGCGGCTGCCGAGTGTGGCTGACATAGCACGCCGCCGCCCAATGGCACGTTCTCGATCAGTGCGCCGGCCCTGGCGCCGATCACCGGGATGCCGCTGGCCATGGCTTCCTGGGCGATCAGCCCGAAGGTCTCGCGGGTGCCCGCGTGCAGCAGGGCATCACTGGAGGCGAGCGCACGGGCGACTTCGTGAACGCCGACGCAGCGATTGATGACGCTGACGTTGGCGGGCACCTCGGTGGGCATGCCGGGGCCCATCAACAGCAGGTGGTAGGGAGGCCCAAGGCGCCTGGCGGTGTCCAGCAGCACCTCGATGTTCTTTTCTCGTGAGTAGCGCCCGACGAACACCAATAGACGGCTGTCATTGTCCAGGCCCAGCTTGCGCCTGAGCTCGGGATCGCGCCTGTCCGGGTGAAAGGTCGCCAGATCGACGCCAAGGGGCTGCACCCGCACCCGTTTGACGCCCCAGGACGTCAGACGGTCGGCCATCGCCTGGCAGGGCGCCAGTACGCTGTCGAAGCGGCGGTAAAGGTCGACCACGTAGCGCTCCAGCCGTCGCTGCACCATCGGCCCGAAGCGATCCCCCATCAACCGAGGAAGGTCCGAGTGGTAGAAGCCCACCACCGGCACGCCGAGACGCTGTCCGGCGTCCAGTGCCGCCCAGGCGGTGACGTAGGGGTCGCCGGCTTCGATCAGATCCGGCGATAGCTCCACCAGGGCGTCGCGCCAGGGCCGGCGGCGCAGCGGAAAGCGGTAGCTCTGGCCCAGCGGGATGCGCAGTGCAGGCAACTGGTGATGGTCGCCGAGGCTGTCTCGCTCGGCCCCCGGCACCAGCAGACTGGTGCGCAACTGCGGGAAGCGCGAAAACACCCGGTGTTTGGCTTGAAGGTAGGTGCGTACGCCGCCGCTGGCGGGGGCGTGAAACATGGTGACGTCGGCGAGATGCAAAAGGGGCCTCCATGGCGAGCGCGTCATTGCCATGAGCCTACGAGGGAAATAAGTCAGTTCAGCGACAGGCTGTGTCAGTACGGCGGCACCTCGCCATGAGTCGGTCAAGAAGCAGGCGAGGTACGGGGCTGGCACCTGTATCGGATGTGCCTTCGGTCGCTGGCGCCTTGATCTCGATACGCTCCTGAAGCGCGCTTGTCGAACCGGAGTAGTGGTTAGGTGTTCTCGTACAGAAGTTGGAGGTGGCGACCCCTTATGCTGGGAGAAACAGCGGCGGCAAGGTCCAAGCCGCGTTTCATCGCCCCCAGCACATGGAGCGGGAAGGCGACTTCAGGGAAGGGGGAGAAGTATGGCGGACGTCAGGATTAGCGAGATTGCCGACTGGCTCGAGGCACTGGACGACAACAGCCCGCTGCCAGGAACGAAGCAGCAGGGCTGCCCTTGCTGCGACAGGGTGGGACTACCCATCCTGCCGGTGCGCTACGCGGTATCGGACCGTCACGTCAGCGACTGGTCGCAAGACCTTCCCAGGTCGATGGCGGTGCACGCCAATCGCCACTTTCCTGCCCCGCGTGAGACGCGCTATGTCCTGCGCCTGATGCGCGAGGGCTATCTCTACCTGTTCGACGAGAAGCGCCAGCGCTGGCAAGCCTGGCGCATCACTCACGACTCCCGTTTCGAAGAATTTGACCCCTATGGACGCGGGCCGAGAGAGACGGCCTACGGGGACTCGCATATCGATGCGCCTTGCAATATTCCCGAGAATAACCTCTCGGCGCGCCTGATTTCTCTACCGAAGGCTCAGGAAGCAGGCATCGTACACGTTGGCTATAGTGACCATCCCTTCACGCAGGCCATGCTGGGGCGGCTGGAGCGAAACGACAGCGGCCTGCGTGATCGCCTGCTCGGTCCTTTCGATGTGGCTGCCTGGCTCGGTAAGGGAGAGGCCGCTGGCGTGATCCCCTCTACGCAACTCGGCACGCATGTCATGGAGTTCAATGACACCTGTCCCGAGGAACTGCTGGTAAACGATGGTTTTCCTCCTGTTGGCGTCTGCGAGCGATTGCCGTCGACGGTGAGTAAGCTTCGCGATCGGATGAACTGGATGGTCCAGGACGCCCCTCAGTGGATCGACAGGACCCCGATACTGGCGGTGGCTGACCCTCTCGGTATGTGCATCTCCGTCAATCATTTTCGTAACCAGGCCAAGGCTCGCCTCGATCGCTATGCCCGCCGCAAGGATGTGGTGGAAAAGAAGGTGACGTCGGAATTGATCGAGGGCATACGAGAAGCGGTGAAAAGCAAGGCCGAGCACCAGGCTGAGAAACATATTGAACGGGCACGTCGAGCCGAGGTATTTGGTGACCAGAGGCTCGCCCAGGAGTTCGATGCGCTGACGGACGCATCAGAAAAGGCAAGGCGCTGGGCGCTGATGGGCGATATCGACAGGCGAAGAGTCGAGCGGGGTCGCCGCGAGCTCGAATTGCTGCGCGCTCAGCAGGCTGATAACGCGCTAGCCTATCAGCGTCGTGCCATCGAGCAGAGCTGGGAAAAGTATCAGGCCGGCTACGACGAGCATCGGCGTCTGGAGTTCGAGTCGCGCTATAGCGCCCATCTTGAACGTGACAGCCAGGCGGTGGTGAAGCTGGCCGAGATTCACCGTGACTGGTTGATGTCCGATCTGGTCCGTGACGCCATGCTCGGCTACGACGACCAGGATCTGGACAATGGGGCGGCCTATGAGGTGGCAGTGGCCGCCATGACGGTGGGCATGACCACGACAGAGACGGGGCAGGAAACCGTCGCCGAGTTGATCGAACGATCGATCGACGAGGTGGATTCCTACCTGTGGCGTGCCACCTTCGCCAATCACGCCCCGGCCATCGACATGGTCAAGGATCTGGTCTTCGAAAGTGCCTTCTGGGGCAGCAAGATTCTGGGCCCCTTGAGGCGGGTGCTGGGGGCTGACATGGACAACCGCTCCCAGACCGAGCAACTGCTGGCCACCATGGCCAGTCAGATCGCGCAAAAGCTCGGGCTGGTCAGCTACACCAATATCGCCAACCACTCGCTGGCACGACTGTGGCAGGCGGTTGGCTGGGTACGCTATGGGTTCAAGACGTCCTTGATGGTGTTCGATGCCACCCCCAGACAGCTGTTGTCCATGTACGACCAGGTGCTCTGGCGTGATGAACTGGCCTTCCGCAATATCCGGCATGACCTGCGCCACTTCTTCCCACCCTTGCCGGAAGGGTCTCCTGATGTGCCGATACGTCTGTGGGCCTTTGTTCCCACCTCCGTGGACCCGCTGCAGCGCCCGATCATCCAGGCGGAACTTGCCCAGTCGATCGAGATGCGGCGAATAGCCGTCGCATCGGCAATGACGCCCGGCTCCTGGTTGGGCGTCTTCGCCGCCAGCCTGGAGCTGATCAATTCGGTGTATCTGGGCGAAGCCGTGTTTGACGAGAACTCCGCCAGGAGTCAGGCGGAGCGAAACTGGATGTTTGGCGGTGGGCTGCTGTATCTGGCCAGCAGCCTGGTCGGGGTGGCCAATCAGATGATCCACCCGGTGGCGGCGCCGGAGAGCCGTCTGTACAGAGGGCTGGCCTGGGGCGGAGGAATTTCCGCAGCGCTTGGGGGCCTGGATTTTTGGCGTATGGCATGCAGTAAAGGCAGTCAAGGCATATCAAAGCGGGGACTTGGTTCTATTTGCGTTGTACGCATCTTCCTCACTTGTCTTTTTGGGCTCTGGAGCCTCCGCGCTGGCTGCTGTGGCTCAACAGGTAGGCAAGATATCGGCAACGGAAGCGGCGATGGGTTCCTTGATCATCAGTCGCTCAGGCTGGGCCTTGGTGGCTGCCAGGCTGGGTTGGATTGGCCTGGCGGTGGCGCTGTTGATCGTGGCGTTGGAGAAGAACCAGCTCGAGACCTGGCTGACCCGCTGCGTCTTTGGCAATGGAGATGCTGACGTTCGTTACCGGGATCTTCAGGCGGCGCTCGATGCGCTGGACGATATGACGCGCTAGAGGATGGCCGCGATGATCAACGAGTACTTTACCCAGCTGTTGTATCGCGACCGGGGGCTCGACTGGTTTGCCGAGCCGCTGGATATTCCTGTGGACGACGATATCCCCTTTGACCTAAAGACTCGAGCAACCGATGAGCCCTATGACGCCGAGTTTATCTACACAAAGAATGATGTTTTTCTGGAAACCGTCAATGCCGATGAGTTTTGTCGGCGGGGCATGTACACAGCAATGTTTGGCTTTCTTTTTGGTGGGTTGATTCCCTTTGCTGTATTGTTTTTTCTTGAGGTTGCCTGGGATTTTTATACTGATGGTCTAAGCGTTCTGAGATGTGTGGCGCTATTTTTTTGTTCTGTTTTCATTTTTTTTCTTTCCTACGTAGTCTGCAACGCCCACTCCGCCTGGGACTGCTTTACCTATCGCCATGCGGCGATTCGCTTTAACCGTCGAACCCGTCAGGTGCATGTGTTCTATACGCCCAAGCTGGGCGGTCCACGCAGCTATGACTGGGACGATATTCTGGCGACCATCACCCCCTTCGACAACGGCGGCTACTTTGTGCTGAACATCATGGCGGCAACGCCGGATGGAACCCGCTACTACGACAGCTTTCCTGTGGGAGGGGAGTTAGTGAAGCATGAGGAGTGCCTGGGCTGGTGGGAGTATATCCGCCGCTATATGGAAGAAGGGCCGGACCAAGTGCCGGAGCCCGGCTGGTACCACACCGACCGGCTGTCGCTGAAGGAGTCCTTTCTGCGCTGGTTCCCGCTGCGGGAGATGACGCGTGACAAGGCCCGGGGCCATGATATTCGTTACTCCCAATGGCGCATGGTGCTGATGTCGCCGATGCTGGCGCTGTTCTCGTTGGGGCACTTTGTTTCTATGCTGACCAGCCGCAAGGTGGTCTGGTCGAAGGAGATCCTTGAGGCCTGCGGGAAAGGCGAATGATGGCGTGAAACACCGGGAGCCTTGCCAGTCTTGCCTGGTCTTGCCGCCGTTGGGCCGCAGCAATTGAAGCCATCTAAGAAAACGGCGACCCGAAGGTCGCCGTTTTCTGTACTTCCAGGTCGATAGCGGTGTTACCGCCGCGACCGAGCAGGAAGGATCGCTCAGGCGGCGGGCTGGGCCACCAGTGAGCGGGTCTCTTCCTTGGCTTCGGTCAGGGCGACGCGTACCGCGTCGCCGAGCTTGAAGCGCTCCTCGCCCTCGATCTGGATGCGGCCTTCCTTGTCGTCGACCACCACCTTGTCGCGATCTGCGTGCATCAGCGGTGCCGGCACGAAGGCGGTGGCGCCGTTGGCGGTCAGGCGTACCCGCATGCCGCCGCGGTTGATGGCGATGATCTCGGCATCGAACACGTCCTGCTGCTTGGCCGCCGGAGTCAGGTAGCGCACGTAGAGCCAGTCCTTGACGTCGCGCTCGGCCAGGCGGTTGAGGCGACGACGCTCGGTGAGCTGCTCGGTCAGCTCGACGCTGGCCTCCTTCGGCGCCTGCTCGCCCTTGAGCACGCGCTTGATCAGGCGGTGGTTGACCATGTCGCCGTACTTGCGGATCGGCGAGGTCCAGGTGGCGTAGGCGGCCAGTCCCAGGCCAAAGTGCGGGCCCGGCTGGGCGGACATGGCGGTAAAGCCCTGGAACTTGCGCAGGCGGGCGTCGAGCCAGGCATCGTCGCGGCTTTCCAGCGCACGCTTGAGCTCCTTGTAGCGCGACAGGTCGGTCAGCGCCTCACGCTCGACGGCGATGTCCTGGGTCGCCAGGAAGCTCTGGGCGGCCTCGGCCTTGTCGTCCTCGAAGGCACGATGGACGTTGAAGATGCCGTGACCGACCTTGTCGGCCAGCAACGCCGCACAGCAGGCATTGGCGGCGATCATCGACTCTTCGATCATGCGGTTGGCGATGCGCCGCTCTTCGGTGCGGATCGCCAGCACGTTGCCGGCCTCGTCCAGGTCGAAGACATAGTCGGGACGGTCCTTGAACACCAGGGCGTGCTCCTGACGCCAGGCGGTGCGTGCCTCGGTCAGATCGCGGAGGGCCTTGAGCTGTTCACCGATGGTGTCGTCGGGTGCCCAATCGCCCTGGCCCTCGAGCCAGTCAGAGACGTTGTCGTAGACCAGGCGAGCCTGTGAACGCGCGGTGGCCGCGAAGAACTGATAGTCACCGAGGCTGCCATCGGCGTTGACGTCCAGGCGACAGGCCAGCACCGGGCGCTCCTGGCCCTCGTGCAGCGAGCACAGATCGTCGGCCAGCTGCTCGGGCAGCATGGTGACGTTCTGGCCCGGCAGGTAGACGGTGAAGGCGCGGGTGCGGGCCTCGAGGTCGGCGGCGTGGCCTTCCTCGACGTAGGCGGTGGGGTCGGCGATGGCCACCGACAGGCGCCAGCCGCCGTCCTCGCGGACCTCGACGCGCAAGGCGTCGTCCATGTCCCGGGTCTTCTCGCCATCGATGGTGAAGAAGGGCTCGGCGGTCAGGTCCTCTCGCTCTAGGCCTTCGTCGCGCAGCGGCCAGTCGTTGCCGGCGTCGGGGCATTCCTGCTCGAGGGCGTGGCGGGCCAGGGTGACGCGCCAGGGCACTGCGGGATCATCGGTCTTGGCCACCAGCTCGTCGATCTGGGTAAAGAAGGCGCGATCGTCGGGCTTGAGCGGGTGGCGCACCAGACGTGCCACTACCCAGTCGCCGTCACCGATGGCGTCTTCCTCGAGGCTGCGCTTGATGCGTGCCTTCATGGCGGTCTTGATCGATGGGTGATCAGGCACCACCGCCAGGCGTCCATCGCGCTTCTGCACCCGGGCAACGAAGCGCTGCATGTTGCTCTCGATCAGGGTGTCGGGTTCCACCGACTTGCGCTCGCCTTCCTCGTGCAGCACTGCCTCGACGCGGTCGCCGTGCAGCACCTTCTTCATGGCGGGGGGCGGCACGAAATAGGACGCACCGTCCTCGCACTCGAGGAAGCCGAAGCCCTTTTCGGTGGCTTTGATGACACCCGTGACGCGGGGGGTGTTATCGCGGATCTGTTGCTTGAGCTGAGCCAGCAAGGCGTTGTTCTGCAGCATGGTCACGATCGAGTGGCGGGAATAAGGGGGCCACTATACGGATTGTTGCAGCCCCGGCCAAACCCCGTGGAGCCCGAGGCCACAAATCAAGGGGTTGGAAACGGTATCCGGCAAAATTTCACCGCTTCCTGCGCGGCATCCTTGCTACGCCTCCTTTCGCTCCCGTGGGAATACCTCGGTAGAGGAGTTGAGGGGGCGTGTGGGTCGCCGTGAAATGCACAGTCAGGGTTCGACCAATGTGGTATTAGATTGGTATTCAATTGGTCTCTATGTGGAGCTATAGTGGTTATCACCAAGCTCCCAGGGACCACGCCGCCATGGATTCACGATTCGAGCACCTGCACCTCGACGCCTCGCTTGCCACGCCGCTGTACCGCCAGCTGGCCAACGGCCTGGAGGCGGCCATCCGCAGTGGCAGCTGGCGCGCCGGAGAGGCGCTGCCGTCGGAACGCAACCTGGCCGAGGCGTTGGCGGTGTCACGCATCACGGCGCGCAAGGCCCTCGACCAGCTGGAGGAAAGCGGCCTGATCCGACGCGACCGCGGCTCCGGCACCTTTATTCGCCCCAGCATGGATCAGCCGCTGACCCGGCTGGCGAGTTTCAGCGACATGCTGATCCAGCGGGGGTTCTCGCCGCGCTCCGAGTGGCTGCGACGCGAGCGCTGCCAGCCGAGCTCCGAGGAGAATCTACGCCTGGGATTGTCGAGCAATGCCCAGGTGTCGCGACTCAAGCGTCTGCGTCTGGCCGATGACGTGGTGATGGCGGTGGAGGAGAGCTGCCTGCCGGTCACGGTGCTGCCGGACCCCATGGCGGTCGACGTCTCGCTGTATCAATGGCTCGAGCAGGCTGGTCGCCCCATCGTGCGTGCCCGTCAGCAGGTCACCGCGGTCAATGCCGACGCCGAACTCGCCGGGCTTGCCCAGGTGGCCGAAGGCCAGGCTCTGCTCAAGGTGACGCGGCTGGGCTACCTGGCCGACGACACTCCGGCGGAGCTGACCATCACCTACTGCCGTACCGACTACTACGACTTCACCGTCGAACTCGCCCGCTAGGAGACCGCCATGAGTACCGCTCCCACCCGCCTTGCCGGCAACGTGCTGACCCCCGAGGGCTGGCGCCTGGGTGAGATTCGGCTGGAACAGGGCCGGATCGCCGCCATCGAGGGCTCCCCCGTGGACCCCTCTACCAATGATGCCCCTCGGCTGATCCCCGGCTTCGTCGACCTGCACGTGCATGGTGGTGGCGGAGCCGACGCCATGGAGGGGCGCGAGGCCGTCTCGACGCTCGCCCGCACTCACCTGCGGTTTGGCACCACCAGCCTGCTGGCGACCACCATGACCGCGCGCCCGGAAGAGGTGCGTGCGGTGCTGGGTGAGATCTCAGGCTATATGGAAGCCCCGGACCCCGCGGCTTCCCGGGTGCTCGGCGTACACCTCGAAGGGCCCTTCATCAATCCTGGCAAGCTCGGCGCCCAGCCGGCCCACGCCCAGGTCGCCAGCGTCGCTGAAATGGATGAACTGATGGCGTTGGCACCCATCCTGCTGATCACCCTGGCACCGGAAATCAGCGGGCATGGCGAGGTGATCCGTCACCTCACCGACAAGGGCGTGCGCGTCCAGCTGGGCCATACCCTGGGCAGCTACGAAGAAGGTGTCGAGGCGCTGTCCCACGGCGCCTGCGGCTTTACCCACCTGTTCAACGCCATGACCGCGCTGCACCACCGCAAGCCGGGCATGGTCGGGGCGGCGCTGGCCCACGCCGAGTACGCCGAGATCATTCCCGATCTGCTGCATGTACATCCCGGCGCCATTCGCACCGCGCTGCGCTGCATTCCGCGGCTCTATGCGGTGACCGATTCCACCGCGGCGGCGGGCATGCCCGATGGCGACTACCGCCTGGGCGAGCAGAAGGTGACCAAGTGCCTGGGCGGCGTGCGTCTGGCCGACGGCACCCTGGCCGGCAGCACCCTGACCATGGACCAGGCGCTGCGCAACTTCGTCAGTGTCGGGCTCAGCCTGGCCGAGGCCTCGGATCGGCTGTCGCGCTTTCCCGCGGACTTCCTCGGGCGCCGTGACATCGGCCGCCTGGAGGCCGGGGCCCGCGCCGATATTGTGACCCTCGACCCCGAACTCACCCTTACCTCTGTCCATCTGGACGGTCGTCTTGTCTCTGGAGAATCCCATGTCACTCATGCTTGAAGAGGCGCTGAACGCGCCGGAACGCCTGCGCGGTCAGTTGACGCGTAACCAGACAGTGCTGCGGGAACTGGGTGATCGCCTGCGTGCCGAGCCGCCGACAGGCGCCGTCACCGTGGCCAGGGGCAGCTCTGACCACGCCGCCAGCTATCTCGCCTACCTGTGCATGCAGACTCGCGGCATTCCGGTGGCCTCGCTGCCGCCGTCACTGTCGACCCTGTCGCGTACGCCCTGGCGATTGGCCGGCCAGCTGTCCATCGCCATCTCCCAGTCGGGCCAGAGTCCCGACCTGGTGGCGAGCCAGGAGGCGCTGAAGCAGGGTGGTGCCACCACCATCGCGCTGGTCAATACGCCGGAGTCACCACTGGGCCGGGCGAGCGATCTGGAAGTGCCGTTGTTTGCCGGTGAAGAGAAGAGTGTGGCGGCCACCAAGAGCTTCCTGGCGACTCTGTCCGCCGGTGCCCAGCTGATGGCCCACTGGAACGAGAGCGCCATGCTGCTGGGGGCGCTCAATGAGCTGCCCGACCGCCTCACCGACGCCGCCGCCCAGGACTGGAGCCCGGCGGTAGAAGCGCTCAAGGACGCCGATCGGTTGATGGTCATCGGCCGGGGTACCGGGCTTGGCATCGCCCAGGAGGCGGCGCTCAAGTTCAAGGAAACCTGCGCCATTCAGGCAGAGCCCTTCAGTGGCGCCGAGGTCAAGCACGGCCCCATGGCGCTGATCGAGCCAGGCTATCCGGTACTGGTGTTCGCCCCCCCCGGCGCCGAACAGCAGGGCTTGCTGGAGCTGGCCGAGTGGCTCGAGAGCGTGGGTGCCAAGGTGCTGCTGGCCGCCGACGACCGTGTGGCCAAGCGCCATCTGACATTGACCTCGGCGGGTCACGAGGCGCTGGAACCGGTGTCGGTGATCCAGAGTTTCTATCCGATGGTGGCCCGCCTGGCCGAGGCTCGCGGTATCGATCCGGATCAACCGAGGCACCTGCGCAAGGTGACCTGCACGCTCTAATCACTACGACAATCATACGGAGCCGATCATGACTTCCAGCAATGTCACTCTGGTGGCGCCGGTCAAGGGGGTGGTAGTCCCCCTGGCCGACGTGCCGGACCCGGTCTTTGCCGAGGGTACCCTCGGCCAGGGCATCGCCCTGGATCCCCTGGGCGGTTGCCTGCACGCGCCCTGCGCCGGCGAGGTGATTCAGTGTGCCCGTACCCATCACGCCTTCACCATCAAGAGCGACGAGGGCGTCGAGGTACTGGTTCATCTTGGCCTCGACACCGTCGCCCTCGAAGGCAAGGGCATCGAGCCCTGCGTCAGCCTGGGCCAGCGCATCGAGGCGGGTGAGCCGCTGTGCTACTTCGATGTGGATCAACTGGTACGCGAGGCGGTATCGCTGGTGACACCACTGGTGGTACTGGATGCCGGAGGTCGTGAGTGGGTGTCGCTGGACCTGCGTGCCGGCGATATCGTCCAGCGCGGTGATCCGCTGGTGGTGTTGGGCCCCGAAAGGCTTGCCGATGATGTCACCGATGAAGAAGGCGGCGATGGCCAGGTGCTGGAGCGCTCTCTGGTACTGGCGATCGAGTCAGGGTTGCACGCCCGGCCGGCGGCACGCCTGCGTGCCATCGCGCGTGATCACCAGGTGAGCCTGAGCCTGTTGCGCGACGCTCGCACGGCCAGTTCGGATAGTGTCAGCGCCCTGATGAACCTGGGGCTCGAGTGCGGCGACGACGTGGTCATCAGAGTCAAGGGGCGTCAGGCCGACGCGGCCCTGGCGGCAGCGATGGCGCTGTTGACCACGCCGGAAGGGCATGGCCCAGGGCAGGCGGAGGCCGCCGCTTCATCGGCAGCGCCCAGCGTCGATCTGCCCGCCGGGCTGCTCGCAGGTCTTGTGGCCAGCGCCGGGATCGCGACCGGTCCGCTGGCGACACTGTCGGTCAAGTTACCCGAGGTACCGCTGGAAGGGCTGGGGCGCAAGCTGGAAAGTCCGCGTCTGAAAGAGGCGCTCGAGCGTGTCGGGTGCCAGCTGGAGGCCGCCCGAGAACGCGCCGAACGCAGTGGTCAGACCGCCGAGGCGGAGGTGTTCGAGGCGCACCAGGCGTGGCTTGAAGACCCTGACCTGGTGGCCTCGTCGATCAGCCGCCTGGAAGAGGGGCTAAGCCCTGGCCAGGCCTGGCGCGAGGCGCTGGACGCCGAGGCCGATCGGCTGCGGGCCACTGGTAACCCCATCCTGATCGGGCGGATCGCCGACCTGCGTGATCTGCAACGCCAGGTGATGCTGGAATTCAGCGAAGGCGAGGGCAGCGGGTTCGGTGATATCACCCCCGGCGCCATCGTCGTCGCAGAGGATCTGACACCATCCACGTTCGTCGATCTCTGCGCCCTGGCGCCGGCAGGGATATGCCTGGCCGCCGGAGGCACCACCTCCCACGTGGCCATCATGGCCAGGGCCAGAGGATTACCGTGCCTGGTCGCCATGGGCGGCGGCCTGATGGAAGCGACCGAGTCGTGTCTGGATCGGGCGGTGGTGCTGGATGCCGACAACGGCCGGCTGGAACTCGAGCCCGATCAGGCGCGTCGCGATCAGGTGGTGGCGGATATCGCCGCCCGCCAGGCGCGTGCCGAGGAAGAACGTGCCGAGGCTCACCTGGAGGTGGTCACCCGGGACAACCGCATGATCGAGGTGGCGGCCAATATCGGCAGCGCCGAAGAAGCCCGCGAGGCTAGCGACTGTGGCGCCGATGGTGTCGGCCTGATGCGCTCGGAATTTCTGTTTCTGGGGCGTGACGCCGCGCCCGAAGAAGACGACCAGCGCCAGGAGTACCAGGCCAGCGTCGATGCGCTGGGCTCCAGGCCGGTGATCATCCGAACCCTGGATATCGGCGCCGACAAGCAGTTGCCGTATCTCACCCTGCCCGCCGTTCCCAATCCGGCGCTGGGCGTGCGCGGCATGCGCCTGTGGCAGACCCAACCGGCTCTGCTGGACACCCAGTTGAGGGCCTTGCTCGGGGTCAAGCCCTTGCGGCATCTGCGCATCATGGTGCCGATGGTCAGCGATGCCAGCGAACTCGAGTGGGTGCGCGAACGCATGGAGGCGCTGGCCGCCGAGATGCGGCTGACCGAACTGCCGCTGCTCGGCGCCATGATCGAGGTGCCCAGCGCAGCGCTGTGCTCCGCCGCCATGGCCAAGGTCGCGGACTTCCTGTCGATCGGCACCAATGACCTGACCCAGTATGGCCTGGCCATGGACCGCGAGGATCCTCAGCTGGCGGCCCAGGCCGACGTGCTGCATCCCGGAGTGCTGCGGCTGATCCAGGCCACCCTGTCGGGCACCGCCAACCGCTGCCCGGTGGGGGTGTGTGGCGCCGCGGCGGGTGACGACCTGGCCGGCCCGCTGCTGGTGGCCATGGGCGTGTCGGAATTGTCGGTGGAGCCGTCGCGTATCGCTTCGGTCAAGGCCCGCCTGCGCAGGCTTGATGCCGCCGTGATCGCGCGTGAAATCGACACCCTGCTGGCAATGCCCGATGCGGCCTCGGTGCGCAAGGCTCTGGCACCGCTGGTGGACGCCGCCCTCGACGTCGAACCCACACCCGAGAGGATCCTGACATGACCACCTCCTTTGGTTCACGCCTGATGGCGGCGCTTCAGCTGCTCGGGCGCTCCTTGATGCTGCCGATCGCGGTGCTGCCGGTGGCCGGCCTGCTGCTGCGCCTGGGCCAGCCGGACCTGCTGGACATCGCCTTCGTCGCCAGCGCCGGTCAGGCGATCTTCGCCAACCTGGCGTTGATCTTCGCCATCGGCCTCGCCGTCGGCTTTGCCGACGACAGCAACGGCGCGGCGGGGCTCGCCGGGGTGATCGGCTATCTGGTGCTGGACGCGGTGCTGCAAAGCCTCAACCCCGAGATCGACATGGGGGTGCTGGCCGGCATCATCATGGGTACCGTGGCCGGGCTTCTGTACAACCGCTTCAAGGCGATAAAACTGCCCGACTATCTGGCCTTCTTCGGCGGACGGCGCTTCGTGCCCATCGCCACCGGCCTTGCCGGGGTGGTGCTGGGGATCGCCTTCGGCTGGGGCTGGCCGCCGATCCAGCACGCCATCGACACCCTGGGACACTGGCTGATCGACGCCGGCGCCTTTGGCAAGTTCGTCTATGGTGCGCTCAATCGACTGCTGATCGTCACCGGCCTGCACCACGTGCTCAACAGCTTTGTGTGGTTCGTGTTCGGCAGCTTCGGTGACGCCACCGGTGACCTCAATCGCTTCTTCGCCGGTGACCCGGCGGCGGGTGGTTTCATGGCCGGCTTCTTCCCGGTGATGATGTTCGGTCTGCCGGCGGCGGCACTGGCCATGTACCACACCGCAGACAAGGGCCGTCGCGCCCAGGTCGGCGGGCTCTTGATGTCACTGGCGCTGACCGCCTTCCTGACCGGGGTGACCGAACCGATCGAGTTCACCTTCATGTTCCTGGCGCCGCTGTTGTACGCCTTCCACGCGCTGATGACCGGGCTGAGCATGGCGATCATGCAGTGGCTCGACGTCAAGCTTGGCTTCACCTTCTCGGCCGGCGCCTTCGACTACGCTCTGTCCTACGGTCTGTCCACCAACGGCTGGCTGATGCTGCCGGTGGGGCTCGCTATCGGTAGCGTCTACTACGTGCTGTTCCGTTGGGCGATCGTGCGCTTCGATCTGCCGACGCCAGGGCGTGAGCCGATGGACGAGGGCGTCAAGGTACAGGCCGAGGACCTGGGCGAGCGGGGGCCGGCCTTCGTCACGGCACTCGGCGGTGCCGCCAACCTCGAGGCCGTCGGTGCCTGCACCACACGCCTGCGGCTGGTGCTCAAGGAGCCGGAGCAGATCGACGAGCCGGCACTCAAGGCGCTGGGCTCGCGTGGCATCATGCGCCTCGGCGGAGGTGGCATCCAGGTCATCCTGGGACCCATCGCCGACAGCGTGTCCGATGAGATTCGCGCCGCCATGGCCGCCGAGGGCCAGACCCCGCCGGTGGGCGCCGACCCCGCACCTATCGCCACCGGCGTCCCCAAGGTGGTGAGCGCCAAGAGTCTCAATGACGAGCAGATAGACGCCTGGACCCGAGCGCTGGGTGGCTCGGACAACGTTCGCGCGCTGGAAGCCCGGGCGGCGACCCGTCTGCGCCTGGAGGTCGGCAGCGACGGTGCGCTGGACGAGCAGGCGCTGGCGCAGCTGGGTTGTCACGGCGTGATGCGAGTAGCCGATGGCGTCTGGCACCTGGTGGTGGGCAAGGACGCCGAGGCCCTGGCCGGTGGTCTGCACCAGGCTGGGCTGGCAGCCCGCTGAGTGGCAGCCCACTGAGTGGCAGCCCGCTGGGTGGCGGGTGGCTGGTGGCGAGTGTGATGCGCCCGCCACCTGCGGTCATCTCGCCTTACCGCTAGCGGCGGCACACTTCAGGGTGTGCCGCCGCTGGCGTTCTACGCCTGGCCATCTGGTGTAGACTTCCCCGTTCCCCCTGAAGACCCGGAGTCGCCATGCTGCCTCACCTGATCGTGTCCGACCTCGACGGTACCCTGCTGGGTGCCAACCATGACCTGGCCGAGCTGACCGTCGAGACCCTGCGTCGACTGGCCACCGACGGCCACAGCATCGCCCTGGCCTCGGGCCGTCATCATCGCGACATGATCGGCTTTCGCGATCGCCTGGGGGTGGACGCCCATATCATCTCCAGCAACGGCGCCTGGACACTGGACCCGAACGACCGCTGCGTGCGGTCGGCACACCTCGCCCCGGAGCTGGTCGAGGCGCTGATCCAGTTGCCGCGTCATCCCGACGTACGCCTCAACATGTACCGCGACGAGGCCTGGGTGATCGATGATCACGCCCCGGGCCTGCTGTCGCTGCACGAGGCCACTGGCTTTGGCTACCGGGTGGAAGGACCGGGAGAGATGGACGTCCAGGGGGTCGGCAAGGTGCTCTACATCGGTGACCCCAGTCTGCTCGCCGACATCGAAGCCGGCGCCCGGGAGGCGGCAGGCGAGGCGCTTCACATCACCTACTCGATGAGTCATTCGCTGGAGATCATGGCCGCCGGGGTCAACAAGGGCACCGCCGTCTCGGCACTGCTTGACGACCTCGGCATCCCCGCCACCCGTTGCCTGGCCTTCGGCGACAACCTCAATGATCTGGAGATGCTGGCGCTGGCCGGCGAGGCCCAGGTGATGGCCAACGCCCATCCCAGGCTGGCCGAGGATCTGCCCGAGGCCCGCGTGATCGGTCACCACGCCGAGGCAGCGGTGGCCCAGCACCTGCGGCAGCGGTTCGGGCTGGACGGCTGACGGGGCGGCCGAGGCAAAGGCAGCGCGCTACACTGAGGCCACACTTGGGGCAGTGGTGGGGCGGCGGCCTAGCGCCGTCATACCGAGGTCTTGCATCCCCCGTAACAGGAGGCAGTGATGAACGGATTTGACCCGATGTTTCTCGATCGCCATGTGCGCGACACCATGGCGTTCTATCATCCGCGGGCGATCGATCCGCACGGCGGTTTCTTCCAGTATTTTCGTGACGATGGCCACATCGTCGACGCCGGACATCGGCACCTGGTCTCGAGTACGCGTTTCGTGGTGACCTATGCTCGCTTTGCTCGCCAGACCGGCAATCCCGAGTATCTGCACTGGGCCCGCCATGGTCTGGCCTATCTCGAAAAGGCCCACTTCCAGACGCGCCATCAGGGCTACGCCTGGACCCTGCGCGATGGAAAGGTCGAAGACCCCACCCATCACTGTTACGGCCTGGCCTTCGTGTTGCTGGCCTACGCCGAGGCCTATCGCGCCGGCATCGATGAAGCCTACGAGGGTATCGGTCGGGTACACGCCATGCTCGACAAGCGCTTCTGGGAACCCCAGTGGCAGCGCTTCGCCGATGAGGCAGATGAGCACTGGAATCTCAGCGACTATCGCGGCCAGAACGCCAACATGCATGGTTGTGAGGCGCTGATCGCCGCCTTCGAGGCCACCGGCGAGACCCCCTATCTGGACCAGGCCATGGCCATCGCCCGCGCGATCACCAAGGCCAGCGATGACCATCCCCATGGCTGGATCTGGGAGCACTACAACCGCCAGTGGCAGCGCGACTTCGACTACAACCGCGACGATCCCAAGCATCTGTTCCGTCCCTGGGGCTATCAGGTGGGCCACCAGACCGAATGGGCCAAGCTGCTGGTGCTGCTGGCACGCTATCGCGATGATGCCTGGTTGATCCCCACCGCCGAGCGGTTGTTCTCGAGCGCCTGCGAAGCGGGCTGGGACAGGACCCATGGCGGCCTGGTCTATGGCCTGGATCTCGACGGGCAGGTATGTGACGGCGACAAGTACTTCTGGGTCCAGGCGGAGAGCTTCGCCGCGGCCGCCGTGCTCTGGGAGGTCACCGGCAAGGCCAGCTATCGACGCTGGTACCAGCGGCTGTGGGACTACAGTTGGCAGCACATGATCGACCACCACCATGGCGCCTGGGTGCGTATCCTGACGCCGGACAATCGTCGTTACGACAACCTGAAGAGCCCTGCCGGCAAGGTCGACTACCACACCATGGGCGCCTGTCAGGAAGTCATGGAAGTGCTCGAGCGGCTGGATCGCTAGGCATCTGTCATCGGCGCCGGCCGATGCCATGTCATTGCCGGCGCTCCACACCGTCCTGGGCCGTCAGGCGTCCTTCTTCGGTGCCTCCATGCGCCTGAGCTGGCGCCACAGATCGCGGCGCAGGTCAGCCACTCGGGGGCGCTCGTCAGGGTCGAAGGCCAGCGGGCGCACCAGACGCTGGGTGCGCAGCCCCAGACGTGCCCCCAGCAGCCCCACGCCGAGGCCCTGGGCGGCGCGGGTGGACAGCCGCCCGGCCAGGTCCAGCGACAGCATCTGCATGCTGGCGTCGGCGGCAAGCTCGGTGGCGCCGGCGAAGGCCATCTGATAGAGCACGCTGCGCAGCAGGCGTACCCGGGCGGCGTAGCCCAGCTCCAATCCGTAGAGTCGGCACAGGCGATCGATCATCGCCAGGTGGCGCCAGGCCACCAGTGCCATGTCGACCAGGGTCAGCGGGCTGACCGCCACCATCACGGCGGTCTCTCCGCTCATGCGCGAGATCAGCCGGCGCGCCTCTCGGTCACGGGGGGCGAGCAGATGGTGGGCCACCAGCGCCTGCAGGTCACGGCCGTCATGGTGGTCTTCACGGGCGGCCTCGAAGGCCAGCCAATGGGGATCGTCGTCGCCGAGGGCCAGCTGATGCTTGAGCCGTCTGACCATCGACAGTGCGTCCCTGGGGGAGCGCGACGGCAATTCGGCCAGGGATTCACGCAACTGGTCGTGGCGCTTGAGGCGCCTGAGGCGAAACAGCTCCCGACTCAGGGCGAGCCCGCCAAGGCCGATGGTGGCAAGTCCCAGCAGTTGCCAGCCGGTGGCGATCAGGTCACCGCCTGCCAGGGTAGCGGGGACCCCGGTCACCAGTTCGGCGCCGCCTAGTCCCACCGCCGCTCCCAGTACTGCCATCAGGCCCCAGCGGCGCTTGCGTGGGCGTCCCAGAGAGCCCTCCAGATCTACCTTGGTATCGGTTTCCGGCGCCTCGGCCGGGGTCAGCGCTCGGCTGTCCAGGTGATCGTCGAAGCGCAGGCCCGGACGCGGGTCACTGAAGGTGGTGTTGTCGACGCCGGCAGCGGAGGGCGCATCGTCGTCATCGGCAAAGCGTACCGCAGGGCGCGGGTCGTCACGGCTATCTCGAGTCATGCGAGCTTGTCTCCAATCAGCCAGTCCAGCGCCAGGTCCATGCGAATATGGGGCAGCGCACCGGTGGTCGAGGGCTGAGGGCGGAAGGCGGTGAAATCGAACCCCTGGCGATCCCAGAAGGCCGGGTCAGGCAGGCGGCTGGGCACCTCGCCGGGGAAGGCCAGCAAGGGCTCGCCTTCCAGGGTGACGCCCTTGAGCGCGGGGGATTTCCTGCCCTGGTGGGTGACCTCGCGGGCCTCGGTGGCGCGAATGGCCGCCAGCGACATGGCCTTGACCGGAATATTGGCGTACTTGAGGTTCTTCAGCGGTTCGGCCAGCAGCGCCTCGAGCAGCCCGACCAGACGGGCATGCTGTTCCGGGGTCACGTGGTCGGCCTTGGTGGCGGCGATGGCGAGGCGGTCGATGCGTGGCGTGAACAGCCGCGAGAACAGGCTGCGCTGGCCGTAGTTGAAGCTCTGCATCAGACGATGGAGCGCCTTGGACAGATCCTCGAAGCGTTCCGGCCCGGCGTTCAGTGCCCCCAGCACGTCCACCAGCACGATCTGGCGATCGAAGCGCCGGAAGTGCTCGCGGTAGAACGGCTTGACGATATGTTGCTGGTAGTAGCTGAAACGCCGGGCCAGGGTACGGTAGACGCTGGTCTCGGGCAGCCTTTCGAGGTCGTCAGGCGATGCCTGCTCCAGCCCCGGCAGGGGGAAGAACTGCAGCACCGGGGCGCCGGACAGCTCCCCCGGCAGCAGAAAACGGCCGGGCTGAAGGTCGGAGAAGCCGGCCTCCCTGGCGGCGCGCAGGCCTTCGGCGTAGCGCTCGCTGATCTCCGCCAGGCGGGCCTCGTCGGCCTCGTCGTCGAGCCGAAGTTCACGCACCGCGCTTTCCCAGTCGGCCAGCATGGCGCGCCTTGCTGGCCCCGCCGCGTCCCACTGGGCGAGGCTCCAGCTCAGGAAGTCGTGGTCCAGCAGCGGCAGGTCGAGCAGCCACTCGCCAGGATAATCGAACAGGTCCAGGGTCAACTCGGCGGTATCGGGTCGCAACCACTGCTGGCGACCAGGGCGATAGCGAATCTTCAGGCGCAACTCGCTGATGCCACGGGTGGGCTGGGGCCACTCGGGAGGCGTGCTCTCGAGGCTGGCGCGGGCTCGGTCGAAGGGAAACCTGGGGACCGCGAGATCCTGCTGGGAAACGCGCTGGGCGCCCAGCAGGCGCCCCTCGCGGCTGGCCGTGAGCAGGTCGAGCCGCGCCTCGAGCCCGGCGTGACGCAACTGGTCCACCAGGGAGGTCAAGAATGCCGTCTTGCCGGCCCGAGATAGCCCGGTCACCGCCAGACGCAGCTGGCGGTCTCGGCCGCGCTCGATCAGGTCCATCAGATCACGGGTCAGGTCCGTTGGCATTGCCACTCCGTCGGTGAAAGTTATTCCTTAATCTGGGGGCGACCGGCGTCAAAGGCAAGACGCTGCGCCGCGATCAGTATCAGCGGCAGGGCAGCCATCGGCAACAGCCACAGATTGAGCGTCTGCCAGCCCAGCCACTGGATCAGCGGGCCGGCCGCCAGGGCGGTGATCGCCGCAGTAGAAAACACCAGGAACTCGTTGGCGGCCTGAACACGGGCCTTTTCTGCGGGCAGGTGACACTCGGTCAGAAGGCCAGTGGCCGGCAGAAAGGTAAAGTTCCAGCCCAGTCCCAGCAGGATCAAAGTGACATTGAAGCCCGCCAGGCTGGAGGGTGCCAGGGCGCTGAGGGCACTGGCGCAAAGCAGCACACAACCCAGCGCGATCATGCGTGTCGTGCCGAACCGCTGGGTCAGTTGGCCGGTGAAGAACGAGGGCGCGAACATCGCCAGCACATGCCACTGAATCGTCATCGAGACGTGGTGAAAGGCGTGGCCATCGGAGGCCATGGCCAGGGGGGTAGCCGTCATGGCCAGGTTCATCACGCCGTAGCCGATCATGGCGGCGAGTACCGCAAGCCAAAGCTTGGGCTGTGCCAGCAGCTCCCCGAGCGGACGTCTCTTGCCATGACGGGTGCTCGGGTCCAGCGGGGGCAAAGGTACCACCAGCAACAGGGCCAGGGCGATGAGGTAGAGCGCTCCCAGGCCGATGAAGCTTCCGAGAAAGGGCGTCGTGACAGCATCCTGACTGATACGCGCAAGCCAGGGGCCGAAGAAGGCGGCCAGCACACCACCGCCCATGACCAGACCGATGGCCCTGTCCCTGGCGCCGCTCGGGGCCAGCTCGATCGCCGCGAAGCGATAGAGCTGACCGAAGCCGATGCCCACGCCAATTGCCATGGTCGCCACGGCGAAGGCGGCGAAGTGATTGGCCAGCAGCGCCAGGTAGGCGGCTACCGTGCCGGCGAAGCCGATCAGGTTGCCGATCACGAAGCCTCGCTTGCGCCCCAATCGGCCCATGATCAAGGAGGCCGGCAGGGTGGCGAGCATCAACCCCAGCCACTGAGTCGCCACCGGCAGGGTGGACAGCCAGGGCGAGGGCGCCAGGCTCTGGCCGATCAGCGGTGAGACGGCGATCAACAGAATGTTGCCGCTCACCAGCAGCGCCTGACACAGCGACAGCAGAAGCACACCGCCGGGGAGGCGGGATGAAGTCACAGGGGGCATGGCGGAGTCTCCGGTAATGAAGGTCGTGGATAAAAAAGACTGAGGCGGTAGCTCAGCGATGGTTCGCTGAATCGGCGCCGAAGCGCGCACGGTAGACCGATGGCGAAACGCCATAGTGGCGATGGAACTGGCGTCTCAGTTGTTCGCTGGTGCCCAGGTGCCAACGTGAAGCGAGGCGTTCCAGCGAGGTTTCGCCACGCACCAGTTCGCGCCGAGCCGCCTCCAGGCGCAGTCCGGTGAGGTACTCGCCGGGACTGGTGTCCAGGTGGTGGCGAAACAGCCGGGTCAGGTGGCGTGGGGTGATCTTCAGGCTGTCGGCCATGTTCTCCAGATCGAAGGAGCCGCCGGGGTCGGCGTGCAGCCGATCGATCAACGGGCGCAGACGGGGGCCGCAACGATGCTGGCGAGACAGCAGTTCGCTGAACTGGGACTGGCCGCCGGGGCGATGGAGGAACATCACCAGTTCGCGGGCCACCGCTGCGGCGGCTTCTGCGCCCAGATCACTCTCGACCAGCGACAGCGCCAGGTCGATGCCGGCGGTGACCCCGGCGCTGGTGTAGCGCCCGCCGTCATGGACGTAGAGCGCATCGGCCTGGACTCTTACCTGCGGAAAGTCGTCGGCAAGCCGTCGACAGTGGCGCCAGTGGGTGGTGGCGCTGCGTCCGTTAAGCAGGCCCGCATCGGCAAGCAGGAAGGCGCCGGTGCAGACGGCGCCCAGGCGCCCGAGGTGCGGCGCCACCCGCGTCAGTCGTTCGCGCCAGCGCTGTTGCTGGCACTGGACGAAGACGCCGTGGCCCCCGGCGATGAGCAGGGTGGTCAGGTCGCGGCCGTTGCCGCCAGCATCGGGGGCCTCGTCGAGTTCGCTCTCCCACCCTTCCCAGTCAAGATCCGGCAGCAGTCGCAGACCGCCGTTGGTGACCAGTTCGCTCGCACTTCGGCCGATCAGACGTAGCCGGTAGGCAGTCTTGCCCAGCACGTCGTTGGCGCTGGCGAAGACCTGCCAGGGGCCGCTGACGTCGAGCATCTGACAGTCGGGGTAGGCCAGCAGGGCGACGTTTCGAGTCGTGGTCACGATGGGGGCTCCAGAGAAGGGGGGACGCACCTGACAACGGCGCGACAGCGAATCTCTGGAGTCTGGGGGAGGTCAGGAATGTCGGCAAGGACCATTACCCCACCGATATGGACATGCGGTGTCCACAACGACGACGCCCCGCCTTGACAGGGCGGGGCGTCGCGGTCAGAGCAGACCGTGGTGACGGTCAGGTTCTGGTCCGTCGGAGATCGGGAGCATCAGCCGGCAAAGGCCAGGTAGATGGCGATGACCAGGATGACCAGCACGATGCCCGCCGGCACGGCGCCCTTCCAGGGCGTCAGGTCGACGGCGCCCACGTCCTCCTGCTTCCAGGCCTCGGCGCGCGGGCGCAGCTTGCCGATCACCAGCATCAATGCCACCAGCAGCACGAACACCAGGGCGACGAAGTGGAACTCGTGCATGATCACCGGCAGCTTGTTGAAGGGCGGGATGAAGTAGCCACAGAAGATGGCCAGACAGCCACCCACCAGGGCGATCTTGGCCGCCATGGGGGGCACACGACGGGTCAGCAGGCCGACCACCACCACCGCCAGGATGGGGATGAAGTAGATGGCGTTCATCTTCTGCAGGTAGCCGAACAGGCTTTCCTGACCGGCCAGCAGCGGCGCGATGATCATCGCGGAGATGGCCATGATCCAGCCGAACACCTGGCTCGACTTGACCACTTGGGCCTCGGTGGCGTCCTTCTTCAGTACCGCCTTGTAGAGGCCCAGACTGAACAGGGTGGTGGTGGAGTTCAGCGCCGAGTTGAAGGAAGACAGGATGGCGCCGACCATCACCGCGGCGAAGAAGCCGGTGAGCGGCGCCGGCAGCACGTTGAACACCAGGTGGCCGTAGGCCGCGTCAGCCTTGACGCCCTGATCGGCGTACAGGTGGTAGGCGATGATGCCCGGCAGGACCAGGTACAGGGGCCCCAGCAGCTTGAAGAAGCCGGTCAGCAGCACGCCCTTCTGGCCCTCGGCCAGGTTCTTGGCGGCGAAGGTCCGCTGGATGATCTGCTGGTTGGTGGTCCAGTAGAAGACGTTGATCAGGAAGACGCCGGTGAACAGGGTGAAGAAGGGGACGCTCTGCTCGCTGCCACCGATGGAGTTCATCTTGTCGGGGTTGGATTCCTTGAGGATCTCCCAGCCGGCGAGCACACCGCCGCTGTCGCTGACCGCCTGAAGGCCGAAGTAGACGATCACAAAGCCACCGATCAGCAGGCCGACGCCATTGAGGGTATCCGACACGGCAACGGTGCGCAGGCCCCCGAACAGGGCATAGATGGAGCCGATGATGCCGACGATCCACACCGTCAGCCACAGCAGGGTGGTGCTGGATTCGATGCCGGTGAGCCCGGACAGGTCGAGCATGCCCTGCAGGCCGATGGCGCCGGAGTAGAGGATGATCGGCAGCAGTACCACCGCGTAGGCGATCAGGAAGATCACGTTGGTGATCAGCTGGGTGCCCTTGTCGAAGCGAATCTCGAGCAACTGGGGCAGGGTGGCGATGCCGCTTTTCAGAAAGCGCGGCAGGAAGAACAGCGCCAGCGCCACCAGCGCCATGACCGCCACCACCTCCCAGGCCATCACGCTGAGGCCATCGGTGAAGGCGGAGCCGTTGAGGCCGACCATCTGCTCGGTGGACAGGTTGGTCATCAACAGCGAGCCGGCGATCAGCGGGAAGGTCAGGCTGCGGCCCGCCAGGAAGAAGCCGCTGGTGCTTGAATGGTCGTCACGGCGGGTGATGCGCCAGGTGATGAAGGCGACCAGTCCTGTAAAGAACAGGAAGGACGCGAAGGTGAGTAGGGGCATGGTGTCATCCTTGCGGTCGTTGTCCGGTGCGGCGTGGTCGTGAGCCACCTCCCAAAGGGGGCATGGCGATTACCGCACTTGGGTCGATGTCCGTGCCGAGCGCCAGCTGGCAGGCCAGTGGCGCCGACACCCAGGAAGTATCTTTGCAGCGCTTGCGTCATCCTGCCCGCTGCAGTGCATCTTTTGGCGCTGAAGCAGCGCGGGTTCGCGCAGTGTCGCATTGACGTCAAGTCGGTGGAAATTCCGAAAGTCTTCGTCTTTTTCCAGAAAGACGTCGAACTTAAAGGATTAAGTTAACCGACGGTTGCGTATTCCAACTACGTGATCGCAAGTCTAATCGGCTCTCCGTGGCGAGCCATACGTCTTTTGTCGCAGCGGGTCAGTTTGGTGGAGCTGCTGAAATCGGCACAGGCTCGATGATGCCGAACAGTTGCAGCAGTGTCGGCGTTGCCGCGATGATAAAGCCGCACAGGGCCAGTGCACGACCGGGCCATCGGCGCTGCGGGTGGCGTGCCAGGTGAAGGCCGAGCAGGCAGACCAGCAAGCCCGTGAGATGAAACACCACGGCGAGCGATCGAAGCAGTTCAAACGAGGTCATGGGCTGTCCCTGGGCATCCTGTGGCAGAGGGGCGACGTGGCGGAATCCGCGAGCGAAAGGGCGCGGCCGCCTGGGTCACAAGCGAGCGAAGGGGAGTCTGCCATGACCGACAGGGTGGTGCGAGCCGACGAAGTGATCGAGTTCTGGTTTCAGACGCTGACACCAAAACAGTGGTTTGCCAAGGATGATGCGCTGGATGGCCGTATCCGCGATGACTTCGGTGCGACCCTGGCGGCGGCGGCCGCCGGCGAGACCTGGCAGTGGCGTACCTCGGCCCGCGGGCGGCTGGCGGAAATCCTGGTGCTCGATCAGTTTTCTCGCAACATCTACCGCGGCGAGCCGCGAGCCTTCGCCTGTGACGGTCAGGCCCTGGTACTGGCCCAGGAGGCGGTGTCCCAGCGCGCAGATCGGGTGCTCGATCCTCCCTGGCGAGCCTTCCTGTACATGCCCTATATGCACAGCGAGTCGTTGCGTGTGCACGACGAGGCGCTGCGCCTGTTCGACCAACCGGGACTCGAGCACAACCTGCACCACGAGCATCGCCACCGCGAGGTGCTGGTGCGTTTTGGTCGCTATCCTCAGCGCAATGAGGCGCTGGGACGAGCGTCCACCGCCGAGGAACTGGCCTTTCTTGCCCAGCCCGGCAACCGATTCTAGACGCGACGAAGGGCCTGTCATCGGCGCTGACCCAGCGTCACCGGACGGTATTCGTGCTGTCGCGTCTCACATTACGTGACATATCCCTACTTTCGTATGCATTGATGTAATGGTATAGCTGTGAACGGTGAAGATCGTCCCCGGGCGATCGACGCGGCACCTCGCGCCCTGGTCAAGGGATTTGGTCGAAGGAGCGAGGGTGAATGATTCGCAAGTTTCCATTCAGTGACGAAAGGAGAACGCAATGAGCTTTATCGCGTGGTTGATCATCGGTGGTCTGGCGGGCTGGATCGCGGGCAACATCATGCGTGGCGGCGGCTTCGGCCTGCTCGGCAACATCGGCGTCGGCGTGGTGGGTGCCCTGATTGGCGGCCTGCTGTTCAGCCTGGTGGGGCTGTCCAGCGGCGGCTTTATTGGTTCACTGGTCACAGCGGTGGTGGGTGCCGTGGTGCTGCTGTGGGGTGTGGGCAAGCTACGAGGTTAGCGCGCTCTGATCAGCGACCGAATGGCGGCGACTCGCCGTCATCGCAAGGGGCCCGGTGCACTGCACCGGGCCCTTGTCGTAGCTGGCCCCTGCCAGGGGCCTGATGCACCGCTCAGCCGGCGCGCTGGGCCGGGTCCGGCAGGGTCGGGAAGCGCGGCGGATGCGCCTCGAGAAAGGCGTGGCAGGCGCGCAGTACCCGGGCGTCGTCGAACTTGCCGCCGGCCAGCTGGAAACCCACCGGCAGGCCACGGTCGGTGAAACCGCAGGGTACCGAGGCGGCCGGCTGCTGGCTCAGGTTGAAGGGGTAGGAGAACGGCGCCCACTCCTCCCAGTCGCGCATCTGGCTACCCGGCGGCACCTGGTGGTTGATCTCGAAGGGGCTGATCGGCACCGAGGGCGTCATCAGCAGGTGGTAGTCCTGGTTGAACTGCTCAAGACGCATGGTCAGCTCGGCTCGGGCCGCCTGGGCGCGAAACAGCTCCACGGCCTTCCACTCTTCTGCACGCAGGGCGTTCTCGTAGAGGCCGGGGTCCAGCTTGGCGCGTTCGCTGTCGCTGAGCTGCGAGACCATCTCCAGCGAGGCGGTGAACCACAGCCGCTGAAAGATCCATAGCGGCGAGGGCAGCTCTGGATCCACCTCGCAGATCTCCGCGCCCAGATCCCGCATGCGATCCGCCGCTTCTCTGACCCGTGTGGCGACCTGAGGGTCCACCTCGGCGAAGCCCAGATCGGTGGAAAAGGCGATGCGCAGTCCCTCGAGCCCCTTGCCGATATCCTGGCCCCAGTCCTCCGGCTGGCCCCGGGTGGCGTAGGGATCGACATAGTCGTAGCGGCCAATGACATTGAGCATCGCCACGGCGTCGTCGACGCTGCGGGCGATGGGCCCGATATGGGACAGCGTCGGTTCTTCCGCCGGCGGCCACTGGGGCGTCCAGCCGAAGGTCGGCTTGAAGCCGAACACCCCGCAGAAGGCGGCAGGAATGCGGATCGAGCCGCCGGAGTCGCCGCCCTGGTGCAACACCCCCATGTTGAGGGCCGCTGCGGCGGCAGCACCGCCGGACGAGCCTCCCGCGGTCAGGCGGGTATCCCAGGGGTTGCAGGTGGCGCCGAACACCCGATTGTCGGTGACCGCCTTCCAGCCGTCTTCCGGGGTGTTGGTCTTGCCCAGCAGGATGGCGCCGGCCTCTCTCAGGCGTTTCGCCGGTGGCGCGTCGGCATCGCAGGGCTCGCTTGAACCCAGCAGCGAGCCGTTGGACGTCGGCATGCCGGCCACGTTGGTCAGATCCTTGAGCGAGACCGGAACACCGTCGATCGGACTCAGCGGCTTGCCCTGGCCCCAGCGACGTGCCGACGCCTTGGCCGCCTTTTCGGCACCCTCGGCGTCGACGTAGGTGTAGGCATTGACGGCTTCGTTGAAGCGCTCGATGCGCGCAAGCGCCGCCCGGGTGGCTTCCAGGGGGGAGGCGTCGCCACTGCGATAGTGCTCCGTCAGCGCGGCAACGCCCAGAATGCCCAGTTCGTCCTCTTGCATGGTCGGGTCCCTCGCGTCCATGGATGGACCCTTACCCTAGCTTGATTCGGCATAGTGTTGCCAACCCCCACAAACGACGACGCCACCGGCGGGGCCGGTGGCGTCATCGGCTGACGGCTCAGGCCGTCAAGGCTTCACGATCAGGCGGTGGCGGTGGCTTCGCTGCCGACCAGGGCCTTGAGGTTCTGCTCGACGATGTCCAGGCCTTCCTCGAGTACCTTGTCCTCGATGGTGACCGGCATCAAGAAGCGGATGGTGTTGCCGAACATGCCGCAGGACAGCAGGATCAGGCCCTGCTCCCGGGCGCGCTTGCACAGGGCTGCGGCGAGATCCGGAGCCGGCTGACCGTCCTTGCCGTTGAGTTCAAAGGCAGCCATGGAACCCAGGTTGCGCGGGTGGACCACGGCGTCGAAGTCGCTCGCCCACTGGGCAAAACGCTTGGCCAGCTTGTCGCCCAGCGCCTGGCTCTTGGCCAGGATGTCCTCTTCCTCGAACACCTCCATCACCGCCAGGGTCGCGGCGCAGGACACCGGGCTGCCGGAGTAGGTGCCGCCCAGCGAGTTGCCGCCAGAGGCGTCCATGTGCTCGGCGGTGCCGACCACGGCGGAGATCGGCATGCCTGCGGCCATGCTCTTGGCCATGGTCATCAGGTCCGGCTTCACGCCGCTGTGCTCGATGGCGAACATCTTGCCGGTACGACCGAAGCCGCTCTGGACCTCGTCGACGATCATCAGGATGCCGTGTTCGTCACAGATCTCGCGGATCTTCTCGAGGAAGCTCTGCGGAGCGGGGTAGAAGCCGCCTTCACCCAGTACCGGCTCGAGCACGATGGCGGCGGTGTCCTTGGGGTTGGCGTCGGTCTTCAGCACCATCTTGAGGCGACGCACCGCCTCTTCCTCGCTGATGCCGTGTTCGGCCACCGGGTAGCCGGCGCGGAACACGCAGCCCGGCATGGTGCCGAAGTCGCTGGCGTAGGGGGCAACCTTGCCGTTCATCGCCATGGTCATGAAGGTACGGCCGTGGTAGCCGCCGTCGAAGCAGATGACGTTGTTGCGGCCGGTGGCGGCGCGGGCGATCTTGACCGCGTTTTCCAGCGCCTCGGCGCCGGAGTTGGCCAGCATCACCTTGGCCTCACCGCGCACCGGGGTGATCTCTGCGAGCTTTTCGGCGACCTTCACGTAGCCCTCGTAGGGCATCACGGTCTGGCAGGTGTGCATCACCTTGTCGAGCTGGTCCTTGACCGCCTGCACCACCTTGGGGTGGCAGTGACCGATGTTGAGCACGCCGATACCGCCGGCGAAGTCGATGAAGCGGTTGCCATCGGCATCCCACAGTTCGGCGTTCTTGGCGCGGTCGGCGAAGGCGGTGGCGGGGCTGGCCGCGCCCTTGGCGACGTACTTGTCCTTGAGTTCGTTCAGCTGAGCGTTATTCATGTCGTGACTCCTTTGAGGGCACTGAATGTATAGGGTAGACGCTAGGTCCGGGACACGCAGGGCGTGCCCCGGGGAGACAGGGCTGGCCCTTAGAGGCCGCCGACACAGGCGTACTTCAGCTCTGTGTACTCATCGAGGCCATGGCGTGAACCTTCGCGACCGAGACCCGATTCCTTGACGCCGCCGAAGGGGGCGAGCTCGGTAGAGAGGATGCCCTCATTGATGGCGACCATGCCGTACTCGAGTTGTTCCATGGTGCGCCAGATACGGCGATAGTCGGTGGCATAGAAGTAGGCGGCCAGACCGAATTCGGTGTCGTTGGCCATGGCGATGGCTTCGTCGTCGCTGGAGAAGCGGAACACCGGGGCCAGCGGCCCGAAGGTCTCTTCCCGGGCGACACGCATGTCGGTGGTCACGTCGGCCAGCACCGTGGGCTGGAAGAAGGTGCCCTCCAGGGCCTCACCGCCGGCGACCAGGCGGGCACCGTTGTCGAGTGCGTCAGCGATATGCGACTGCACCTTGTCCACCGCTGCCGAGTTGATCAGGGGACCCTGAACCACACCGTCCTCGAGGCCGTTGCCGACCTTCAGCTCGCCCACGCGCTTGGCCAGCTTCTCGACAAAGGCATCGTAGACGCCGTCCTGAACCAGGAAGCGGTTGGTGCATACGCAGGTCTGGCCGGAGTTGCGGTACTTGGAGGCGATGGCTCCCTCGACGGCGGCGTCCAGGTCGGCGTCATCGAAGACGATAAAGGGCGCGTTGCCGCCAAGCTCCATGGAGGCCTTCTTCACGGTGTCGGCGCACTGGGCCAGCAGGATCTTGCCCACCGGTGTGGAGCCGGTGAAGGACACCTTGCGCACTCGGGCATCGCCGGTCAGTACCGGGCCGACTTCGCGCGGGGAGCTCGAGGTCACCACGTTGAGCACGCCGGCGGGGATGCCCACGTCTTCAGCGAGCTTGGCCAGTGCCAGGGCGGTCAGCGGGGTGGCCTCGGCCGGTTTGACCACCACGGTGCAGCCGGCGGCCATGGCCGGAGCGCACTTGCGGGTGATCATCGCCAGCGGGAAGTTCCAGGGGGTGATGGCGGCGACCACACCGACCGGCTCGCGGAATACCAGGATACGCTTGTCGGGTCCGTGGCCCGGCAGGGTCTCGCCAGCCACACGCTTGGCTTCCTCGGCGTAGAACTCGACGAAGGCAGCGCCGTAGGCGACCTCGCCACGGGACTCGGCCAGCGGCTTGCCCTGTTCACGGGTCATCAGTTCGGCCAGGGCTTCCTGGTGGTCCATGATGCTGTTGAACCAGGCGCGCAGCAGGGCCGAGCGTTCCTTGGCGGTCTTGCGCTTCCAGCCGGCCCAGGCCGCATCGGCGGCACCGATGGCTTCGCGGACTTCCTCGGCGTTCAAGTCCGGCACCTCGGCCAGGGTCTCGCCGGTGGCGGGATTGGTGACGCTGAAGTGGCGATCGGCGTCACGCCACTGGCCGCCGATGTACGCCTTGTCGATGATCAGGTCCTGAACGTGGGACATGCGGGAGCTCCGGAAAGGGTCAGAGAAGAGGGGTGTTATGCCATGATTGACGAGTGTGCATTATTTGAAACATCTCGCCAAGGGCTGTGATCGGAATTTTTTACGCCCGTTCGAAGAATGCATCGATGAGGCTTGCCGGGCCCTCGAGGCCCAGGTCTGGAAGATCTATCGGCAACAATCGCCATCGGCGTGGCGAACAGTTTCCGGTACACTGTGTCGCCGACTTCTAGCTGCCCGAAGCGATGGTCCTTGGCGCCTTGTGTCAGGCCGGACCGGGCTGGCCTGACTCCGTGTTTCTGCGAGGTGAGACTTGGTTGATCCGCTCAATGCCTGGTGGGCTCAGCAACTGGTGCTGTGCGACTGGGCCTTTATGCCTGACCCCTTGATGCTGCCTGAAGAGGCGGCACGTGAGCGATTGGCCGCCCTCGAGATCCCCGACCGGGGCGAACTGGGGTGGCGCCTGCTCGAGCTCAATGCGTCGAACATGGTGCCTGCCTCCCACCTGCTGGGAGCGCTTGAGCTGGTGGCCCTGGCAGGGGCGTCGGGATGGATGTCGGCCGAGGTGAGTCGTGGCTGGGCAGCACGCCTGTGCAGCGACATCCACCATCGTCACGCAAGCCTGGATGAATGGCTGGAGGCACTCTGCGCCTCCCGCAGCGGCGAAGGCTGGCTTCGCGGCGATGAGGGCTTGCTCGATACCTGCCGGGCACTGTCGAAGCTGGAAGGCGAGGGTGCCGGCATCACCTGGCCGTTGCTCGGCACTGCGCTGAGTCGCGAGCCTGCCGCCGCCCTCTGGCCCGACAGCCCGGAAGATCGCGTCTGGCGATTGCGGGCGGCCTTCTCGCCGGTACTGATGACGCCGGCCAGCATCGATGACTGGGACGGGGTCGAGGCCTGGCTGGGGGAAGTCTGGCAGATTCACGGCGCCGAGGATCTCAAGCGCGCCTTGCTGTGGCTGACCAGTCAGGGGGATCGCCAGGGCTGGGATATCGACGCCGCGCGATTGATGGCGGTCAGTGCCGGCGAACGCCAGGCCTGGTGTGAGGGGCTGGCGCCCCAGGAGCGCCCATACGGCCGCCTGCTGTGCCGCTACGTGGATCAGGGGGAGCCGCTGGAGTGGGCCGCCTGGGACTGGCTGAGGGCGGTGGATCTGGCCTGGGCCGGTAGCTGCATCGGCTGGCTGACACCCCAGGAAGCGTCGCTGCTGGCGCATCACGCAGGCGATCTGGTCCAGCGTCGCTACAGTGACTGGAGCGCCCTGGCGCGCTCCTATCAGCGCGGCCGTGGTCTGTTCGAAGGTCAGGACCGACTGCCGACCCTGGCAGCCGACTGGCAGTTGCTGATGGGATCGCCGGTGAGCCCTTGGCATGGCTTGTTGCAGGAGTTGCTCGACCAGGAGCAGGTCGAGGCATCACGCCAGGCGGCCAGGCAGTGGCGCGCCTCGCCTCGCCACTGGGTGCTGGCGCTGGCCTCGGTGCGTGAACCCGAGCTGGCGGCACGTCAGGGGCCGACTCCGCCGCTGCCCCAGGCGCGTCGTGACGAGGCGCGCAAGTACCTGGCGGAGACCCTCGATCTGCACCCCGACGAGGGCGCCCGCTCACTGGTGCGCTACTGGCTGCCGGCCCAGGCCCATCATCTCAATCAGCTGGCGGCTGACGCGGCGCATCGAGCGCTGCCATCGGCCAGAACCCCCTTTGGTGATGCGCCCCAGGCGGATCTGGCAGGTCGTGATGGCCTGGCCAGGGCGACCCGCCATTCGGCGACCATCCATATGGCCGAGAAGTATGCCTTCTACTTGCTGATGAGCATGGACAGTGAGCAGTTCGACGAGGACAGCCTGACCGATATGGCGGCGTCCCTGCGCGATGTGCTGTGTCGGTTCTACAGCACCCCCAAGCGCCTGCTCGAGGCCTGGGCGACCTGGGATGCGCTGTTGCCGGAACCGGATCAGCCTTCCTTGACCTACGAGATTCGCTGGCACCTGGACGATCCGGGTAGCCTGTTCCACTGGCTCGAGTGGCGCAGCGGCGATTGGCGCGAGCCTGGCGAGCGTCCGAGCCTGATGCACTTTACCGCGCTGTCGCTGGTGGGGCCCTTGAACACCGCCGCCTGGAGCCTGCCGCAGCCGGAAAGCGACCGGGAAGGGGCTTCGATCCTGGAGTGGATCGATGGACACTACGGCCTGCACTCCGCCACCGAGCTGATCGATTTCGTGCGCTTTCTGCTGGACGCCGGTGATCGCCAGGAATATCAGATCAACTACGCGCCCTACACCCTCAACAGCGCGCGCCTGAATTCCGAGATTGCGACCCTGGAGTCCGGCGAGTGCAACGAGGAAGAGCGCAATCATCTGGAGCGCCTGCTGCGGGTACGTGACAACGCCGACCAGTGCAATGACGTCGACATGTGCGCCTGGGACCTGGCCCAGGCGGTCGACCTGGCGATCGCCGGTCGCCAACTGGGCTGGCTGGCTCAGCAGGACTTCCTGGCACTGCTCGAGCGTGCGCACCAGTTGGCGTCGGAGCACTACGCCGGTTGGCAGGAGTATGCCCGCGGTCTCTATGCAGGATTTTCGTTCTTCATGGGGGAAACCCCTGAGCGCGAAGCGTTTCTGGCCAGCTTCCGCCAGGCGCTGGTGGCCTGGCTGTCGGGCGCTCCGCCCCTCGCCGGCACCTGGGCCAGCCTGGATTTCCCGGGTGCGCGCCCCCGCCATTGGGCACCGCTTCACATCGATACCTTGCCGGGAGATGGACGAACCCTGCACTGATCGTCGCGAAACAGCAGAAAAAAACGCCAAAAAATTGTCCTGATCTATCGTCAGATCGGATAATTTTGGCTAGTATCGTGTTGATCTTTCGTCAGGCCTCCCATCAAGAAGGAGGCCGAATTGTCAAACTTGCAGCTGAGGGGCGTTATGGTAGTGACACGAGTGCGTCACTTCCACAGCGGCTCTTGGGCGCCGGCAGGCCGTCAGCCAGCCGGTTCAGGGAATGAGGTGTGTGTCGCATGAGCGTCGCCCAGACAAGCCGCGTGACAGCGGCGATGGTGTTGCTTGGCCTGCTGTCAGGCTGTGCGGCATCGAACTACCAGAATACTGCCGATAACGACTACTTTTCCCGTGATATGCCGAGCCTGGCCGAACGCGCCGCCTCGCGCATGTCCCCGCTGGAGGACCCAGCGGCAGGGGGAAGCTTCCTTGAAGATCCCGCCGCTGCCATCCGCGAGGCGCTGATGGCGGAGCACGATCGCTGGGCGGGTACGCCCTATCGTTTCGGCGGCACCGGCATGAGCGGCATCGACTGCTCGGCGCTGGTGCAGAACATCTTCAGCGATGCCTTCCAGGTGCAGCTGCCGCGCACCACCGGCAGCCAGGTGCATACCGGCGAACCGATCACGCGTGATCAGCTGTCTCCCGGCGACCTGGTGTTCTTTCGTCCTCCGGGCAACCGCCACGTCGGCATTTACGTCGGCCAGGGTCGCTTTCTGCACGCCTCATCGTCGCGCGGTGTGATGATCTCCAAGCTGGACAACAGCTACTGGCGCCGCTACTACTGGCAGGCGCGTCGACCGCTGGAACCCACCCGGTTGAGCATGCGCCAGTTCGCCTACAGCCCGGCGGGCATGGGCGGCTGAAGCGTCCTCGGCGCCATCGACGTCGCCACCACAACGGGGCGAGCCTTTCACTGGGCTCGCCCCGTTTGCGTTGGGTAGCCTTGGGCTTGGTTGGCGAGGCTTCGGCCAGTCCTTGGCGAGCCTTCGGCGCCTCCAGGGCTACAACGAGTCGCGTTGCGACAGGGCGTAGTCGATAAAGGCGCGCTCGGCGCGTGACAGGTAGCCCTGGGGCTGCCAGGCCAGCGACAGGGTCAGCCAGGCGGCGGGGTCAAAGGGCACCGCCGACAGGTCATCTTCCTCGATCACCCGGCGCAGAAAGGTGGTGATGCCAAAGCCCTGGCGGACGATGGCCTTGGTCAGCGGGATCAGATTCGACTGGAACGTCAGGCGGGGCTGGATATCCAGCCGTCGGGCCATGGCGTCGACAAACTCGCGGTGAAAATAGCCGTCCTGAAACAGCACCAGCGGCTCGCTCAGAAAGGCTTCCGGAGTCACGCTGTGGCGTGCCGTGAAGGGATGGTCCCGGGGCGTGCAGACCACCATCTCGGCACGTAGCAGGGCCTCGGTTTCCAGTTCGCAGGTACTGCCATCCTCGACCACGATTCCCAGGTCCAGCTCGCGGGCCTTGATCATTGCCTGCAGTCGGCGGGCGCCCGCCTCGATCACCGTCATGCGGATGCCAGGGTGGCGTGCGGCAAAGCCCATCAGCAGCGGCGGCAGATAGTAGGAGCCCAGCATCGAGGGGATGCCGATGCGCACTTCGCCCTTTACCAGGCCGTTGAGTTCCTTCAGCGCCAGTTCGGTGGCACTGGCGTCGGCGAGTAGCCGTCGGGCATGTTCCAGTAGCACCTCACCTTCTGGTGTCAGTCGAACACGCCGATCATGGCGTTCGAACAGACGAGTGTCGAGGCGTCGCTCCAGGCCTGCGATGGTCTGGCTGACGGCGGACTGGGCGATGTGACGGGCGCGGGCGGCGGCGCTGAAGCCGCCGTGGTCCACCACCGCGACAAACAGCGACAGCGAGCGCAGGTCAAAGGGTAGCGACATAAGGGAATGTGATGGATAGCATCATGTTCTTCTGTTGGTGTGATGGTAGTGAAGCATGGAAGATGGGCGAGGCCAACCGGAGACCGCCATGATTCACGCCAATACCCCTGCCTGGCGCAGGGCGACCCTCGCTCTGTGTCTGGGCTCGATGCTGGTATTCATCAACCTCTACGCCCCCCAGCCATTGCTGCCGCTGCTGCGCGATACCCATGAGGCTTCGACCCTGAAGGTGGGCCTGGTGATGTCGCTTGCCACCCTGACCCTGGCGCTCTCGTTGCTGGTCTATGGGCCCTTGTCCGACGCCATCGGGCGGGGCGGTATCATGCGTGCGAGCCTGTCGGTGGCAGCTGTCGCGACACTGTTGGCGGCATTTGCGCCTGGGCTCGACTGGCTGCTGGTCGCTCGCGTGCTGCAGGGGGTCGCCCTGGGAGGGCTGCCGGCGGTGGCGATCGCCTGGATGGGCGACGAGTTCTCGCCGGAGGCGATGAGTCGAGCCGTGGGGCTCTATATCGCGGCCAATACCCTGGGCGGTATCGGTGGTCGCGTGCTGGGAGGCGTCATCGGTGAATGGTATGGCGTCCAGGCGAGTTTCGTGGCGATTGGCGGTTTGACCCTGGTGGGCGTGGCGGTGTTCTGGTGGCTGCTGCCGGCGGCCCGTGCCTTTGCGCCTCAACCCTTTCGAGTGGGGCACGCCTGCCGCCAGATGCGTGGCCACCTGGCCAACCCATGGCTGCTGTCGGCCTATCTGATCGGTGGTCTCAACTTCCTGGTGTTCATCAACCAGTACAGCTACATGACCTTTCGTCTGGCCGAGGCACCCTTTGCTCTCGGGCCCCGCTGGCTGGGCCTGCTGTTTCTGACCTACCTGGGCGGCACTCTGGGCTCGACGCTATCTGCCAGGGTCGTCGCCAGAGCGGGAGCGCCCGCCACCATGGGGTTGGGCGTTGTCATCATGATGCTGGCGCTGGGTCTGTCCCTGATACCGATGCTCGCCGTCATCATTGCCGCCTTGACCCTCAGCGCCTTCGGCTTCTTTCTGTGCCACGCCACCGCCTCGGGCTGGGTCGGTCGCCAGGCCCGCGAAGGACGAGGCGGCGCATCGGCGCTCTATCTGGTGTTCTACTACCTGGGGGCGAGTCTCGGGCCGCTGTGGCTCGAGCCGTTCTGGCTGTGGCGGGGCTGGCCTGGGGTGGTGGCGGCCAGCTGGCTGGTGCTGGCGACCACGGGCTGGCTGTCCTGGCGGCTAGGAAAGCGGCTGCAGCGTGCACAACACCAGTGCGTCGTCGAGCGTCGACTCGAACACGTATGAGTCCGCTACTGCGACGCGGTTGCCGATAGGTTGCAGATGCGTTGCAGAGACCGATCGACCTTGGCTCGCACCAGGGTCGATCGGTGTGGCATGACGTTGCTGTCAGCGCCGCGCCCTAGGACGCTGCGGACTGCTCTGGCGCCTCGTGGGGCATGGCTTCGTCTCCCCAGATTTCCTTTAGCCGGTCAGGGCGGCCGCAGGAGTTCTTGTAGAAGGTGTAGCGCACCTTGTTCTTCTGGTAGTAGTCCTGGTGTTCATCCTTGGTGGCATAGAAGGTGCCAGGATCTTCGATGGTGGTCTCGATCGGCTGGTCGAAGCGCTCGGCGATGTCCGCCTTGCTGGCCTCGGCCAGTTCACGCTGCTCGTCGTTCAAGGGCAGCAGGGCAGAGCGATAGGAATCTCCCACATCGCAGAATTGGCGGTTGGCGACGAAGGGATCGATATTGCGCCAGAAGACGTAGAGCAGATCCTGGTAGCTCACTTTGTCGCTGTCGTAGGTAATCTCGACGGCTTCGGCGTGCCCGGTTCCACCGGCGCCCACCTGTTCATAGGTCGGGTTTTCCGTGTTACCTGCTGCAAAGCCGGATATGGTGGCCTCGACACCATCGATCTTGTCGAAGGCTTCCTCGACACACCAGTAGCAGCCGCCAGCGAAGATGGCCTTCTCTTCGGCGGCGAGGGCGGGGGTCGTGGAAAGCACGGCACCAGTCAGCAGGCCGGCCAGCAGGAAGGTACGCTGATTGAAGGGATATCGCATTCGTAGGCTCCGTCAGGATGGCGTCATTGTAAGGTTCGAGTAGGGCAGTTCCCGGTTGGTTCAGTCATTGTGGCAGGCGCATCCTTACATGCGCTGTCGATAAGGGGATGATTTTTTGCATTTTCGGTCGTAAGGCTCGGTCGCCTGTGCGCGACTCAGGCAGACTGCTAATCTCGATTGCATCCCGATAGCCGGCCGCACAGCTCCTGGTAACGTCATCGTCTCGTCGCAGGACGGGCGCAGGACAACGGGTGCCGCTGCTGCTGGCCACGGCTACCTATCGATCATCGACCCGATCATCGACACCAGTTGACCTAGAAGGAGACGCGGGTGACCCGTAACAAATGGATCTTGCTGGCACTGATTGCCGTCGCAGTGGTGGCGTTCTTTGTCACCGGCGCCAACGAGGCCTTTACGCTGGACGCGATCAAGGCCCAGCAGGCGCAATTTCAACAGTGGTTCCACGAGGACCCCTGGACCGTGGCCGGTGGCTTCTTCGCGGTCTATATCGTGATGGCGGCGCTGTCGCTGCCTGGGGCGGGGTTGCTGACGCTGCTGGCGGGGGCCTTGTTCGGCTTCTGGATCGGTCTGGTGCTGGTGTCCTTTGCCAGTTCGCTGGGCGCGACCCTTGCCGCGGTGATCGCCCGGACCCTGCTGCGTGAGACGCTGGAGACGCGTTTTTCGCGCCAGCTGGCGCGAATCAACGGCGGCATCGAGCGCGAAGGCGCCTTCTACCTGTTCACGCTGCGGCTGATTCCGATCTTCCCCTTCTTCGTGATCAACCTGGTGGTCGGCCTGACCCGCATGCGTCTGTCCACCTTCTATTGGGTCAGCCAGCTCGGCATGCTGCCGGGTACCATGGTGTTCGTGAATGCTGGCCGGGAACTGGGTGAACTCGAGTCGCTGGCGGGCATCCTGTCGCCAGGGCTGATCCTGTCCTTTGTGTTGATCGGCTTGTTTCCCTGGATCGCCAAGGCCGTGGTGGCGGTGCTCAAGCGTCGCCGGCTCGCCGCCGAATACCAGCGCCCGTCGCGTTTTGACCGGGATATCGTCGTGATCGGTGCGGGCTCGGCGGGCCTGGTGGCAAGCTATATTGCTGCGGCGGTGAAGGCTAAGGTAACCCTGGTGGAGCGCCACCGCATGGGCGGCGACTGCCTCAATACCGGCTGTGTGCCGTCCAAGGCATTGATTCGCGCCGCTCGCGCCGCCGAGGACATTCGTCGGGCGCCGTCCTATGGTGTCAGCGCCGGTGAGCCAAGCGTCGACTTCGCCGCTGTGATGGGCCACGTCCATGGCGCCATCGCCGAGGTCGAGCCCCATGATAGTCCGGAACGTTATCGGGGCTTGGGCGTCGATGTGGTCGAAGGAGATGCCAGGCTGCTCGATCCCTGGCGGGTGCAGGTTGGCGAACAGGTGCTGACCACCCGTCACGTGATCATCGCCAGCGGTGCCCGCCCCAGAGTCCCGCCGTTGCCGGGGATCGAGGATATCGAGGTGCTGACCTCCGACAACCTGTGGGAGCTAAAGGCATTGCCGAAGCGCCTGGTGGTGCTTGGTGGTGGTCCGATCGGCAGTGAACTGGGCCAGAGCTTCGCCCGGCTGGGTAGCCAGGTCACCCTGGTGGAGATGGGCCCGCAACTCTTGCCACGCGAAGACGAGGACGTCGCCAGGGAGGCGGCTCAGGGGCTCGAGGCCAGCGGCGTGACGCTGTGCCTGTCGACCCGGGCGCTCAAGGTGGTGGCCGGTGACGGTGATCTCCATCGACTCGAGATCGAGGTCAACGAGGCAGGCGAGACACGTATCGAGCAACTGGAGTTCGATCAGTTGCTGGTGGCGGTGGGTCGACAGGCCAACGTCGAGGGGCTCGGGCTTGAAGAACTGGGCGTGGGCACTCGCGACAACGGCACCCTGGACGTGGATGGCGGGCTGCAGTCTGTGCTGCCCAATGTCTGGGCCTGTGGCGATGTGGTCGGGCCCTTCCAGCTGACCCATGCCAGCGCCCACCAGGCCTGGCACGCCACCGTCAATGCCTTGTTTGGCGAGTTCAAGCGCTTCAATGTGAGCTATCGGGCGCTGCCGGCGGTCACCTTCTGTGACCCGGAGGTGGCGCGCGTGGGGCTCAACGAGCGCGAAGCCAAGGAGCAAAAGGTGCCCTTCGAGGTCACCCGCTATTCCTTGTCCGAGCTCGACCGGGCCATCGCCGAGGGCGATACCACCGGATTCGTCAAGGTGCTGACCGTACCAGGCAAGGATCGCATTCTCGGTGCCACCATTGTCGGTGCTGGCGCTGGCGAGATGCTGGCGGAGTTCACCCTGTCAATGACCCGCGGTATCGGACTGAACAAGCTGTTGGGGACCATCCACCCGTACCCGACCCATTCGGAAGCCGTAAAGGCCGCCGCCGGGGTGTGGAAGAACGCGAACAAGCCCGAGCGGGTCCTGGGGTATCTGGAGCGTTACTTCAATTGGCGGCGAGGCGGGGGAGGCGACGCCGATTCCTCAAGCCAGCCGGTGACGGGAGACAGAGCCGGTGCGAGCCCCGAGCGACACGAAGCATCGTCGCTGTCCTCTGCCCAGTCCAACGACTGAGCGAACCGCCCAGGCAGTAGCCTGGACCTGAAGACACAAGCGGTGGGCCCTGGCCCGCCGCTTGTGCTTTCCTTCTACCGAATCGACGTTTTACTGCTGACGAGACTTTTATGCTGGATCGCTGGACCATGCCCAGAACCCAGGCGCCCCTGGGGCCTCTGGTCAAGATGCTGGAGCGCTGCAAGGTAACGCCTGATCAGGTCACTCTGGTGGGTTTTCTTATCGGCTTGCTGGCACTGCCGCTGCTGGCCGTTCAGGCCTATGGATGGGCGCTGGCGGCGATCCTCCTCAATCGACTCGCCGATGGCCTGGACGGTGCGCTGGCGCGCCGTCGGGGTACGCCCAGCGATGCCGGGGGATTTCTCGATATCGGGCTGGACTTCGTCTTCTACGCCGCGGTGGTGCTCGGCTTTGCCCTGGCCGACAGCGAGCGCAATGCCTTGCCGGCAGCACTGCTGCTGTTTGCCTTTATCGGCACCGGGACGTCCTTTCTGGCCTTCGCCATCATGGCGGCGCGCCATGATCTCGAGCGCCCACGCTTCCAGCGCAAGGCCTTCTACTATCTGCACGGCCTGACCGAAGGTACCGAGACCGTGCTGGCGCTGGTGGCCTTTTGTCTGTGGCCGGCGCACTTTCCTGTACTGGCAGGGCTGTTCGCCGCGGCCTGTCTGCTGACCACCGCCACTCGGCTATGGGGCGGCTATCATACCCTCAGGGCAATCGAGCGAGGCGCTGGCGTCGAGGGCAGAAGCTGATCCCCGGTCGTGGCTTGCGAGGCGAGGGGTCTTTCATCAGACGTGATACTCAGACACGCGAAAGGGCAGCCTGGGCTGCCCTTTCTTTTGACCATGCCGGCACTTGATCATGCATGCTCGTGGTGCTTCCAACGAGCGTAGCGCTGATCAGTGCTCGTGGCCGCCTTCGCCGTGCACGTGGCCGTGCTCGATTTCTTCCTGGCTGGCTTCACGGACTTCGGCGATCTCGACGTCGAAGTTCAGGTTCTGGCCGGCCAGCGGGTGGTTGCCGTCGACGGTGACGGTGTCGCCTTCGACCTGGGTCACGGTGACCATCAGCGGACCGCCCTGGGTCTGCGCCTGGAACTGCATGCCCGGCTCGATGCTCTCGACACCCTGGAAGGCGTCACGCGGCACTTCCTGGACCAGCTGCTCCTGTACTTCGCCGTAACCTTCGGCGGGGGCAACCTTGGCGTTGACCTTGTCGCCGGCGGCCTTGCCTTCGAGTTCCTTTTCCAGACCCGGAATGATGTTGCCGGCGCCGTGGAGGTAGGTCAGCGGCTCGCGGCCTTCCGAGCTGTCCAGCACTTCACCTGCATCATTGGTCAGGGTGTAGTGGAACGCGACAACGGAATTTTGCGCAATTTGCATTGATGAACCTTTGGTGAGTGCGTGTGAGGACGCATGGTAACGCGTGGGTGCTGGGGCTGTCAGGGGCGTGGGACATTTTTCACCTTGTGTGGTCATATCCTGAACGGTATTCACGCGCGCCCTCTGCCACCTTCGGGTTGTTGCGCAGTATCGGTGGTGGGGATACCCTCTTGTGAGATTTTTCGATTCTGCCTTTCACGCTTTTCTTGCGGAGCTGAACATGACGCTATTTGTGATCTGGGTGCTGGCCTTTGCGGTACTGCTGGCGGTGATGATCAAGGCCTGGGACAAGGGCCTGAGCTGTGCCCTGGGCAGCCTGCTGCCGGCGGTACTGCGCAGTGACGATGACCAGTGGATCTGGTGCCCCGCCCTTGCCGTGCTGGGGGCCACCTTCATCGTCTTCCCCATCGATATGCTGATGACACTGCTGGTGATCGGCATCATCGCCCTGGTGGGCTGCAAGCTGGGCTGCTGGGTGATGGGCAAGGTCCACTAGTCGGTGGTGACGTGAATCACCTGGCGTTCACCTGGTGAGCACCGAAAGGGCCCTGAGGCGGATACGCCTCAGGGCCCTTTGTATATAACGCAGAGAGTATGTAACGCAGAGATGTTTGCGGGGGAGCGAAGTGCTGTTGTCGCTTACAAGGACAAGCCCCTTTCGCGAGCGCCTTCGTCAAGCCCTCAGTAGGGGGCAACACTCTGACGTGAACCGCTGCCGATCAGGCGAACACGCTGGCCCACCTGGAAGGCCTGGTCTGCCTTCTGCACGACGACCACGGTCTGGCCGCTGTCCTTGCGAATCTCCATCTCCCAGGCGTCGGTGCGGTTGACGCCTTTCTCGATCTGGTTGCCGGCTACGGCGCCACCGATGGCACCTGCGGCGGTGGCGATGGTGCGACCGGAACCGCCGCCGACCTGGTTGCCGAGCAGGCCACCGATTACCGCGCCACCACCGGTGCCGAGGATGCCGCCGGCGGAGCTTTCACCCTGGATCTGGACGCGACGCAGGGCGGTGATGGTGCCGAACTGCACGTTCTGGGCGGTCTGTGCCTGGTTGCCGGAATAGACGTTGCCCGAGTACTGATTGGTGGCGGTGCAGCCGGCAAGCACCACGACGCTCAGCGCCAGGACAGGAAGGATGGAAGTTTTCATGGCGATTCTCCTTGAATGTCTTCTGCGCCGCATTCTGAACGCATCGGTTCGGGTCACATTCGCTTGTAGTGGTACCGCACCAAAGTTCGCAAACGCTGTTCGAAAATAGTGTAACGCCTGTTTGGAGGCTTTGACAGGGCGATGGTTCCCCGGATCCAACGATGATCGGGTCTCGTCCGTCCCATGTTGGACGTCCGCCTGCCGCCTGTCGCCCTTGTCGCCCCGCGACTGCCACTGAGTCGCGCCGACAGCGCTTTCCTGACATTCATCATATGCCGAACCGGACCTGCCAGGCCAATGGGCATCGGAGGGAGTCGCATTGCTGCAGTTGTCGGACTCGCTGGAGCCAGACGTGTTAGGGCTTGTCTGAAAAGTGCCTGCGCTCGGTAATACGGCGTTAAAAATCGGCTGGTGCGCCAGCCCGGTCAAAATGCTCATTTACACCCCGTAAACTGCGCTTTCTCACCGATTTTTGCCTTGTCTAACCTTCGCTCGTCGACTTTTCGGACAGCGCCTAGTTCGAGAGTAGGCCCTTGCCAGGGAAGAGGGAAAGGCTGGCTTGGCAGGGCAAGGTCACGGACAGCAAAAAGGGAGGCCGACGGCCTCCCTTTCTCACAGTGACGGAGCTCAGTCACAGGGTCTGTCACAGGGTCTGTCACAGGGCTCAGCGTCTGGGCTCAGTGACTGGGCGCCACTGGCCCGCGATCCTCAGCCGAACTGGTTCATGGTGTTGTCCTTGCCGCCGGCCTTGAGCGCCGCGTCGCCGTGGAAGAACTCCTTGTGGTCGTCACCGATATTGGAGCCGGCCATGTCCTGGTGGCGAACGGTGGCGATACCCTCGCGGATCTCGCGGCGCTGCACACCCGCCACGTAGGCCAGCATGCCCTCGTCGCCGAAGTAGCCCTTGGCCAGGTTGTCGGTAGACAGGGCGGCCGTGTGGTAGGTCGGCAGGGTGATCAGGTGGTGGAAGATGCCTGCCTCGCGGGCGGCGTCACGCTGGAAGTTGCGCGTCCACTCGTCGGCCAGTTGGCCAAGCTCAGTGTCGTCGTAGCGTGCGTTCATCAGGTCGGCACGCTCGTAGGCGGAGACGTCCTTGCCTTCGGCTTCCCAGGCGTCGAACACCTGCTGGCGGAAGTTCAGCGTCCAGTTGAACGACGGCGAGTTGTTGTAGACCAGCTTGGCGCTGGGCACCGCCTCGCGGATGCGGTTGACCATGCCGGCGATCTGGCCGACGTGGGGCTTTTCGGTCTCGATCCACAAAAGATCGGCACCGTTCTGCAGGCTAGTGATGCAGTCCAGCACCACACGGTCTTCGCCGGTGCCAGGCTTGAACTGATAGAGGCCGGAGGCGAGACGCTTGACCTTGACCAGCTTGCCGTTCTGCTTGATCACCACGTCGCCGTTGTCGATATCGGAGGCCGAGGAAATCTCTTCACCGTCGAGGAAGCTGTTGTACTGATCGCCCAGGTCGCCTGGCTCGTTGGTAACCGCGATCTTCTGGGTCAGGCCGGCACCCAGGGAGTCGGTACGGGCCACGATCACCCCATCATCCACGCCCAGTTCAAGGAAGGCGTAACGTACGGCGTTGATCTTGGCGATGAAGTCCTCGTGGGGCACGGTGACCTTGCCGTCCTGGTGGCCGCACTGCTTCTCGTCGGACACCTGGTTCTCGAGCTGGATACAGCAGGCGCCGGCCTCGATCATCTTCTTGGCCAGCAGGTAGGTGGCCTCGGCGTTGCCGAAACCGGCGTCGATGTCGGCGATGATCGGCACGATGTGCGTTTCGTGGTTGTCGATCTGGTTGGTCAGATCGTCGACCTTGGCGCTGTCACCGGCTTCCTTGGCTTCTTCTCGGGCACGGAACAGGTGGTTGAGCTCCCAGGTGTCGGCCTGGCGCAGGAAGGTGTAGAGCTCTTCGATCAGCGATGCCACGCTGGTCTTCTCGTGCATGGACTGGTCGGGCAGCGGACCGAACTCGCTGCGCAGGGCGGCGACCATCCAGCCGGACAGGTAGAGGTAGCGGCGCTTGGTGTTGCCAAAGTGCTTCTTGATGGAAATCAGCTTCTGCTGACCGATGAAGCCGTGCCAGCAGCCCAGTGACTGGGTGTAGTTGGCGGTGTCGGCGTCGTAGGCGGCCATGTCCTCGCGCATGATGGCGGCGGTGTAGCGAGCGATGTCGAGACCAGTGCGGAAACGGTTCTGCACGCGCATGCGGGCGGCGCTTTCCGGATCGATGTTGTCCCACTTGCCGCGCTGGGCTTCACGAAGCTGGGTCAGGGTCTTCAGTTCTTCACGAAAGGTCATGATCGGGCCGTCCTGATGTTGAATCGACTGTTTGGTTCGACGTTCTGATACGACTTGCCTGGCATCCATGGTGAGGGGCGGTGTCGGGGCGGTCGCTTTCGACCGGCCTTTGGCTCCAGTGGCTTGCAGGCTCTTGCGGTTGGCGTCATTGCAAGAGGATCGACTGCTCGCCATGCCATGCTGCACCTGCGAAGTGTAGTCAGGTTCCTGCACCTTGGCCGAGAAGTCTTTACGGCCTTGGTCGAATCTTGGCGGAACGGTAGAGGTCGACTACAAAGTGAGCGATCTGACTCGCCATCGAGGTCTGTCCGCTGCGCCATGGTTGTGACTATGGCCCACAGCGGCGGGGGTTCGCCATTGGTACTTGGGGGGACAAGGCGTTGTAGTCCGACTACAGGAAAGCGCCGTAGAGGCACATTCCTGTAGTCGAGTTTCCTGAACGGAGGAGTTGACGGAGAGGTCAGTCGTTCAGGGAGAGGGTCATATTGCGATGCGGAATGCCGGCGTCGAGGAAGATATCTCCCTCGGCGCGGAAGCCCAGGGCTTCGTAGAAACCGAGCGCATGGGTCTGGGCGGCGAGCTCGACGCTCGAGTGACCACGCTGTCGCGCAGCCTCGATGGTGGCGCGCATCAGCGCCACGCCGACGCCGAGTCCCCGGGCTTCGGCAAGCACCGCCACGCGACCGATATGGCCATCGGGCAGCAGTCTCGCCGTACCCAGTACACGCTCGTCCTGGCGCGCCAGGAAATGCAGGCAGTCGGGGTCGAGGCCGTCCCACTCTTCCTCGATCGGCACCTGCTGTTCGATGACGAAGACGCGATAGCGAATGTCACCGGCCGCTTCCCCCAGTTGTTCCCAGCTTCCCTGTTCGATCACCACCTCAGGCATCGTCGTCCTCCATGTCGTCAACCGGCCAGCCAAGGCTGCCGGAGTCGAACAGCCGTGTCAGCACCTCGGCGGCGCCGGGGTAGTCGAGCAGCGAGGCGTCGAACTCGCCGCGGTTGGCGATCTCGCGGGCCAGCGCCAGATCGCAGTCGATGCCGTCGCCGTCGGCAAACAGGGTGGCCCGGTCGTCCGCCAGAGCGTGCCAGGCGAAGCGAGAGCCTGGCGCGGCCACCAGCACTTCGCCTTCCTGTAGTGCAGCGACAAGCTCGTCTGGCGCCGTCGGTGTCTCGCTGGGCTCGAGCTGGTCCACGTACTTGGGCTGGGTCATCACCCGGCCGAACCACTGGGCCATCTGGGCCGGATCGTCCAGGGTCTCGAGGATCAACTGGCGCATGCGTGACAGAGCCGCCTGATCGAGTTCGCCCGGGTCCTCGGCCGGGGTCATTCCGGCATCGCCGTAGCGGCGAGAGGGGGGTTGCTGCTCACCCAGGTAGTCGGCGAAGGAGGTGATCGCCTCGTCCGCCGAGGGGGCGCGAAAGCCCACCGAGTAGGTCATGCAGTCATCGCTCTGACTGACCCCGTGGTGCGCCCAGCCGGGGGGCAGGTAGAGCATGTCGCCGGGCTCCAGCACCCAGTCCTGATCGGCGTTGACCTCGAAGGTCTCGAGGATGCGCAGGTCGATGCCGCGCAGGATCGGGGCGTCATCGGCCACCTTGCCGCCAAGCTGCCAGCGGCGCTGACCGCTGCCCTGGAGCAGGAAGACATCGTACTGGTCCAGGTGCGGGCCGACACTGCCCCCCGGAGGCGCGTAGCTGACCATGATGTCATCCAGGCGCCAGCGCGGCAGGAAGGTGAAGTCCTCCAGCAGGGCGGCGACCTCCGGCACATAGTGATCCACCGCCTGTACCAGCAGGGTCCAGTCGCGCTCCGGCAGGCGGGCGAAGGTGGCCTCGTCGAAGGGGCCGTGGCTGACCTGCCAGGGTCCGTCGGGGCCCTGTTCCTCGACCAGGCGTGCCTCGATATTGTCCTCGCAGGCGAGCCCGGCCAGTTCGTCTGGCGTCAGCGGGTTGTCGAAGTCTGGGAAGGCGCCACGGATCAGCAGCGGTTGCTGTTGCCAGACATCGCGCAGGAACTCTGCCGATGTCAGGCCGCCCAGCAGGGTGAGGGGGGTATCAGTTGACATGAGGAATCCTGATGGTGATTGGGAGTAGCGGGCTAGGTATCGGCCCCGGCCCCGAAGAGAGGGCTCCAGAAACGCCTCACCCCACCGATTGGCGGGGTGAAGCGGGGTTCTGTCAGCGGCTCCGGCTCAGTGCTGCGGCAGGGCGCGAGCCTGCTCGACGGCATTGCCGATGTAGTTGCCGGGGGTCAGCTGCTTGAGCTCTGCCTTGACCTCGTCGGGCAGTTCCAGACCATCGATGAAGGCGGCAAAACCGGCCTGGTCGATGCGTTTGCCGCGGGTCAGCTCCTTCAACTTTTCGTAGGGCTTCTCGATGCCGTAGCGACGCATCACCGTCTGGATCGGCTCGGCCAGCACTTCCCAGCTGGTGTCCAGGTCCTCGGCCAGACGCTGGGGGTTGGCCTCGAGCTTGCCGATGCCTTTCAGCGAGGCCTGGTAGGCGATCAGGCCGTAGGCCAGACCGACGCCCAGGTTGCGCAGCACGGTGGAGTCGGTCAGGTCACGCTGCCAGCGGGAGATCGGCAGCTTCTGGGCCAGGTGGGCGAGGATGGCATTGGCCAGGCCCAGATTACCCTCGGAGTTCTCGAAGTCGATCGGGTTGACCTTGTGCGGCATGGTCGAGGAGCCGATCTCGCCGGCCACGGTGCGCTGCTTGAAGTAACCCAGCGAGATGTAGCCCCAGACGTCACGATCGAAGTCGATCAGGATGGTGTTGAAGCGACACACAGCGTCGAACAGCTCGGCGATATAGTCGTGGGGTTCGATCTGGGTGGTATAGGGGTTGAAGGTCAGGCCCAGGCCTTCGACGAAGGTGCGAGCGTTGGCCTCCCAGTCGATGTCCGGGTAGGTGGCCAGGTGGGCGTTGTAGTTGCCCACGGCGCCGTTGATCTTGCCCAGCACCTCGGCGCTTTCGATCTGCTTGAGCTGGCGGCGCAGACGGTAGGCCACGTTGGCCATTTCCTTGCCCAGGGTGGTGGGGCTGGCGGTCTGACCATGGGTGCGCGACAGCATTGGCACGGCAGCGTGTTCTTCGGCCAGACGGGCGATCTCGTCGGCCACCTGGCGCATGGTCGGCAGCAGGCTGTCGAGGCCATCGCGCAGCATCACGCCGTAGGACAGGTTGTTGATGTCCTCGCTGGTGCAGGCGAAGTGCACGAACTCGGTGACGGCATGCAGCTCTGCATTGTCGGCAATGGCTTCCTTGATCCAGTACTCGACCGCCTTGACGTCGTGGTTGGTGGTGCGCTCGATGTCCTTGATGCGCGCCGCGTCGGCTTCGCTGAAGTTCTTGACCAGGCCATCCAGGAAGGCTGTGGCGGTGGCCGACAGCTCCGGCACCTCGGTGATCTGCGGGTGCGCGGCCAGGCGCTCCAGCCAGCGGATCTCGACGATGACGCGGGCGCGGATCAGGCCAAATTCGCTGAAGTGTTCGCGCAGTGATTCGGCCTTGCTGCCGTAGCGACCGTCGACGGGAGAGAGGGCGGTGAGAGCGGAGAGTTGCATGGCGGTTTTCCGGTACGGGTAGGAAAGGAAGATCGAGCGATCAGAGGGTGTCCAGGGCGCGCTTGAGGCTGCCCCGCTGGAAGATCAGCTTCCAGCGACGTCCGCCCTGCTGGTGCCACAGCAGGCCGAAGCGAATGCCGGAGAGCAGGCAGGCGCGGACCCGCTCCGGCATCATCCGGCTTTGCAGCAGCGAAGGGTCGCCCTGGACCACGATTCGGTTCTTGAAGGTGGAAAGCGTCTGCTGGTAGGCCTCGCCGAGGCTCGCCACGACGTTCTCGTGGGTCGGACCGAAGTGTTCGGCCTGGCCCTGGATACGGGTCAGGTGGGTGCCGAGCGCGTCCATCATGTCGGGCTGGGTGCGCAGCTTGTTCATCAGCAGCATCAGGCTGAAGCCGTAGCGCATCACCACCGGGTTGGCCTGGCGTCGGCCGAGCACTGCCTCCAGGGTCTCGAGCCCCAGGCGCAGATTGTTGGGATGCCCGCCATAGATGGATTCGAAGGTTGGCGGGTTGGTTTCCAGGGTGGCGGTGATCTGGGTGTCCCAGGCGCGGCTGTCGACCTGGCCGGTGCGCGCCAGCTCGTCGACCAGATGGGCGGCCTGAAATACGCCGGCCAGGGCGATCGCCTGGCGAGCCGCCGGGGACTCGGGGGCGCGGTGGATAGGTACCGAATCGGTCATGCCGCTCGCTCCTCGGCGTTCCAGGTGGACCGGATGACGCCGCCGCCGAGGCAGACGTCACCGTCGTAGATGACCAGCGATTGGCCCGGTGTCACGGCTCGCTGTGGGTCGTCGAAGTGTACCGCGACGCCGCCATCGGCCCGGGTCGTCAGCGTGCATGGCACGTCGTCCTGACGATAGCGGGTCTTGGCGCTGAAGCGCCCCTCGGCGCAAGGCGGCTCACCGGCGACCCAATCCATCGCCTCGGTGGCCAGGCTGTCGGTGTACAACAGAGGGTGATGCTTGCCTTGAACCGCGATCAGCACGTTGCGCTCGAGGTCCTTGTCGGCCACGTACCAGGGGTCTTCCGAATAGTTGGCGAGACCGCCGATGCCGAGGCCCTGGCGCTGGCCCAGGGTGTAGTACATCAGGCCCATGTGATCGCCGATGACGTCGCCGTCCGGTGTCTCGATGGTCCCCGGCTGGGCCGGCAGGTACTGCTTGAGAAAGTCGCTGAAGCGGCGCTCGCCGATGAAGCAGATACCGGTGGAGTCCTTCTTCTTTGCGGTAACCAGATCGTGCTGTTCGGCGATGGCGCGAACCTCGGGCTTTTCGATCTCGCCCACCGGGAACAGGGTGCGCGCGATGGCGGCTTCCGGCACGGCGTGCAGGAAGTAGCTCTGGTCCTTGTTGCCGTCGAGTCCCTTGAGCAGTCGCGGGCGGCCGTCGCGCTCGCCGCGGCGAACATAGTGACCGGTGGCGATCATCTCGGCGCCGAGCATCTCGGCGTAGTCGAGGAACACCTTGAACTTGATTTCGCGGTTGCAAAGGATATCGGGATTCGGTGTGCGTCCGGCCTTGTACTCGGCGAGGAAGTGCTCGAACACGTTGTCCCAGTACTCGGCGGCAAAGTTGGCCGTGTGCAGGGGAATGTCGAGCTTCTTGCACACCGCTTCGGCGTCCGCCAGGTCTTCCATGGCGGTGCAGTATTCGGTGCCGTCGTCCTCATCCCAGTTCTTCATGAACAGCCCTTCCACCTGATAGCCCTGTTGGATCAGGCGGAGGGCGGAAACGGAGGAATCGACGCCGCCGGACATGCCGACGATGACTTTGCCGGTGGACGCTGACATAACGACTCTCGGAGTGGTGGGGCAAATGGGCGGTGATTATACACGAATTGCACCCGTCAACCGAAGCCTCAGCGTTCGTGCAGCACCTCCATCGGGAAGGTCTTGCCGGCCAGGGCGTCGCGGATGCGCTTGATCACCAGTGGGCTGCGCAGGCGGCCCTCGCGCTCCAGCGCCTCGACGTCCTCCAGGGTCAGCCAATGGATGGCCATGATATCCCGGTCCAGTTCGGTGCCCAGGTGGGCCAGCGCCATGCCAAAGAAGGCGTGGCTGTGGAAGGTCTTGCCGTCCGGGGCCTCGTACACGTACATGCCCAGGTAGTCGGTGATGCCGACCCGCCAGGCGGTCTCTTCGGCGACCTCGCGCAGGGCGCCGTCGCGGATGCGCTCACCGGGTTCCAGGTGGCCAGCGGGCTGGTTGAACAGGGTATGGGGGCCGCCACGGTCTTCTTCCACCAGCAGGAAACGACCGGCTCGTTCGACCACCGTGGCCACGGTCACGTAGGGGGTCCAGCGCATTATCGGCGTCTCCTTGTTGTAGGGGCTGAGCCCCGGGGGCGCTTTGGCGCGTGCAGCGTCTGGCGCTGCCATTGTCCCGGGGCCAGGCCGTCGAGCCGCCAGGGGCCGATGGCGACGCGTACCAGCCTCAGCGTCGGGTGGCCCACATGGGCGGTCATCCTGCGCACCTGGCGATTGCGCCCCTCGCTGATGGTCAGCTCCAGCCAGCAGGTAACGGGATGGCGCTTCGGGTCCAGCGGTGGCGTGCGCTCGGGCAGCCCGCTGGTCGTCAATCGCCGGACCTTGGCCGGCCGGGTGGGTCCATCGTTGAGAGTGACCCCTTCGGCGAGCGCCTTCAAGGCCCGATCGTCCGGCTGTCCCTCGACGAGCACTCGATACGTCTTCGGCTGCTTGTGGCGCGGGTGGCTGATACGATGAATCAACTCGCCATCGTCACTGAGCAACAACAGGCCTTCGGAATCGTAGTCGAGGCGGCCGGCCGGATAGATGTCCGGCACGTCGATCAGCGAGGCCAGGGTATTGCGTCCCTGGTCATCGGTGAACTGGGACAGCACCCGATAGGGCTTGTGCAGCAGATAAAGTTGACTCATGGGCGGGCTCGATGATCTGGCTCGGAAGGCGTGGCGGCGGGCCGTTTAGGCCTTTTCCAAAGATTGTCGACAAAGCCTACTCCGGGCGCGGGGGGTAATGCTATACTCCGCGCTCCACTGAATAGACCTGACAGGGGAGTTCTCAATGGGTTTCCAGAAAATTGTCGTCCCTGAGGGCGGCGAAAAGATCACCGCCAACGCCGACAACAGCCTGAACGTACCGAATAATCCGATCATTCCCTTCATCGAGGGTGACGGTATCGGTGTCGACGTGACCCCGGCGATGAAGATCGCCATCGACGCCGCTGTGCAGAAGGCTTACAACGGCGAGCGCAAGATCCACTGGATGGAAGTCTACGCCGGCGAGAAGGCCACCCACGTCTATGACGCGGACACCTGGCTGCCGGAAGAGACCCTGGAAGCGGTCAAGGACTACATCGTTTCCATCAAGGGCCCGCTGACCACGCCGGTCGGTGGCGGCATCCGTTCACTGAACGTGGCGCTGCGCCAGAAGCTGGATCTGTACGTCTGTCAGCGCCCGGTGCGCTGGTTCGAAGGCGTGCCGAGCCCGGTCAAGAAGCCTGCCGACGTCGACATGGTCATCTTCCGCGAGAACTCCGAAGATATCTACGCCGGCATCGAATGGAAGGCCGGTACCGCGGAAGCCGACAAGGTCATCAAGTTCCTGCGTGAAGAGATGGGTGTCACCAACATCCGCTTCCCCGAGAACTGTGGCATCGGCGTCAAGCCGGTCTCCATCGAAGGCACCAAGCGTCTGGTCCGTCAGGCCCTGCAGTACACCATCGACAACGACCGCGAGTCGCTGACCCTGGTGCACAAGGGCAACATCATGAAGTTCACCGAAGGCTCCTTCAAGGATTGGGGCTACGAGCTGGCCAAGGAAGAGTTCGGCGCCGAACTCCTCGATGGCGGCCCCTGGATGACCTTCAAGAACCCGAAGACCGGCAAGGACATCGTGGTCAAGGACGTCATCGCCGACGCCATGCTGCAGCAGATCCTGCTGCGTCCGGCCGAATACGACGTCATCGCCACCCTGAACCTGAACGGTGACTACCTGTCCGACGCCCTGGCGGCGGAAGTGGGCGGCATCGGCATCGCGCCGGGCGCCAACATCTCCGACACCACCGCCATGTTCGAGGCGACCCACGGCACCGCGCCGAAGTACGCCGGCCAGGACAAGGTCAACCCGGGCTCGCTGATCCTCTCCGCCGAGATGATGCTGCGCCACATGGGTTGGGTCGAGGCCGCCGATCTGGTGCTCAAGGGCGTGGAGAAGGCCATCAGCAAGGGCGAGGTCACCTACGACTTCCATCGCCTGATGGAAAACGCCACGCTGTTCAAGTGCTCCGAGTTCGGTCAGGCCGTCGCCGACAACATGTAAGCGACGTACCGATCGTCCGATGACAGCGTCTGGTGCCGGTGATCGCTATCGCCCGTACCGGCTGTTCATCGCGGCGCTCTGAAAAGGCCCTCGCCCGCTCGGGCGGGGGCTTTTTGCTTTGTACGTTTTTTGCGTGAAAGCGTCCGTCGGATTTCCGATAATGGGAGACGGAACGGAACCCTGCCGCGCCGCCGACGTCCAATGCTCGACGCGGGTGGGCGCAGGCACCCGATTGACAGTGTGAGGCCTATGTTCAACGCAAGAGAGGAGGATCCTGTCTGGATCCGCGCCCCCTTCGCCGGAATGACCCGTCCGCCCAGTGAGCCGGGCGAGCAGGATGACGGTGATCTGGCGACCCAGGAGGCTGACCCCGAGGTGGCCAGGCCACCCATGTATAAGGTTGTCTTGCATAACGACGACTTCACCCCCATGGAGTTTGTGGTGGAGGTGCTGCAGACCTTCTTCCATCTGGACAGCGAGACCGCCGTGCAGATCATGCTGACGGTCCACAGCCACGGAAAGGCAACCTGCGGTGTCTTTACCCATGACATCGCCGAGACCAAGAGCCATCAGGTCAACGAGTATGCGAGAGAGTGCCAGCATCCGCTGTTGAGCGATATCGAGGCAGCGGACTGAGACGGGTCGATATCGGATCGCCCTGACAGTGCTGCCGCTGGCGGCGACGAGTGGTCACAGATCCGCACAAGCCGGCCCCGCGTTAACGAGAGACGGCTGCTGCGTTGACGAAGAACTTGCAACGGCGCCATTTGTACCCGATGTTGATGGTGCCGGACCACAAAAGATCCGATGCAAGCCCTATGCGGCGAGAAGGGGACTGCCATGCTGAGCAAAGAACTTGAACTGACCCTGAACACGGCCTTCACCGTGGCGCGTTCCAAGCGCCATGAGTTCATGACCGTGGAGCACTTGTTGCTGGCGCTTCTGGATAATGCTTCAGCATCAGATGTGCTGCGTGCCTGTGGGGCCAATCTCGACAAGCTGCGGTCCGACCTGCAGGATTTCATCAATTCCACCACCCCGCTGATTCCGGAAGACCAGACCGAGCGCGAGACCCAGCCGACGCTGGGCTTCCAGCGAGTGCTTCAGCGGGCCGTGTTCCACGTGCAGTCTTCTGGCAAGAGCGAAGTGACCGGTGCCAACGTACTGGTTGCGATCTTCTCCGAGCAGGAGAGCCAGGCGGTCTACTTCCTCAAGCAGCAGAACGTGGCACGGGTCGATGCGGTCAACTACATCGCCCACGGGATCTCCAAGGTCACCGGCCACGGCCAGAGCCCGTCTTCGGCGGCTCCCGAGGCCGAGGACGCCGAGGAAGCCGGCAGCGAGGCCGGCGGCAATCCGTTGACCGGTTTTGCCACCAACCTCAACGAGCAGGCCCGCATGGGCAAGATCGACCCCCTGATCGGGCGTGATCATGAGCTCGAGCGGGTGGTGCAGATTCTGGCACGGCGGCGCAAGAACAACCCCTTGCTGGTCGGTGAGGCCGGCGTCGGCAAGACCGCCATCGCCGAGGGCCTGGCCAAGCGCATCGTCGAGGAAGACGTGCCCGATGTGATCGGCGACGCCGTGGTGTACTCGCTGGACATGGGCGCGCTGCTGGCGGGTACCAAGTATCGTGGTGACTTCGAGAAGCGCTTGAAGAGCCTGCTGGCGGAACTGCGCAAGCTGCCCAACGCCATCCTGTTCATCGATGAGATCCATACGGTGATCGGCGCCGGTGCGGCGTCCGGTGGAGTGATGGACGCATCGAACCTGCTCAAGCCGCTGCTGTCCTCCGGCGAGCTGCGCTGTATCGGCTCCACCACCTTCCAGGAATTCCGCGGTATCTTCGAGAAGGATCGTGCCCTGGCACGTCGTTTCCAGAAGGTCGATGTGATGGCCCCCTCGGTCGAGGACTCCATCAAGATCCTCAAGGGGCTGCGTTCACGCTTCGAGGAGCACCACCAGCTCAAGTACACCGACGCCGCGCTGGACAGCGCCGCGCGGCTGGCGGATCGCTACATCAACGACCGCTTCCTGCCGGACAAGGCCATCGATGTCATCGATGAGGCCGGTGCCCACCAGCGCCTGCTGCCGCCTGAGATGCGCGTGGACACCATCGACGTCGATCAGGTCGAGGCGGTGGTCGCTTCCATCGCGCGGATTCCGCCGAAGAGCGTGTCCAGCTCCGATCGCAAGCTGCTCGAGAACCTGGATCGCGATCTCAAGATGCTGGTGTTCGGTCAGGATGAGGCCATCGACAGCCTGGCGGCGGCGATCAAGCTGTCCCGCGCCGGGCTCAAGTCGCCGGACAAGCCGGTCGGCAGCTTCCTGTTCGCCGGCCCCACCGGCGTCGGCAAGACCGAGGTGGCGCGTCAGCTGGCCCATATCATGGGGGTCGAACTGCTGCGCTTCGACATGTCCGAGTACATGGAACGGCACACGGTATCGCGGCTGATCGGCGCACCTCCTGGCTATGTCGGCTATGACCAGGGTGGTCTGCTGACCGAGGCGGTCACCAAGCAGCCCCACTGCGTGCTGCTGCTCGACGAGATCGAGAAGGCGCACCCCGAGGTCTTCAACCTGCTGCTGCAGGTCATGGACCACGGTCGTCTGACCGACAACAACGGGCGCGAGGCGGATTTCCGTCACGTCATTCTGATCATGACCTCCAACGCCGGGGTCGAGATCGCGACGCGTCGCTCGATCGGTTTCCAGACCCAGGACCACTCCACCGATGCCATGGAGGCGATTCGCAAGACCTTCACGCCGGAGTTCCGCAACCGTCTGGATGGCATCATCCAGTTCGCGTCACTGGCCAAGCCTGTCGTACGCAATGTGGTCGACAAGTTCCTGGTGGAACTGCAGGCCCAGCTCGACGAGAAGCGGGTGCAGCTCGAGGTGGACGACGAGGCGCGCGACTGGCTGGCGACCATGGGTTACGACCCGGACATGGGCGCCCGCCCCATGGCTCGACTGATCCAGGAAAAGCTGAAGAAGCCCCTGGCCGAGATGATCCTGTTCGGCGATCTGGCCGAGCACGGTGGTCTGGTGCACGTCAGTCTGGAGGACGGAGAGCTTCACCTGTCCACCGACGTGGAGATGGCCGACGCGCCTTGAGCGTCGAGGCAGGCTTTGTGGGGTGTGGCCAAGCCTGAAGCCTGCCTGTTGGGCCTGCCTGCTGAGACTATCAGCAAGTTGGTTGCTTCGACTGGTCAGGAAGTGAAACTACGCGACGCCCCGTCAACGACGGGGCGTCGTCGTTTGTATCCAGCAGGGTCTGGACGGCAACAGCCGTGCGAGTCCCCGGTAGCGGGTCGTTGCCCGGCTTTTGGACGAGGCGGTGCCGCCCTGCTGCGTCAGGCAAAGCAGGGCTGGTGCTGCACCAGAGTCTTGCTGTCTTGCGAAAGGGGGCTGCGCTTGCCGGTGGGGTGGGGCGCGCCGCTAAGGCGCGTTACCGGCAAGTAGCGTCGGCGCTGAAGCGCTGACGCCGGCCGTTCTCAACGGGAACGGTAGACGATGCGACCCTTGGACAGGTCGTAGGGAGTCAGCTCGACCTTGACCTTGTCACCGGTCAGGATGCGGATGTAGTTCTTGCGCATCTTGCCCGAGATGTGGGCGGTCACCACGTGGCCGTTTTCCAGTTCGACCCGGAACATGGTGTTGGGAAGGGTGTCGACGACCACGCCTTCCATTTCGATATGGTCTTCGCGTGCCATATAGGCGAATCCTCGCTGGTGAAATCGAAAAGATGCCTGACCTTGAGGCGTCACTGCCGTTACTGTGGTCAGGATAGCGCGATATTCTGCCGGATGCAGAAGCAGATGGCAAAGGCAGATGGCTGATCGGCCCTCAAAGCTCACGATATTCTGCCGCTTTCCAGTATCCCCGGAGTCAGATGGCAAAGGCAGATGGCAGGTTAGCTCTCAAGGATAAGCAAAGTTCACGATATTCTGCCGCTTTCCAGTATCCCCGGAGGCAGATGGCAAAGGCAGATGGCCATTGATAGCAGGCTAGCCTCTCAAAGTGCGCGATATTCTGCTGCTTTCCAGTATCCCCGGAGTCAGAGGGCAAAAGCAGATGGCCATTGAGAGCAGGTTAGCCCCTCAAGGTGCGCGATATTCTGCCGCTTTCCAGTATCCCCGGAGCCAGATGGCAAAGGCAGATGGCAGGTTAGCTCTCAAGGATAAGCAAAGTTCACGATCTTCTGCCGCTCTCTAGGGAGCAGAGAACGTGCTTGAGCTATCAGGTTGGGCGATTACTCGCTGTCGATCGGTACCAGTCGTCGCCAGAGCCGGCCATCCAGGCGCTCGAGGGGCGAGAAGCTGCTCTTGTAGCTCATCTTGCGGCACTCCTCGATCCAGTAGCCCAGATAGACGTGGGGGAGTCCCTTCAGGGATGCCATCTGGATCAGAGCCAGCACAGCCTGGGTGCCAAGAGAACGGCGCTCGAGGCTGTGGTCCGGGTCGAAGAAGGTGTAGATGGCGGACAAGCCATGGCGCAGCTCGTCGAAGGCCGATACCGCTACCAGCTTTCCGTCCAGGCGCATCTCCAGCAGTCTCGCGTAGGGCTGATCGAGGCTCAGGAAGGTACGGTACTGCTCGTGACTCGGTGGGAACATGTCGCCGTCATGGTGGCGCGTGCAGATATAGCGGGCGTAGAGGTCGTAGTGGCGGGAGTCGAACTGCGCCGGCACCACCTCGATGGTCAGGTCAGCATTGCGCCGCATCAGGCGTCGCTGGGTGCGATTGGGGCTAAAGTCCGCTACCGGGATTCGCACGGAGATGCAGGCGTGGCAGCCTTCGCAGTGAGGGCGGTAAAGATGCAGACCGCTGCGACGGAAGCCAAGTAGCGTAAGCGCGTCATATACGCCCTGTCCCGGGGATTCCTTGGGATCCAGGAACAGGGTGGTCGCTTCCTTGCCCGGCAGATAGCTGCAGGCGTGCGGCACAGTAAGAAAGAACCGCAGGTCGCGTACGGGTTGACGCGGTGTATTGCTGCTCAAGGCTGCCGTCTCCCTGTCGGATGGCATCGAGTGATGGATCAGGCGTTGGTATGGGTCGTGTCAATGGTGGTCGTCATACATGGCCTACTGATACCAGGTCATTCACCGATGCCGGTGAATGACCATGCCGGCGTCGTCAGGCTGTCTCGGTCCAGATCATCCAGCCACCTCTCAAGATAGCCGATGAAGGCTGATCGAGCGATACCTCGAGCGCCGAGGCTGGCCAGGTGGGGCGTGTGCATCTGGCAGTCGATCAGACGCCCGCCGCCGGCCGCCATGGCGCGGGCCAGATGCACCAGGGCGATCTTGGAGGCATCGGCCTCGCGGCTGAACATCGATTCGCCGAAAAACACCGGTCCCAGGGCGACACCATAGAGCCCGCCGACCAGCCGGTCGTCACGCCAGATTTCCACCGAGTGAGCGACCCCCTCCCGGTGCAGGTCGCAGTAGGCGTCACGCATTTCATCGGTGATCCAGGTGCCTGACGCATGACCATCGTTGCGCGGTGCAGCACAAGCGTCGATGACGGCGTCGAACGCCTGGTCGGCGGTGGCGCGAAAGCCCCCGTTGCGTAGCCGCTTGGCGAGGCTTCGGCGCACGCGTAGCTCTTCGGGGTGCAACACCATGCGCGGATCGGGGCTCCACCAGAGAATCGGCTGGTCGTCGCTGTACCAGGGGAAGATTCCGCGGCGGTAGGCCTCTATCAGCCATTCGGGAGATAGGCCGCCGCCAGCGGCCAGCAGGCCGTCCGGGTCGTCGAGGGCAATATCGACCGAAGGAAAGGTCACAGGATGTTCGTTGAGCCAGGGCAGCATGGGGCTCCCTTTGCAATACCGGGTGGAAGATGGGGCAGTGTGCCCCCAGCCCGCGCTTCGCTCAAGGTATGCTGGGCCTATTCGCTCACCGGCTGGCTCGGTATCATGACCTCCAGTCAGAAGGATGGAAGACGCCGTTATGGCGCAAGGGGAAGGCCGTTTGAGTGCCAACAAGAAGTCCATGTCGTCGCGCGCGACGGCGGCAGCCGCCAAGGAGACCGCCCGCAAGGTCGGGTTGCGTCTGCATGGCTCTGCCAGGGAAGGTGTGATCATCGTACTGCTGGCTGCCTGCGTATTCCTGCTGCTGGCACTGTTCAGCTTCGAGCCGGCAGACCCCGGCTGGTCGAGCAGTGGCCCCGAGACCGCGGTGGCCAACTGGATGGGCCCCATCGGTGCCTGGCTCGCCGACGTGCTGTATTCGTTGTTTGGCATCAGCGCCCTGTGGTGGCCAGGCATGCTGGCGTTTGCCGCCTGGTACCTGATCCGTTCCCGTCGAGTGGAGTTCGAGTGGGATGCGACCGCCCTGGCCGTGCGCTGCGGCGGGCTGATTCTGCTGCTGCTGGGCTGCACCACTCTGGGGGCGCTCTACTTCCATCAGCCCGACAGTGTGTTGCCATACTCCACCGGTGGCATCCTCGGAGTCGGGCTGGTCGGCGCCCTGCGGCCACTGGTGGGTGTCGGCGGAACAGGTCTGCTCGCCGTTGTCGCTATCCTGGGCGGAATGCCGCTGTTTACCGGGTTGTCCTGGCTCAATGTCATGGACGAGGCGGGCCACCGTTGTCTGTTGCTGGGACGCTGGCTCAAGTCCCGCTTCGCGTCGTCTAAAGACGAGGACGACGCAGGGCAGAGCGCCGACCAGCACAGTGAACCTGAGCCCAGGGCCAAGGCGTCATCGCCGATCGACAGCGAAGATGGCGAGGAAGGCGATACGACGCCCCGGCCCTCCTGGTGGCAGCGCCTGCGCGGCAAGGGGACACCGACCGACCTGGATGAGGCCGCGGGGTCGTCCATGGGCGACGACGGCAACACCGATATTCCCTGGGACGTGGCGGAATCCACGCCGTCGGCCAAGCAGCCTGGCGCTGCCTATACCGAACGCTTTGCCGAGGCCGCGCCTCGCCGTCGCCATGAAGGTAGCGTTCAGGACGGCACCACAACGCCGCGGGACACCCGTCCCACCGAACTTGAGGACGGGCGGCGAGAACCTACCCTGGCCCCGGAGCCCACGGCTTCCAGAGAGCGGCGAGAGCCGACTCTGGGCGGCAGTTTTGCGGCAGATGCACCTTCGGCGGCAAGGGCAGAAGAGCCGATGTCGCTGCGTGCTGAGAGGGATGCGCCGGTGCCTTCGCCTGAACGTGCAAGCGAGCCGAGCACTCGCTCTTCACAGGCGCCCGAAGCCGCGCCTAGCTCTCAACAGACGCCCGAAACCGCGCCCGCCGCGCCAGCCGATCCACAGGAGCTCTCTCCACAGGCGCCCGGGGCCGCGCCAGCCGCGCCTTCTGCTCAGGCGCGCTCTCCGCAGGCGCCCGAAACTGCGTCCGCGGCCGCGCCAGCCGCGCCTAGCTCTTCTCAGGCGCCCGAATCTGCGCCTTCTGCTCAGGCGCCCGAATCTGCGCCGTCTGCGCCGGCGACTGGCGCTCCACAGGAGCCGCGTCGGGAAGAGCCCGCTCACGGGGAGGAGACGTCGAGCCACCAGACGCAGCCTCGTCGAGAGGAGCGTCGTGCCGAGGAAATCCCCGAGCCGGTGCTGCCTGATGATGGTGGTGCCCTGGCTGGCGGCGCCATCGCTGCAGGGGCGGGTGCCGGTCTGTTGGCGGCCACCCATGAGGCGCCGCGTAGTGTCTCGAGTCAGGCTTCCAGTTCTTCTCCCCGTCCGTCTTCTGCTGAGGACGCTGGTCAGCGCGTGCAGCAGGAAGCGGAGCGCAGCGACGCCGGCACGTCGGCCGAGCCTCCCCGCGCTGAGCCAGGTCACGACGCCGCGGGCGCGAATGTTGCCGGAGGCCACGACAGCGTGGGCGAAGGACGTGTGGCTACCGCCGAGCAAGCCCGTGAGGCCGCCGACAATGACGGCCCGACGCTGTGGACGGTAGAGCACCTGCAAAGCCAGCGTCCCGGTTTCGACGACCTGCCGGAACCCGACGGCGAGCTGCCAAGCCTCAGGCTATTGACCCCGCCGGAGCCGCATCAGCCCAACTACACCGAGCAGCAACTGGCCGACATGGCGGAGTTGCTCGAGATGCGCCTGCGCGAATACGGCGTCAAGGCCGAGGTTGTCGATACCTGGCCGGGCCCGGTCATCACCCGCTTCGAGATCAAGCCGGCGGCTGGGGTGAAGGTCTCCAAGATCAGCAACCTGGCCAAGGACCTGGCGCGTTCGCTGATGGTCAAGAGCGTACGCGTGGTGGAGGTGATACCCGGGCGTCCCACCGTGGGTATCGAGATCCCCAACCCCAATCGCGCGATGATCCGCCTGCGTGAGGTGATCGACTCGGACCGCTACCAGCACGAGGCCTCTGGTCTCACCATGGCGCTGGGTCAGGACATCGGCGGTGCCGCGGTGGTGGCCAACCTGGGCAAGATGCCCCACGTGCTGGTCGCCGGTACCACCGGCTCGGGCAAGTCGGTCGGGGTCAACGCCATGCTGATCTCTATGCTGCTCAAGGCCACCCCCGACGAGCTTCGGCTGATCATGGTCGACCCCAAGATGCTGGAGCTGTCGGTCTATGACGGTATCCCGCACCTGCTGGCGCCGGTGGTCACCGACATGAAGGAGGCCGCCAACGCCCTGCGCTGGTGCGTGGCCGAAATGGAGCGTCGCTACAAGCTGATGGCCGCCATGGGAGTGCGCAACATCGCCGGCTTCAACAGCAAGCTCGATGAGGCCGAGCGGGCCGGTGCCCAGGTTGCCGATCCGTTATGGGAGCCCCAGCCCTGGGAGATGCACCAGACCCCGCCGGTGCTGGAAAAGCTGCCCTACATCGTGGTGGTGATCGACGAATTTGCCGACATGTTCATGATCGTCGGCAAGAAGGTCGAGGAGCTGATCGCCCGACTGGCGCAGAAGGCCCGCGCCGCCGGTATCCATCTGGTGCTGGCGACCCAGCGTCCCTCGGTGGACGTGGTCACCGGCCTGATCAAGGCCAACATCCCCACCCGCATGGCCTTCCAGGTGTCGTCGCGGGTCGACTCCCGCACCATCCTCGATCAGGGCGGCGCCGAGAACCTGCTGGGCCATGGTGACATGCTCTACCTGCCGGCGGGCTCCGGTCAGCCGACCCGCGTGCACGGCGCCTTCGTCGATGACGATGAGGTGCACCGGGTGGTGGAAGACTGGAAGCGGCGCGGCGAGCCCGAGTACATCGACGAGATCCTCTCCGGTGGTGTCTCCGCCGATGCCCTGACCGGGCTCGAGGCCGAAGGCTCCGGCGACGACAGCGACGCCGAGCAGGACGCCCTCTATGACGAGGCCGTGGCCTTCGTCACCGAGACGCGCCGAGCCTCGATCTCGGCGGTCCAGCGGCGCTTCAAGATCGGCTACAACCGTGCCGCACGCCTGGTCGAGGCCATGGAGATGGCCGGGGTGGTATCGTCCATGGGCAGCAACGGCGGGCGAGAGGTGCTGGCACCGCCGCCCACCGCAGGCTAACCCGATCGGCGCGACACTGTCTCCATTTGGGGACGGTGTCGCGTCAGGATGTAATCACCATGCAAGAGGGTGTCACGACCGGGTTCAGCGGCAACTTGCCAGGCATACTGGACTCAAACGGACATCCTCCCGGCGCCGGAGCCGCTCCGGCGCGACAAGGATTTCGACGATTTCGACGGAGAGACGCTATGCCCGCACGCCTTACCTTGAGTTCCGGTCTTGCCACGCTGGCCCTGGCGCTGGCGATTCCCGCCACCGCGCTGGCCGACGGCGCTGAGCGCCTGACCCGCATGCTGGAGCCGTTGAACACCTATTCCGCCGACTTCGAGCAGCAGATCCTCGACGGCAGTGGCCAGCGCCTGCAGCAGACCGAAGGGCACATGTGGCTGTCGCGCCCCGGCAAGTTCCGCTGGGAGGTCAAGGCACCTTACGAGCAGATCGTGGTGTCGGACGGCGATGAGGTCACCCTCTATGACCCCGATCTCGAGCAGGCCACCATCCAGCCGCTGGATGAGCGCATCACCCACACCCCGGCTCTGTTGCTGTCCGGCAGCGCAAACGAGCTCACCGACAGCTACGAGGTCAAGAGCTCGCAGCAAGGCACCGCCGAGACCTTCACCCTGGAGCCCAAGGCCTCGGACACCCTGTTCGAAAGCCTGCGCCTGACCTTCTACAGCGAGCAGCTGGCGGCGCTGGAGATGACCGACAGCACCGGTCAGCGTACCGCCATCGCCTTCGATAATGCCGAGCAGAACGACAACATCGATGACCAGCGCTACCGCTTCGAGGTGCCCGAGGGTACCGACGTGATCCGCCAGACCCGCTGATCACACCGGCCGCCGCCGTTCCCGTTCGGCGGCGGCCTCCCTTCCGCACCTTTCCACGGCCTGCCATTTTCTGCCCGTTCCCTCCTTGCCGTGCACTATCGAACACGCCGCTTGTCCCCGATCAACCCTGAAGTCTACTGCGACCTTGGCCCAATAGTGTGAGCCGACTAGGGAAACTACTATCCCGGGTATCGTTTTCACGAGGTGCCCCATGTATCCCTACGCCGCCCCCCTGCGAGACCTGTCCTTCGTGCTGTCGGAAATGCTCGAGCACGAGTCCTTGAACCTGGCCCCCTTTGCCGAGGTTGGCCCCGAGCTGGTCGACGCTGTGCTCGAGGAGGCCGCCAAGCTCGCCTCTGATGTCTGGGCGCCGCTCAATGCCAGCGGTGATCGCCAGGGCTGCAGCCGGCTGGAAGACGGCAGCGTGACACTGCCCGACGGCTTCGCCGAGGCCTACCAGGCCTACGCCGAGGGCGGCTGGAACGGGATCGGTGTGTCCGAGGAGCGTGGCGGTCAGGGGCTGCCCGAGGTGGTGGCCAGCAGCGTGCAGGAGATGCTGCACGGCGCCAACATGGCGCTGGGCCTGTGTCCGATGCTGACCGCGGGTGCCATCGAGGCGCTGGCTCACCATGGCAGCGACGAACTCCAGCAGCGTTACCTGGCGCGTCTGGTGGAAGGCAGCTGGACCGGCACCATGAACCTGACCGAGCCTCAGGCCGGCTCGGACCTGTCTCGCGTGCGCACCCGCGCGGTGCCGGAAGGCGATCACTACCGGCTGTTCGGCCAGAAGATCTTCATCACCTGGGGCGAACACGAGGCCGCCGAGAACATCATCCACCTGGTGCTGGCGCGCACCCCCGACGCCCCCGAGGGCAATAAGGGCATCTCGCTGTTTCTGGTGCCCAAGTTCCTGGTCAATGAGGACGGCTCGCTTGGCGAGCGCAACGACGTGGTATGTGCCTCCATCGAACACAAGATGGGCATCCACGGCAGTCCCACCTGCACCCTCAGCTTCGGCGAGAAGGACGGCGCCGTCGGCTATCTGGTGGGGGAGGCCGGGCGCGGCCTCAACCACATGTTCACGATGATGAACGAGGCTCGCCACAAGGTCGGTATCCAGGGTATCGGTGTCGCCGAGCGTGCCTGCCAGCACGCCCTGGCCTACGCCAACGATCGCTCCCAGGGACGCACACCTGCGTCCCGCGGAGGCGAGCCCTGCACCATCGTCGAGCACCTGGACGTGCGCCGCATGCTGCTGTCGATGCGGGCGCGCACCGACGCCCTGAGGGCGCTGGCGCTGCTGTGCGCTCAGCAACTCGACGTGGCTCGTCACCATGAGGACGAGCCGCGCCGTCGCGAGGCCCAGGCGCGGGCCGAGGTGCTGATCCCGGTGGTCAAGGGCTTCTCGACCGACCAGGCGGTGGACATCGCCTCGTTGGGTGTTCAGGTCCACGGCGGCATGGGCTTCATCGAGGAGACCGGCGCCGCGCAACTGTTGCGGGACGTGCGTATCGCACCGATCTACGAGGGCACCAACGGCATCCAGGCGCTCGATCTGGCGGGGCGCAAGCTCCAGCGCGATGGCGGCGCGGCCTTGTCACTGCTGATCGACGAAGTGCAGGCCACCGCCGAAGCGCTGTCAGCCCATTCTTCTCTAGCTCCGCTGGGGGCAGAGCTTGCCGCCGGTGCCGAGGATCTGCGTGCCTGTGCGGCCCTGGTGCTGGAGGCGGGGGCGGACGCCGAACGCGGCGCCGACGCCATTCAGGCCTACGCCACGCCGCTTCTGTCGCTGACCGGCCACGTACTGTGCGCCTGGCAGATGGGTCGTGCGGCGATCATCGCCCGGGCTGCGCTGGACGCCGGCAGCGACGAGGACTTCTACCGGCGCAAGCTGGCCTGTGCCGACTTCGCCGTGCGCCAGTGGCTCCCCGAGGGGCGCGCCCAGCGTCGCGTCATCGAGGCTGGCTTCGACGAACTGCTTTCCGTATCGCTTGGCTGAACCGATTGGCCGTCGGTGTCCACCGACGGCTATCTTCTGTTCAGGATCGGCCATCGTCATTTCCCTCGTAGCGAGGCGAAGGCCGCCAGTGGCTACGCATGCGACCTTCAATCAGGAGTGTCTAATGAACAACATCTACGACCAGGGCATGCCGCGCAACGCGGCCAACCACGTGGCGATCTCGCCGTTGACCTTCATCGAACGCGCGGCCAGCGTCTATCCGGACCTGCCGGCGGTGGTCCACGGCCAGACGCGCCGCGACTGGGCCACCACCTGGCAGCGCTGCCGGCGACTGGCCTCGGCGCTGGAGCGTCGTGGGCTCGGCAAGGGGGATACGGTGTCGGTGATGCTGCCCAATGTGCCGGCGATGTTCGAGGCTCACTTTGGCGTGCCCCTGGCCGGTTGCGTGCTCAACACCCTGAATATCCGTCTCGATGCCTCGGCGATTGCCTACATGCTGGAACACGCCGAGACCCGGGCGATCCTGGTGGACCCTGAGTTTGTCGAGGTGGTGCGTGAGGCGATCAAGGGCCTCGATAGGCCGCCACTGGTCATCGACGTGCTGGATCCCGAGTTCGAGGGCCAGGCCGAGCGCCTGGGCGAGATCGAGTACGAGGACCTGCTGGCCGAAGGTGACGCCGACTACCCCTACCGCCTGCCCGAAGACGAGTGGGACGCCATCTCGCTGAACTACACCTCCGGTACCACCGGCAAGCCCAAGGGCGTGGTCTATCACCATCGCGGCGCCTACCTCAACGCAGTGAGCAACATCCTCGAGTGGGCGATGCCACATCACCCGGTGTACCTGTGGACGCTGCCGATGTTCCACTGCAACGGCTGGTGTTTCCCCTGGACCATCGCCGCCAACGCCGGGGTCAACGTCTGCCTGCGCAAGGTCGACCCGAAGAAGATCATGGAACTGATCGCCGACGAGAAGGTGACCCACTTCAGCGGTGCGCCGATCGTGCTCAACGGACTGGTCAATCTGGACGAGTCCCAGCGTCGCGCCATCGACCACCCGGTCAAGGCCACCACCGCAGGAGCAGCGCCGCCTGCTGCGGTGATCGCCGGGGTGGAGTCACTCGGTATCGATGTGACCCACGTCTATGGTCTGACCGAGGTCTATGGTCCGGTGACGGTGTGCGCCTGGCGCGAGGCCTGGGACGAGCTGCCGCTGGAGGAGCGTGCCCGCATCAAGGCCCGTCAGGGCGTGCGTGGGCACATGCTGGAGGCGCTTTGCGTCGCCGACCCGGTGACCCTGGAGCCATTGCCCAAGGACGGCGAGAGCATCGGCGAGATCATGATGCGTGGCAACAATGTGATGAAGGGCTACCTGAAGAACGAGGCCGCCACCCGGGAAGCGCTGGATGGTGGCTGGTACCACACCGGCGATCTGGCGGTGTGGCACGCCGATGGCTACATCGAGATCAAGGATCGCTCCAAGGACATCATCATCTCCGGCGGCGAGAACATCTCCACCATCGAACTCGAGGATGCGCTCTACGCCCACCCGGCGGTGGAAGAGGCCGCGGTGGTGGCGCAGCCTGACGAGAAGTGGGGCGAAAGCCCCTGCGCCTTCGTCAAGCTCAAGGCCACCAGCGGTGAGGTGACCGAAGAGGACATCATCGAGCACTGTCGGGGCAAGCTTGCGCGCTTCAAGGTGCCCAAGCGCGTCGTCTTCACCGAACTGCCGAAGACCTCGACCGGCAAGATTCAGAAGTTCGTGCTGCGTCAGCAGGCCAAGGAGAGCTGATCGCCGCCTGCCATCCGCTGATGGCAGGGTAAGCCCGCCCGAGACAGGGCGGGGAGCAGATCATCAGACGCCGCCTTCGGGGTGACCGGGGGCGGCGTGGTTGTGTCATGATCGAGGGAAATATCCATCAAGGGAGAAAGCAAGTGAGCGACACGCGGATCGGTGTGGTCGGTGGTGGAACCATGGGGCAGGGCATCGCCCAGGTGCTGGTGCAAAGCGGCTTCGAGGTGAGCCTTTATGATGTTGCCGAGGCCGCCCTGGAGCGGGCCAGCGCGGCGATCGACAAGGGCCTTGCCAGGCTGGTGGAAAAGCAGCGGCTGAGTGCCGAACAGCGGGACGAGGCCCGCGCGCGCCTGACCACGGTCAACTCGCTTCAGGCCCTGGCCGACTGCGGGGTGATCATCGAGGCGGCGCCGGAAGCGCCGGAGCTCAAGGAACGCCTGTTCCGGGAGCTCGATGAGCTCAACCCCGAGGCGGTGCTGGCCTCCAACACCTCCTCGCTGTCGCTGACCCGTCTGGCGGCGGTGTGCCAGCGGCCAGAGCGAGTCGTCGGCATGCACTTCTTCAACCCGGTGCCGGTGCTCAAGCTGGTCGAGGTCATCCGCGCCGAGCAGACCAGCGACGCGACCGTGGCCCGTGTCGAAGCCCTGGCCGAGTCCATGGGCAAGACCGCCGTGGCGATCGGCGACGCCCCAGGCTTCGCGGTCAACCGCCTGCTGGTGCCGATGATCAACGAGGCGGCCTTCCTGGTGCAGGAAGGGGTGGCCAGCGCCGAAGACATCGACACCGCCATGAAGCTTGGCGCCGCCCACCCGATGGGCCCGCTGGCGCTGGCCGACCTGATCGGCCTGGACGTCTGCCTGGCGATCATGAATGTGCTGGCCGATGGCTTCGGCGATCCCAAGTATCGGCCCTGTCCGCTGCTCAAGCGGATGGTCGACGCCGGCTATCTGGGACGCAAGAGTGGCCGCGGCTTTCACGACTACAGCGGTTGAGGCGGTGGCATGCGCCGAAAGGATGGCTTGTGAGCCTACCAAGCGTTCGCTAGGGTTGGGCCAAAGGTGACGAACGCGCCAGGCTCCGCCGACGCCAGGCGGGCCTCGCCGACAACTGACAACTCTGACAAGGAGCATTTCGTGAGCGAACAACTGGTCGAGATGGTCGACAACGATGGCGTGGTACGCCTCACCATCAACCGTCCCAAGGCGTTGAACGCCCTGAATCGCGAGGTCATCGAGGCGCTGGCCGAGATCCTTGATCGGCTCGAAGGTCGCGAGGGCTTGCGCGCGGTGCTGATCACCGGCGCCGGTGAGAAGTCCTTCGTGGCCGGTGCCGACATCACCGCGATGCGCGAGATGAACCCGCTCGAGGCGCGCGACTTCGCCGGTCAGGCGCTGAAGACCATCAAGCGCCTCGAGACGCTGCCGGTGCCGGTGGTGGCGCTGGTCAACGGCTTCTGCCTCGGCGGCGGCTGCGAGCTGGCGCTGGCCTGTGACTGGGCGGTGGCCAGCGACAACGCGGTGTTTGGCCAGCCCGAGGTACTGCTTGGGGTCATTCCCGGCTTCGGTGGCTCCCAGCGTCTGCCGCGTAGGGTCGGCCCGGCCATGGCGCTTGACCTTTGCACCACCGGTCGCAAGATCGACGCCCAGGAGGCCCTGCGCATTGGCCTGGTCAATCAGGTGATGTCCCAGGCCGAGCTCGAGGACTACGCCGCCACCCTGACCAAGCAGTTGTCCGGCAATGGCCCCGGCGCGGTGCGCAGTGCCAAGCAGGTGATCCACGACGGCATGGACCAGGATCTGGACAGCGCCCTGTCGCTGGAGACCAGCCTGTTTGCCCTGTGCTTCGCCTCCGACGAGCAGCGCGAAGGCATGAGCGCCTTCGTCGAGAAGCGCAAGCCCAACTTCTGAGTCCCTTTCACAAGCCTTCAGCTAGGGCTTGTCTGAAAAGTGCCTGCGCTCGGTAATACGGCGTTAAAAATCGGATCAAAATGCTCATTTACACCCCGTAAACTGCGCTTTCTCACCGATTTTTGCCTTGTCTAACCTTCGCTCGTCGACTTTTCGGACAGCGCCTAGCACTGAAGCGGCCATGGCGAATGCCATGGCCGCTTTGTCGTTCAGGCGCGAGGATTCTGGGGGCGCCTAGCGGGGCAATGGTCGGGTGGCCTTGTCCCGGCCCGGCGACAGCATGCCGGTGGCCACAGCGGTGCCTGCCAGGGTGATGGCCATGCCCACCAGGGTGCGCAGTCCCAGGGTCTCGTCGAGCAGCAGATAGCCCCACAGCAGGGCGCTGACCGGTACCAGAAAGGTCACGGTAGAGGCGGCGGTAGCCCCGGCGCTGGCCAGCAGGCTGAAGAACAGCAGAAAGGCGACAGTGGTGGACAGCACCGCCATGGCCAGGGCGCTGCCCCAGGCCTCGATGCTGACGGCTTGCTGCGGCCACATCAGCAGACCGGGCACCAGCAGCATCAGCCCGGACATCGAGCAGCTGCCGGCGGCCAGCACGCGTACCGGCAGATGGCCGAGGTGGGTCTTCGAATAGTTGCCGGCGATGCCATAGCAGAAGGTGGCCCCGAGAATCGCCAGGATGTACCAGCCATCGCCGCCCAGCTGGAAGTCCAGCCGATCGGCGGACAGCACATAGACTCCAACGAAGGCCAGCGCCAGGCCCAGGTACTGACGCCGGCGAATCGGTGTGGCAAACCAGGCGGCGCCGATAAGCGCGGTGAAGATCGGAGTGGTGGCGTTGATCAGCGAGGTGAAGCCTGCCTCGAGCTGGGTGGTCGCCAGGGCCAGCAGCGAAAACGGCACCACGTGGTTGATGAAGCCGAGCAGCGCCAGGCGTCCGATATTGTCGCGCACCTGGCGCAGGTAGTGCAGTGAGGCCAGCAGGGGCAGCAGCAGCAGGGCGCCGACCCCCATGCGGATCATCACCACCGGGACGGCGCCGAACTCCGGCGAGGCCACCCGCATGAAGATGAAGGACAGTCCCCACAGGCTCGACAGCAGGACCAGCTTGAGGGTGTCTGAGGCCGTCATCGAGATTCCTTGTCGTGGGACGGTGGAGGTGGTGGCAGCGCTTTTGCTAGCCCGCTAAGAGTATGCGAGATGCGCGAAACAGGAAAGCCGTTGAGGGTGAGGGTGCTGTGAGCCACCGATGACTCTTGTATGCTGAAGTAGACGGTACCGCAACACTGACTGGGCCAGGGAAGTCCTCGGGAGGGCGCTATGAAGACCATCGGGCTGTTGGGCGGCATGAGTTGGGAGTCCACGGTGAGCTACTACCAGGTCATCAATCGGGATGTGAACCGCGCACTTGGTGGACATCATTCGGCCAAGATTGCCTTGATCAGTCTGGACTTCGCCGAGGTCGAGGCCTTTCAGCATCAGGGCCGCTGGGAGGATGCCGCCGGGCTGCTCGCCGACGCCGCCTGGCGCGTTCAGGAGGCGGGCGCGGACCTTATCGTGCTGTGTACCAATACCATGCACAAGGTGGCCCGAGACATCGAAAAGGCGGTAGATATCCCTCTGTTGCACATTGCCGACGCCACCGCCGATGCCCTGATCGCCGACGGGGTCAAGCGGGTGGGGCTGCTCGGCACCTGTTTTACCATGGAGCAGGGCTTCTACAAGGACCGGCTCGAGGCCTACGGTATCGAGGTACAGGTACCCGAGAAGGCTCAGCGCGATCAGGTTCACCGGATCATCTACGATGAACTTTGCCATGGTGAAATCGAGCAGGCGTCACGCCAGGTGATGCTGTCGATCATGGAAGAGCTCAAGGCCGGTGGTGCGGAAGCGGTGATACTGGGCTGCACCGAGATCGCCTTGCTGGTCGCTCAGGCCGACACCGAGATTCCGCTGTATGATACGACGGCCATTCACGCCCGCAGGGCCGTCGAACTGGCGCTAGGCTGATACTGGTACTGGTTATTAGCACTGGTACTGGCTCCGTGCAGTGCCCGTGCCACCAACTTGAGACGATGCCCCCTGGCAAGGATGCCCATGAAGCTTTCCACTCTCGCCTGTTACCCCGTCAAGTCGCTGCGCGGCATCGCGCTGTCCCGGGCTGAACTCACCGAGCGCGGGCTCGCCTTCGATCGGCGCTGGATGCTGGTCGACGACGACGGTCGTTTCGTCACCCAGCGTGAGATCCCCGCCCTGGCGACCATCGGTGTCGAACTGTCGTCCGACACGCTGCGCCTGGTCCACGACAGGATGGCGCCGCTCGTACTATCATTGGACGAGCCGAAGGCGGCGGTGCGCCGGGTGCGGGTCTGGCAGAGCGAATGCCAGGCGTTGGACGAAGGCGACGGTGCGGCGAATTGGCTGGCAGAAGCGCTGGCAAAGTCCTTGCCAAAGCCCTTGCCAAAGTCCTTGCCAGAACCCCAGCGCGAAGCGGGGCGGTTGCGGCTGGTGCGCCTGCCCCACGAGCAGCGCCGTTGGGTAGAGACCGAGTTTCTGCCGCCGGCGGAGCGCGGTGTGGTGCATACCGCCTTTGCCGATGGCTACCCCCTGCTGATCGCCTCCGAGGCCTCGCTGGCGGCGCTCAACCAGCGGCTGGAAGCCAAGGGGGAGGCGCCGGTGCCGATGGAGCGCTTCCGCCCCAACCTGGTGGTGTCGGGTGGTGATCCCTTCGCCGAACGGGATTGGGCCTCGTTGGCCGGGCCCGGCTATCGCCTCGGCCTGCGCAAGCCATGCAAGCGCTGCAAGATCATCACCCTGGATCAGCGCAGCGGTGCGGCGCCCTCGGCCAAGGAGCCGTTGAAGACCCTGGTGGAAATGGATACCCAGCCCGGTTGGAAGGGCGCCTTCTTTGGCCAGAATGCCGTCGTCGAGCAGGGCGTGGGGGCCATCCTGCGTGTGGGTGACGTGCTCGAGAGCCTGAGCTGACGGTTGATCACCGGCGTCGCCGGCCAACGACTCGACGCCGCTGTCCGCCTTCTCGATGCCCTCACGACCTTCCCGCCCTTCCCGTCCTCCATCCCGACGTCACTTCCGGTAGAGCCGTCGGTGCAGCTCGCGAATCTCGTCGGCAAACTCCTCAACCGGCCCCTCCACCTCGGCACTCGGCACGATGGTCTGGATCGGCAGCGGGGCGATCGGGGCAGGTGCCACCTGCCACTCGCCGAGCCAGCGGCCGAGCTGTTCTGAGGAGCTGGCGTAGACGATGCGTCCGAGTCCGACCCAGCCATGCGCCGCGGCGCACATGGGGCAGTGTTCGCCGGAGGTATAGACGGTCGAGTGCGCTCGCTCTTCGACACGGAGGTACTCGGCCGCCCAGCGGGCGATGGCGAATTCGGGGTGGCGGGTCGCGTCACCGCCGGCGACGCGGTTGCGATCCTCGAAGCGAACCTGCCCTTGCGGATCCACCAGCAGCGAGCCGAACGGCTCGTCACCAGCCTCGAGGGCCTCCCTGGCCAGGTCAACGCAGCGGCGCAGGTGCTGACGATCGGTCGAATTCATTCAGCATTCCTCATAAAGATGATTCGCGGGCGGCCTCCTGCCTGGGGAAGGATGCCTCCGGGGAGGGATATCTGTGGCCCTGGCTTGACTCTAGCATGGACCAAAGTTGTCCGATGACGGACAGCCAGATACGTGATTCTTCACTGAAATATGCTTCTGGCGTCGGCATTTTCCTACGCAGCGCCCGGCGGATCGACTATTGATGCCGAAGGGTAACCCTAGGACGCTGTAGGTTGTCGGCAAGCTGGCCTGCAAATGAGGTGCGTTGCATGAACACGAGGAATACCATGTTGGCCCAGCAGATGGTGGCGCTGGCCGAGCAGGATAGAGCGTTGCTGGATGAACTCGCGGCCTCGGGGGAGATCCCCTCCGCCGACTATCATCCACGAGTGCGTGCGCTGCATCAGGCCAACGCCGAGCGTCTGTCTGCGGTCATCGATCGTCACGGCTGGCCGGGCAAGGACACCGTCGGGGAAGACGGCAGCGAAGCAGCCTGGTACATCGCGATGCACGCGGTTTTCGACGTGGATTTCATGCAACGCTGCTGTTCTGCACTGATTCAGGCGGTTGCCGCCGGCCAGGCGCCCGGGTGGCAGCTGGCCTTTCTCGAAGATCGCATAAGGGTCCTGACCGGTCGGCCCCAGCGCTATGGCACCCAGTTCGAGATCGGCGACGACGGCTGGCCCGTGCCCAGCGTCATCGAACGGCCGGATGATGTCGATCGGCGTCGTCAGGCGCTCGGGCTGGAGCCGCTGTCCAGTCGTCTGGCACGGTTGAGGGGACCGGGGTTAGCGGGGCCGGATGACTGGCTACGGCGTTCGGCCTGAACCGCTTTGCTTCACTTCCTGCTGCATGTCGAACTGAGCCGGCTGCCACTTGGTGGCCTCTCAATCTGCCCTTGTCACCAGACTCATGACGGCGCGCCGGCATCTCGGCTGACGTCGCTATCCTGCCCGGGCAGTGCTGACACCAATCCCAGCGCCACGGCCAGCCTGACCAGATGCGCCAGGCTATCGGCGCCGAGTGTCTTCATGATGCGCTGACGGTAGACCTCCACGGTCTTGGCGCTCAGCGTCAGCTTCTCGGCGATCTCGCGACTGGTAAGCCCGCGGGCCACCTCGACCAGAATGGCCTGTTCGTTGGCCCTCAGCCCTTCATATCGCTGCCGCAGCTCTTCGAGATCGGCCTGGGCCCGCTGCCGGTGCTGGTGGTGAGCCAGCGCCTGCTGGATGACATCGATCAATTGCTGCTGATTGAAGGGCTTTTCGATGAAGTCGAAGGCTCCCGCCTTCAACGCGGCGACTGCCATGGGCACGTCACCGTGGCCGGTCATCATGATCAGGGGAGGACAACGGTCTCGCTCGGCCAGCCGCTGCTGGACCTGCAGACCGCTGAGGCCGGGCATGCGCACGTCCAGCAGCAGCACCTCATGGTGCCGCGACGAGGCGAGAAAGGCGTCGCCGCTGGCGTAGCCCTGACTGCCAAGTCCCACCGACTGCAATAGCCAGGCGAGCGACTCGCGCAGGTCATCGTCGTCGTCGATGATGGCGATGGTTGGCTGGTCAGCAGTGTCGACGGGCATGATGGTCACTTCGCTGGTTGGGCGAGTCTCGCGGGCAGGCCCCTATGCTAGCCGATCCCCCGGCCAAAGGGGACCGTGCCAGGCGATGCCTGGTCACCGGGTTTTCATACAGAGCCTGGTGCCTGATCTCCGCCTGGCTGGCGCTTGGCGTCTCAAGTCAGGGGACGCGCCGAGGTATCAGCGGGGCGAGCCCTCAGGCGGAGGGTAGGGTAATGCGAAAGCGCGCACCCTGTGGCGCGTCAGGATCTTCTGGCCGCCTCGTACCGGTACCGGGGGCAAGAGCGTCTGCGCTCGGTGGGTCGCCGTCATCGATCAGCACCAGGTTGCCGCCCATGGCCTCGATCAACGACAGGCTGATCGATAGCCCCATGCCGAGACCGTCCTTGCGGCCGCTGACGAAGGGCGTAAACAGGCCCTGGCGTTGCTCTGGTGCCACGCCGGGGCCGTCGTCGACGATGTCCACGCAGCATTCACGGGAGCCAAGAGGGTAGGCTTCCAGGCGAATGCACGGAGGCCGGGGCGGAGTGGCGATGTCACGACAGGCGTCGAGAGCGTTGCGTATCAGGTTGACCAGTACCTGTTCCAGGCCGATGGCGTCGGCCATGACGAGGTCGAGGCCAGGGGCCAGGCGTGACGCCAGATGCACGCCTTCGTGCCGACACTGGGGCTCGCACAGGTCGCAGGCCTGGCCAATGATCTCGGCGAGATCCTGGGGCGCGAGGTGAAGACTGCCGCGGCGAACGAAGCGACGGATATGCTTGAAGCGTTCGGATAGGCGCTGAATCTGATCGTTGATGCGGTTGAGGGGCAGCGCCAGTTGGTGGGCGGGTTGGTCGGGGTCGCGCTCGAGCTGCATCAACGCGCCGCTGGCGTAGTTGCCCATGGCCGCCAGCGGCTGATTGCATTCGTGGGCGATATTGGTGGCCAGTTCACCCAGGCTCGCCAGGCGATTGGCGTGGGTGATCTGCTCCTGATGGCGGCGTGCCTGGGCCTCAGCCTCCAGGCGCAGACTGAGATCTCGATTGAGGATCGACAGTCGCGTCTGCCCTCCCTGTTCACGGTGCAGCTGGACCACGCTGAGTACCGGGATCTCGCCTGAGGGTGACGCCAGGGCCAGCTCGCCACTCCAGCGCCCCTCCAGGGTGACGGCAGGCAGCACCTGTTCACGCCATCTTTGTGCCGACGTTGGCACCAAGAGTTCGGCAATGGTCGTGCTTGCGCCTTCTTCGTCGAGCCTGAACAGGCTACGTGCGGCCTGATTGCAGTAGACCACGTGTTCGTCCTGGTCGCAGAACAGCACAAAATCAGTGGTCGATTCCACCACCCTTGCCAGGCGCTCGCGGCGTGCCTCGGACTCGACCCGCCGACTGACGTCGCGGGAGACGCACAGCACGTCGGTGAGTGCGCCGGTAGCGGGGTCGCGACGGGTACGGCTGGTGGTCTCGAACCAGATGTAGTGGCCGCTGCGGGTGCGAAAACGGTAGGTCTGCTCGTAGAAGCCCTCGTGGTAGTAGATACGAGGGGACTTGGACAGCAGCGCCGCCAGATCGTCCGGGTGGAAGAGGTCGTAGGCCGATACACCGATCAAGTCGTCAGGATCATAGCCCAGCAGGGTCCTGGCGGCCTGGGAGGCGTAGAGGAAGACGCCGTTGTGGTCGTGGCGCGAGATCAGATCCGTGGTGCTCTCGGCCAGCCACTGATAGTGGCGCTTCTCCTGTTCGAGCTGCTGTACCCGTTCGCTGAGCGCCTCTACCTGCTGGCGCAAGCGTTCCTCTTCGGTTCGCGGTTCGGCGCTGGAGTCTTTAGCGTCGTTGCTGTCGTGGCGCATGGTCATCAGGCCCTAGCGAGCCGGGTCTACCACGCCACCCAGCGAGGCATTGCGTCTGAACCAGCCGGCGATGCTGGCGCGGGGCAGGCGGGTCGGCAGTACTTCATGCGGCACCTGCTCGGACAGGAAGCACACCAGGGTGCCGGCCCGGGGGGCGACCCTGGTGAGCTCCCTCTGCGGGTCCTGTTCAGCGTAAATGACCATCTCGCCACCGCCATCTTCCGGCCAGTCGGGATTGAGATAACCTACCGTGGAGACCACGCGGTTGGCGCGGCCTCGGAAACTGTCGAGATGTCGACGGTAAAAGGCCCCGGCAGGATAGCGGGCCAGATGCGCCTCGTACTCGAACAGGCCGAGAAACAGGCTCTCGTTGAGTCTCTGCTGGAGTTCGCCCATGGCGTCGAGATAGCGGCGCTGGGCCAGGGTTTCCCGATCGAGCCAGTGGATGGCGTCGCCACGAATGTCTTCGCGGGTATCGAAGTCGGATCCGCGGCCGATGCCGGCCCGGGCCAGGGCATGCTGGTGCGCTCGGCCCTCGACCTCGGCGTGCAACGCCTGGCACAGCTCGGCGTCGATCATCGCTTCACCGACATAGAAGCCGCGTTCCACCAGGGCGTCCACCAGCTCCTCCATCCGTTGCGGCGGCAGGGGGCAGGGATCGGGGTAGCTCATGAAATCGGTGCTCGTCTTGTCATCGCGGGGCCGTGCCTGGTCATCTTGGCGCTCTTCTCGGAGGCAGATGGCGTAGTCTACCCTCCGGGCGGCGAGAAAGGCTCATGTCCAAGTCGCATCCCTTGGCCAGCAGCTCCACCAGCATCATGGCGGACAGCCCCCAGATCACGTAGTCGTCGCCCTGATCGGCGGGGATCAGGTAGCTCGGTACATAGATGTCGTTGCCGTCCACCGGGATCACGTCGGTGTGGGTACGCTGGTCATCGATAAAGTGCGACAGCGGCACCTCGAAGATCGCGTCCAGCTCGCCCAGGTCCGGGACCAGCGGCAGATCGGGCGGAATCAGTCCGACGAAAGGGGTGACCTTGAGACCATGCAGCGACAGCACATCAGAGAGCTGGCCGAGCACCTCTACCTGGCCGGGGGGCAGGCCTATCTCTTCTTCGGACTCGCGCAGGGCGGTGGCCAGCAGGTCGGCGTCATGAGCCTCCCGCTTGCCGCCCGGAAAGGCGACCTGGCCGCTGTGGGTCGACAGGTGGCTTGCGCGGCGGGTGAACAGCAGGCCGGGCTCGGGCCGATCGACCAACGGAATGAGTACCGCCGCCTCGGGCAGCTTCAGCGTCAGGCGGCGGGGGGAATGCGCTTGCAGGCGTTTGCGAAGTTTCTCTAACATGGGGGATCCGCAGGGTTTCACTCCTTGTACCCAGCCCCGTGCAGTGGCGTCAAGCCCGTCCTCCATTCCCGAGCCGGGAGCGACATGAACGATTGCAGCCCATGAATTTTTGCAGCCATTGCGGGCAGACCGTCCGTTTCGTCATCCCCGAGGGGGACGACCGTCCGCGTTACCTGTGTGACGACTGCGGCACCATCCACTACCAGAACCCGCGCATCGTGGCCGGCACGCTGCCGGTTTGCGGGTCACGGGTGCTGCTGTGTCGTCGCGCCATCGCGCCGCGTGAAGGCTATTGGACGCTGCCGGCGGGATTCATGGAAAACGGCGAGACCACCCCGGACGCAGCACGGCGCGAGACCCGCGAGGAGGCCTGCGCCGAGGTAGCGCTGTCGGGGCTCTACACCATGATCGACCTGCCCCATATCAATCAGGTGTTCATGATCTTTCTCGCCGAGCTCGATGGAGGTTACGCCGCCGGTCCCGAGAGTCTTGAGGTCGCGCTGTTCGAGGAGCACGAGGTGCCCTGGGACGAACTGGCCTTTCCCACCATCGAGCGTACCCTGCGTCACTTCTTCGAGGACCGCGCAAGCGCGACCTTCCCGCTGCACATCAGCGATATCACACCGGATCAGCGCAAGCGCTTCTTCGGCAGCGCCTGACGCCACACGTCCAAGGCTTCAGGGGGGCGGGGCCAGGACTGCCCCCGGTGGCCGGCCGCAGATTCGAAAGGCCACCGGCGGCTCGTCGGCTTTCGTTCGCGTTATAGATCTGCCAGCCGCCAGACGTCGTAGGCCACTTCCTCGTAGGGGTGGGCCAACTTGAGCGCGGAGATGGCGGCGCCGATCAGCTCGTCCTCGCACACCAGCTCCACTTTGTATTCCTCTACCCGCTCAAGCTCACCCACCTGCCCGATGTGCGGGTCGGCGCCGTCCAGCGGGCGAAACTGGCCCTGACCGGCGGTCTGGAAGCAGCAGGCCTCGTACTCACCGATGCGTCCGGCACCCGTGGCAAACACGGCTTCCTTGACCGCCTCGGCGTCGTCTCTGGGCACGAAGAAGGCAAGCTTGTACATGGGGTCTCCTTGCGTAAGCTGGGGGATGGTCGAGCCGGGTGTACCACCCGAGGGTGGCGACGCGCAACCTGCGCCCGGTGAATCTGCCAGCAGCCAGCAGGAGCCAGCATGAAACTGAATGACGCCCTCGAGACGCTGGGGCTAGCCGCCACGGCACCGCCACGTGCCCTGTCGGGCGGTGATATGGCCGAGGTGTGGCGGATCGAGACAGCGCAGGGCGCGGTGGTGGCCAAGCGCGACGATCCTGAACGCCTGGCAGGAGAGGCCGAGGGCCTTGCCGCACTCGGCGATGCCGGTAGCTCGCTGGTGATACCCGCAGTGATGGGCCAGGTCGGCTCCTGGCTGGTGATGGAAGCACTGGAGCCGGGGCCCGCCGACTGGACGGCGCTGGGTCGAGGGCTGGCGGAGCTGCACGCGCCTTGCGAGGCCGCCCACGGCTGGGCGCACGACAACGCCTGCGGGGCGACGCCCCAGCCCAATGCGCCGCTTCACGACGGACGCGCCTTCCAGCGTGAGCGCCGATTGATGCCCCTGGGCGAGGCCTGCCACGGCCGCGGCTTGCTGTCGCGCAGCGAACTTGCCCGCCTCAAGCAGGTGGCCGACCAGCTCGAGGCGTGGCTGCCTGACCAGGCGCCGAGTCTGGTGCACGGGGACCTGTGGTCCGGCAACGTCATCCACAGTTCGCGGGGCCCGGCATTGATCGACCCGGCGGTCTATCGCCACTACCCGGAGGTGGATCTGGCCATGCTGACGCTGTTCGGCGCGCCGGGTGAGGCATTTTTCGAGGCCTACTGGCAGGCGCAGGGGCGGGAGCGCGCCCCCGCCGACTGGCCCCGGCGCGAAGCCGCCTTCCAGCTCTATCCGTTGCTCAATCACCTGCTGCTGTTCGGCCGTGGCTATCACGCGGCAGTGTTGCGAACGATCACGCGGCTGGAGCAGGACTCCAACGACTAGACAGAGCGGGCTTCAGGAGGCGCCGAGCCCCAGCAGGCGCCGCCACCAGGGACGCGTGATCGCCCTGGACGGCTCGTGAGGCTGCTCGGCGAGGCTTTTCTCGAGAAAGGCCTTTATTGGCGCGACCTGGCTCGGGCGATCGAGCATCGGGGCGTGGCCGCAGCCCGGGACCGCCAGCGTCTCGAGCTGTGGCTGGGCCTCGCCCATGCGGGTGACGATATCCTCGGACAGCAAAGGTGAGTCCTCGCCACGCACGACCATCAAGGGGCAGCGGATGGCCTTCCAGTCGGCCCAGGTGTCCCTGGGCGTGTCGTGGACGAATTGCTCGCCGATGCGCGGGTCGTAGTGGTAGGTCCAGCTACCGTCCGGCAGGCGGCGAGCGCTCTCCAGGGTGAGCTGGCGCCAGGCGTCCTCGTCATCGATGCCGAAGCCGGCGTAGTGGCGGCGAAGCTCCGCCTCCAGTTGGCTCAAGCGGGAAAAACGGTGGGGGACGGTGAAGTAGGTGGCCAGTTCGGCCAGGCCTTGTGGCACCAGTTCCGGACCGACATCGTTGAGCACCAGTCGCTCGATGCGGCCTGCACTGGATGGATCGGCGGCCAGCAACATGCCGAGCAGCCCTCCCATGGAGGTACCCACCCAGGCTGCCCGGTCGAGTTCGAAGTGGTCCATGACGGCCAACGCGACTGTCATGTAATGGGAGTACAAGTAGTCATTGGCAGGATACAGCGACCAGCTCGACAGCCCTCGCCCCGGTGTGTCGGGTGCCAGGACTCGCCATTCGGGGCCAAGTTCCCGGGCCAGGGCAGTGAAGTCACCGCCGTGGCGTGCCAGTCCGTGCCAGGCGATGACGGTTCTGGGGGCCTCGGGATGAAACACGCGTACCGCGATCTCGAGCTCTCGGAAGGTGACCAGTCTCAGTGTGTCCATGGTGGCTCCTGGTGATGGTCCTGCAGGGGAGGGCGATCTTGGCTATGTTGCAGCGCAGCATTGTGGTTTAGCCAGCAATATAGTGCGGAATTGCGAATTTTTCACCATCCTTGCATGAAGGGCGGTAGAATACGACGCCAAACATGCGACAATGTATGTATATCGAATACCCCTAGATTCGAACGCCACCCGGTGCTTTCCAGGAAGTCGAGGCGCCCAGGAAATGGCAAGGACAGTGTGTCAGGGAGGTCGTACTCGCGTCGCGCGGCGTCCCTGGTGTGATGTCTCTGTGGCCTGGTCAAAGGGACTTGTGGACAACGCCGAGCAACAGATCCGAGGATGCTATCAATGACGCCTTCCCGACCAGCCCCCGTCACTCTGACCTCGCGGGTTCCTTCTCGCCGCCGCCTTCTGTGTGCCGCTGTCGCCGCCCTGATGATGGGCCAGGTCCAGGCCGCCGATCTGTTGACCATTACCCGCGACGCGCTGGACAACAACTCCGAGTTGGCCTCCGAGCGGTCCACCACCAGTAGTGCGGAAGAAGGCATCAACGTCGAACAGGCGGATCTCAATCCTCAGGTGACCGCCTCCGGCGAGGCGGCCTACAACCATATCTTCGAGACCCAGTCGCAGTCCGGCTTCAGCGGCACCGGCAGCGATGACGACTACCTCAGCTACGGTCTCAACCTGCAGGCGACCCAGAAGCTCTACGACGCCCTGAACAGCCGCGAAGTGAACGTGGCTGAGGCCCAGCTGGAGCAGCAGACCTACACCCTGGCAGCCACTGAACAGCAGGTGTTGATCGACACCTCGTCGGCCTACTTCGATATTCTGCGTGCCTACGAGATCCTCGAAGCTCGCAGGGCCCAGGAGCGCGCCATCGGGCGTCAGCTCGAGCAGGCCCAGGAACAGTTCGACGTCGGCCTGATCGCGATCACCGAGGTCGAGGAAGCGCGGGCGACCTTCGACCAGTCACGGGCCGACAGGATCGTCGCCGAGAGCGACCTCCAGGTGGCCTTCGAGGCGCTGGAGCGCTTGACCGGCAAGCGCTACGACAGCATCGAGATGCTCCAGGACGACCTGCCCATCGCACTGCCCGAGCCGTCCAGTCGTGATGCCTGGATCGAGCTTGCCATCGAGCGCAATCCGGAACTGCTGGCGCAGCAGGCTGGCGTCGATGTGGCGCGTGAGCGGATCGATGTGGCCAGGGCCGCCGATCTGCCGGTGGTGGAGGCCTTCGCCAACTACGCCTACAGCGACGACGAGCGTGACAACTTCGAGGACTACAACTCCAACAGCCAGGTGGGCGTGAGCGCGAGCATGCCGCTCTACACCGGCGGTCGGACCAGCGCCTCGGTGCGCCAGACCACCTACGACCTGGAGTCCAGCCAGTACGACTTCGAGTCCCAGCGCCGCGAGACGGTGCTGCAGGTGCGCTCGCTGTACACCCAGGTCAGCAATGACGTCTCCACGGTGGCGGCGCGCAAGCAGTCCATCGTCTCCAACCAGAGTGCCCTGGATGCCACCCGCGCGGGCTACGAGGTGGGTACCCGCAACATCGTCGACGTGCTCAACGCCGAGCAGAACCTGTACAACGCCATCGCTGACTACGCCGATGCCCGTTTCAACTACGTGATCAACCTGCTCAGTCTGCACCGTCAGGCGGGGGTGCTCGACGCCCAGGATATCGCCGAGCTCAACGCCTTCCTGGTCGAGGAAGGGCAGGTGAACTTCACCCTGCCGGAGCAGGGCGAGGCCGACGAATACGACGCGGTTCTCGATATCGGCGCACCGCCGAGTCAGGACGGCTGACGCACGCCTAGGCGTCCAGGCTGACCGCTTCCTCCCTCGAGGCGGTCAGCGCCCGGCATCTGACGATCCAATTACCCCGAAGGAATCAAGGGATGAAAACCACCATCTATCGCGGCCGCCTCTGGGCCGCACTGGCGGCGGCATTGCTGCTGGTCGGCTGTGGTCAGGAAGAAGACCCGTCCGCCGGTCAGGCCGGTGGTCAGCCACCCGCCAAGGCCATCGAGGTGGCCGAGCTGGCCTACCAGGACATTCCACTGGACAAGTCCTACCCCTCCAAGCTGATGAGCGAGCAGGAAGTCACCCTGGTCGCACGTGTCACCGGTGTGCTCGAGGAGCGCAAGTTCGAACCCGGCGATCAGGTCGAGCAGGGTGAAAGCCTCTACACCATCGAGCCGGACCTGTACGAGGCCACCGTGGCCCAGCGCGAGGCCGACCTGGCCAGCGCCCAGGCCGAGCTGTCGCGGGCCGAGCGTGACGCCAATCGTTTCCAGCAACTGGCAGCTCAGAACTCGGTGAGCCGTCAGCAGGTCGACCAGGCCCTGGCCGACGCGCGCGTCGCGCGGGCCAGCGTGGCCCAGGCCGAGGCGGCGCTGAAGAGCGCCCAGCTCGACCTGGACTACGCCGAGGTCACGGCGCCGGTGTCTGGCGTGATCGGTCTCAGTGAGGTCAATGTCGGCAACCTGGTGTCACCCAATACCGAACTTGCCACCATCACTCCGTTGGACCCGCTGGAGGTCCGTTTCCAGATGCCTCAGAACGACGCCTTCGAGCTGCGTCGTCAGTTGAAGGACATGAGCATCGAGGACATCGCCGCCTCGCTCGAAGCGTTCTCTTCGCGTGGGGATGAGCCTGCCGTGCTCAGTGGCCACCTGGACTTCCTTGGCTCCCGTGTCGATCCCGAGACCAGCACCGTCCAGGCGGAGGCCACCTTTGCCAACCCGGACGGCGCGGTGCTGCCGGGTCAGTACGTGCGCGTGAAGATCGAGGGGCTGGCTCGCTTCGGCGTGCTGGCGGTGCCGGAGCTGGCTTTGACCCAGGGCTTGATGGGCCCGCAGGTCTACGTGCTCGATGAAGACAACGTCGCCAGGGCGCGTCCGGTGCAGCTCGGTGAGCTGGCGGGCGCCTGGCAGATCATCCTCGACGGCGTCGAACCCGGCGAGCGTGTGGTGGTCGGTGATCCGGGCAGCCTGAAGCCGGGTACCCCGATCGATCCCCAGCCGTTCGACGGCGACGCCGAGGCGCTGATGCAAGAAGCCCAGTACGAGCAACAGGGGCAGGGCGCCGGCCAGGCCGCGCCCGAGCAAGCTGAGCAGGGCGAAGCGGCGTCACCGGGCGAGCCAGCGGCCGATCAGAGCGGGCAGGGCACTGCCGAGAGCGGTGGTCAGGGCGAGGATGCCGCGAGTGCCACCCAGGCCGCCCAGCAGGCGCCGATGAACGCGCCGCAGGGCGATCAGGAGGCCGAGGAGGCTCGAGGAGAGGGTAACGAATGAATTTCGCCAACTTCTTCATCAAGCGGCCGATCTTCGCCTCGGTCCTGGCGATCATCCTGACCATCATCGGGGCGATGAGCATGCGGGTACTGCCGATCGAGCAGTATCCCAGCGTGGTGCCGCCCACGGTGTCGGTCAGCGCCACCTTCCCGGGGGCCGATGCCGAGACCGTGGCGCAGACGGTGGCCGCGCCGCTGGCGGAGGCGATCAACGGCGTCGAGAACATGCTCTACATGAACTCGACCAGCTCCGACAACGGCTCCATGAGCCTGAGCGTGGCCTTCGACATCGGGACCGACGGTGATATCAACACCATCAACGTCAACAACCGGGTCCAGGGCGCGCTGTCCCAGTTGCCCGAGGCGGTGCAGGAGCAGGGCGTCCAGGTCGAGCTGCGTTCCAGCTCGATCCTGATGCTGGTGTCGTTGATCTCGCCCCAGGACGACTACGACAACATCTACATGCAGAACTACGCCACCCTGAACATTCTCGACGAGCTGCGCCAGATTCCCGGCGTCGGTGAGGCCGAGGTGCTGGGCGGTGGCGAGTTCGCCATGCGCATCTGGATGGACCCCAACAAGCTGGCCGAGTACGACCTGACCCCCACCGAGGTGGCGGCGGCGATTCGTGCCCAGAACACCGAGGTACCGGCGGGTAGCCTGGCGTCCACGCCGATCGACAGCCCGCGAGCCTTCACCTACACCATCACCGCCGGCGGACGTCTGTCCAGCGCCGACGACTTCCGCGACATCCTGCTGCGCACCAACGAGGACGGCTCCGCGCTGCGCCTGGATGACGTCGCACGGATCGAGCTGGGCGCCTCCTTCTATGGCGTCGAGGCACGCCTCAACGGCGCCATCATGACGCCGATCATGATCCAGCAGCAGCCGGGCGCCAATGCCCTGCAGACGGCAGACATGGTCAAGGAAAAGATGAACGAGCTGGAGGTGCGCTTCCCGCCGGGCCTCGAGTACGTGGTGCCCTACGACACCACCCTGTTTATCGACGCCTCGGTGGAAACCGTCTTCCACACCTTTATCGAAGCCTTCCTGATCGTCGGCGTCATCCTGTTCATCTTCCTGCAGAACTGGCGCTTTACCGTGATCGCCATGTCGGTGGTGCCGGTATCGGTACTGGCCACCTTCGCAGGCTTCTACGTGTTCGGCTTCTCGATCAATCTTTTGACGCTGTTCGCTCTGGTGCTGTCCATCGGCATCGTGGTGGATGACGCCATCCTGGTGGTGGAGAACGTCGAAAGGGTGCTGTCGGAAGACGAGGAGATCACGGTTCGCCAGGCCACCATCCAGGCCATGAAGGAGGTCGGTGGGCCGGTTATCGCCACCTCGCTGATCATGGCGGCGGTGTTCGTACCGGTGGCCTTCCTCGGCGGCTTTACCGGGCAGATCTATCAGCAGTTCGCCCTGACCATCGCCATCTCGGTGGCGTTCTCGGCGCTGATGGCGCTGACCTTCACCCCGGCGCTGTCGGCGATCTTCATCAAGCACGACCTGCACAAGAAGGAATCCTCCTTCATGCGGGCGGTGCGCACCCCGCTGCGCCTGTTCGACCGCTTCTTCGATGGCGTCACCAGGGTGTTCATGGTGGCGGTCAAGGCGCTGGTCAAGGCCTGGGTGCTGACCCTGCTGCTGGTGGGGCTGGTCGGGGCCGGTTCCTTCTGGCTCTACGAGAACACGCCCTCGACGCTGGTGCCGGAAACCGACCAGGGCATCGCCCTGGCAGCCGTCAGCCTGCCGGACTCGGCATCGCTCAGCCGCACCAAGGCCTACATGGCCGAGGTCAGCAAGCGCATCGAGGAAGTGCCAGGTGTGCGCTATTCCTCGGCCATCGCCGGCTACGACATGCTGACCAGCTCGGTCAACACCGCGCGCGGCATCATCTTCATCAACATGGACAACTGGGACGAGCGCGAGACCACGGTGGATGACCTGATCGGCCGGATCTTCCAGATCGGTGCCGAGGTCGACGGCGGCAACGTCATGGCCTTCAACATGCCGCCGATCATTGGCCTGTCCACCACCGGCGGCTTCACCGGCTACCTGCAGTCGTTCTCCGGTGCCACCCCCGAGGAGATCTACCAGGCCTCGCTCAAGGTGATGCAGGCGGCCAATCAGGATCCGGCGCTCAACCAGGTGTTCTCGACCTTCAGCGTCAATGTGCCGTCCTTCCGCGCCGAGATCGACCAGCAGAAGGCGCTGAGTTATGGCGTGTCACTGACCGACCTCAATGCCACTCTGTCGAACACCTTCGGCAACGGCTTCGTCAACTTCTTCAGCTACCAGAACCGCAACTTCCAGGTGTACCTGCAGAACGAGGCGGAGTACCGCGACACGCCAGACGATATCAACAATGTCTATGTGCGCGGCGGCAACGGTGAGCGCATCCCCTTGTCCGAGTTCGTGACCCTCGAACGCACGGCCGCACCTGCGGTAGTCACCCGTTTCGGTGTCTACTCGGCGGCCCAGTTCCAGGGTGGCCCGGCGGAAGGCTACTCGTCGACCCAGGCGCTCCAGGCCATGGAGCGTATCGTCCAGGAGACCTTGGGCAGTGACTGGGGCATGGGCTGGACCGGCACCGCCTACCAGGAGAGCGAAGCGGGTAACGCCGGCACCATCGCCATCATCTTCGGCATGGTCATGGTGTTCCTGATCCTGGCGGCGCAGTACGAGAGCTGGTCATTGCCGCTGGCGGTACTGACCGCCACGCCGTTCGCCTTCCTCGGGGGCATCGCCGGTATCGCCATGCGTGGCCTGGATACCAGCGTCTATGTCCAGATCGGGGTATTGGTGGTCATTGGCCTGGCGGCCAAGAACGCCATCCTGATCGTCGAGTTCGCCGAGCTCCAGCGCAAGGAGATGGGCAAGAGCATCCGCGAGGCGGCGATCACCGCGGCGGAGCTGCGTTTCCGGCCCATCGTGATGACCTCCATGGCATTCATCTTCGGCACCCTGCCGCTGGCCATGGCCACCGGCGCCAGTGACACCAGCAGTCACCACATCGGTACCACGGTGGCCATGGGCATGGCCTCGGTGGCGATACTGGGTAGCTGTTTCGTGCCGTCGTTCTACGCCATGATCGCGTCGCTCTCCCTGCGCTTGTTCGGAGAGCGTGGTTCCGACGACGATGAGGACGAGAACGCCTCAGAAGCCAAGGGCACTGCCACCGATCATTGAACCAGTGGGCGGGTCAACATGACCGCCCCTCATCGGTAGAATGGTTGATGCAGGTCAAAGCGCCGCCTTTCCAGGTGGCGCTTTTTTTTATGCTGCAGAGGCGGTGAGTCGCTGGTGGCAGGGGAGCTTCTTGTTGCGTATTACACGCTTGTGGCGAACCTGGGCGAGGTGTGCAGTGCAGCATGTTGTGCGTTGCAACATGCTGTCACCAAAGGAAAAGTTGGGATGTACGGGTCGAGGTTTGTGGCCTATGGCGCTATGCTGCGGGTAGCAAGTTCGCAAGTGGCAACGCCACGGGAGGTGGTATGGACATAACGCTGATCAGGGATATCGCCCTGAGCTTTCCGCTGATTCTGTTCACGGTGCTGCTTCCACTCGTCGCGCTCTACTGGGTCCTGGTGGCATTGAAGCTGGTGCCGCTGCAACTGTTCGAACGTGACAGCCTGCGTGACGATCATATGGCCAGCACGATGGTATCGCTGGGGTTTGCCGGGGTGCCGGTGACGGTGGCCTTGACCGCGCTGATCCTGTTCGCTGCTGTCTTCACGCTGGTGGCGGAACTGCTGATACTGCAGTGGTTCAATCTGGCGATCGTGATCGTGCCGCTGGGCATCGTGGTGCTGTGGGGAGCCTTTGCGCTGTCGTCCCCGCTGGCATCCCGCTTCTGTCGGGTACTGTTGAAGCGCTATCGCGATCGGCCCTCGTTCAACCGTCGTTGCCTGCTGGGCGAGCGTGTCCAGGTGGTCGGCTTCATCGATGGTCAGGGGTGCTGCCGTGCGGTGCTCTGCTCGGACGGAACCCGGGAAATCTGCCTGAGGGGCAAGCCGGGGGCGATGCCGCGGGAAGGGGAAGTACGGGTGCTGGTCAAGTACCTGGAAGAGCACGACAGCTTCCGCTCGGTGGCCGAGCAGGAGTTTCTCGATGCGCGTACCCGGCTGGTAAGGCTCAAGCTGATCGAGCGCCATGAGCCGGTACCACCCCATGAAGCGCCGACGCACGGGCACCACTACCACGGCCATCGTCACTCCCACGGCCATCAGCATTGAAGCGTGTCGAGCCCTTCTCGCCTCGATCGAGTAGCGGTTCGCGACGACGGGTCAGTCGTGACCGATCAGGCTGATCAGGTCATCGACCAGGGCAGGGCCTCGTTCACTGAGGGTGAAGGCCTGGGGTGCCCGCAGCCACTCCCAGAACAGCCCGCTCAGGGCATAGTGAAACAGGTCGGTGGCACGCTCCGGGCTAAGCCCGGGGCGTAGCTGCTGCTTGAGATCAGCCTGCTTGAACTGGCGCAGCAAGGCCTGGCAGGTTTCTCGGGCGATCTCGGCCTTGGCCTCCAGCGGGTCGAAATCGTCGGTACGCTCGCAGTGGTGCAGCAGGATACCGTGAACCCGGCGGTGGCGCGGAGTATCGGCCTGGCGCAGCCCGGCATGACAGCTCAAGCGAATGGCCTCCAGCGGGTGGTGATCGACCGAGGAGTCGTCGAGCTCATTGAGCAGGTCCTCGAACGGCAGATGGACACGCTCCAGCATGGCCCTGAACAGATCGCCTTTGTTGCGAAAATGCCAGTAAAGGGCGCCCCGGGTAACGCCGGCCCGTCGCGAGATGACCTCGAGCGAGGCGCGCGAGACGCCGCGCTCGAGGAACACTTCCTCGGCGGCATCGAGCAATGCGGCTCGGGTGGCGGCGGCTTCTTGCTTGGTACGGCGGGCCATGGGGGCGGGGCGCTCCGGCGGTGGGTCAGTCCGCGTATTCTACCGGACTGGCCCCGCGAGATCAGCGGCATCGATACGCGCACTGAGGTAAATTGGACTCGTTTTGGCGACGTCACAAAGGTATAAGGACGACAGGTGCTGTCGTGTTTTCGACGGCGCGGCATGGCGACTAAGGAACTTTCATGGCAAGAGCCCCCTTCGAACTGGCCGGCATTACCGTCAAGCCGGGCACGCGTGCCCAGATCGACGTGCCGGTGGCCAAACTTTACACCCATGCACCGCTGGATATCCCGGTGGAGGTCGTTCACGGACGCCAGCCAGGCCCCACCTTGCTGGTGTGCAGCGCCATCCACGGCGACGAGATAAACGGCGTCGAGATCGTCAGGCGTCTGTTGCGTTCGCGCCAGATCAACCGTCTGCGCGGCACCCTGATCGCGGTGCCGATCGTCAATATCTTCGGCTTCGTTCAGCACTCTCGCTATCTGCCGGATCGGCGCGATCTCAATCGCTGCTTTCCCGGCAGTGAATCGGGCTCGCTCGGGGGGCGTATCGCGGCGCTGTTTCGCGAGCAGATCGTCGATCACGCGACCCACATCATCGACCTTCATACCGGCGCCATCCACCGCACCAACCTGCCGCAGATCCGCGCCCAGCTGGGTGACGCCGGCGAGGAGACCCGGCGCATGGCCGACGCCTTCGGCGCCCCGGTGATTCTCAACGCCGAGCTTCGCGAAGGCAGCCTTCGCCACTACGCCCAGACGCGCGGTACGCCAGTGCTCACTTACGAGGCCGGCGAGGCGCTGCGCTTCGACGAGTGGGCGATCACCGCTGGTGTCCGAGGGGTGCTGCGGGTGATGCGCCGGCTCGACATGCTCACCGGCGAGCAACGCCGGCGCAAGCCGCCGGCGGCAGAGGTCGCCAATGGGTCGAGCTGGGCGCGTGCGCCCATCGACGGCATCCTGAGGCCCAAGGTGCGCCTGGGTGCCCGGGTCGCCAAGGGACAGGTGCTGGGCAAGGTCGCCGATCCCTTCGGCGAGACCGAAGGCGAGATCCTGTCCATGGCCGACGGCATCGTCATCGGCATGAGCCGGCTGCCCCTGGCCAACGAAGGCGAGGCGTTGTTCCATATCGCCCGCTTCGACGCCATCGAAGAAGCCGAAAGCGCCATCGAGACCTTCCATTCGAGCCTGGAGCCGCCGCCCGATTCACTCTACTAGGCCTCAAGGCGTGACGCGGTTCACCCAAGAGCCAAGGTTGCACATGCAGGTGAGCACTCGCTTACCTTTAGACATGAGGGTGGCGATAGGGGTGGCGGCAGAGGTAGCGGTAGCAGTAGCGGTAGGGCTAGCGAGACAGATGTCCGGAGGGCTTGATGAAGATCGAGTCCCCAACCCCGGACCCAATAAGGAATAGAGAACGGCCGAGCAGATCGCTCGGCCGTTGTCTTTTTTGCAGGGCAATTTTTCCCGCGCAGCGGAGTGTCGTGCAGCCGTTGTCAGGCGCTGACGGGTTCCGGCACCAGGCCCAGGGCATCGTCGAACACCGCCAGGCCCGCGCCGTCGCGATGAGCGTTCTCCGACAGATGTCGACGGAAGCGGCGCCCGCCGGGGCAGCCCTGGAACAGGCCAAGAAGATGGCGGGTGATATGGTTGAGCTTGGCGCCTTCTTCCAGGCGGCGCTGGATGTAAGGGCGTAGTGCCATGGCGGCGGCGTGGCGACTGTCAGCAGGCCCCGGCTCGCCGTAGATCGCCTGGTCCACCTGGGCCAGCAGCCAGGGATTCTGGTAGGCCTCGCGACCCACCATCACGCTGTCGACGTGATTAAGCTGCGTCTGGGACTCCTCGAGGCTCTTGATGCCGCCGTTGATGCCGATATGCAGGTCGGGGCGACTGGCCTTCAAGCGATGCACCCGCGGATAATTCAGCGGCGGCACGTCGCGGTTTTCCTTGGGGGACAGCCCCTGCAGCCAGGCCTTGCGCGCGTGCACGATAAACACCTCGCAGCCGGCGTCGGCTACCTGGGTGATAAAGCGCTCGAGATCGGCGTCCTCGTCCTGATCGTCGATCCCGATACGGCACTTCACTGTCACCGGAATCGACACCGCCTCGCGCATCGTCGCCACCGCCAGTGCCACCTTGTCCGGATGACCCATCAGGCAGGCCCCGATCAGGTTGTTCTGGACCCTGTCGCTGGGGCAACCCACGTTGAGATTGACCTCGTCATAGCCCCACTCCTCGGCGATCGCCGCGCACTCGGCGAGTTCTCCTGGATCGCTGCCACCAAGCTGCAGCGCCAGCGGGTGCTCCACCTCGTCGTAGCCGAGGAAGCGCTCGCGCGGACGCCCGTGAAGGATCGCACCAGTGGTCACCATCTCGGTGTACAAGAGCGTCCGGCGCGTCAGGGTGCGCGCGAATACGCGGTAGTCGCGTGTCGTCCAGTCCATCATGGGGGCCACGGAAAAGCGGCGGGCCTGGGCCAGGGGATCTCGGTCAGTCATCGGCATCAAGAGGTCGGGCAGGAGAGGGCGCGTAGTGTACCAGCCCCAAGGGGGCGTTTTCATTGTTGGTGTGGTGACTGTGCGGCGGGTACGAGTCGGAGCAGAGGTGCTTCGCAGTCTGCCCCTGGCCTTGCGTTCTACCGCCAAATTGGAGCAGCGAGGAAAACTTTGCAGATGGAGGACTGCTGGCGCTGGCCTTCCGGCGACGCGAGTATCGTGGTACCGACGAGGGATTGCGCCTTACCTCGGCGCGACGGGCCACCAGGCGAGAGGAGGCGATTTATGCTCAATGAGACCTTGAAAAGGCGATTGGCGAAGGACCGTCCCACGACGACAGTGACGCTGCGGGTGCCGGTTGATGTGGTGGAGTCACTGAAGGCGATAGCGCCGCGGAAGGGGCTTCAAGGCTACCAGACGCTGCTGAAAGCCTACGTCAGCGAGGGACTGCGTCGCGATGAGGCTCGCTATCTCGATGATGGTGTGCGGCGTTTGGTGGAGGCGTTGAAGGCTCGGGGTGTGGCTCCCGAACTTATCGAACGTGCGGTGGCTGATGCCAACGAAGAGAATTGAGTCGAGCACATCCAACTGTGCGCCTTTCGATAAGGGGGCTCAATAGTCTCCTGCAAGGCACAGGCGATATGTCAGGGGAAGGTCAGATCGATGCGCTCGACTGATTTGACGCTTTCGAGCGGTATCCTCTTGATGCGGGCCAGGGGATCTCGGTCAGCCATCGGCATCAAGAGATCGGGCGGGAGAGAGCGCGTGGTGTGCCAGCCCCAAGGGTGCGTTTTCATCGTGTGGAGTATGGGTCATCGGTCGCGATCTTGCGTAGGGCCCACCTTTGCCTGTCGTGCATCGTGGTCGAGCAGCCGGACTGAGCGAAGTGCCTGGCCCACTACGACCGTCTTGAGCGCTGTTCTACCTCGACCCACCGTACTGGGAGATTGTCGGGTAGGGCACCGGCTTCGGCGTCGAGCAATATGAACGCATGGACGAGCTTGCCCCGACAGCGAAAGGGCAGGTCGTCATCAGCGTCAACGACGTACCCAAGATGCGCGAGGTGTTCCAGGGGCTCGACCTACAGACGACGCAGCTGCGGTACACGGTGGGGAGGGAGACGACCAGACCGAGAGGAGAATTGGTTATTGTAAATAGGTGAAATAACGCTGGCAGGCTACCACATAGGGGTAGCCTATCGCCTATAGGAAATGGTATATCTAAAGACATATGTTCATGTCGACACTAATGCCGTGTTATTGATTTAAACCATCGAATCATGCCTACCAGGAAACGCAAAGCCAACGCAGGGAGTGATAGTACGAAAAAAGTCACGAAAAACCAGCCGAAAAACACTGAGGCGATCGCTCCAAGTTGATACTCACATTGTGTTGTGCCGGATAGATAACTACAGAATTCTCCTTGTGGGTTGTGATCAAGGGCGACATATGCCATAAGTGCAGAAAGCACTAAAGAAATGGCGATCGATACGGTTAGATATACAAGCCCGAGATGCCTCTTGTTCACTTTCTATTTATCCAAAGTTGACGATCATAAATTAATTTTGTTCGCTTTCCGTAGTCGCTGACATGCTCTGCGCCTAGAGCATTGTAAATGCTCGCCACTTTCTCGATAGTTGGTGAAGATATCCGTTCTTGTATTCTTTTTAACAATACTGCTGCTACATAAATATTTGGATATGGTTGATTTACTACTTCGTCCCTTGTAAATCCTACCTCGTCAGCAAGTGGCTTCCAGTATTCATAATTAAGGTTCATTGGGCGAAAACTTCTATTTTTTGTGTGTACTCTGTCGTAATAACCATGGGTGGTTTCAAGGTAAGCGATGGCTTTTAATAACCGTGCTTCCACTCCAACTTCTCGGCTAACAGCTTCGTAGGCTAGCTCATTCCCATCGACCTCATCAAACCTATCAAATTCGTACCATGGCTCATTGCTGGAGGCGTTTGGATTGTCGGATATCTCAAAGATAGCTGGAGTATTCTGGATGATACTAATCCACCTATCGGATTCAAGATTGATGATAGGAGGGGTGTCTGCTGCTGCTCTCTTCGGGGATCCACTAACCAGCTCAGTCGAAGATGCCCGTTGCTGGTACTGATGCGACAGAGGAGTGTCAGCATAGGCTGGAGCATCGGGAGAGCCAATAGCATGGTAGTGAGCTGTTGATGAGAATAATGTAGCCCCGCAAGCCGTCGAGCACCCATGAAACGCAACGGCTTTGCCATTGACTGAGAATGTGGGATGGCCCTCGACGATGGGGCATACCCCGTGTCCCTTTTGAGGGCAAGCAACCATATCACCTACCACTGCTACAGGAATGCCATCAACAAGGTAGTTTGCTTGCCCTGTCACGACTGTCCCGCCATGTGATGAGCTATCCCCTACACGAATGACTCCATCCCCTGGACCAAACATCATCTCTCTCCTTGTTCACCCATGTTGTCCTTTCGTCTTATGCAAAGTGAGTAGATCAGCCAGTCATTGGTGTGGCAATGAGCCTATGTGCTGTCTTGGCACTGAAAGCCTCTCTTGCGGTGTGTCGAAAGAGCGCAGTGACACCCGGCGCGCCGTCGACACCCCGCCCCGCCTGCGCGCTAAACCTGTCGATTTTTGCGCACCCTTGCACTCCCGTCGAGGGCGCCTGTGCTCTGGGCTCCATTGCGCTGACAAAGAGGCTAGTTTTCATGCGGAATCATGCGGTTTGACACTCTCACCTTTAGTCGGGGAAGCTGTCTTTTCCTGTGGCGAATTTTCTTGGGGCAGACGACTCTGGAGGTAGTATGAGAAAGGAAGATATTCCCGTGATCGCACGGAATGCGCTGAGTGATTTAATGAGTGAGTCTGGTGGGATTTTGTATAGTAGTCACGAAACCTTAAAAAAAGGAGACGTTTACTTGCTGGGGTTCAATCCTGGAGGTAGTGGCGGACCATCGATCGAAGAAGGTATTGACGAAATTCTTAGCTCAGAGATAAATGCATATTTGGACGAGTCTTGGTCAAATGGCAATGGTTCTTGGGGGGCTGGCAAAGCCACTTTGCAAAGGCGAATCGTTTATTTGCTGAATGAGCTTGGCCTTGAACCACGAGAAGTATGTTCTAGTAATTTGATTTTTGTGAGGAGTCGAGATGAAAGCGGAGTTGACTACTCCTTAGCGAAACAGTGCTGGCCCGTCCATGAAGCGATTATTGAGTTGGTCCAGCCTAGATTGATATTAGCATTTGGTAACTCCGAGAGGTCGTCATACGGGTATCTTCGAAAGTTGCTCAATGGAAAAGAAGATCTTATCTGCTCAGGCCATGGAAATTGGAAAGTAAAGGGGTTCTCGACCGAACTCAACGGCCGTGATATTTACGTGGCTGGAACACCACACTTAAGTAGGTACTCACCAGAAGGGAAGCGAAACGTCATTCAGTGGTTGAAGTCACACCTGAATGGTCGGTAGCCGACGTTTCTTCAAGCATGTTGCCGAGGGCCCCTCCTTTTGCTGCTCACTAAGAATGTGGGGGGGGGGAAAGGTAACATCGGTGACAGGGCCAGAAAACAGACCTTATGCATTTGTTTTTATTAATAAATTCTGTAACCGTAAAAATGTCGCAAAAGGTAACGCCCGACTAACCATCTGATTTTCTTAGGCTCTTGAAAACAAGAAAAATACCTTTCCAAAAGGTAATGCATCACCTTTTCATCACCTTTTTGTTACATTTTGGACACCCGTTAGAATTGCTTTTAAATCATTTGGTTACGCCAGTTTTTGGCAACCCGTTACCTTTGTTACCTTTTTCCGAGCCCCCCGCGGATTCTGAGGCGGGCCCGTCTCTAACGCGTACGCACGCGTTCGTCATGTCCATGCTCGTGCCTGTCTCACCGACAAGCGCAACGCCAGCGGCAAGATCCGTGCCGCTTTTTCTTGCTGGTAAATTTTTGGTACACGACGCCGGGAAAGCCCGTGGTTGTGGGCTTTAACCCCGATCCATCATCGGCGCCACAGAAAAGCGGCGGGCCTGGGCCAGGGGATCTCGGTCAGTCATCGGCATCAAGAGGTCGGGCAGGAGAGGGCGTTTAGTGTACCAGCCCCAAGGGGGCGTTTTCATCGTTGGTGCTGAGACATTGGAAGCGAGCCTTTACGAGCGGTCCTGCCTGGCTCCGTAGAGCCAGGCAGGGCCTCCGTCATGCCCTTCTTATAGCAAGTTGGCCATCGTCTTCATGAAGGAGCAGAGCCCTTGAAGTGATCAACGAGGCCCACGGCGAGTGGGTGAGCCTCGATCTGGGGCGCAGTGCTTTGACGCCGTGAATCACCCCACGCAGCGCTCGAGTTCATGTGCCCAGATAGGGAGTCATGTCGATCTCGACTGCGGCCCACACCTAGCCGGCATAGTCGGGATCCGCCAGGTGCTGCTCGATAGCGCTGGCTGAAGGGATGGGATCGCCATCGTCGACCAGGCTCTCGAGATGTCCTTCAATGGCTTCGCGGGCATTGGCGATCGCCTCATCAAAGGTGTCACCGGCCGAGAAGCAGCCCGGTAGGTCAGGCACTGCCACACCATAGGCATGCTGGTCGTCACCTACCTCGATGGCAACGGGATAGTGCATGTCGTGTCTCCTGTGGTGAGCCGGTGTGTCCGGCCTCACTCGAGGCCGGCTTGCTTCTTCGGATGGAGCAATGCGACCGCATGGCCGAGCTAGCTTGGACAGCGAAAGGGCAGGTCGTCATCAGCGTCAACGACGTATCCAAAATGCGCGAGGTGTTCCAGGGGCTAGACCTGTAGACGACGCAGCTGTGGTATACGGTAGGCCGGAAGACTACAGGCCCGAAAGTACTGGCTCGGCTACGGCGCGTTGAACTGGGTAACGTCGGTGACTGTGAGGCTGTCGGTGAGGGGGTCTCGGAACTTAGGATCCATTACGGGCCTGGTTACCGAGTGTATTTCGTCCAGAAGGGGCACGAACTGATCATTTTGCTGGCAGGCGGCGACAAGTCCAGCCAGGCCAGAGATATCGAACTCGCCAAGCGATTGGCGAGGGAGTTGACGGAGGCACCATGAGCACACTTCAGAAATGGGATGTCGTTGACCATCTGCAGACGGAAGAAGACATGGCCTTGTATCTTGAGGCCTGCCTTGAAGAAGGTGATCCCGCTCTCGTCGTGGCGGCGCTTGGCGATATCGCTCGAGCGCGAGGCATGACGCAACTGGCGCGCGATACCGGCCTGACCCGCGAAGGGCTTTACAAGGCGCTTTCGGCCGATGGGAACCCAAGTTTTGCGACAGTCATGAAGGTCATGAATGCCCTTGGCTTCACGCTGCGAGCCGACGCTCCCTGACGCTTTCTGCGATTCAGACAAGCTATCGTCTTTTCCAAGCGCTTCCCCCCGGTGCTTGTGCTGCGGCTTTCAGGGCCTGAGGGCTGGAGAATTCAGCGCCCAGGCCGTCTGGTTTCATTGGTTGGCTCGGTTAGTGCCTACCACCGGTCGTAGACGCTTCTCTGCCCCATGTATTGCCTTTGCACAGCCCCGTGCTTCGCCCTTGCTTCGCTCCTTGTTTCATTGCTCCGGGCGGCACCGGGTTCAAGCACTTTTCGTTCTTACTGCTCCAGCGCCTCCAGTATCCGCCAGGCGGCTTCGACGCGCTCGCCGTTGGGGTAGCGCTTGTTGGCGAGGATGACGATGCCCAGTTCATGCGCCGGCATAAAGGCGGCGTAGGCGCCGAAGCCGCCGGTGGAGCCGGTCTTGTGGTACCAGCGCTGGGGCTGTGGCTCGCCTGACGGCTCGAGCATGGTGACAGGCTGGGGCTCCAGCGCCATCTCTGCGGTGGTGCCGTTTTGCAGCGTATCGAGGGTCGTCGGCAGGGCGTAGCTTTCCCAGGCGAGTCCCTGCTGCATCTCGCCGACGGTGGCGTAGCCCTGGTGGGTGGCCAGCAGGGCTTGTGCCATGCGCTGGTCGTCCTGGCTGCCTTGATAGGCGTCGATATTGGCCTGAACGAAGCGTGCCAGGTCCCGTGCCGTGGTCTTGATGCCGTAGGCCTGGGTGTCCAGCGGGCCCGGATTGACGCGCACGGGCTGGTCATCGCCGTTGTAGCCCTGGGCGTAGTGGCGGGCCTGGTCGTCGGGCACCGTAAGCCAGGTGGCATCGAGGCCAAGTGTGGGCAGCACGCTGTCCTGAATCAGCTCAGCGAAGCTTGAGCCTTCGCTCTGGGCCGCGAGCAGGCCGAACAGGCCGATGCTGGGGTTCGAGTACAGGCGCTTGGTGCCGGCGGCAAAGTCCGGCTGCCAGTTCACGAAGTAGTCGTGGAGGGTGGCGTCTTCGACGCCCGCGGGAAACTGCAGCGGGAAGCCGCCGGCGGTGTAGGTGGCAAGCTCTACCATGCTGACCTCGCCTACTGGACGACCCTCGAAGTCGGGCTCGATGCTGGCCGCACTGTCGCTCAGGGAGAAGGCTCCGCCTTGCTGCACCCAGGCGCCCAGCGCCGCGGTGAAGGTCTTGCTGACCGAGCCGATCTCGAACAGGGTGTCGTCGTTCACGGCGGCGCCGGTCGAGGACTCCCGGCTGGCGACGCCGTAGTGGCTCAGGCAGATGTTGCCGTGGTCGATCAGTGCCACCGACACCCCCGGGATGCCGTGGTGATCCATCAGTGCCTCGATCTGCTGGTCCATGGTCGGGTTTTCGCAGGATCGGCTACTCTGCTGCTCGACGGTAGTCCGGTCGGCGTCTTTAGGCGCGGAGGCCGCCTGGGCGGAGGTGGTCCCCACGGCGAAGACGAGGGGCAGAAGATGAACGGGGCGAACGGGCATGAGCGGTGATTCCGTCGTGTGGGGGTGTTGCCCGGGGCCGTGGGGCCACGGGGCAGGCGGACAGGCACAGGACGGCGCGCCTTGAAGGCTCACGGAGTCTGCTGTGCCGGCACAATCATCGCCTGAACCCGGCGGCGAGTCACCCGTGGGATGAGGTTCGATCGTGCGGCTCTCACCTCATTTCGTCTCGCTCTACCTCTACCGATCGCCACATTCACCGATCGCCACCTTCACCCTGGTAGCGCCTGCTATATCGCCTCAGGCCAGGACCTTGAGGCCTCGTTGCACGGCGGGACGCTCGAGAAACGCCTGGAGGGTGCGGTCGACGTGGGGGAAGTTGGCAAACTCGACCAGATCCCCGGCGTCGTAGCGGTAGACCAGGTTGCGTATCCAGGGAAGGATGGCGATATCCACCACCGAATAGTCCTCGCCCATGATCCACTCGCGCTGTTCCAGGCGCTTGTCCAGCACCCCAAGCAGGCGTTTGGCCTCGTCCACGTAGCGCTGAAGAGGGCGCTTGTCCTCGAATTCCTTGCCGGCGAAGAAGTGGAAGTAGCCGATCTGGCCAAACATCGGGCCCACGCCGCCGACCTGGAACATCAGCCATTGCAGGGCCTGGTAGTAGGCCTGGGGCGTCTGGGGCACCAGCTGGCCGGTCTTGTCGGCCAGGTACAGCAGAATCGTGCCTGACTCGAACAGTCCGATCGGCTGGCCTTCAGGGCCGTCGGGATCGAGGATCGCGGGAATCTTGTTGTTGGGGCTGAGCGAGAGAAACTCGGGAGAGTGCTGGTCCCTGGTATCGAAGTTGACCCGGTGCGCTTCGTAGTCCAGCCCGACTTCCTCCAGCATGATCGAGACCTTGACCCCGTTGGGGGTCGGCAGCGAATAGAGCTGCAGGCGCTCGGGGTGTGTCGCCGGCCACTTGGCAGTGATGGGGAAGCGGGAAAGGTCGGTCATGGGGACATTCCTTGTGGTGAAGAACGAAGGGAGCGTGACGCTGACATCTGGTGGCTGGAAGTACGAACTGAAGGTGCGAGCAAGGAGCGATCGAGACAGGCGTCGCCCTTGACCTGAACCGGGGAAAGCCGTCAGCCAACGTCTGGAGGGTAGCACCCGACGACGGATTCGAGCGTCGCCAGGCGCAGAAAGGCGCAGCTCTGGTGCATTTGGCGCTGCTGCCAAAGCGGGTTCGGGCGCGTACCGGCGGGTTCGGGCGCCTATCAGCGGGGTCTACCCCGGGCTGACTCAGGCCCTGGGTCTTGTACGAAAAGCCACCGAGCGCAGGCACTTTTCCTACAAGCCTCACTCAGGGCGGTTGGGCCAGACGCTCTCCAGGGTGGCAAGCGCGGCCTGCAGCGGCGGCTCGCGGGTACGTTCCTTCTTCCATACAAAGCACAGGGCGCAGTCCAGCGTCACCCCCTCGACGATGGTCAGGCCGCTGCGCTGGCGCTCGGTCAAGGCCAGCGAATCCCGGGCCAGGCTCAACCCCACCCCGGCGCGTACCAGGTCGAGCATGCAGGCCTCCTGGTCGACCTGAGCGACCCGCCGGGGCGTCTCTCCGCTGTCCTGCATGGCGCGCTTGAGCAGTCGATGGTGGACCGAGTCGGGGGGTGTGACGATCCAGGGCAGGGTGGCCAGCGTCGACCAGCGGGTGTCCTCGACCCGCGATTCCCAACCGGAGGGCGCCACCACGTAGTAGCGAAAGTGGGTCAGCTCGACAAACGCAAGTTCGCCGGCGCCGTCGGCGTGGGTGCTGCCTGTTCCGGGGGGCGCCAGATAGAAACCTGCATCCAGCTCGCCGCGCTCCACTCGCGACAGGGCGTAACCGCTCATGCCGTGGTGCAGCTCGGTCTCGAGTTCCGGGGCGCGCTCGACCAGCACCTTGAGAAAGCTGCCCAGACGGATGAATTCGGGATCGATGATGGTGCCGATCCTTAACAGCCCCCGCACCGTCGAGTGCAGTGAGCGGGCCATCTGATCGAACACCCGGGCGCTCTCCAGGGCCTTTTCGGCGGTGGGCAGCAGTGCCTGACCGTGGGCCGTCAGCTCCAGTCCCTGGGGGCGGCGGTGGAACAGCGTCAGTCCTAGCGTTGCCTGCAGCTGCTTCAACTTTAGGCTAACCGCCGGCTGGGTGAGATGCAGCGCCTCGGCGGCGCGGGAGACGCTGCCGAGGTGCGCCACCGTGACGAATGCTCGCAGCGTGGGGTAGTCCTGCATGGCGCCTTCCTTCAACAGAGCGTGTTATTTGAGAACCTTATATCTGGGTTTCAAATAACTCAATTGCTCAGATCGCCACTAGAGATAGGCTGTACAGCGACAAGACGAGCAGGCTGGGCACCTTTCCTCATACGGCCACGCTCGAATGACTTAAACAACGCTTATAAAGGAGCACCCCATGACCTCGACGATTCCTCACTTCATCGGCGGCCAGATCGACGAAAGCGCTTCCCTGGGTCATCAGGACGTCTACAACCCGGCGACCGGCCAGGTCAGTGGCCGAGTGGCGCTGGCCTCCGCCAGCGAGATCGACAAGGCGGTAGAGGTGGCCAAGGCGGCCTTCCCGAGCTGGGCCGACACCCCGCCTATCCGCCGCGCCCGGGTGATGTTCCGCTTTCTCGAATTGCTCAATGCCAACAAGGATGCCCTGGCCGAGGCGATCACCCGTGAGCACGGCAAGGTCTTCACCGACGCCCAGGGCGAGGTGGCACGGGGTATCGACATCGTCGAGTTCGCCTGCGGAATCCCGCAGCTGCTCAAGGGCGACTTCACCGACCAGGTCAGCACCGGCATCGACAACTGGACACTGCGCCAGCCGCTTGGTGTGGTCGCCGGCATCACCCCGTTCAACTTCCCGGCCATGGTGCCGATGTGGATGTTCCCGGTCGCCATCGCCGCCGGCAACAGCTTCATCCTCAAGCCCAGCCCCACCGATCCCAGCGCCTCGCTGATGATGGCGGACCTGCTCAAGCAGGCCGGGCTGCCCGACGGCGTGTTCAACGTGGTCCAGGGCGGCAAGGAAACGGTGGACGCGCTGATCGACCATCCCGACGTCAAGGCGCTGTCCTTCGTCGGCTCCACTCCCATTGCCAACCTGATCTACCAGCGTGGCGCGGCGCTGGGCAAGCGTGTACAAGCCCTCGGCGGCGCCAAGAACCACATGGTGGTGATGCCCGACGCCGACCTCGACAAGGCGGTGGACGCGCTGATCGGTGCCGCCTACGGCTCCGCCGGCGAGCGCTGCATGGCCATCAGTGTGGCGGTGCTGGTCGGCGACGTGGCCGATGACGTGGTGGCACGCGTCGCCGAGCGCGCCCGTGGTCTCAAGGTCAAGGACGGCATGCAGCTGGACGCCGAGATGGGGCCGATCGTCACCGCCCAGGCCCATCAGCGTATTACCGGCTACATCGACAAGGGCGTCGAGGAGGGTGCCGAGCTGGTGGTCGATGGCCGTGGCTTCGACAGCAGCAATACCGGCGAAGGCTGCAGCGAGGGCTTCTGGATGGGCGGCACCCTGTTCGACCACGTCACCCCGGAAATGACGATCTACCGCGAGGAGATCTTCGGCCCGGTGCTGGCCTGTGTGCGCGTGCCGGACGTGGCCACCGCCATCGAGCTGATCAATGACCACGAGTTCGGCAACGGCGTCAGCTGCTTCACCGAGAGCGGCAAGGTCGCCCGCGAGTTTGGCCGTCGCATCCAGGTGGGCATGGTCGGCATCAACGTGCCGATTCCGGTGCCCATGGCGTGGCATGGCTTCGGTGGCTGGAAGCGCTCGCTGTTCGGCGACATGCACGCCTACGGCGAAGAGGGCGTGCGCTTCTACACCAAGCAGAAGTCGATCATGCAGCGCTGGTCCGACTCCATCGAGGCGGGCGCGGAGTTCGTGATGCCGACCGCCAAATAACGCCCTGAATCGAGGGATCTGCGATGACAACCGCACAACAATACGACAGCGAGTTTGACTACATCGTGGTCGGAGCAGGCACCGCCGGGTGCCTGCTGGCCAATCGCTTGAGCGCCAACCCCAACAACCGGGTGCTGCTGATCGAAGCCGGTGGTCGCGACAACTACCACTGGATCCACGTGCCGGTGGGCTACCTGTACTGCATCGACAACCCGCGTACCGACTGGCGCTTTCGCACCGATCCGGACGCGGGCCTCAACGGGCGCTCGCTGCTCTACCCGCGCGGCAAGACCCTCGGCGGCTGCTCGAGCATCAACGGCATGATCTACATGCGCGGCCAGGCCCGGGACTACAACCACTGGGCCGAGGTCACCGGTGACGATCAGTGGCGCTGGGAGCACTGCCTGCCGGCCTTCATCCAGCACGAGGATCACTATCGTCTGGACGAGGGCGGCGACGCCGACGCCGCGCACCGGGACTTTCACGGCCACGGTGGCGAGTGGCGCATCGAGAAGCAGCGGCTCAAGTGGGAGGTGCTGGACGACTTCGCCGAGGCGGCGGTCCAGGCGGGTATCCCACGGACCAAAGACTTCAACCGTGGCAGCAACGAGGGCGTCGACTACTTCGAGGTCAATCAGCGCTCCGGCTGGCGCTGGAACACCGCCAAGGCGTTCCTGCGTCCGGCGCTCAAGCGGCCGAACCTGACGCTGTGGCACTCCACCCAGGTCAATCGGCTGATCGTCGCCGGCGGCGAGCCCGATGGCGAGAAGCGCTGTGAAGGCGTCGAGGTCAAGCGCGAGGGCACCACCCAGCTGGCCAGGGCGTGCCGTGAGGTGGTGCTGTCCGCCGGCGCCATCGGCTCACCCCAGATCCTGCAGCTCTCCGGTATCGGGCCTGGTGAGCTGCTCAAGCAGCACGGCATCGACGTCGTCCACGAACTGCCGGGGGTCGGCGAGAACCTGCAGGACCATCTGCAGATTCGTTCGGTGTACAAGGTCAAGGGCGCCAAGACCCTCAACACCATGGCCAGCACCCTGTGGGGCAAGGCCGGCATCGGTCTGGAATACGTGTTCAAGCGCACAGGCCCGATGAGCATGGCGCCGTCTCAGCTCGGTATCTTCACCCGCAGCAGCGACGAGCACGAGCACCCCAACATCCAGTACCACGTCCAGCCCCTGAGTCTGGAGGCCTTCGGCCAGCCGCTGCATCCCTATCCGGCGGTCACCGCCAGCGTCTGCAACCTGAATCCGACCAGTCGCGGCAGCGTCAGGATTCAGAGCGCCGATCCGGCCCAGGCGCCGTCCATCGCCCCCAACTACCTGAGCACCGACGAGGACCGACGGGTGGCGGCGGACTCGCTGCGCGTCACCCGCAGGATCGCCGAGCAGAAGGCGTTCGCCAGGTACGAACCGGAGGAGGTCAAGCCCGGCGTCCAGTACCAGACCGATGAAGAGCTGTGGCGGCTGGCCGGTGACATCGGCACCACCATCTTCCACCCGGTCGGAACCACCCGGATGGGGCAGGCCGACGATCCCATGGCGGTGGTCGACTCACGCCTGCGGGTGAGGGGCATCCAGGGACTGCGGGTGGCGGACGCCGGCGTCATGCCGACCATCACCAGCGGCAATACCAACTCGCCGACCTTGATGATCGCCGAGCGAGCGGCGGGCTGGATGCTCGAGGCCGCCGGCTGAGCGCCGGTGTCTTGCGCAGCAAGCGTCACAACAACAAACGATAAAGGTATCCCTGATGAACGCGCCAGAGTCCCATTCCGATCGGCTCGACCTGCGGGTCTTCGTGCCCGCCGTGCTGGTCATCGCAGGCCTGATCCTGCCCATCATCGTGTTCCCGGAGTCGGGGGCCGCACTGGTCAATGCGGCCTTTGCCTTTGCCACCGGGCGATTCGGCTGGCTGTATCTGCTCGCCGGCATCGCCGTGGTGGTCTTTCTGGTGGGTCTGGCCATCAGTCGCTACGGCAACGTGCGGCTCGGCGGCCCCGATGACAAGCCGGAGTTTTCCTACTTCAGCTGGGTGGCGATGATCTTTGCCGGTGGTATCGGCATCGCCATCGTCAACTGGGCCTGGGTCGAACCCATCTACTACTTTACCGGCCCTCCGTTCGGCGTCGAACCAAGCTCACAGGAAGCGGCCGAGTGGGCCTTGACCTACGGCCAGTTCCACTGGGGCTTCACGCCCTGGGCCTTCTATTGCCTGCCGGCCATCCCGATCGCCTACTCCATGTTCGTCCACAACCGCCCGGGCGTCAGGCTGTCCGTGGCCGCCCGCGGGGTGCTGGGGCGTCATGCCGACGGCTGGTGGGGCGCGCTTCTCGATGCGGTGGTGGTCTTCGGCATCGTCGGTGGCGTCGGTACCTCGCTGGGGCTGGCGGTGCCGCTGGTATCGCAGCTGCTGAGCGGCCTGCTCGGGGTGTCACCGTCGTTCATGCTGGATATCGCGGTGCTGCTGATCTGGACCGCCATCTTCTCCGCCAGCGTCTGGTTCGGCCTGGCAAAGGGCATCAAGATCCTGTCGGACATCAACGTGCTGCTGGCGGGGGTACTGCTGGTCTTCACCCTGGTGGTGGGCGACACCCTGTTCATGGTGGAAGGCTGGGTCAACAGCCTCGGCAAGATGGTCTCCAACTTCGTGCCCATGAGCATGTGGACCGACCCGGTGGGGGACTCCAGCTTCTGGCGCGACTGGACGGTGTTCTACTGGGCCTGGTGGATCGCCTACGCCCCGATGATGGGCCTGTTCGTCGCCCGCATCTCGCGCGGTCGCACCATCCGTGAGTTGATCATCGCCGAAATGGTGTTCGGTTCCCTGGGCTGCTGGGTGTTCTTCGCGGTGTGGGGCGGCTATGCGCTGGACCTGCAGATCTCCGGCACCCTGGACGTGGCAGCCATTCTTTCGGCCGAAGGCATCCCCGCCGCGGTCGAGGCGATCCTCGGCACCCTGCCGATGTCCGGCGTGATTACCACCCTGTTCGTGCTGCTGTGCTTCATCTTCCTGGCGACGACCCTGGACAGCTCCGCCTACGTGCTGGCGTCGGTGACCTCGCGCAAGTTGTCTGGCTATCAGGAACCGCAGCGCAAGATCCGCCTGATCTGGGCATTTTTGATCGCCGGCGTCGGGGTAGCGTTGATCCAGCTTGGCGGGCTCAAGCCGGTGCAGACCTCCACCATCGTGGTGGCGCTGCCGATGATTCCCGTGCTGGCGATCCTGGCATGGTCACTGGTGCGCTGGCTGCGCCAGGACTTCGCCAAGAAGGTCCTTGAACCCCACCTGGTCATCGAAGACGGCAAACACTGACGTCACCGAGGAGGCTTCGGCCTCCTCCCGTTGCCACCCTTGCTTTACAGGAAGACCCCGATGTCACCGAATCCTCATTCCCAACTGCCGCTCAAGGACGTCAAGGTCATCGACTTCGGTCAGTACATGGCCGGCCCTGCGGTGGCGATGATCCTCGCCGACCTGGGCGCCACGGTCATTCACGTGGACCCGCCCACGGGGCCCATGTGGGAGTCACCGGCCAACGCCACCTTGCAGCGCAACAAGCTGATCGTGACGATCGACCTCAAGACCGAAGAGGGCCTCGAACAGGCGCTGGCGCTGATCGAGGAGGCCGATATCGTGATCGAAAGCTTCCGGCCCGGCGTCATGCAGCGCCTGGGCATCGACTTCAGCGCGCTGCGCGAAGAGCGTCCGGAGCTGATCACCCTGTCGATGCCGGGCTTTGCCTCCAACGACGAGCTGCGCCGAGACTGGCGGGCCTTCGAGAGCGTCATCGCCGCCCACTCGGGGGTGTTTACCGACATGGGGCTCAACCGGGTGCTGATGGGCATCAATCCGTCGTTCTCGCCGCTGCCGCTGGGCTCGGCCTACGGCACCATGCTGGCGGCCACCGCCGTCACCCTGGCGCTGCAGGCGCGTGAGCGTACCGGCCTCGGCGACGAGATCGAAGTGCCCATCGCCTGCGCCCTGATGGAAGGCCTCTGCTACAACTCGATCAAGATCGAGGGCCTGCCGGAGCGCTACAAGACCCAGCGCGAAAAGGAGATCGAGCGTCGCCGCATCGAAGGCGCGCCGATGAACCTGGACTACGACGAACTGCAGGAGCTGCTCGATCCCTTCTATCGCAGCTACAAGTGCAAGGACGGGCGCATGTTCTACGTGGTCTGCCCGAGTCACAAGGAGCACGCCAAGCGTTGCCTCAAGGTGCTCGGTCTGTACGACGAGCTGGTGGAGGAAGGGCTGGTGGAAGAGCCCGACACCTATGCGCCCACCAGCCAGTGGCAGAGTGACGTGTCGCTTGGCGTCTACCCGCTGCCCAAGCGTTGGGCGGATCATATCGCCGCGCGCATGAAGGAGGTTTTCCTGACCCGCACCTCCAAGGAGTGGGAGAAGATCTTCGGCCGTGGCAAGTTTCCCGGCGCGCCGCAGCGCTGGCTGCAGGAGTGGATCCACGACGACCACGCCGAGACCGCCGGGCTGATGATCGAAGTGGACGATCCCGAATTCGGCCTGATGACCCAGCCCGGCCCGATGGTCTGGCTGCACGACAGCGGCCACGAGATGCTCACCCCGACGCCGCGCCGCTGGGTGTCGTTCGACCAGGCGCTGGCGGTGCTGCATCGCATCGAGACCAAGCTGCCCCGGGTTCGTGCGCGCAACGCCAAGGACGGTTGGCTCGAAGGCGTCAAGGTGCTGGACCTGTGCAACGTCATCGCCGGTCCCCACTCGGTGGCCTTTTTGGCACGCTTCGGCGCCGACATCATCAAGGTGGACCCCGCCAAGCCGTTCTACGACTGCTGGAACACGGCCATCTTCGGCTTGTCGCATATGCGCTCCAAGCGCTCCCTGTTGACCGATATCCAGGTGCCACGGGGGCGTGAAATCCTCGACGAGCTGATCCGCCAGAGCGACGTGGTGGTGTGGAATGCCACCGACAGGCAGGTGGAGCGGATGGGGCTGACCGAGGCGGAAATGCAGCGCATCAATCCCGAGGCGATCTTCTGCCAGCTCGACTGCTTCAGCGGGGTGAAGCCGGGCCCTAGGACCAACTACCTGGGCTACGACGACCTGGTGCAGGCCACCACCGGCATCATGCTGCGCTTCGGGGGCAGCATGGACACGCCAGAAGAGCACGCCCACGTGGGCACCATCGACGTGATGTGCGGCTTCGGTGCCTCTCTTGGTGTCGCCACCGCCCTGTACCAGAAGCTGCGTACCCGCCGGGTCAGCCGGGTCAAGACCTCGCTGTCGGCGCTCAGCGGCCTGGCCCAGATGCCGTTCTGCTACGACTACGAGCGTCGCGGTCTGTTCGACGAGCCCTCGGGCCGTGAACTCAACGGCTACGACGATCTGTCGCGCTTCTATTTCACCGCCGATGGGGTGGTGCTGATCAGCGCCTACGAGCGGGACCTGCACAAGTTCGCCCAGGTGCCGGGGATCGAAGGGGTGGTCGATGTTCCGCCGGAGGAGCGGGCGGCCTATCTGGCCCCTCGCTTTATCAATGCGGTGGCCACCGACTGGGTGGAACGGCTGCAGAAGGCAGGCATCGCCGCGGCGGTGTGCGAGAACATCGAGGCCCTGCGCTCCTACAACTCGCGGCGCTGGGACAACACCCCGGGCATCGATCGTGGCAGCTACTCCTTCACCGTCTACGACGAGCACCCCAGCGGTCACGTCATCACGCAGCTTGATCCGTACGCCATCCGTCCCAAGCGAGGTCGCATCTATCCGCTGGCGCCGTCGGAGAAGTACGGCAGCTCGAGCCGTCAGGTGCTCGAAGAGCTGGGGCACAGCCCCGAGGAGATCGATCGGTTGATCGCCGAAGGCGTCGTGTCGGAGAGCTGGAGCGAGGAGTATCTGCCGACCTAGGGGTGCTCTGCGCAGGGTTTGGCGCTGAGCCGACCAGGCGGGATGAAGGTGTTCTGAGTCGACCAGGCGGGCTGAAGGTGTCCTGAGCCGACCAGGTGGGGAATGTGCCTCCCCGCCTGGTCGTTTTCGTTGTGAAGGGCCACTCCCGCTGCGCTGGACCACTCCCGCTGCGACGGGCGTCGCCAGCGCAGCGGCTGGTAGAACGCCAGGGCGTCAGGTGAGCTGGCGTACCGCAGCCTCGACGCCACGCAGCTCGGCCAGACCGCGCAGCCTGCCGTACAGCGGGTAGCCCGGAGCGGTGGCGCGGTGATGATCGTCGAGAATGTGGTGGCCGTGGTCGGGACGCAACGGTAAGCGTCGGCCGCCTTCGCGCTCGCGACGGCGTTCCTCGGCGACCAGCGCGCTGATGACCGCGACCATGTCGACGTCACCGTCCAGGTGCGGCGCCTCGTGGAAGGAGCGAGGGTCGGGGGACTCGCGCCGGGTCGAGCGCAGATGCACGAAGTGGATGCTGGGACCAAAGCGCTGAACCATGGCGGCCAGGTCATTGGCGGCGAGCACGCCGTAGGACCCGGTGCACAGCGTCAGGCCATTTGCCGGGCTGTCGACGGCCTCCAGGATCCACTCGGCGTCCGCCGTCGTCGAGACCACCCGGGGCAGGCCGAGCAGCGGCCGGGGCGGGTCATCGGGGTGGATCGCCATCTTGATGCCGAGTTCTTCGGCGACCGGGATGACCGCTTTCAGAAAGTAGCCGAGGTGCTCGCGCAGCCGCTCGGCGTCGATCTCGGCGTATCCGGCCAGTACCTCGCGAAAGCGCTCCAGGGTGTAGTGCTCTTCGGCGCCGGGCAGGCCGGCGATCAGGGTGTCGACCAGTGACTGGCGGGCTTCGGCGTCCAGGCTATCGAGGTAGGTCCTGGCTTCGGTCTTCTCGTCGTCGCTGTACTCGTCCTCGGCGCCTGGTCTGGCGAGCAGATACAGGTCGAAGGCGGCGAAGGCTGTCTGGTCAAAGCGCAGCGCCAGGGCGCCGTCCGGCATCGCCCAGCGCAGGTCGGTGCGGGTCCAGTCGAGCACCGGCATGAAGTTGTAGCACACGGTATCGATGCCGCAGGCCGCCAGGTTGCGTAGGGTGTCGCAGTAGCGGGTGATCAGGGCGTTGCGCTCCGGCAGTCCTTTCTTGATCGCCTCGTGTACCGGCACGCTTTCCACCACCGACCATTCGAGGCCAGCGTCCTCGATCATCTGCTTGCGCTCGGCGATGGCCTGCCGGGACCAGACCTCATCGTTGGGCACCTCGTGCAGCGCGGTGACGATGCCGGTCGCGCCGGTCTGGCGAATCTCCTCGAGTCGGATCGGGTCCTTGGGGCCGAACCAGCGCCAGGTGTGTTGCATGGAAATCTCCTTTTCTCGGGTCCGGCTAGAGGGTGCTCAGTGACGCCGCAAGCCCGGTATTGATCAGTCGGCGGTAGCCATCGGTGACAGCATCGGCAAACCCCTGCTGCGCCGCCAGGGCCGCAGGGACGATGTCTTGCTGTGCCAGAAAGGCCGCCACCAGCGCTTCAGGGTCATCGCCGTGACGTTCATGCAGCTCGATGAAGCGCGATGCCAGCGGGTCGCTCACCTCATGTGGCTGGCCGTCGAGCGAGACGCCGGAGGTGTAGCGTACCCAGGCGGCCAGCCCCAGTGCGGTGCAGTCGACCTGGTCGCTGGTCCAGTCTGCCAGTTCGCTCGCTGTGCGCGGGGCGATGAAGGTGATCGATGGCCTTGCAGGTGCGTTTGCCGTTGTGCTCAATATTGTCACAGGGCGGAACGGTGATGGCCGCAGGGCAGGGGGCGGGTGGCCCTTGCCCATGAGAGACGTCTGCCGGTTAGATAACTATCAGCCGTTGGTGTCCTCGAAGATCGACGAAAAGCGCTGCACCATCTGGGGCAGGGAGATCAGGATCTCGCTTTGATGCACCAGCATGGCTTGGCGGGCCTTGTCTTCGTCTCTCTGTTCGATGGCATCGACAATGTCGGCGTGCTGCTGGACCAGCTTTTCGAAGGGCGTGGTGTCAGGCACGCTGAGGTAGCGCACCCGGTCTAGCTGTGCCTTGACCTCTTCGATGACGCGCCAGGCGGTCTCGTGTCCGGCGCCAAGGGCGAGCACGCGGTGGAAGTCCTCGTCGAGGATGAAGAACTGGTCATACTGGCCGCTGCTGGCGCAGCGAATCTGGCGTTCGATCAGATCCCGCAGCTCGTAGATCACCTTGTCGGCGAGCCCTTGCCTGGCGGCGGAGGCGCTGACGGCGGTTTCGACCGCCTCCCTGACGAAGCGCGCTTCGCGCACCGACTTCTGCGAGATGCCCACGACATAGGTGCCGCGTTGTGGGCGAACGTCGACCAGGCCTGCCTCGGACAGGCGAATAAAGGCTTCGCGCACCGGCTGGCGGCTGACCGAGAAGGCGTCGGAAATCTCTTTCTCGGACAGTGCCTGGCCGGGGGCGAACTGCATCCGGATGATGGCGAGTCTAAGCACGCGGTAGAGCCGCTGACGCACCGATCCTCCGGCGGCATCCTGTTCCCAGAGTTCAGCGATTGCGGGGGTCAGCATGGGGGCACCTACCTTTCGTTGAGCTTTTTAGCTCTTGTACTGTTGAGCCTTTGAGTTCCGGCCTGGTATTGCTTGTATGGTAGTCATGCTAGCATGGCTAGTAGGTGCTGTCCGGCCTGGGCGTGTAGCACTTTGGTCTCGCCTCGCCACCATCATCGTCACCCCGGGGGGCGCCATGCCGCACTCCGCCAACTTCGCTGCACCGGATGACTGTGTGTTGCGCAAGGACGATCATCGACGCCGGCTCGGCGGACATCTATCACGCCTTTCAGGCGACCCAGCTGCCGCTGGCGCCGACGCAGGCCAGCGCTCTGGCCCATTCGCCTTGGGGAGATTTGGCATAGGCAGCACGGCAATAGGCAGCGCCTCAATAGCCGGGGTCGTCCTGGTGGAGAGGGTGACCCTTGCACGCCGGCGGCGCTGTGACAATGCTGGAAGGGCAACGGCATCTCAGGGCATATGGTCAGCGCGGGAGCCGGCGTGGCCGTCGACAGTGGGGTGGCCGGGACTGCGGTCGGCGTCTGTGCCGGCGGTGGGCGAGTCGGCTGGTGTGTCGCCTGCGAGCGGGCCTTCGCGCCCGGGTACCGGCACCACCATCATCCAGTCGAGCCCGGCGGCGATCGGCGCAAGGCGCATGCCGTCGCCCAGTGCGACCACGGCGTCTCCCAGTTCGCTTAACGGGCGACTGGACATCGGCGCCTGCACCACGGCGTCCGCCAGGCGGTTGACGCCGTCCTGCTGGGCGCTGGTGACGGGGTCAAGCGTGCCTCCCAGGCGATCGGCCAGCGTCTCGATGCGGGTATCGGCCTGCGCCAGCCCCTCGACCAGGGTGTCGGCCAGGGGCAGCAGCCGGTTGCCGGTCCTGTCGAGGCCCTGATCGACGCGCCCAAGGGTCGTGACACCACTGTCCAGGCTGTCCGCGAGCACCAGACCCTGCAAACGCCCGGACAGGTCCTGGCCGGCATCGACCAGCCGTCCGACCTCCTCAAGGGTGGTGCGAGTGTCGCCTACCAGCGATGACAGATTGGCCGACATGTCGCCCAGTTGCTGGGCCGGGGCCAGGGCGAGTGTCACCCGGTCGTCGAGCATGTCGCCGGGACGCGTGACCATGACGCCGAACTCACCGGTCAGGCCCACTGCCTCGGTGGCCAGCATCTGACTCAGGCTGCCTCGGCCCAGGTCCGTCGCTGCCGTGAGCGTGCTGCGCTCATCGTTTCCGATACTCTCGACCAGTCCGACGACGGCCTGCTCATCCAGCCGGGGGATGCCGCTGTGGCTGATCCCGCCATGGCGCAGCGCCGTGCGCGCCGCCACCCCTTGCAGGCTGGTCTCATCACGCCTGCCGCCCAGCACCTGACCGGCCAGGGCGACCCACTGGCCGGCACGACTGAGCCCGCTGGCGGAGGCGTCGACCAGGGCGTTGCCGGTGGTGGCGCTGACGTCTGACAGCGCATCGCCTCCGGCGACGATCAGGTCCGCCGCCAGGCTTGGCCACAGCAAGGAGTCGGAGGTGATCAGGATCGGTTCCAGGCCGAGCTGGATGGCGTTAGCCACTCGGGTGGTCAGTGACTGCTCAAGATCACCCCATGGCTCCTCGAGATCGAGTTCCTGCTGGCCGATGCCCAGCGTGCTGGACAGGCGACGTCGATAGCGATCCAGTGACAGCACCCGCTGCAGCCGGTCATCGAAGCGATGCAGTAACGGCAGAGCAGCGACGCTGTCGAGCACACCCTCAACCGCTTCCAGAGATCCCCCCAATGGTCCCTCAAGGTAGGCCCCGGTGCTTGCCAGGGCGGACTCGGTAGCGCTGGCCCATCCATCGGCACCGACAGCGCGGGCCACGGCGGTTCCCTGAGTCGTGAGCTGGTTGGCGGTCATCCGTCCGATCCCCCCGGCCACCAGCTCGGCGGAACGGGAGGCGCTGGGCAGCGCCGGGCTGGCCGAAAGGTGCTGTCGGTCGCCGGAAATCTGATCACGTTGGACGATCTGTACCGACGACTGGAAGCCGTGACCCGGAAGGGGGGCTGACGTCATCTCGGTGGCTGGTCTGGTGGCTGTTCTGGTGGCGGACGCTGCTGGCGAGAGAGGGGAGTGCTCAGCGCAGCCGGTCAGCAGAACGGCCAGAACGGTTACCGCTATCCATCGTGGCAATCGAGCCGCCTGTGCGCTGGGCTTGAGGATCATGAGGTGTCCAGCCGTCTGATACCGGCAATAGTGCACCAGACTATCGACAAAACGGGCGAGATCGTGGACGAACTTTGCTATAGCAGGCGTGTTGCCGGCATGGATGAGCGCTAGGAGCGAGTCATTGGCAGTTAACCTGCCCGGGATCGCGACAGGGTCGACCGGGCAAGAGGATCAGGCGAGCAGGTGGTGATACAGGGTGGTGGCGCCGATGGCGATCAATACCAGCCCCCCGATGATCTCGGCACGCGGCCCCACCGTCTTGCCGAGCCGGCGTCCCAGCAGCATCCCCAGGGTCGCCATCAGGGTGGTGGCGCCACCGATCGCCAGTGCCGTCACCCAGATGTTGGCGTTCATGAACGCCAGACCTACGCCCACCGCCATGGCGTCCAGGCTGGTGGTGATCGCGGTGGCGATGATCAGCCACCAGCGGGTGCGATCGCTGGTCGTGCCGCAATCGCAGCTGGCGCAGTCCTTGGGGGCGGGAGCGAGGCCACTGTGGATCATCTTGCCGCCGAGGGCGAGCAGCAGGAAGAAGATGATCCAGTGATCCCAGTGGGCAATGGTGTCATAGGCGCTGGTGCCGAGCAGCCAGCCGATGATCGGCGTCGTGGCTTCCACCAGACCAAACAGCAGGCCGGTCTGCAGGGCCACCACGAAACGCAGCCGACGCACGCAGGCACCCTTGCTGACCGAGGCCGCAAAGGCATCGGAAGACAGCGAGAAGGCGAGCAGCAGGGTCGAGGTGGGCGTCATGAAGGTGCGAATCCGGCGGTTGCCTGTTGAAAATACGTGATGTCGCTGAAAGAGCCTCGTGCCCAGCGTCACGACCGATATTCCGGGCATTGGCTATGGACACGATAGCGAATTTGCATGGCGATATTAGCGCGCAGGCTGACAGATGCAACTCTTTACCTAGGCTGCAAGTTTAAGCCAAAACAAAGACATATAGCCGTGACTATACCTTATGGCAGCGGCAAGAAAAGGAGAGGCCAGAGGCGCACTATTGCCCGCTGGCGGGTAATCCCGAGGCGCGACAAAGCGGCAAGGTCGTCGAGGCCCTTTCCCCGATAAACGAGCAAGAAGATGCATTGGCAGCGGCAAGAATGTTGGTTCTCGGGAAGAGAAGACGGTCAGGATTTCAAGGCGTCTTCCAGCATCTTTACGATGACGAGGCCGGCCTTGGCGGGCAGGCTGTCGCCGGCATAGTGGCGAATGGCTGCGACCTCTTCGCGAAGCTTTAGATGCCGAGCTCTGAGGTGTTCGAGTTCCTGTTCAAGGAGCTCCATTCCATTCATTCCAACCGATGCAAACTGGGAAGCCCGAGGTTCGAGGGAGTCGTCAAATGGCGTGGTCACTGTCATCTCCGGACCAGGAAAAGGGCACCGCCGGGCAGGCGAGACCATCGGAGAATCCTGGTTATTGAAGTGTGGCGTATCTCTCCTTGTGGCGATATAGGGATCAGGGGGTAGTTCGCCTGTAATGACGAGGTAATCAAACCATTAATCCGTCACGATCATGATATTGCGACTCAGGCATTCGACCGACACGCGGTCGAGCCAGGCTCAGGCCTGGTCCTGAAACTCGGGCACGGCGACTGCGTCGTTGTGGGTGACGACCTCCTCGAGCTGTTGGCAGAAGGTGTTGAAGGCGTCGCTCGCATGTCCGGGGCGCCGGTGCATCTCGATTTCCACCTGGCCGAGCGCCGGCAGGCCCTGCTCCTCGCCGAGAATCCGACAGCCCGCCGGTACGCTGCGGGGTGTCTTGACGGTGATCGCGAGCCCCGCCTGGACCGGCAGGTTGATGCCGGTGGGGGACTGGCTCGAGTAACGCAGTTCCCAGGCGCGTTCCTGACGCCCCAGGGCGGCGAGGGCGTGGGCGCGAAAGATGCAGCCTTCGGGATTCAGTGCCAGGGGCAGTCGGCTGCCACGGGTAGGATCGGCATCTTCTGCCGCGACCCACACCATGGGTTCCCAGCCGAGCAACTGGCCCGATTGCGTCGGTCCGTGGCGGATCGACAGGACCACGTCGAGCAGGCCCTGCTGGAAGCTGTCCACCAGGTCGGCACTGATGCCACAGATGACCTCGATGCGGGTATGCGGATAGGCCTCGGCGAACCGGGGCAGCAGTTCCGGCAGGTAGGCGCTGGCCTGTTCCTCGGAGGTGCCGATACGAATCTTCTCGCCGTGCTGGCGGTCGCCGAGTGCCGCCCTGGCCTCGTCCTCCAGCGTCAGCATGTGTCGCGCATAGGGCAGCAGCCGTTCACCGTCGGACGTCAGCAGCACGCTGCGGCTGGTGCGCTCGAACAGCGACTTGTGCATCTGGTCCTCCAGTCGCTTGATCTGCAGGCTGACGGCGGACTGGGTCCGGTGCAGCACGCGGCCGGCGGCGCTGAAGCCCTGGCACTCGGCCACGGTGACGAAGGCGCGGAGCAGGTCGGTATCCATAATCGATGAGCCTTTGAAATAAGTGATATCTCAACCATTCATTTCTATTATGAAGAGGCGCTCTCTATCCTGTCCAACATCACTTGAGACAGGCAGGAGTTCCTCATGCAGGCCACCGATGCGCCCACCACTTCCTCGCTGGACGGTCTGATCGACCTTGAGCACTACCCGATTCATGACCTGGACGGCGAGTCCGGACGGGCGCTGATCCAGCGCTGTCACGAACAGCTGGCCGACGATGGCTGTGTGGTACTCAAGAACTTTGTCCCCGAGGAGGCGTTGGCGCGGCTGGAGCGCGAGACCGAGCGGCTGTCGCCCGAGGCGCACTACAACCAGACCGAGACCAACCCCTACAACAATGCCGGCGATCCCGAGCGCCCGGCCCGCCATCCGCTCAATCGCTTCGACGATCGCACCAACGGCTTTGTCGCCGGTGATCGCATCGGCGAAGACACCATCATTCGCCAGGTCTACCAGCACCCGGACTTCCAGCGCTTTATCGCCACTGTCGTGGGCATGGAAGAGATTCATCAATACGCCGACCCATTGGCGGACCTGGTGGTCAACGTGCTGAGAGAGGGCTGCCAGCATCCTTGGCACTACGACACCAACGAGTTCATCGTCACCATGATGACCCGCCAGTCCCACGGCGGTGGCCGGTTCGAGTATGCCCCGGGCATCCGCAGCCCCGAGGGTGAGAACTTCGACGAGGTCGAGCAGGTGCTGGACGGCGATCGTTCGCGGCTCAAGGCGCTGGACCTTCAACCGGGTGACCTGCAGGTATTCTTCGGCCGCTATTCGCTGCACCGGGTGACGCCGGTGGAAGGCGAGAAGGAGCGTCACACCGTGATCTTCGCCTACGCCAAGGAACCCGGCTTCATCGGTCGCCCCGAGCGTGCCCAGCGCATCTTCGGACGCATGGCGCCGATTCACGAGACCCTGTTGAAGGAAGGCATGAATCGCAGCGATTCCCTGGCCGACTGAGCCTGACACACCACATCGGGGCCGAGCGTGAAGATGCTCGGCCCGAACATCTTGTGACCCTCGCGACTGCGAACAGGACCCTGACATGAGCATCGTCGATTTCGACAACCTGACCGACAACGAGCCGGACCATATTCCGGTCGTGCCCTCTGCGCCGATGGCCAACGGCGACAGCATCCCCACCGCCTTCGATCCCAGGCAGCTGCGCGCCGGGCGCCTGGCGCGGCTGCGCGCGACGATGGCGGAGCAAGGCTACGCCGCCATGGTGCTGTTCGACCCCAACAACCAGCGCTATGCCACCGGTTCGCGCAACATGTTCGGCTACTTCCTGCGCAACTCGACCCGCTACATCTATGTGCCCCTGGAAGGGCCGGTGATCCTGTTCGAGTACCCGGGCAGCGCCCACGTCTCTACCTGGCTCGAGACCATCGATGAATCGCGCACCTCCAAGGTGGTGTGGTCCGCCGTCAACCAGCGCGACAACCTCTCTTCGGACCCCTTCGGTGTGGAGATCGCCGAGCTGATCGAAGAGCACGGACGCGGCAACCGCAAGATCGGGCTGGATCGCTGTGCGCTCAACCTGGCGCGCTCACTCGAGGCCCAGGGCCTCGAGGTCTTCGACTGCATGCAGGACACGCTGCACTGCCGGCGCATCAAGACCCCCGAGGAGATCGCCTGTCTGGCCCAGTCCATGGCCGGCAGCGAGGCCGCGGTGGCCGAGGTCGAGGCGGCGATCAAGCCGGGCATCACCGAGAACGAGCTGTTCGCGATCATGTACGGCAACGTCATCCGCCAGGGCGGAGAGTTCATCGAGACCCGTCTGCTGTCGTCCGGCCCGCGCACCAACCCCTGGTTCAATGAGGCCAGTGACCGGGTCATTCGTCCGGGCGAGCTGGTGGCGCTGGACACCGATACCATCGGTTGTCACGGCTACTATTCGGACTTCTCGCGGACCTTCCACGTCGGCCCCAATCGCCCAAGCGCCTACCAGAAGGAGCTGTATCGCATGGCCTACGACCAGGTGCACCACAACATGGGCATCTTGAAGCCGGGCATGAGCTATCGCGAGATCGCCGAGCAGGCCTGGAAGATCCCCGAGCGCTTCCTCGACCGTCGCTATCCCTCCATCATCCACGGCGTCGGCATGCACGGTGAAACCCCGCTGGTCGCCCACCATATGGACTTCGATCGCTTCTCCAAGGATGGCGTTCTCGAACCCGGCATGGTGGTGTCCGTGGAGAGCTACATCGGTGAGGTGGGTGCCGCCGACGGGGTCAAGCTGGAAGAAGAAGTGCTGATCACCGACAGCGGTGTGGAAAAGCTGTCCCGCTATCCCTTCGACGAGGCGCTGCTCGACCGCCAGTTCTGAGCCGCATCATCTGCGTACCATGCTGCGCCGGGCCCCACGCGAGATGGCCGCCCGGCGCTGACGCCTTTTCAGCAAGTCATATCGAGAGTTTTGATGAAAGACGTGAATCATTGGATCGGCGGTGAGTCACAGCCGTCGCAGCGCCATCTGGATGTCATCAACCCGGCCACCGCCGAGCCGGTCGGTCGTGTCGCCCTGGGGGACGCTGCTACCGTCGAGAGTGCCATCGAGGCGGCCCGCCGCGCCCAGCCGGCCTGGCGCGACACGCCGCCGGCCAAGCGCGCCCAGGTGATGTACCGCTTCAAGGCGCTGCTCGAGCGTGACGCCGACGAGATCTGCGCGCTGGTCAGCGAAGAGCACGGCAAGGTGCTTGAAGACGCCATGGGCGAACTCAAGCGCGGTATCGAGAACGTCGAGTACGCCTGCGGCGTGCCGGAGCTGCTCAAGGGGGAGTATTCCCACAACGCCGGGCCGGCCATCGACACCTGGTCCAATCATCAGCCGCTGGGCATCGTGGCCGGGATCACGCCGTTCAACTTCCCGGCCATGGTGCCGCTGTGGATGTATCCGATGGCGCTGGCCTGCGGCAACGCCTTTATCCTCAAGCCCTCCGAGCAGGTGCCGTCGGCGGCGCTCAAGATGGCCGAGCTGCTCACCGAAGCCGGTCTGCCCGACGGCCTGTTCAGCGTGGTCCACGGCGACCGTGAGGTGGTCGAGGCGCTGATCGATGCGCCGGATGTGAAGGCGGTGTCCTTCGTCGGCTCGACCCCGGTGGCCAAGGCGATCTACCAGCGTGGCGCCGAGAATGGCAAGCGCGTCCAGGCGCTCGGTGGCGCCAAGAACCACGCCGTGGTACTGCCCGATGCCGATCTGGACAACGCCGCCAGCACCCTGATCGGGGCCGCCTACGGCAGTGCCGGTGAGCGCTGCATGGCGATCAGCGTGGCGGTGTGTGTCGGCGATGACACCGCCGATGCCCTGGTGAAACGGCTTTCGCAGGAGGCTCGGGAACTCAAGATCGGTGCCGGCACCGAGCGCGGCCTGGATATGGGTGCGCTGGTCAACGCCGGGCACCGCGACAAGGTGGCGGGCTATCTCCAGCAGGGCGTCGACGCCGGGGCCGAGCTGGTGGTGGATGGGCGCGAGCATCCGCTGGTCGAGTCGTCACCGGGCTACTTCCTGGGCGCGAGCCTGCTCGACCGGGTCACGCCCGAGATGAGCGTCTATCGCGACGAGATCTTTGGGCCGGTGCTGTGCGTCGTGCGTGTCGCCAGCTACGATGAGGCCATTGCGCTGATCAACGCCCACCAGTACGGCAACGGCACCTGCGTGTTCACCCGGGATGGCGAGGCCGCGCGTCGCTTCGCCGACGCCATCGAGGTCGGCATGGTCGGCATCAACGTACCGCTGCCGGTGCCGGTGGCCTTCCACAGCTTCGGCGGCTGGAAGGAGTCGCTGTTCGGCGATCTGCATGCCTATGGCCCCGACGCCGTGCGCTTCTACACCCGGCGCAAGGCCATCTCCCAGCGCTGGCCGAGGAGCCAGGACAGGGAAAGCGCGCAGTTCAACTTCCCCTCGAACTAGCGCGCTCTCGAGGCCTGGCTCGTCCTGCAAGCGCAGCGCCGGCCTCTGACCCCCGACGAGGGAGAGCGACTCAGGCCACCGACAACGCCCACTCCTTGCGAGTGGGCGTTGTCGTATCCGTGGCAGGCGCTCGCGCCCTCACTCGGGGGCTGTCGGTGTCGAGGTGGATGGCGGCGTCGCCGCAAGACGCGGGTGGATAGGGTTGGCGGGGCGATAGCCGGGCAGGGCAAGACGACGGGTGGCGACGCTCGGGTGCAGCGTCTCGTTGCCGAAGGAGGCAAAGCCGATGCGCCGCAGATAGCGCCGGGGCGAGATCAGTCGATAGAGGCGCGAAAGAAACCTCTGGTAGGAGTCGACGATGTCGTCCTCGCGCGGTGGTGAACCAAGCAAGGGGCGACTGTCAGGCAGCAGCGGCAGCCCCTGATCGCAGGCGCGGCCCATCATCCAGTCCAGGCTGACGTCCGACAGCACGCGGTCCCGGTAGCCTCCGCCGACGTTGGAGTGGGCGCCGGGAAACCATACCTGCTCGAGGGTGGAGGTGGTGGTCTGCGGCGACCACAGGGTGGGGGCGAAGGCCTTGCGGTGCTCGTCGATCGCCAGCGCCTGGTAGGCGTGGCGCACCAGCGGGCTCAGGCGGGTGTCATGGAACTCGAATCGGCGGCGGTTGAAGGCGGCAAAGCTCCTGAGTGGAATCCCCAGGCTGCCCACGGTGTCCCACACACCGATCATGTGGATCTCCGGCACCCAGGCGTAGCGCGAGGCGAAGCGTCGAGCCTCGGCGGATTGCGGGCCACGCCTTCGATCGCGGTAAAGCGCGTAGGCGCGTCCCGCCAACTGCCGGTGTTCGGGGTGCAGCAGTCCGCTGGTGTGAAGCATCCCGCTCAGGCTGCGCGCGGTGTAGGCGCCTCGGCTGAAGCCGAACAGGAACAGCCGGTCGTCCGGGCGCAACAGTTCGACAAGCTCCACGTACGCCTCGACCAGAATTTCCGATAGCCCGAGTCCGGTGGCGCCTGCCACCAGGCGGTCGTACCAGTGCAGGTCACTGCCGACGCCATGGTAGTAGCGCTTGACGGAGCCGCCCTCGGCCATGGGATTGTCGGCCACCGCCTGGTAGAGCCGGCTGACGTTGGTGTTGGTGTCACCGTCTTCCAGGTCCATGTCCGGCACCTGCCAGGTGCCATCGAAGAACAGCGCGACATTCTTGGCCATAGGCTTCCCTTGCTGTCAGCCCTCTTGATCCGAGCGATGCCCGGTGGTCGCTGTCAGTGTATGTCGGGGGCGTGGCCAGAAAATTGAGCGCAGAGGCGAAGGGCGTCGATCGGTCGTGCCGTCAGCGCTGCGGCAAAGATTGCAGGAGCGGGGCGGGTGGATGGTTTCCGCCCGCCCCTTGGTCGTTCGCTTGTCAGAGTGTCTAGAAGCGCGTCGCACAGGTATCGACGACCCGGAGCGCGTCATCGACCAGATGGAGCTGGCGCCACTTGTCGAAGGTCATGCAGGGATGTGAGGCGCCGAAGGCCAGGACGTCACCGATGCGCACGTCGCGGGCGCTGTCGGGTAGCTGGATAAAGGTGTGCTGGTCCATCTGCTTGACGACTTGCCAGCCTTCCACCGACAGACGCTCGCTGGCCTGTCCGCCTTCGCGATAGCGCCTGAGCACCTCGGGCGCCAGGTCGAAGCCGATATCGCGCTTGCCCAGTGCCACGATGGCCAGCCCCGGCTCGGGCAGCGACTGCACCTGGGCGAACACCTCCAGCGCCGGCTCAAGCCCCTGGTGCAGGTCCTGGCGCCGGGACAGCACGCCGGCCTGGGCCTCGCGGTAGATGCCGTGGTCGTGGACCACGTAGCAGCCCGGGCGCAGCACCGGGGTGAAGCGGCCTTCGAGTCCACCGTCGCGGAATTCTTCTGCGATCAGGTCGTACCAGGCCGAACCCGAGGCCGTGACGATAGGCTTGTCGCGATCGACCAGCCCTTCGGCGGCCAGTCGCTTGACGCCGTCGACCAGGCGCTGGGCGTAGCGACGGATACCGGCCACCGGATCGTCGCCATGGACCACACCCTCATACCCCTCCAGACCTGCCAGGGCTATGCCGGGCAGGGTAGCTGCCCGGCGGGCCAGCGCCATTACCTCGTCATCATCGCGAAGTCCGCACCTTCCCCCTTCGACGCCTACCTCGATCAGGATATTCAGGGAGATGCCGGCCGCCCCGAAAAAGGCGCCTAATTGGTCCAGGTTCTCGGCGCTGTCGACGGTGACATAGAGCTCGGCGCCGCCACGGATCAGGTCTGCGGCGATGGCCATGTTGGCCTGACCGACCATCTGGTTGGCCACCAGTAGTCGCTGGGCGCCCTCGGCGAAGGCGGCGCGGCACTGGGGCAGGGTGGCCAGGGTGATGCCCCAGGCGCCGGCCTCGAGCTGCCGCCGGAACAGCGCCGGGGTCATGGTGGTCTTGCCGTGGGGCGCAAGCTCGGCGCCGTGGCGGCGGGCGAAGTCCTGCATCCATGCCAGATTGTGGGCGAGCGGCGCCTGGTGGATCACCGCCGCCGGCAGGCTGACGTCGGCCAGCAGCCGGTCGCCGGTTTCCAGGGTGCCCTTGTGGCAGCCCTTGGCATCGAAGGAGGAGGAAGAGGGGGAGTGGGCCATGGAAGTTCTCCTGAAGGCGGAACGCGGCTCATGTTACGCCGCGCCGGACGATTGGCAATGTTCGAAGATTGATCTGACTACGACCATTGTCGGAAATTTTCAAAAAACTGTGGATGGTTGTTAGAAACTAACATAGCGTAAGGATACCGCAGATGACGAGGGCCCTGGACAGGCTTCGTGATCTGGCAACGTCGCAACGGAGGGAGGCAAGCCGTGAGTCAACAGATCGATATCCTGTCGCGCATCACCGCGGTGGTTCGCTCCCTGAGCGAGTCGGAGCGCAAGGTGGCGGAGCTGATCTTCGACGACATCGACTTCGTGGCAGAGGCCAGCATCAGCGAGATCGCCCGGCGATCAGGCGTCAGTGACGCCACCGTGACCCGCTTCGCCCGCTCGGTGGACTGCGACAACGTGCGTGACCTCAAGCTGCGCCTGACCCGTGCCCTGGCCGCCGGTCGTCGCTTTATCGAGGACGCCGATCCCGCCCGGGGATCGAGCATCGTCTACGACGTTGCCGCCCAGACCCTGGCGCTCAACCGCGAGTTGCTGTTCGAGGCCGATATCGAAGGCGCGGTGGAGCGACTCGACAATGCCCGCCAGATTCTGACCTTCGGCAGTGGTGGTGGCTCCAGCGTGATGTGCCAGGAGCTGCAGTTTCGCCTGATGCGCCTGGGCTATGCGGTCAGCGCCTATCCTCACGGTCTGCTGCCGAGGATGGTGGCCGCCACCCTGGAGCCCGAGGACGTAGTGGTGGTGCTGTCGGTGTCCGGCTATACGCCGGAGATGGTCGAGTCGGCCCAGATCGCCAGCCAGTACGGGGCCCAGGTGATCGCCATCACCGCCGTGGGGTCTCCGCTTGCCGCCGCCGCCAACGTGGTGCTGCCCATCGCCGCCCGGGAGACCGATTTCATTCTTCACCCTTCGGCGTCGCGCTATGCGTTGATGGCCGCCATCGACGTGCTGGCGCTGGAGCTGGCCATGCGTCATCGCGACCAGGCCCGCACCAAGCTCAGGCGTTTGAAGATTGCACTTGATGACCATCGCGGCGGTGACAATCGCCAGCCGCTGGGAGACTGACATGCACCATGACCTCTTGATTCGTCGCGCCACGCTGCTGGATGGCACCGGCGCAGATCCCTGCATCGCGGATGTCGCGGTCAAGGGGGATCGTATCGTGGCGGTGGGGGATCTCGCCGGGCACGAGGCCAGCGAGGTGGTGCAGGCCGAGGGGCTGGTGCTGACCCCGGGATTCATCGACGTTCACACCCACGACGACACCAATGTGGTGCGCACCCCCGAGATGCTGCCGAAGCTGAGCCAGGGGGTGACCACGGTGGTGGTCGGCAACTGCGGCATCAGCGCCTCGCCGGTCACGCTGCGCGGCAGCGAGGTGCCCGATCCGATGAACCTGCTGGGCGACGCCGAGGATTTCGCCTACCCCAGCTTCGCCGCCTACGCCGATGCCGTGGCGACGGCCTGCCCGGCGGTCAATGTGGCGGCGCTGGTGGGGCATACCAGCCTGCGCTCACTGGTGATGGATGACTTCGAGCGCCCGGCCCGCGACGACGAGATCGCCGCCATGCGCCTTGCTCTGGAACAGGCGCTGGCCGAGGGGGCCATCGGCATGAGTACCGGGCTTGCCTATCGCAACGCCCGTCAGGCGCCAAGTGCCGAGGTCGGCGCCCTGGTACGCGCGGTCAGCGAGGCGGGCGGAATCTACACCACCCACCTGCGTGACGAGTTCGCCGGACAGGCCGAGGCGATGGACGAGGCCTTCGCCACCGCCGCCGAGGCCCGTGCACCGCTGGTGATCTCGCACCTGAAGTGCGCCGGTGCCGGTAACTGGGGCCAGGCGCCACGAGCCCTGGCGCAGTTGACCGAGGCCGCCAGCCGCCAGCGTGTTCACTGCGACTGCTACCCCTATACCGCCGGTTCCTCGACCCTGGATCTGGGGCAGGTCACCGACGAGATCGACATCACCATCACCTGGTCGAAGCCGCATCCGGAGCAGGCGCGTCGGCCGCTGGCCGATATCGCCGCCGACTGGGGGCTGTCACTGATGGACGCGGCCAGACGCCTGCAACCCGCCGGCGCGGTCTATCACAACATGAGCGAGGACGACATGCGCCAGGTGCTGGCGCACCCCTTGACCATGGTCGGCTCCGACGGCCTACCCAATGACCCGCATCCGCACCCGCGTCTGTGGGGCGCCTTTCCCCGCGTGCTGGCCCACTACAGCCGCGACCTGGCACTGATGCCGCCGGCCGAGGCGGTACGCAAGATGACCGGTCTTTCCGCCGCCACCTTTGGCCTGGAAGACCGCGGTGTGATTCGTCCAGGCGCCTTCGCCGATCTGGTCCTTCTGGATCTCGAGCGCCTGGAAGATAGCGCCACCTATGACCAGCCGAAGACGCCCGCCAGCGGCATCCTTCGGGTGCTGGTCAACGGCACGACGGCCTACGCCAACGGTCAGGCGTCGGGCCAACGATCCGGGCGCATGTTGCGCCGAAGCGTGCGCCTTGCGGCCACGCCACTCTAGCCACGTTTATTGCATCAGCCTTTATCAGGAGACATTGACATGACGATCAAGCGTTATGGCGCCGAAGGCGGCGTCGGTACCGGCGGTCAGAAACTTCCCTTCTCCCGCGCGGTGGAAGCCGGCGGCTGGCTGAAGGTGTCCGGTCAGACCCCGATGACCGATGGTGAAGTGGTGGAAGGCGGCATTATCGAGCAGAGCCGACTGGCCTTCGAGAATGCCCTGACCATCGCCCGCGAGGCGGGCTACGACATCGAGGACGTGGTCCACGTCACCGCCGTGCTGACCGACTCGCGCTACTTCCAGTCGTTCAACAAGGTGTTCGCCGAGTACTTCAAGGATCACCCGCCGGCGCGCATCTGCAGCGTTCAGGATCTGGTGGTGGACTGCAAGGTCGAGGTGGACCTGACCTGCTACCGCGCCGACCGCGCTTAAACCAGGGATATTGCGTCGAGCGGCAACTCGACCGGGGCAGGGATGCCCGCATCGTAGCGACAGGAAGGCGCCGGATCCCGGCAAGGACCCGACGCCAGGCACAGCAAACGTTCACGTTCACTGTCTCGATCGCGGCAACGACCGAGACGACAAGTATAAGAGGTCTGTATGAACAGTCATCTTTTCCTTGCTACCTTTTGCGTCTACATCGTCCTGATGATCGGCTTCGGCTGGTGGATGTCGCGGAACGATCGCGGCACCGGCGATGACTTTCTCCTTGGCGGGCGCAGCGTACCGATATTCCTGACCATCGGTACCACCGTGGCCACCATGGTGGGAACAGGTTCCAGCATGGGGGCGGTGGGCTTCGGCTACGCCAACGGCTGGGGCGGCGCACTCTATGGTCTGGGTGGTTCGATCGGGGTGCTGCTGCTGGCGCTGTGTTTCGCCGGTGTGCGCCGCTACCGCTTCATGACCATGAGCGAAGAGTTGTCGTTCTACGTCGGGGCCAACCGCCTGGTGCGCAATGTCGTGGCATTGTTCATCTACGTCGCCTGCATCGGCTGGCTCGGCGCCCATATCCTCGGCGGCGGCCTGTATCTGGCGTGGATGGCGGATATTCCCGCCTGGCAGGCCAAGATGGTGGTGGCCCTGGGCTTCGGTGTCTACTGCGTCATCGGCGGCTACATGGCGGTGGTCTGGACCGACACCGTGCAGGCCATCGTGCTGTTTGTCGGCTTCTTTTTGATGGCGGCGGTGGCCGTGGTCGAGGTGGGCGGCTTCTCCGAGATGACCGCCTCCATGGACGCCGCGGCGACCAGCTTCCTGGCCATCGACAAGGTCGGCCTGGTGCCCGCCCTGTCGCTGATTACGGTGATCGCCGTCGGCGTGCTGGCGACCCCGTCCTTCCGCCAGCGCATCTACTCCGGCGCCTCGGTGGGCTCGGTGCGCCGCTCCTTCCTGGTGACCGGCTGCCTTTACATGCTGTTCTCCATCGTGCCGGCGATCATCGGCATGGCGACCTACGCCCTCAACCCCAACCTGGAAAACAGCAACTTCGCCTTCCCGTATCTGGCCACCGAAGTACTGCCGCTGTGGCTGGGCCTGCTGCTGCTGGTGGCCGGTCTGTCGGCGACCATGTCCAGCGCCAGCAGTGACGCCATCGCCGGTGTCACCACCCTGATCCGCGATCTCTACGTGCTGGTCAAGGGCCGCGCGCCGTCGGCCAAGAGTGTGGTCATGCTGTCGCGGGTCGGCCTGGTGGGCACCATTGGCCTGGCGCTGGCCTTCGCCCTGACCTCCGACAACGTGATCGCCTACATCACCAAGATGGTGGCGACCGTGCTGGCGGGCATGTTCGTGTGCGGCGTGCTGGGCCGCTTCTGGCCGCGCTACAACTGGCAGGGCGCGATTGCCTCGCTGGTGGTGGCGTCCGCCACCTCGCTGACGGTCATCTCGGTGGAGAGCTGGAGTGAGTACTGGGGCAACCCGAGCATCCCGGCGGTGGGCCTGGCCATGGCCGCCGGTATTGTGGTCAGTCTGTTTACCCCGGCTTCCGAGCTCAGCGAAGACCAGGCACTCGAGCTGATCACCGAAGAGCGCGAGCGCATGGAGGCGGTGCCGGACGTGCCGCTGCGCAAGGGGCCCGCCAAGGCCTGAAGACCGCTCTCCAGGCCGAAGCACAAAAGCCCGCGCAGGTGACTGCGCGGGCTTCTTCGCATGTCTGCCGCGGTGGCGAGGAGCATGGGGCGCCGCTCAACGGCGCAGTGACCATATTCGGCCAAGAGCGCCGTCCTTCAACACAAGATGGTGAAACAGGGCCGCCGCGATGTGGCCACCAAGCAAAAAGGGCAGCAGCAGATCGGCGCCCCAGTCCCGATGGAAGCGGCCAAACGGCTCCATCAGGGTGATCAGCGGTACTTCGAACAAGGCTGCGAGCGACGCCGCCAATGGCAGGCGCTGAAACGCGGGCAGTGTCCACTGGCCCAGCACCCTGAGGTCGAAGCCGGTACCGATATACGCCGCCACGGGCAGCGCCAGGAGCACGGCGAGCAGGCCACGGTGGGCGAGGCGAGTCACTCGTGGCAGACCCAGGGGTGGCGGCTGCGGCAGCCACAGGTGGGCCGCCAGCAGCCCGAGCGACAGCGCCACACTCAAAAGCCCCAGGTTGACGTGGACCACCAGCAGGTACCAGTTGGCCGACTCGAGCTGGGTGGTCGCCCACTTGCGCCCGTAGGCAGTGAGGTAGAGAAGACCGATGGTCAACGCCAGCGAGGCGTGCAGGGCGCGGCTGGTCACGGCATGACGGGCAGGGTGGACATCGGGGGCGTGGGTGACGTCGTGGGCTCGGCTCGCTGGCATGAAGGAAACCTCGGGGATGCGGTATTGCCCGGTGTCAGGCAACTACCGCCATGCTGACGCCTGGCCCTTCGCCTGTCAGCCATTCCCTGTGCCATGCTGGGGGCAATTCGCCCTCGGAGCCTTCCATGTCGATCTTTCTCGTCACCCTCTTTGTTGCCTCCCTGCTGCCGATCCTGCTGGCCTGGATCGGCGCCGCCTGGCGTGTGCGCCAGTTCGGCCACCTGGACAATCGCCACCCACGTGCCCAGCAGGCGCGTCTTGAAGGCGTCGGTGCACGGCTGCAGGCGGCCCAGTCCAACGCCTGGGAGGCGCTGATCGTCTACGCCACCACCGCGGTGGTGGCTATCGGCACCGGGGTGGAGCTTGAAAGCCTCGACGTGCCGGCGCTGGTCTTTCTCACCTCACGCCTGCTCCACCCGCTGGCCTACGCCCTGAACTGGCAGTGGACCCGCTCCCTCGTCTTCGCCATCGGCATGCTGGCGTGTCTGACGATCATGATCGGGGCGCTGTGGTAGCCGCCCCGATGCGGGACTGGTGGCGGGCGGTTGTCAGCCGGCGTTCAGCCCTTTGACCGTCAGGGGCCGACGGCCGTCATTGTGACGACCGCGCCAGGGTAGTGACCAGGCGCTGACAGATGTTGTCCAGCGCCTTGGCCTTGCCTTCGTCGGCCAGGCTGCCGTCTTCATGGAAGGCGCTGCCGGCGCCGCCCACGGCAAGCTGGTCAGGCAGTACCGTGACGCCGATATTGCTCAAGAGCTGACGCAGCAGCGGCAGGGCGCGAAGCCCGCCCAGCCCGCCGGGTGAGGCGCCGACGATGGCCGCCACCTTGTGCTGGTAGGGCTCGAGGGCGCCCAGGTCGCCGTCGGGGCGCGAGACCCAGTCGATGGTGTTCTTCAGAAGCGGTGTGATGAAGCCGTTGTACTCAGGGGAGGCGATGGCGAGACCTTGATGCTCCATGAACATCCGCTTGAGGCGGCTGGCGTGCTCGGGAAGACCCTCGGCGGCCTCCAGGTCACCGTCGTAGATCGGCATGGGAAAGTCACGCAGGTCGACGAAGGTGGCCTGTCCGCCAAGGGCGTCGATGCGTTGTGCCATCAGCTTGGCCAGACGCTTGTTGAAGGAATCTTCCCGGGCGCTGCCGGCAAAGACCAGGATACGGGGACGGGTATCGCTCATGGGGTTCTCCTGCGGTGTGAATGGAAGCGCAAAAGGGCAAGGCATGGACCATATAGCCAATGGAGCACGCTCTGTCAGCCATTGCCAGCGCCGATCTTGTGCATTCATCCTGCAACATATCGCATCAAGATGGCAGAAGGAGGTCGATGTGAAGTACCCCACAACGCCGGATGGGCGCTACTTTGTTGCCCGCAATCGCCTCTGGCGCTGCACCGATCCGGGCCTGGACGAGGACACCCGCAAGCGCCACGTCAAGGCGCTGATGGCGGCCCGACGCGCGGTCAAGGAGGCCAACAAGGTCGACGATGACGACGCGCTCAAGGCCGCGCGCCGCCAGGTCCAGGCGGCCAAGGAGGCGCTGGGCGAGCGTGGCCCGGTGTGGTGGTCCGACGGCGCCGAGGATGAGTCCGGACGCGCACCCCACAACAGCTCCTACGCCGACTGGTGGGCCAGCCTGAACGCGCAGGAGGACAAGGCGTCTGGATGAATGCCTTGCGTGTCGGCAAGGCGGCCTTCAGGAAGACCAGGGCAGCGGTGGCGCCTCCAGGCGTGCTCCCTGCCACTGGGGGATGTCACCAAAGCGCTCGCTGGCGGCTTCCCAGTCGTGCTGGGCATGGATGATCGCTTCCCGCGAATGGCCAACGAAGTTCCACCAGATCAGGATCTCGTCCTGCATCGGCTTGCCGCCGATCAACAGGATCCGGCTGCCCGCAGACAGCGATAGTTCGAGGCTGTCTCGCCCACGCCCCAGATACCCCAGCTCGTCCACCGTGAAGGCCTCGTCATCCAGCTCGAGGCCGCCTTCGAGCACCAGCACGCCGTATTCGAAGTCGGGACGCAGGGGGACCGCCAGCTTCGTGGTGTCACTGGCCTGAACGTCGAGTCCCACCAGCGGCGAAAAACTCAGGGTGGGGGCGTGATGGTCTTCGGCTTCTCCGATCAGCAGGGTGAAGTCGGCGCCATCGCGATGCCAGCGCGGCAGCTCGGCGTAGTGATCAAAGCGTGGCGCGGTGTCGGCCTTGTCCCGGGGCAGGGCGATCCATAGCTGGGCGGCGTGCAGGCTGTCGGTTTCGGCCAGGCTCTCTTCGGTATGGCTGATGCCGTGGCCGGCGGTCATCAGGTTGACCTCACCCGGTCGGATGACCTGGTCGCTGCCCAGGCTATCCCGGTGGTGGACCTCGCCGGAGAGCATCCAGGTGAAGGTCTGCAGGCTGGTGTGGGGATGGGGGCCGACCCGCATGGCCTGGCCCTCGCGCAGGATGCTGGGGCCGGCGTGGTCGAGAAAGCACCAGGCGCCGATCAGGCGGCGCTCGCGGGTGGGCAGCACGCGGTGGATCGGCAGGCCGCCGACGTCGGCCTCCCGGGAACCGATACGCTGGATGCAGTGACGGCCATCGACGACCGGGCAGTCCAAAGAAGATGATGGGCGATGGGGCGTTTCGTGCAGGCTCATGGTGGCCTCCTGGGCGGTCATGGCTAGACCTGGTAGGGCTGTACCTGGGTGGGATCGACGGAAAGGGCAAGGCCTGGGCGCAGGGCGCCCAAGCCTTGAGGTCACCCTTGGGTCTGTTGCGAATAGCTCTGCATCAGGTTGGCGTAGGCCGGCAGGTGGGACGCCAGCAGACCGCCGAAGCCTTCGATGTCGTTGCGCCAGTCGCGGTGCAGTTCGCAGCCCACCCCGAACCAGGTCATCAGCTGGGCGCCGGCCTGGCTCATGCGGTCCCAGGCAGCCTCACGGGTCACCGGGTTGAAGGTGCCCGAGGCGTCGGTGACGACGAAGACGTCGTAGCCGGCCTCGATGGCCGACAGCGCGGGGAAGGCCACGCACACCTCGGTGACCACCCCGGCGATCAGCAACTGCTTGCGCCCGGTCTTCTCGATGGCGGCGACGAACTCCTCGTTGTCCCAGGCGTTGATCTGGCCGGGGCGGGCGATGTAGGGCGCGGTGGGGAACATCTCCTTGAGTTCGGGGACCATGGGACCGTTGGGTCCGTCCTCGAAGCTGGTGGTCAGGATGGTCGGCAGCTCGAAGAACCTGGCGATATCGGCCAGGGCCAACACGTTGTTCTTGAAGGCGTCGGCATCGAAATCACGTGCTACCGACAAGAGGCCGGCCTGGTGGTCGACCAGCAGCACGGTGACGTCATTCTTGTCGAGACGAACATAGGGGCGAGTCATGGCGATTTCCTGGAGTCAGGGGAAACCTTCCTTGGGAGATGCCTCCGGCATCCAGCCTGGAGGTACAGCCCCCGGCGGCGGCTGCCGTCGGGGTGTTTCGCAAGGCGTCGCAGGGCGATAGGAGCAGGTGCCTGGGCGCCGTGGGCTCAGGTACTGAGGCGGCCAAACCGGCCACGTCGAAAGGCGTCGATGGAGGCGTGGATCTCGGCCTCGCTGTTCATCACGAAGGGGCCATGACCTACCACCGGCTCGTCGATCGGTTCACCGGTCAGCACCAGCAGCCGGGCGGCGGTGTTGGCGGCCAGGGCCAGCGTCTCGCCATCGCGGGACAGCTCGACCACGCTGCCACCGCGCACGACCTCCTGATCCTGTACCAGCAGGGTGCCGTCGAGCACTACCAGAAGGCTAGTGTGCCCGTTGGGTAGCGACAAGGTCGTTTCAGCGTCCTCGTTCAATGCCAGCTCCCAGGCGTTGATCGGGGTAAAGGTCCGCGCCGGGCCACGTGCCTCCAGGTACTCGCCGGCCACCACCCTGAGCTGGCCCGCCTCGCCCGGCAGTGTCACCACCGGGATCTCGTCACGGGTCAGGTTCTGGTAGGCCGCCGGGGTCGTCTTGTGGCGCGCCGGCAGATTGACCCACAGCTGGACCATCTCCAGGTCGCCGCCCTGGCGAGTGAAGTCCTCGGAGTGAAACTCCTCGTGGAGGATGCCGTCGCCGGCGGTCATCCACTGAACGTCGCCCGGGCCGATGGTGCCGCCCCCGCCGGAGGAATCGCGGTGGCTGACCTCGCCGCGATGCACGAAGGTCACCGTCTCGAAGCCCCGATGGGGGTGCACGCCGACGCCACGCTTTTGCTCGCTGGGCGCGAAGTGGTGAGGCCCGGCGTGGTCCAGCAGCAGAAAGGGGCTGATGCGCTCGGCGCCAAGGCGGTCGTAGCTGAACAGCGAGCGCACCGGGAAGCCGTCGCCCACCCAGTGACCGCGAGGGGCAGCGTGTACGGCGTTGATGGTCTTCATGGGACACCTCCTGTCATGGAAGGATCGTTGGCGATCCGTCATGGTGACAGCATAGAATCGAGACGATGGAGGCGGTAGTAGGCAAAATTCGGACGCATCGTTGCATATGTGGAACGATGGTGCGCTCAATCACCCTCGACAGGACCCGAGCCGTGCAGGATCTCAACGACTTCTTCTATTTCGTCAAGGTGGTGGACCACGGCGGTTTTGCTCCGGCGGGCCGCGCCCTGGGGCTGCCCAAGTCACGGCTCAGCCGACGTATCGCGGCACTGGAGGCACGCCTCGATACTCGCCTGATTCAGCGTTCCACCCGTCAGTTTGTGGTCACGGAACTGGGCCAGGCCTTCTATCAGCATTGCCAGGCCATGCTGTGGCAGGCCGAGGCGGCGGTGGAGGTGGTCGAGCGCCACCAGGCCGAACCGCGCGGGCGCATTCGCCTGAGCTGTCCGCCGAGCCTTCTCGCCACCTTGTTCACGCCGCTGTTTTCCGAGTTCCTGCGTCGCTGTCCCCGCATCGACCTGGACGTGGTGGCGACCAGTCGCCGAGTCGACGTGGTGCGAGAAGGCTTCGATCTGGCGATCCGGGTACGCTATCCGCCGCTGGAAGACAGCGAACTGGTGATGCGCAGGCTGTCGCGCAGCCCCCAGCGGCTGCTGGCATCACCGGATCTGGTGGCGCGCCTGGGGATGCCGGAAGCGCCGCAAGCCTTGAGCGATTGGCCCAGTCTCGACTTCGAGGAACCGGACCGGCGCCATCGCTGGCGCCTGGACGGTCCCGGCGGCGAGGAGCGAATCATCGAGCACCGGCCACGGCTGGTGACCGACGACGTGGGGCTCTTGCACCGGGCGGTGCTCGATGGCCAGGGGGTGGCACGCTTGCCGTTGGTGGCCGCGGGCGCCGATCTGTGCGCCGGGCGCCTGGTGGACGTGGTGCCGGGCTGGGAGCCCCGGGCCGGACTGATCCACGCGGTCTACCCCAGCCGCCGCGGACAGTTACCGTCGGTACGGGCACTGCTCGACTTTCTCGACGGTGCCCTGGACGAGGAGGACGCGCCGCTGCCCAGGGCGTAGGGACGATCGGGGCGCAACGGTGCCTGGCCTGACGAGACGGCCCGTGTCCGGCCGTCGGAAACGACAACGCCCCGGCATGGGCCGTGGCGTTGTTGGTGCCGGGGCTCAAGCGGCCCCTGCGGTCTTGCTGGTCCAGCGCCTGATCAGGCGTCCTTTCCGCTGCCCTTGGGCGCTTCAGAGGATGAGGCCTGCGAGGCTTTGTTGCTCAAGCTCGGCCAGGCGCTTGGGTCCACCTTGCCCTTGAGCTTGGGGAACTCGTCCGGGTTGAAGGTCGGCTCCTGGCCGGCCTTGAGCTGACGCTCGTAGTCGCGGAACAGGGCGAAGGCCAGCGGCGAGAGCAGCAGGATGGCGGTCAGGTTGATCAGTGCCATCATGCCCATGGACAGGTCGGCGAAGTTCCAGATGGTGCCGAGCTGGGCGATCGAGCCGATCATGATCATCGCCAGCACCGCCAGGCGATAGATGAACACCGCGCCCGCAGAGCGACGCGAGCCCGCCAGGTACTCGATGTTGGATTCACCGTAGGAGTAGTTGGCGATCAGCGAGGTGAAGGCGAACAGCAGGATGGCGATGGCCACGAACATGCCGCCCCAGTCACCGACGTGCTCGGACAGCGCGACCTGGGTCAGCTGGATGCCGTTGGGCGCATCACCGCTCTGCAGCGCCGGCTCCGACAGGATGATCACCGCGGCGGTGGCGGTACAGATCACCAGGGTGTCGAAGAACACGCCGAGCATCTGGATAAAGCCCTGGGCCGCCGGATGGTTCGGTCGGGTGCTGGCGGTGGCGGCCACGTTCGGGGCGGAGCCCATGCCGGCCTCGTTGGAGAACAGGCCGCGCTTGATGCCCTGCATCATGGCCTGGGCCACGGCGTAGCCCACTGCACCGCCGGCGGCTTCTTCGAGGCCAAAGGCACTGTTGAAGATCAACGCGATGGCGCTCGGCAGCTCATCGATATTCAGCGCCACCACCACCAGAGCGAGGATCAGGTAGAGCAGTGCCATCAGCGGCACGATCAGCTCCGCCACCTTGGCGATGGAGCGCAGGCCGCCGAAGATGATCGGGGTAACCCCCACCAGCAGGGCGATGCCGACGATCCAGGTCGGGATGTTGAATGCCTGCTCCATGGCCTGGGCGATGGAGTTGGCCTGGACGCTGTTGAAGGCAAGGCCGAAGGCGATGATCAGACAGATCGAGAAGGCGATGGCCATCCAGCGCTGACCGAGCCCGCGCTCGATGTAGCGGGCCGGGCCGCCGCGGAAGGTCTTGTCGCCGTGGTCGACCTTGTAGGCCTGGGCCAGGGTGGACTCGACGAAGCTGGTGGCCATGCCGACCAGCGCGGTCATCCACATCCAGAAGATGGCGCCGGGGCCGCCCAGATAGATGGCCACGGCGACACCCGCCAGATTGCCGGTACCCACGCGGGCCGCCAGGCTGGTGGACAGGGCCTGGAAGGAGGAAATGCCCTCGCCGCCATCACGGGATCCCTTGAGCAGGGCGAACATATGGCCGAAGAAGCGGAACTGGATGCCGCGGGTCATGACGGTGAAGTAGAGACCGGCGCCGATCAACAGGTAAACGAGCAGTTTACCCCAGATCAGGCCGTTGCCGACGGAGACGGCATCGTTGAACCAGGTGGCGATGGAATCCATGTCAAATTGTCCATTGGGTAGGAATGCGGAGGCCATTCTTCACGAATTGCCGCGTATGACAAGGAGCGTAGAGAAAAGATTGAGATAAGGCGTAGTTTTCGAGAAAAAAGATATAGACTTTAGTCGCATCAAGAAAGGTGCTGTTCTCAATGGCGCCTCAGGCCAGACATGTGAGGCCGAACGAGGTGTCGGTGAGCCCCTTTACCCGGCGCCGTTTCAGTTTATGCCCAGCGATGCCCGAGACAGGCGTTCGACAGCGGGTTGGGCGGCATTCTGTTGGGCGACATTCTGTTGGGCGGCATTCCCCTGGATGACATTCTCCTGAATGGCATTCTGCTGGTGGATGGCGCAGGCCACCCGTAACAGCGATGCCAGGTTAGGCACCTCACCCCGGATCTCGATCACCTCCTGATGCAGCTCGCTGATGAACTGAACCGTGGTCAGATTCTGGCCGGCGGCGATCTCGTTGAGGATATCCCAGAACTCGTTTTCCAGTCTGACGCTGGTCACCGAGCCCTGCAGGCGGATGGAACGGGTGGTGCACTCGTACTTGGCAGGGTCGGTGGAGGCGTACATATGGCACATGGCGTGGTCCTCTCGCTGGCGTCCGGTCGTTATCGATGATGCCGTCTTCTGACCCTGCCTGGCTCTTGCGTCAAGGAGCATTAGACCATGGTCGACGTAGTACCCCAGTGTTACCCGCCGTAGGCGGAGGCGACATAGGCTTTGGAGAGACGCAGTGTCGCATGTGGCGCTTGTCGAATCTGAATTCTACGGCCTGGGGCAAGGAGTCCTGCTATGAAGGGTAGCGCTTTTTCTCGTCGTGTCTTTCTCAAGGCCAGCGGTGGTGTGCTGATGGGCACACTGGCGATGGCCTCCGGTCCCATCGCCCTGCTGGCGCCCAGTCGTAGCTGGGCCATGTCCCTTGAAACCCTGACCAGTCGCCAGGGCCAGGTGCTGCTGGCGATGACGCGTCACATCTTCCCTCACCCAGACCTTGAAGACGCGGTCTACGCCCTGGTGGTCAAGAGTCTGGACACCAAGGCCGCCGATCCCCAGGTCGCGGCCCTGGTAGCCGAAGGTATCGATGTGCTCGACCGTGAGGCGGGTGGTGATTGGCTATCGCTGTCGCCGAGCGAGCGTTTCGCCTTGCTGGAAGCGCGGGCCGGCTCGCCATTCTTCGAACTGGTGCGCGGCGACGCCGTCGTCTCGCTCTATGACAACGATCTGGCCTACGCCCACTTCGGCTACGAGGGTGAGGCGGGCAATCCCGGCTACCTGACGAAGGGCTTCAATGACCTGGACTGGCTGCCGGATCCGCCCCGGCCCGAGGGCGGCTACCTGCCCCATGAAGTACCGGGCTGACGCTGTCGCGGCGCCGGGTGAGACGAGCGTCGTTGCGAGCTGGCCACAGCCACGGACAACAACAGCCAGCTACAGATAACAACAGACAACAACGAACAATACGGACCGATGAGGAGACGTCGTCATGGCCATGACCGACAGTCAGAAGACCTTTGCGCTGGACGATGACAGTGTGGTGGTAGTGATCGGCTCGGGGGCCGGTGGAGGCACCCTGGCGAACGAACTGGCCCAGCAGGGCATCGACGTGGTGGTACTGGAAGCGGGCAAGCTGCACACCACCTCGGACTTTCTGGCCGACGAGTGGGGTGCCTTCAACCAGCTTTCCTGGCTGGACCCGAGGACCACGTCGGGAAGCTGGCGGCTGGCACGGGACTTTCCCAACCTGCCGGCCTGGATCGTCAAGTCGGTGGGCGGCACCACGGTGCACTGGGCCGGTGCCAGCCTGCGCATCCAGCCCCACGAGTTCGAGGCGCTGAGCCACTATGGCGCGGTGGACGGCGCTGACCTGCTCGACTGGCCGCTGTCCTACGAGGAACTGGCACCCTGGTACGATCGTGCCGAGGCGCGCATGGGGGTGACCCGCACCCACGACAACAAGGGGCTGCCGGGCAACAACAATTTCAAGGTGATGTACGCCGGGGCGCAGAAGCTCGGCTATTCCTGCAACACCGGCCATATGGCCATCAACAGCGAGATCCGCGATGGCCGGGCGCCCTGCCAGCAGCGCGGCTTCTGCTTCCAGGGCTGCAAGACCCAGGCCAAGTGGTCGACGCTCTATACCGAGCTGCCCAGAGGCATCGCCACCGGACACCTGGAGCTGCGGCCCGAGTCGCATGTGGCGCGTATCGAGCATGACGACGAGGGTCGTGCCAAGGCGGTGGTCTACTTTGATAGCGAGGGCCGCGAACAGCGACAGAAGGCCCGGGTGGTGGCGGTGGCCGGCAACTCCATCGAGACGCCGCGGCTGTTGTTGAATTCCATGAGCAGTCGTTTCCCCAAGGGGCTTGCCAATGGGGCAGACAAGGTCGGACGCTACTACATGCGCCATATGACGGGGTCGGTCTACGCCACCTTCGACGAGCCGGTGCACATGTATCGCGGCACCACCATGGCCGGCATCATCTCCGATGAGGCGCGCCATGATCCGTCGCGGGGCTTTGTCGGTGGCTACGAGATGGAGACGCTGTCGCTGGGGCTGCCGTTCATGGCTGCCTTCCTCGATCCCGGCGCCTGGGGCGAGCGTTTCGCCGGCGCGATGGACCAGTATGATCATATGGCCGGGATGTGGCTGGTGGGGGAGGATCTGCCCCAGGCCAGCAACCGCATCACCCTGAACCCGGAGGTGACCGATCGTTTCGGCCTGCCGGTGGCCAACGTGCACTACGACGATCACCCCAACGACGTGGCCATGAGGCAGCACGGGTATCAGCAGGGCAAGGCGCTGTACGAATCGGTGGGGGCGCGGGATGTCTACGAGGTGCCGCCCTATCCCTCGACCCACAACCTGGGTACCTGCCGCATGAGCGAGCGCCCCGAGGACGGCGTCTGCAACGGCTACGGCCAGACCCATGAGGTGGCGAACCTGTTCATCTCCGATGGCAGTCAGTTCACCACCTCGGCGTCGGAAAACCCGACCCTGACCATCGTCTCGCTGGCCCTGCGTCAGGCAGAATATATCGCGCAGCAGATGGCCGAGCAGGCGATCTGACGACCCCTGAACGACAATCGACCCCTCATCCAAGGAGACCGAGATGCACGACAATTTCCAAGGCGAACAGCACCCCGGCGTGGAGCCGGCCCCCGAGGCCACGCGCGGTTTTCGCCTCAATCACAGCATGCTGAGGGTCAAGGATCCCGAGGTGTCCCTGGCGTTCTATTCGCGGGTCTTCGGCATGAGCGTGCTGAGGCGCCTGGACTTCGAGGAAATGCAGTTCTCGCTGTACTTTCTCGCCAACCTCGAGGCGGATGATCAGGTTCCCGAGGACGCCGCCGCCCGCTCCACCTGGACCTTTCAGCAGCGCGGACTGCTCGAGTTTACCCACAACTGGGGCAGCGAGGAGCAGGAAGGGCGGATCTACCACGACGGCAACGCCGAGCCCCAGGGCTTTGGTCATATCTGCTTTGCGGTGCCGGATCTGCACGCGGCGGTGGCCTGGTTCGATGAAAACGACGTCGAGTTCATCAAGCGCCCCGAGCAGGGCAAGCTGAAGGACGTGGTCTTCGTCAAGGACCCGGACGGCTACTGGATCGAGGTGGTGCAGCCGAGCCTGATGGCGAACATGGGCGACGCCTGAAGCGGTTATCTAACGCCAAGTCCCGGCGGCATCGGGTCGGGGCCATCGCGGCCCGTCCGTCGGACTCAGCCCGCCTGCGTTGGCAGGCAGTGCGGCAGGCTGTCACGCAGGCTGCGCGGATTGAGGCCCAGGTCGGCGAAGCTGCCGACGCCGTTGGCGACCAGGTTGTCCTCGGTGATCAGCCACAGGGTATCGCGGGTCAGCGGCGGCGAGGGCAAGGGCGAAAGGGCCATTGCCAGGGCGTGCCACAGGGGCAGGGGGACCTTGATGAACCTGGGCTCTCTGCCGAGGTGTCGCGCCACTTGGGTGACCAGATCGCGGTAGCGCAGCGGGTCGGGCCCGCCCAGTTCGTAAAGTGCCCTGGGCAGGCTCGCCCGGGTGGCCAGGCGTGCCAGGGCGCTGGCCAGATCACCCACGTGGAGCGGTTGCAGGCGCATCTCTCCGGCGCCAAACAGCGGCACCAGGGGCATCTTCACCAGCCTTGCCAGGGTCGCCACCAGGCCTGACTGCTGGCCATAGAGGGCGCTGGGGCGAACGATGACCGCACGCGGTATCTCGCCCATCACCGCCTGTTCGCCTCTCGCCCTGGCGCGCACGTAGGGCGAGGGCGAATCGAGCCGGGCGCCGATGCCGGACAGCAGCACATAGCGATCGATGCCCGCCTCCCGGGCGAGCCGCGCCAGCCTGGCGGCGCCCTCGACATGCACCTGCTCGAAGCTGCGCTTGCCACTCTCGCGGTAGAGGCTGACCGCATTGATCACCGCGCTGGCCCCCTCAAGGGCCGCCTTGAGGCTCTCCGGATCCTCGATATCCGCCTGGATCGCCTCGACCGGATCGCCGTCTTCCACCTCTTCCGGAAGTCTCGGGTGGCGGGCCACCACGCGGACCGCATGGCCCGCGAAGTAGAGCTCGCGCACGACGGCAGCACCGACAAAGCCGGTGCCACCGATCACCACCACCGGACGTGTGCGGTCACTCATGACGTCCTTTTGCCCTCATGCTGGCGCAGGGCATCCTGCAGGCGTTCCACCGCCAGAAAGAGCTGGCGCCTGGGTTGGGCGCCGGACAGGATGCCGGCGAGTTCGCCGTCGACCAGAAAGCGCAGCGCCGGAACGCCGTGAACCCCCAGCGCCTGACCTTCCTCGCGGGAAGCTTGTACCGCCTCGCGGTCTTCACCGGCGGCAAGACTCGCCTCGAGTGCCGCGCCGTCTAGCCCCAGTTGATTGGCGATCTCGGCCAGGGCGCCGGGATCCGACAGGTCCAGGCTATCTTCGAAGAAGCCGCTGAACAGGGCCTTTCGCAGCGCAGCGACCTGGCTGGCTGACGGGGTGTCGCGATAGCGGCGCTCGGCCCAGGCCAGCGTTTCCAGAGCCAGACGCGAGCGTGGCTGGATGTTCGGCTGGCGCATGCTCAGACCTCGCTCCTGAGCCATCGGCAGCACCGCGTCTCGCCACAGCTCGTTCAGGTAGTCGCAGTGGGGGTCGAGGGCAGGTTCCGGCTCGGGGCGCAGCTCGAAGGGGCGCCAGACGATGCGGATGTCATGACCAAACCTGTCTTCCAGCGCCTCCAGTTCGGGCAACTCCAGGTAGCAGAACGGGCAGCGCAGATCGCTGAAGACCTCCAGGGTCAGGCGTGGGGGAGCGGGCGGGGTCGGCATGCAACTCTCCTGGGTGGCGGTACGTGGGCCCGGACGGCGATGGGGTCGACCCTAGCTTGACGATTGATGACGCCGAAGTGAAGCGCCGACGTCAGCTAGGCTCGATGCTGGTGAAGAGGCGCCGGCCCTGATCCCGGCTGAGGCGACGTCTGCCTGGTGGGGCCGTGCTGCGGATCCTCGTGCGGAGCCTTACGAATCGTCGTCAGGCGGACGGGCGTCGCGCAGATCCAGGGCGCCGGCGCGCTTGACGGCACGGATGGCAAAGCTCGAATCCACGGTATTGACCATGGGCAGAGTCTGCAGCTGTCGTACCCAGCGCTCGTAGCCTTTCAGGTCGGCGCTGACGATCTGCAGCAGATAGTCGAAGGCGCCGGACACGGTGTGGCACTCGATGACTTCGGGCATGTCCGCCACGGCGGCTTCGAAGGCTTCCACCAGGGCGTCCTGGTGGCGGCTGAGCTTGACGTGGACGAACACCGTCAGCCCCAGCCCCAGGCGTTCGCGGTCCAGCTCGGCGCGGTAGCGCTGGATCAGCCGCTGTTGCTCCAGCCGGCGTATGCGCCTGGCGCAGGGTGACGGCGACAGCCCCACCCGCTCGGCCAGTTGGTGACTGGTGAGTCGCGCGTCCTGCTGGAGCAGGGCGAGCAGATGGCGATCGATACGGTCCAGTTTTTTCAACGGATTGGCTCAATCAGGCGGATCTAGGCGAAATATTGGCATGTCCTGCCAATATGGGTCCAGTGCGTCGGAGTCTTTGCCTGCATTTGCCCGACCGTTGGCGGCAGACTGAAGGTCAGCAGGGTGCTCGTTCAGGCACCCGCCGAACCTCACGGAGTCCTGTCATGTCGTCTTCCTTGACCCAGGTGGCACCGCTTGTCGCCTCTCCCCGGCGCGCCCTGTTGGGGGTCGCCGCTGCGCTGGGGGCGGTGCTGATCTGGTCGTGCTACTTCCTGTCGCTGCGCCAAGGGGCACTGTCACCACTGGGAACGCTCGACCTGACCCTGTTTCGCTACGCCGTGCCTGGCCTGGCGCTGCTGCCGTTGGCGCTGCGTCGGCGCCAGCGTCTGCTGGCGGTCAACCCGGTGTGGCTGGTCGGCATGATGGCAGGCGCCGGCATTCCCTTCTTCCTGCTGGGGGCGGTGGGCATGGGGCTGGCCCCGGTGGCCCACGGCAGCACCCTGATACCCGGCGCGGCGCCGCTGTTCGTCAGTACCCTGGCGGTTTGGGTCTTCGCTCAGCCGTTGTCGCGGGGGCGTGCCGCCGGACTGGTCGCTATTGGACTCGGCGTCGTCTGTCTGCTGGCGTCCGGGGGACAGGGCTCGCAGAGCCTGCTGCTGGGACAGGGCATGTTCCTGCTGTCCAGCGTGATGTGGGCGGTGTTCACGCTCAGCGTGCGTCAGAGCGGTCTGTCGGCGCTCGAGGCCACGGCGGTGGTCACGGTGCCCAGTGGACTGGTCATTGTGCTGACGGTGATCGGGCTCGAGGCGAGCGGGGCGGGGGGGCTGTCCCTGCATCTGGTGCCCACGAAGGAGTGGCTGGTGCAGTTGGTGGTGCAGGGCATCCTGGTGGGGCTGGGGTCTGGCCTGCTGATGGGCATCGCGATTCGACGGCTGGGGGCCGAGGCGACCTCGGCGCTGGGCTCGCTTACCCCGGTGGCGGCCACGGCGCTGGCCTGGTGGGCGCTGGACGAGACGATCGGCGGGGTCACGGCGGTGGGCATGCTGATGGTGGTGTCCGGCGTGATGATTGCCAGCCGTGGCCGTTGATGGCGCGGCGGTCATTCGAGCAGTGCTGAACCAGAGACACCGCCCGTAGGCGGTGTCTGGGTCAATCGTCCAGCAAGGGCAATCAGCAATCAGCCCAGGCGCACCAGCATCTTGCCGGTGTTGGCCCCCTTGAATAGGTCGAGGAAGGCTTCCGGCGTGGCCTCGAGGCCCTCGCGCACGGTCTCCTGGTAGTCGATCTCGCCGGCCGCGACCTTGGGACCGACGTCCTTGAGAAAGGCCGGGTAGTTGTCCCAGTGCTCGAACACGATAAAGCCCTGCATGCGCGCTCGGCGAATCAGGATCATCGCCAGGTTGGCCGGTCCCGGTGCCGGACCTTCATCGTTGTAGCGGGAAATCATGCCGCACACGGCGATGCGGGCGCCGACCCTGAGGTTGTTCAGCGCGGCTTCCAGGCAGACTCCGCCGACGTTCTCGTAGTAGACATCGAAACCGTCCGGGCAGGCCTTGGCCAGATCCTCGCTGAGGGTGGCGGCGTCCTTGTCGCGGTAGTCCACCGCGATCACGCCCTGAGACTCGAGCCAGTCGCGCTTCTTCTGGCTGCCGGCCAGGCCGACCACAACACCACCCTTGGCCTTCGCCAGCTGTACCGCCAGAGAGCCCACCGCGCCGCTGGCGGCGCTGACCAGCACATTGTCACCCTGCTGCATCTCGGCGATGGCATTCAGGCCGGTCCAGGCGGTCATCCCCGGCATGCCCAGCACGCCCAGGTATGCCTGTTCCGGCACGTCCAGATCGGGCAGGGCGGTCACGCCGTCGGCGGGCAGCTGGGCCACGTCTCGCCAGCCACCCATGTGGCTGACCTTGTCACCCACCTTGAAACGATCGTCACGGGATTCGATGACCTCGCCGACGGCGGCTCCTTCCAGCGGTGCCTCGAGCTCGAAGGGTTCGATATAGGTGGTGACACCGCTCATGCGTCCACGCATGTAGGGGTCCACCGACAGCCAGCGATTGCGGATGCGCACTTCACCGTCAGCCAGCGCCGGCAGGTCCTGCTGCTTGAGCTTGAAGACGTCCTGGCTGGGGGTGCCGGTGGGATACTCGCTGATGGTGTAGTAGTTCGACTGCATCATGCCTCCTTTGCGTGATGAACCGGAAGTCGATTGGCTGTCGCTCCGGAGAGTGCGAAGCGTGGCCGAGGATCACTCGGATTCACGCCTCGCTCCGTGATCATCGATAGGTGTACGGTCGCCACAATAGACCAGTCGGTCTGTTTCGTAAAGGGGGTGATTGTCTTCCTGGGTCCGAGGTCTATCCACTACGACTGTGCCGAATCAGCGAGGTTCCCCGAGGAGCGCCATGGACAGGGCGTGGCGGCAGGGCGCTACCCAATCATGACTAAAGTCTAAAGGCGTTTGAAATACGTTTTCGTCAAGCTATGTCGGACATAGCGTGTAGCGCCGTCCGACACATGGTGCTACATGTCCGATTTCTCTCGTTCCCTGTATGGATGGCTCCATGTCGGCAAGTTCCACTTCCACGCGTCGCGCGCGCCCGGACATCGCCGATGCCCTGGCCGAGGCGATCTTCGCCGGTGAGTATGCGCCGGGGGACTTCCTGCCCAGGGAAGTGGATCTGTGCGAGCGCTTCGAAGTCAGCCGCTCCACCGTGCGCAGTGCGCTGCAGGTACTGGTGGCGGCGGGCATGATCACGCGGATCTCGGGCCAGGGATCTCGGGTTCAACCACTGGAGGGCTGGCACCTGCTGGACCCCAGGGTGAGCGGCTGGCTGGCGCGTTTTGCCCATCCCAATCCGGTGATCCAGCGCGAAGTCTTCGCCTTTCGCGTGGCGGTGGAGCCCTTTGTCGCCCGTCTCGCCGCCGAGCACGCCACCGCCGCCGACCTGCTGGCCATCGAGACGGCCTATGAAGGCATGATCGAAGCGCTGGCCAACGATGATCTACGCTTTGATGGCAAGAGCCACGACGAGTATGACGTGGCCTTTCATGAGGCGATCTTTACCGCATCGCACAATCTGGTGTGGGCCCAGATCAGCCACGTTCTCAAACCCGCCATCGCGCTGCTGGTGGAACGCTCCAACCACAGCGCCGACAGGCTCAACGACAGCATGGATCGTCACCGCCGGGTGATGGAGGCGATCCGGCTTCGCCAGCCGCAGGAAGCCGCCCGAGCGGCTCTCGCGGTACTGGAGCGCACCGGACAGGACCTGGGTCTCGAAGGGGTGACAAGGTCGCCCGCCACGATCGAGACCACCTTCGACGCTCCCGAATTCCCTGCAACTCGCCAACAAGAAGGATGAGATTCCCATGATGGCAAGCACCAAGCTCAAGTTCTCTGGTTCCGCGCTCACGACGTTGGGCGCGGCGATCCTCGCGGCAACGGCGTCCTCTGCCCAGGCGGCCGAGTACGAGTGGACCTTCCAGACCTCCGAGACCGCGGGTGAGCCGCAGTTCGAGATGAAGAAGGCCTGGGCCGACAACGTCGAGACCATGTCCAACGGCCGCATCTCCATCGAGATCCTGCCGGTCAACGCCGTGGTCCAGGCCAACCAGACCCTGCAGGCCGTGCAGTCCGGCATTCTTCAGGGCCACCTGACCGACCCGAGCTACTTCACCGGCCAGAACCCGGCCTTCGGCATGATCGGCAACCTGGTAGGCGCCTGGAGCGATCCCTACGACTTCCTCGACTACATGAACAACGCCGGTGGCGAAGAGCTCTACAACAAGCTGGTCGAACCTTACGGCGTCCACCTGATCGGCGCCGCCGCCACCGGCCTCGAGTCGCTGCCGTCGACCAAGCCGGTGCGCTCCATCGACGACATGCAGGGCCTCAAGCTGCGTGCACCCGAGGGCATGGTCTACAACATCTTCGAGGCCGCCGGCGCGACTCCGGTCAACCTGCCGGGCTCCGAGGTCTATACCGGCCTCGAGAAGGGCGTCATCGACGCCGCCGACTACACCGTGTTCGCCACCAACCAGGCCCAGGGGCTGCACGAGTTCGCGCCGTACCCGCTGTACCCGGGCTTCCACTCGCTGCCGATGGTGGCGGTGTCGCTCAACAAGGACGTCTGGGACAGCCTCTCCGATGACCTGAAGGGCATCCTCGAGACCTCGGTCGACGCCCTGGCCTACGAGATGGTGGCCGAGCTCAAGACCCGCGACATGGAAGCCGTGCGCGAGGCCCGCCAGAACCCGGATATCGAGATCATCGACCTGCCGCAGGAGGAGCGCGTGGCGTTCCGCAATATCGCCAAGCAGGAGTGGGAGAACTGGGCCGAGAAGAACGAGATCACCCAGGAATTCTACGAGTCCGTGGTGGCCTACCTCGAGAACCACAACCTGCTGTAAGCCTCGCTGGCGTACGCCAGTGGAACCCGGGGCGGTGCCGAGGCACCGCCCCCTCCTTTTCATCTTGCGATGTCCGCGCCCGTTGGGGCGATAGATCACGGGCGTCGCGATACATCAATGTCGAGGATGTCTCATGAGTGACGAGACACGTGCAGGGCCTGGGCCCGACCCATCACCCGATCCGTCAACGGACAAGACGCCCGAGCGTGCCCCCGATGTGGTGCGCAGTCGGTTCGACCGTGGCGTGGTTCGGGTGGCCCAGTTCGCCGCCTGGCTGGTGTTCATCGCCATGGCCATCAGCGTCTATGAGGTGATCATGCGCTACGGCTTCGGCGCGCCCACCTCCTGGGTCCACGAGACCGTGGTCATGCTGGTGGCGGTCAGCTTCTGTCTCGGCGGCCCGGCCGCGCTGGCCTCCAACCGCCATATCCGGGTCAAGGTGCTCTACGACGCCGTGGGCCCGAGGTTCCGGCTGTGGCTCGACCGCTTCAATGACCTGGTCACCTTCGGCTTCTGCCTGGGCATGACCTACGCCGCCTGGGTGATGTTCTATGGCGCCTCCCACAACCCCCTCGGCGAGTGGCAACTGGAGCGCTCCGGCACCTCCTGGAACCCGCCGTTCCCCGCCCTGGTCAAGGGCATGATCCTCGCCGCGGTGGCGATCATGTGCGTCCAGGCGCTGATTCACCTGATCCAGTCGATCAAGGGCAAGCCCGCCCCCGATGCACCCGAAGGAGGCGCTGACTGATGAGCATCGCAGACGGAACCCTGCTGCTGGTCGGCGCCATCTTCGCGCTGCTGGTCACCGGCCTGCCGCTGGCCTTTATCACCGGCCTGGTGGCGCTGGCCTTTACCTTCGGCTGGTTCGGCCCCAACGCCCTGCCGCTGGTGACCAGCCGGGTCTACGGCTTCGTCACCGAGTACTCGCTGGTGGCGGTGCCGATGTTCGTGCTGATGGCCTCGCTGCTCGACCGATCGGGCATCGCCAAGGATCTGTTCAACGCCATGCGGGTGTTCGCCGGGCGACTGCCCGGGGGCGTCGCCGTGCAGACCGTGGTGGTGGCGTTCTTCCTGGCCGCGCTGTCCGGCATCATCGGCGGCGAGATCGTGCTGCTCGGCATCCTGGCGCTGCCGCAGATGCTCCGCCTCGGCTACGACAAGCACCTGTCGATCGGCGTGGTCTGCGCCGGCGGGGCGCTCGGTACCATGATGCCGCCGTCCATCGTGCTGATCATCTACGGCCTGATCGCCAGCGTCTCCATCGCCGACCTGTTTACCGCGGCGATCACCCCGGCGGTGATCCTGATGCTGTCCTACATCGGTTATGTGCTGGTGCGCTGCCTGCGCAACCCCGCCATGGGCCCGCCGATGAGCGAGGAGGACCGCAACGCCGGCTTCGCCTCCAAGGGCGCCGCGCTGCGCTCGATCATCGTGCCGGCGCTGATCGCCTTCATGGTGCTGGGCTCGATCTACGGTGGCGTGGCCTCGGTCACCGAGGCGGCGGCCATGGGCGTGTTCGGCGTGCTGCTGGCGGTGCTGGCCCGGGGCGAGTTCTCGTTCTCGATGATGCACCAGAGCCTGTCCCAGACCCTGGTGACCTGCGGCATGATCATCTGGATCGGCATCGGTGCCGCCGCCCTGGTCGGGGTCTACAACCTGATGGGCGGCAACCGCTTCATCTCCGGCATGATCATGGATCTGGACGTCTCGCCCATCGTGATCATCCTGGTGATGATGGCGATCCTGATCGTGCTCGGCATGTTCCTCGACTGGATCGGGGTGGCCATGCTGACCCTGCCGATCTTCGTGCCGATCATCGTGCAGCTGGGCTACAGCCCGATCTGGTTCGGCATCCTGTTCGCGGTGAACATGCAGGTGTCCTTCCTGTCGCCGCCGTTCGGACCTGCGGCCTTCTACCTGAAGGGCGTGGCGCCACCGGAGATCAGCCTCAAGGACATCTTCGTCGCGGTGCTGCCCTTTATCGCCCTGCAGCTATGTGTACTCGCGGCGCTGCTGGTGTGGCCCGAGATGGCCATGTGGCTAGTCAACTAGGTCTGAACCCTGACGGCGAAGGGCGGCATCAGCCGCCCTTCGCTTTATCATGGGGCTGAGTTTTCCTTCTTTTCGACTTCGAGGACTTTGCGATGAACGACGCTCAACGTCGCGTGCTGGACGCTGCCATGGCCGAGACGCCGCTGGTGGCGATCCTGCGTGGTATCACGCCGGACGAGATCGAGCCGGTCTGTCACGCCCTGGTCGAGGCCGGTTTCCGGCTGATCGAGATTCCGCTCAACTCGCCCGAGCCCTGGGTCAGCATCGAGCGCGCCGTGGCCTGTTGTCCCGATGACGTCTTGATCGGTGCCGGCACGGTGCTCGACGAAGACGATACCGCTCGGCTTGCCGAGCTCGGGGCGCCGCTGATGATCACCCCCAACACCGAGGCCGAGCTGGTGGCGTTGGGCGCCGAGCGTGGGCTTGCGCCGATGATCGGCTGCATGACCCCGACCGAAGCCTTGGCCGCGGTGCGGGCAGGGGCGATGGCACTCAAGCTGTTCCCGGCGGCACGCCTGGGCACCGGCTACTTCAAGGACATCAGTGCGATCCTGCCCAAGGGACTGCCGGTGCTGGCGGTGGGCGGTATCGATCGCTCCAACATGGCCGAGTGGCATGCCGTCGGCATCGCCGGCTTCGGTTTCGGCAGCAACCTCTACAAGCCCGGACGCAGCGCCGCCGAGGTGGGGGAGGTCGCACGCGAGCTGGTGGCCGAATGGCAGCGTCTGGCGGCTGACCAGGCAGGCCAGCAAGGGGGTGGCGCATGAGCCGGCGGCTGATCGCCATTGACTGGGGAACCAGCAACTTTCGGGCCTTTCTGGTGGACCGCGACAGCGGCGAGTGTCTCGATAGCGTGCGCTCGGATGCCGGGCTCAAGTCGTTGAGCACGGAAGAATTCCCGCATTACTGCGAGGCCCAGGTCGGGGCCTGGCGAAAGGGCGGTGAAGTGCCGGTCTACCTGTCGGGCATGGTCGGCTCGGCGCGGGGCTGGAGCGAAGCACCGCAGCTCGAGGTGCCGCGTTCGGCCACCGACCTGGCCGACAATGTCGTAGCGGCGCCGGGGCTGGACAACGCCTGGATCGTGCCTGGCCTCAAGGTGGTGCGCGAGGATCACGTCGACGTGATGCGCGGCGAGGAGATCCAGGCCTTCGGTGCACTGGCGCTGCTGGGCTTGTCCGCCGGGGTCTGCTGTCTGCCGGGCACCCACAGCAAGTGGGCCCGTCTGGAAGGAGAGCGGCTGATCGACTTCTCCACGGTGATGACCGGCGAGCTCTATCATGCGGTGCGGTTTCATACCCTGCCGGGAGAGCCGGCCAGGGGCAGCGACGCCCACGACGCCGATGGCTTTGCCCAGGGGCTGGCGGCGGCGGACCATCCGGCGGGCTTGATGCACGCCCTGTTCGAAGGCCGAAGCCGCCACCTGTACGCAGGGCTTGGCGCCCACCAGGTGGGCAGTTTTCTGTCCGGGGTGCTGATCGGCGCCGAGGTGCTGGCCCAGCGCGAGCATCTGCTGAACCACCAGGGCGCGGTGGTACTGGTCGGCTCGTCCAGTCTCAATCCGCTCTACCGCCAGGCGCTGGAGCGCCAGGGCATTCGCGTCGAGGAAGTCGACAGCGACAACGCCACCCTGGCCGGGCTGGTTGCCTTGGCTGAACGCCATCGCGCGGGCTGATTGTCTGGGCCAGGTCACTAGGGCTGAATTACCCAAGCCTAGTCACCCAAGCCTAGTCACCAAGGCCTGATCACCAGTGTCTTGATCATCGGCGTCTTGTCATCAGCGATGATATCTGCACGCCAGCGGTGGGGAGTCTAGGCCGAAGCCTGGGAGGTGGCCCAAATGGGCCATCACAGGCATCAAGGACCGGTGACCGATGCAGTTTCGGGACGGTCCTTGATGTCCGCTGGGGCTTGATGCCTATCTAGATTGTTTCAGGTGCCAGGTTTTAGGTGCCAGGCGATTGCCAGGTACGGCGTGACCATACAAGGCGCGGCCGCCAGGATTCAGGACGGGCGGAACTCGCCACTGGCGGTGGAGGACAGACCGTCAAAGGCACCATGACCGACAAAGGTCATGTCGTTGAAATCCAGCACGTAGCGCAGCGCCAGCTGTTGCTCCTCGAGTCCGTAGACGAAGATCCGGTGCTCATCGACCGGGGTCGCCAGGTAGGCGGAGCTGATGTCCTGAGCTTTCTGGGACGGTGAATTGCCGCCCAGGCGATGACGCATGCGGGTGGCATTCTCGAAGACGACGCCCCAGGTGGTGCCGTCACAGTTGAATTCAAACGTCTTGCCTACCATTGGATCTGTCATGGGAGCCTCCTGTCTGCTGATATCGACGCGCTGGCCAACTGTACTGACTAATCAGTAACGTATCGTCCGATAACGTGCTGACGAGTTACGTGCTGACCAGCGACGCGCTGATGTCGACGTTCCGTTGTCGACGGCCGGTTGTTGCCGCGATTTGCCGGGATGCGGTCAATGCTGTTCGCCGTCGGTGCTGGTGGTCGACCAGAGTTGCAACATGACGACTTGGTGACAATTCTACGGACTTCATTACTGCTGCATGGGCGAGAAACTTTGCCTTCGCGCTATCACCGATAAAAAAGCTGACAGTAGCCTGTCAGGAAAGGGCGGCGCCGAGGTCAGGTGGGGTCTCACTGCGACAGGTCGTTCAGCGCTGGCATCCAGGACTACCGACGGCTCGCAAGCTGTGCCAGGAAGTCATCGATGATGGCATCGGGGGTCATCTGGATATCGCAACGGATGGCCTCGTCATCGCCTGGCATTTCCAGGGTGGCGAGCTGACTCCTGAGCATGTGCTCGCCGGCGAAGAAGTGCTGTCCACGGCTGTTCAGCCGCTCCAGCAGGACCTCGTGGCTGCCATGGAGGTAGAGAATCTCCAGCGCGGGTGCTCCTTCGCGCAGCAGGTCCCGATACTGGCGCTTGAGCGCCGAGCAGCCGATGACAAGCGATTGCCCCTGCTCGTGGTGCTTCCGGTAGAGCCCTGCCAGGGTGGCAAGCCAACCCTGACGATCCTCGTCGGTGAGCGGTTCTCCGCGGGACATCTTGGCGATGTTATCGGGGCTGTGGTGGTCGTCACCATCGATAAACCGCGCGTCGATTCGTTCGGCCAGCAGTTTGCCGATGTACGATTTTCCCGAACCGGACACGCCCATGACGAGCAGGCAAGAAGGAGAGGAAAGGCCGCTGGATCGAGACGATGTTGTCATAGGTGGCGCCGAAAAGTGTCTGCAAGTTGGAAGCGTTATCCTAGCATTTTTACCTTGAGAATTCTCGGCGCCGGGCGTCTCGATACCGTTGTCGAAAGCGCTGTCGATACCGTTGTCGAAAGCGCTACGCGAACCGGCGCTGTATCAGCGATAGCCGCTCATCAGTTCGCGAATCAGGGGGCTGTCGGCGTCACGCAGGGTCGGCAGTTCGAAGCGTGCCCTGGCGATGGCGGTGCGTGACAGTTCGGCGCAGATCAGGGTCTCGCGATCCTCGGCCTCGGCCAGGCTCTCGCCGCGTGGGCCGAGGATGCGCGACCCACCCCAGAAGTGGCTGTCGCCTTCAGGTCCATAGCGGTTGGCCATCAACACCGGCGTGCCATAGGTCATGGCGTAAAAGCGCACGTTGAGCGCCCAGTTTTCCTCGTTGGAAAAGTCCTCGGAGACGATGCCGGAGGCCGAATTGATCGGTGCACACAGTACCGTCGGCCGTGCCAGCAGGGCGGCATGCACCAGCGCCGGATTCCACAGGTCGGCGCAGATCATCGAGGTGGTGCTCCAGCCGGGGCGCACCGCCACCTCGGTCAGCCTGGCGCCATGGCTGAACCACTTGCCTTCCTCGAGTCCGCCGTAGGTGGGCAGGTTGAGCTTGCGGTGGACCGCCGCGATGCGGCCGTCCTGGAGGATCGCCAGGGCGTTGTAGATCTCGCCGGGGCTCGCTTCCTCGACGAAGCCGACGATGACCTGCATGCCGGCGGCCGCCTTGGCCAGCTGGATCAGCCGCGGGTCTTCCGATGGCATGGCCACCTCCAGCACCCGCGGGCCCAGGCCGTAACCGGTCAATGAGAGCTCCGGAAAGACCAGCAATTCCACGCCACGACGGCGGGCGTCATGAATCACGTCGAGGTGATGGGCGAGATTGGCCTCGACGTCACCAAGGCGCGCGTTGATCTGGGCGCAGGCGACCTGTAGCTGGTCCTGATGCTGCTTGGCCTGATGCTGCATTGCTGGAATTCCTGAGGGTGGGGGCAGGGCGCCACAAGGTGCCGCAATTTGCCCGGCGGATCAACGTTCCTCACTGCTGTCGCTGTTGTCTCTGCTGCGCCCGGGCGTTGCGTCGCGGATGGCGTCGCTTTCCTGGGGAGGCTGCAGCTTGCGTTTGAGCAGGCGAAAGCCGATCCAGTGGAAGACCACCAGCCCGACGAGGACCGCGACGATAAGGAGATAGAAGCGAGTGTCCATAGAAGGGGCTCCGTTTGAGGCCCCGGACCGCCCGGGGCCGAAAAAATGCCTGACAGCAACATCTTCTATACGTCAAAAAGACAGACGGCGAGGCGACCTGGGTCACGAGCCGACGAAACCAGGCGCTTGTCAGACGAGCCCTAACGACCTCCGGCGGGGTCGATAAAGGACCCCGTGACATAGGAGGCCGCGTCGGACAGCAGCCAGACGATGGCCTCGGCGACCTCTTCCGGACGACCGGCACGCCCCAGCGGACAGCCGGGCCCGAGTTCAGCCAGCCGCTCCGGTCGACCTGCCCGGGCATGGATATCGGTCTCGATCAGCCCTGGACGTACGGCATTGACGCGAATGCCACGGGGGCCCAGTTCCTTGCTCAAGCCGATGGTCAGCGTATCCAGTGCGCCCTTGCTGGCGGCGTAGTCGACGTACTCGTTGGGTGAGCCCAGGCGAGAGGCCATGGAGCTGACGTTGACCAGGGCGCCATGGTCGATCAGGGCGCGCGCGGCTTCCCGGGCGACCAGCAGGGCGCCGAGCACATTGGTGTCGACCACCTGACGCAGGCGCTCCACTGACATATCCGTCAGTGCCATGGAGGGCGCCACGATGCCGGCGTTGTTGACCACCCCGGTGATCGGGCCCAGACGTTGTCGCGTGCTGGCAAACAGCGCCATCACCTGGGCCTCCTCGACCACGTCGGCCTGAAGGGCAATGGCGCCGTCTTCGCCGGTCAGCGCCTGACAGGCTGCCAGGGTGTCCCGGGCGGCAGCGTCATCGCTGCGGTAGCTGAAGGCGACTCGCGCACCGGCACGGGCGCAGGCCAGGGCGGTGGCGCGGCCGATGCCGCGGGAGCCGCCGGTGATCAAGATGACGTCGGAGGGGGCGAAAGGCATGTCGAATCCTCGGGTAGCGGTCTCATCTGCCTATCCTTGGCGCTTTCACGGCGCTTGTCACCTTTGCCACCTTTGTCACCCATGGCACCTTTGTCACCCTAGCCACCTCCCGTCTTGTTCGACGCCCTGGGCTCGCGCGTTCAAGCTCGCGCGTTCAAGGTTGTCCCAGCAACCTCAGCAGATCGCCGATGGGGCGTGTTTCCAGGGTGCCGACGACCTCCTCGATCTCATTGGCGCGTGCGCCCAGCACCGGGCTCGCCAGGGCCTGAAACTTGGCCGCGATCTCGTCATCGCTCAGCGGATTGTGAGGATTGCCGCGGGCTTCCATGGCAGGGCTTTGAATACGGCGGCCATCGCGCAGGTGCAGCGTAGCGCTGGCCCAGCGCTCGGCCGGAAAGCGTGCGTTGTAGTCATCGCATTCGGTGATCGTCACCCGCCGTGACAGCGCCACGAGATCGTCGTCGCCGAGATCCCGGCTGATGGCGGCGACGTCGATGGTGCCTCGATCGAGGGCGCAGGCGACCGACCAGGGCAGGCTGTACTGGGCCTGTTCGGTCGTGGTCGGGGCGACGGTGTGCAGGCGCCTGGCCTCGTGGAAGGTGGTGATCTCGATGCGTTCGATGTTCTCCACCTGGCGTTCGGCGGCGGGTATGGCGAGTACCGCCTCCACCGCCGGCTGGGCCCAGCGGCATACCGGATAGGCCTTGAAGTACTGTTCCGACAGGTAGTCGCGCCGTCCCAGATCTCCCCATACCGCGGCTTGCTGCTCGTCGCACAGGGTCACCGCCGGGGCGCCGGTGAAGCCGTCCTCGGCCAGCAGCGTGGCCGCGACGCCGGCCTGGGCACCCCAGCCGGAGCCATCCTTGAGCATGGTGGGGTGATCGATGCAGCGCATCATCTGGCTGCGCGGGCCATAGAATTCGGCGATGCCGAGGGCGTGTTCCAGCTGGGCCGGGTCGAGGCCCTTGAGGCGCGCGGTCACCGCTGCCACACCGAGGGCATTCCACGCCCCCGAGGTGTGGTAGTCGGGGCTCGAGGCGTGCAGCGCGATGCCGGCCCGGGTGGCGATCTCGTAGCCCATCGCCAGCAGGCCGAGAAAATCCCTGCCGCTGACCTTGTCGATCTCGGGCAGCGCCAGCAGTCCCGGCAGGATGGCAACGCCGGCGTGGCCCTTGGTCAGCACCTGACCGTCGTGGGCGTCGAGTGCATCTATCAGCCAGGCACCGTGCAGGGCAACGCCGGTAGCCGACGCCGTTGACGATGTAAACAGCAAGGGGCGATCCCCCGCGTGCTGCACCCTGACGTAGCTCCGTGCGTGCTCGGCCAGGGCAGTGTCGGTGGCGCCGGCGGCGACGCCGATCAGGTCGACCAGGCAGCGCTTGGCGTGGCGGTACTGAGCGTCATCGAGGCGGTCGAGGGGAGACGTGAGGATCCAGTGGATGACGTCCCGGGAAGTGCTCATGGGGAGGTCCTTTGTCGAACAAGGGGAGCAGCAAGGGAGGAGGCGGGGCGACCGGTTGTTGCTGGTTGAGTGCCCGGTTGCCGCACGCTGGCGAGCTAGGGCTTGTCTGAAAAGTGCCTGCGCTCGGTAATACGGCGTTAAAAATCGGATCAACATGCTCATTTACACCCCGTAAACTGCGCTGTCTCACCGATTTTTGCCTTGTCTAACCTTCGCTCGTCGACTTTTCGGACAGCGCCTAAGAAAAAGGCCCCCGAACGGGGGCCTTGAAGGGTCACAGCAGGTCGTTGTCCTCGAGGAAGGACTCGGCGACGTCCTCGATGGTCTCGCGCTCGACGTCCACTCGGGCGTTGAGGCTCGCCATGGTGTCGTCATCGAGCAGCGCCGACAGCGCGTTCATCTGCTCTGCGAGCTCCGGGTTGGCGTCCAGGGTGTCCTGGCGGACCACCGGGGTCAGGGCGTAGGCCGGGAAGAAGCCCTGGTCGTCTTCGAGGATCTGGAAGTCGAAGGCCGGCACACGACCGTCGGTGGCAAACACCAGGCCGATATCGACCTGGCCGTCGCGCAGCGCCTGATAGACCAGGCCGGAGTCCATGCGCTTGACGGCGCCACGCTCGACGCGGAAGTCGTAGGCGCGCTGCAGCGGACGCCAGCCGTCTTCGCGGGCGTAGAACTCGGCGTTCATGGCAAAGGCAAGCTCTTCACCGTCATTCACCGCGGACGCCAGGTCGGACAGCGTACTGATGCCCGTTTCCTCCACGCTCTCGGCGCGCATGGCAAGCGCGTAGGTGTTGTTGGCGGCGGAAGGCTCGAGCCACACCAGGCCCTTCTCGCCGTCCAGTTCCTTGACGCGCTGGTAGGTCTCGTCGGCGGACAGCGATTCGGTGACGTCGTTGTAGTTGATCAGCGAGGTGCCGGTGTACTCCCAGTAGAGGTCGATCTGGCCGTTTTCCTGAGCCTGGCGCAGCACCGCCGAGCCCATGCCGGCGCGGGTGTCGACGTCGTAGCCGAGGCCGTCCAGATACTGGGTGGTCATGCTGGCCAGCAGCTGCTGCTCGGTGAAGTTCTTGCCACCGATCACTATCTCGTCGGCACTGGCGGTCGTCGTGGCGGTAGCCGTAGCGGTAAACAGGGCCAGGCCGGTCAGGGTGGTCATCAGGGTCTTCATGCGAATATCTCCTTGCAGGGTGTCGTTGTTGGAAAGCCGAGGTGTTCAGGCTCGCGCCGGATTGACGCCGCGCGGCACCACGATGAAGGCCACGCCGGCCACCAGGGCGTCCACCAGGATCGCCAGCAGGGCGGTGGGGATGGCCCCGGACAGCATCATGATCGGATCGTAGAGATCGATGCCGGTGAAAATCAGCTCACCCAGTCCGCCTGCGCCGATCAAAAAGGCCAGGGGCACCGTGCCGACGTTGATGGTCAGGGCGGTACGGATACCGGCGAAGATGACGTAGAGGGCATTGGGCAGTTCCACCTTGAAAAGGCGCTGGGTCGGTGACATGCCGATCCCGGCAGCGGCCTCCTTGAGCGCCGGCGAGACGCCCTTGAGTCCGGCGTAGGTGTTGCGCGCGATGGGCAGCAGGGTGGCCACGAACAGGCCAAACACCGCCGGCACGGTACCGATGCCGAGAAAGCTCATGGACAGCGCCAGCACCGCCAGGGTGGGGATGGTGGTGCCGACGTTGAGCACCTGCATCATCGATTCCGCGGCCTTGGCCATGCTCGGGCGCGACAGCCACACCCCCAGCGGGATCGCGACCAGGATCGCCAGGCTGCCCGACAGCAAGGTCAGCCACAGGTGCTGGACCACCAGATACTGGACGTCGGGCAGGTACCACAGGAAGTCATCGATGGCGCCGCTGGCCTGGGCCCATACCCCGAGCAGGAAGATGACAATCAGGGCAAGGACGAGTCCGGCGCTTTTCAGGCTTCGAATCAGCATCGGCTCACTCCTTGGGCTCGGCGGCCACGGCGGACGTCTCGCGCTGCTTGGTACGGAAGCGGGCGCCCAGGTGGTGGGTCATGGCGCGCTGGGTGATCTGCCCGCAGACGCGGCCCTCCTCGTCGACGCAGGGCAGCCAGGTGATGTCCTGGGCGAACATCAGCGAGGCCACCTTGCGCAGGTCGTCGTCGAGACTCACCGTGGCCGGCACGTTCTGGAAGTGGTCGCGGCAGTAGCCCTTGGTGGTGCGGGCCAGGGAGCGGCTGATCAGGCCCACCGGCTGTCGCTTGTCGTTGATCATCAGGATCGAATTCTGGTAGCCGAAGTCGTCGATGCGTGCGAGCGCCGTGGTCAGGGTGTCCTCCGGCTTGACGGTACCGATCTCATCGCTGACCACTTCGGCGACCTTGACCAGATTCAGCCGCTTGAGCGCGCGGTCCTCGCCCAGGAAGGATTCGACGAAGGCATTCTTCGGCGCCGCCAGCAGGTCGTCGGGGGACGAGTACTGCACCAGCTTGCCCTCGCGGAACACCGCGACCCGATCCCCCATCTTGATCGCCTCGTCGATATCGTGGCTGACGAACATGATGGTCTTCTTCAGGTCCTGCTGCATCTTCAGGAATTCATCCTGGATCACCGCCCGGTTGATCGGGTCGATGGCGCCGAAGGGCTCGTCCATCAGCATCACGGGGGGATCGGCGGCCAGTGCCCGGGCCACACCGATGCGTTGCTGTTGACCACCGGATAGCTCGGACGGATAGCGCTTGAGAAAGGCGTCGGGTTCCAGCGCGATCATGTGCATCAGCTCGCGGGCACGCTCCTTGTAGCGCGCCTTGTCCCAGCCCAGCAGCTTGGGCACCACCGCGATGTTCTCCTCGATGGTCATGTTGGGGAACAGGCCGATCTGCTGGATGACGTAGCCGATGTTGCGGCGCAGGTCCTGGGTGTCCATGCCGGTGGTGTCATCGCCATTGATGAACACCTTGCCGGAGGAGGGCTTCACGATCCGGTTGATCATCTTGAGGGTGGTGGTCTTGCCGCAGCCGGAGGGGCCGAGCAGGATGCAGATCTCGCCGCTGGGGACCTCCATGTTGATGTGGTCGGCGGCGACGACCGCGCCCTTGGGCGTATCGAAGACCTTGGTCAGGTTTTCCAGACGAATCATGAGCAAATCCTTGTATGCAAGTCGGCGTCGGCGAGCTCCGGGTCGTCGATGGGCGTCGACGGTGCCGCTGTCGAGGCGGCGGCTCACCTGTTGTCGTGTCGACGTTCCGGCTGCGCTCGGACGGTGTGGCGTACAGGACGCCAGCCGCCGCAGCGGCATTTCCGCGACGTTGCCGGAACACAAATGATCAGGCGGCGTTGGCGGCGCCTTCCATGCCCTTGGGCGTGAAGCGCTTCTGCACCGCCAGCAGGCCGTAGTCGACGATGATCGCCAGCAGGCTGACCGCCACCGCGCCGACGATCAGCTGGCGCGGGTCGGACTGGGAGATACCACGGCTGATAAAGGTGCCGAGACCGCCAGCGCCGATATAGGCGGCGATCGCCATGACGCCGATATTGAGCACCACGGCGGTGCGCACCCCGGCCATGATCACCGGCACCGCCAGCGGGATCTCGACCATCCGCAGGCGCTGGCGGTGGCTCATGCCGATGCCACGGGCAGCCTCGCGCAGGGCCGGGTCGACGTTGTTGATGGCGGTGTAGGTGTTACGAATGATCGGTAATTGGGAGTACAGCAGCACCGCGATCACCGCCGGCAGGTAGCCGATGCCCTGACCGATCAGCGACAGCACCGGAATCATGATCCCGAACAGCGCGATGGAGGGCACGGTGACGATGATCGACGCGGCGTAGAGCACCGCCTGGGCGACGCGCTCGTTGCGGGTGATGGCGATGCCGATGGGCACCCCGGTGAGGGTGGCGATGCCGACGGCAACGCCCACCAGCGAGATGTGCTCGAGGGTCCGGGACAACAGCAGGTCGGCGTTGTCCAGGGCGTACTGAATCAGTTCCAAGGCAATAGCTCCTGTCGAGGCCTCGCGGCGGGGTGAGTCGGGCCTGTGAACGGCCCTGGGCCAGGACACACGTCATCGGCTCGGCCTGACAAGAGGCGAGGCGTTGCGTTCACTGGCCGTTGATACGGCACAAGCTTAGCAGAATGAAGTATCTATTTGGTTTGATCATGAATGACGATCTGCAATGACGGGAATTGATGGATCTGATGCTTGGGGGTGAGGCTGTCAACCCGGACGCATAGTTAAAGTAAATGAGAATGATTGGTTTTATTGTGTCTATCGGCGGCGATCGTGCCGAGAACGTGAGGACTATCGACGTGATAGATGTGTGCCGCTCTTCACATGGAGGTTATACAGGACTAAAATGGTCCCCAATCGAAGCAGGGGCTGAGCCCTGCACCGACGAGGGGAACTCCCCGAGGAGATGGGCATGCTGAAGCTTTCCCGGTTGACGGACTATGCGGCGGTGGTGATGGCACAGATCGCACGTCACCCCCAGCAGCCGCACGCCGCCGGAGAGCTCGCCGAAGCGGTGCAGTTGCCTCACCCCACGGTGAGCAAGACGCTGAAGATGCTGGTGCGCGCGGGACTGCTGGTGTCCCGGCGCGGCGCCCAGGGTGGCTACTACCTGGCGCGTCCTGCCTCGGAGATCACCGCCAGCGACATCATCGCGGCCATCGAAGGGCCGGTGGCGGTGACCGAATGCAGCCACGCCGATGGCGAATGCGACCTGGCCTCCACCTGCGGGGTGGCCGACAACTGGCAGCGAGTGTCGCTGGCGATCCGCGAACTGCTCGACAGCATCACCCTGGCGCACCTGGCCGACAGCGCGCCGCTGAAGCTGCCGATTCGCCTGCCGATCCAGAGCATCAGCCTGGCGGCGGAAGCCTGACCAGCGCCTCATCGACATCGACTTCATTACCCTGGGCGGGTAACGCCCGCCGACCGAACCGTCCGGGAGGGGACACATCATGGCAAGTCAGGAAATGGAACAGCTCGTCCGTCGCGAATATAAAGAAGGATTCGTGACCGACATCGAGAGCGACACGATCCCGCCGGGGCTGGATGAAGACACCATCGCTTTCATCTCCAAGAAGAAGGGTGAGCCGCAGTGGATGCTCGATTGGCGCCTTGACGCCTACCGTCAGTGGCTGAAGATGACCGCGCCGTCCTGGGCCCATCTGGACTATCCGCCCATCGACTACCAGGCGATCTCGTATTTCAGCGCGCCCAAGCGTGAGGAAGACAAGCCCCAGAGCCTCGACGAGGTGGACCCCAAGCTGCTCGAAACCTACGAGAAGCTGGGCATCCCGCTGCATGAGCGTGCGGCCCTGGCTGGCGTCGCCGTGGACGCGGTGTTCGACTCGGTGTCGGTGACCACCACCTTCAAGGACAAGCTGGCCGAGGCCGGCGTGATCTTCTGCTCCATCTCCGAGGCGATCCGCGACTATCCGGAGCTGGTCAAGCAGTACCTGGGTACCGTGGTGCCGACCAGCGACAACTACTTTGCCGCGCTCAACTCGGCGGTGTTCACCGACGGCTCGTTTGTGTTCGTGCCGGAAGGCGTGACCTGCCCGATGGAGCTGTCCACCTACTTCCGCATCAACGCCGCCAACACCGGCCAGTTCGAGCGCACCCTGATCGTGTGCGAGAAGAAGGCCCAGGTGTCCTACCTGGAAGGCTGCACCGCACCGATGCGTGACGAGAACCAGCTGCACGCCGCGGTGGTGGAACTGGTGGCGCTGGAAGACGCCAGCATCAAGTACTCCACGGTGCAGAACTGGTATCCGGGTGACGAGGACGGCAAGGGCGGCATCTACAACTTCGTCACCAAGCGTGGCGACTGCCGTGGCGACCGTTCCCACATCAGCTGGACCCAGGTCGAGACCGGCTCTGCCATCACCTGGAAGTACCCGTCCTGCATCCTGCGTGGCAAGGACTCCATCGGCGAGTTCTACTCGGTGGCGGTGACCAACGGTCGCCAGCAGGCCGATACCGGCACCAAGATGATCCACCTGGGCGAGGGCTCCAAGTCCACCATCGTCTCCAAGGGTATCTCCGCCGGGCGTTCCAACCAGTCCTATCGTGGTCTGGTCAAGGTCGGCCCGCGGGCCAAGGGTGCGCGCAACTTTACCCAGTGTGATTCGCTGCTGATCGGCGATACCTGCGGTGCCCACACCTTCCCGTACCAGGAGATCGGCAACTCGACGGCCACGGTGGAGCACGAGGCGACCACCTCCAAGATCGGCGAGGACCAGCTGTTCTACTGCCAGAGCCGCGGTATCTCCGAGGAAGACGCGGTCAACATGATCGTCAACGGCTTCTGCAAGGACGTCTTCCAGGAGCTGCCGATGGAGTTTGCGGTCGAGGCAGAGGCGCTGCTCAACGTGACGCTCGAAGGCGCGGTGGGCTGACCCCCGGCGCTATATACCACCCTTATTCGTTTTTCTCCCGCCGCCCGGCGCGGCGGGCATCGCAAAGGTGTCTACATGCTCGAAGTCAAGGATCTCCACGTCACCGTCGAGGGCTCTGAAATCCTCAAGGGTCTGACCCTGTCCATCCAGCCTGGTGAAGTGCACGCCATCATGGGTCCCAATGGCGCCGGCAAGTCGACCCTGTCCGCCGTCATCGCGGGCAAGGACGGCTACGAGGTGACCGCGGGCTCGATCACCTTCGAGGGCAAGGATGTCCTCGAGATGGAGATCGAAGAGCGCGCCCAGGCCGGTCTGCTGCTGGGCTTTCAGTACCCGGTGGAAATCCCGGGGGTCAAGAACATCTACCTGCTCAAGGCGGCGCTCAACGCCCAGCGCGAGGCGCGCGGCGAGGGCGAGATTCCGGCACCCGAGTTCATGAAGCTGATCAAGGAAAAGGTGTCCTTCATGAAGATGGACAACAGCTTCCTGCAGCGTGCCGTCAATGAAGGCTTCTCCGGCGGCGAGAAGAAGCGTAACGAGATCCTGCAGATGCTGGTGCTGCAGCCCAAGCTCGCGATGCTCGACGAGATCGACTCCGGCCTCGACATCGACGCCATGAAGGTGGTGGCCGATGGGGTCAACTCGCTGCGCAGCGAAGATCGCGGCATCCTGCTGGTGACCCACTACCAGCGCCTGCTCGACTACATCGTGCCCGACCACGTCCACGTGCTGGTGAACGGCCGGATCGTCAAGAGCGGCGGCGCAGAGCTTGCCCATGAACTCGAATCCCGTGGCTACGACTGGGTCGTAGAGGAGCCCGCTGCATGAGTGATGTGCAACGCTTTCTCGATCGTCTGAACGAGCGCAGCGAGGCGCGCCGCGGCGAACCCACCTGGATCGCCGCACGGCGCCAGGCCGGTGCGGCCCGCTTCGAGGCGATGGGCTTTCCCGATCGCCGCGTCGAAGAGTGGAAGTACACCGACGTGCGCGCCATCAGTCGCACCGACTTCCAGCTCACAGGCTCTGCCGAGTTTTCCCAGGCCAGCGCCGCTGCCCTGACGCTGCCGCTGGACGCCCACCGTCTGACCTTCGTCGACGGCGTCTTTTCCAGCGCCCTGTCGGACCTGTCCGAGCTGCCGGGTGGCGTGCAGGTGCAGCCGCTGTCTCAGGCCCTGGAAGAGAACCACGAGGCCGTCGGCGGCCCGCTGGGGCGCCTGACCGGGGTCGAATTCTCGGCCTTCTCGGCGCTCAACACCGCCTTCTTCGAGGAGGGCGCGCTGGTGCGCCTGGCGCCCGGCACCGTGGTCGACAAGCCCATCGTGCTGCAGTTCCTGTCCCGGGCCAACGAGGCGCCGGTGATGAGCCACCCGCGTATCCTGATCGAGGCGGGCGGACGCAGCCAGGCCACCGTGATCGAACACCATGTGGGTGAAGAGGGCGCCGCCAACTTCACCAACCTGGTGGAAGAGGTGATGCTCGATCGTGGCGCCAACCTGACCCACTACAAGCTGGTGGAGTCGCCCGAGCAGGACCTGCACGTGGCCAGTATCCACGTGGAGCAGTGCCGCGACGCTCAGTTCACCTCCTTCAACATCACCCTCGGTGGTGGACTGGTGCGCAACGACCTGGTCAGCGACCTCAATGGCCAGGGCGCCGAGGTGACCTTCAATGGTCTGTTCTACGGCCAGAATCGCCAGCACGTGGACAACCACACCCTGGCCAACCACAACGCGCCCCACACCTTCTCCCACGAGAACTACAAGGGCATCCTCGATGACCGCGCCCACGGCGTGTTCAACGGCAAGGTGATCGTCAAGCGCGACAGCCAGAAGATCGAGGCCGACCAGAGCAACGCCAACCTGCTGCTCTCCGATCGTGCCCAGATCGACACCAAGCCCGAGCTCGAGATCTACGCCGACGACGTCAAGTGTTCCCACGGCGCCACCACCGGTCAGCTCGACGAGGAAGCGGTGTTTGCCCTGCGTACCCGCGGGCTGGATGAGGCCACTGCACGTGGACTGCTGACCCTGGCCTTCGCCGGTGAGGTGATGGACCAGGTGAATCTGGACGCGGTGTCCGAGCGGGTCGAGCTGACCGTGGCCGGCAAGCTGCCCGAGCGCTTCCACCTGGCCGGTCTGGTGGAAGCCGCCGTGGCCCTCAACGAGGACTGAGCATGACCCACTTCAGCGATCTGCTGCTCGATGTGGCGAGGGTGCGCAAGGACTTCCCGATCCTCGATCGGGAGGTCCACGGCAAGCCCCTGGTCTATCTGGACAACGCCGCCACCAGCCAGACGCCACGTCAGGTGATCGAGGTGTTCGATCACTACTACAGCCAGATGAACGCCAATATCCATCGTGGCCTTCACACCCTGGCCGACGAGGCCACGGCGGCCTTCGAGGGCACCCGGGAGACCGTGCGTGCCTTTGTGAACGCCGCGAGCACCCGCGAGATCGTGTTCACCCGTGGCACCACCGAGGCGATCAACCTGGTGGCCCAGAGCTGGGGGCGCGCCAACCTCGGTCCCGGTGACGAGGTGCTGATCTCCCAGCTCGAACATCACTCCAATATCGTGCCCTGGCAGCTGCTGGCGGCCGAGCGCGGCTTCACCATCAAGGTGATCCCGGTGGACGAGCGTGGCGCGCTGGATCAGGACGCCTACCGTGACCTGATCGGCGAGCGCACCCGGCTGGTGGCGGTCAATCACGTCTCCAACGCCCTCGGTACCATCAACCCGGTGGCCGAGATGGCCCGGGTCGCCCATCAGCACGATGCGCTGATTCTGGTGGATGGCGCCCAGGCGGCACCCCATGAGCCGATCGATGTTCAGGCCATCGGTGCCGACTTCTACGCATTTTCGGGGCACAAGGTCTATGGTCCCACCGGCGCCGGCGTGCTCTACGGCCGCGAGGCGCTGCTCGAGGCCATGCCGCCCTGGCAGGGTGGCGGCGAGATGATCGCCACGGTGTCCTTCGAGACGCCGACCACCTTTGCCGCCATTCCCCACAAGTTCGAGGCGGGCACGCCGGCCATCGCCGAAGTGATCGCCCTGGGCCGTGCCATCGAATGGGTCAATTCGATCGGCCTTGAGCACATCAGCGCCTGGGAGCATCGCCTGCTCGAGCACGCCACCGAAAGCGTGGCGGCGGTGGATGGCCTTCGCGTGCTGGGCACCGCGCCGGACAAGGCAGGCGTCTTGTCCTTCGTGGTCGACGGCGTGCATAGCCAGGATATCGGTCTGCTGATCGACCAGCTCGGCGTGGCGATTCGTACCGGCCACCACTGCGCCCAGCCGCTGCTGGCCCAGTTCGGCGTCGATGCCACCTGTCGCGCTTCCTTTGCGGCCTACAACACCCCGGAGGAAGTCGACGTGCTGGTCGAGAGCCTCCAGCGGGTGATCAGCATGCTGCGCTGAAGCAGCAGGGCGGCTCGGGGCGGCGCGTGCCGCCTCGAGCCCTGGTTGGCAAGGGAGTCATTCGGCGTACCCGCCTAAGGAATTGCATGAGCGAACACGATCAGATTGCTCAACTGAGCAAGGGCCAGCAACTGCCGTTGCAGCGGGACGTGGAGGTCATCTCCATTCCCTTCGGCAAGACGGTGACGCTTGACGAGGACAGCATCGTCTCGGTGATGCAGGCCAAGGGCAGCACCCTGAGTGTTGCCTACGAGGGGCGTCTGTACCTGATCGAGGGGTCAAACCTGGACGCGGTGGGCCTCGAGCCGATGCCACGCCCGACACTGGATCCCGAGGCCGACGACGCGGCGATCGAGGCGTTTGTCTGGGACCAGCTCAGGACCTGTTTCGACCCTGAGATCCCGGTCAATATCGTCGATCTGGGGCTGGTCTACGGTTGTCGTATCGAACGCCTGATCAGTGGTGAGCGCATCGTCACCATTCGCATGACCCTGACCGCCCCCGGCTGTGGCATGGGCGATGTGATCGCGGCGGATGCGCGCAACAAGATTCTGGGAGCACCGCAGATTTCCAAGGTGCATACCGAGATCGTCTTCGATCCCCCCTGGAGTCGTGAGATGATGAGCGACGAGGCCAAGCTGGAACTTGGCATGTTCTGACCCGGCCCTCTCTGGCCCGCGCAGCGGGTCCTGACCTCCGCTGTCAATTGGAATCGTCATGCGCGAGCCGTTGTTCACGATGTTTCGTCGCCTGCTGCTGTGTCTCGGTAGCCTGGTCCTGCTGCTCGCCCTGGCCTTCGTCGCGGCCAACGCCTGGGTGGTGGCCACCACCCGCGATCGCATCGCTCCTCGCCTCGTCGAATGCCGCTCCCATCAGGTCGGCATCGTCTTCGGCACCTCCCACTGGACCCGCAGCGGTACCCGCAATCCCCACTTCGAAGGGCGCATGATCGCCGCCGCCCGATTGATGAACGAGGGACGTCTGCGCCACCTGCTGGTGTCCGGTGACAATGCCACCCGCTACTACAACGAGCCGGTGACCATGTGGCGCGACCTCAAGGAGCGTGGCGTGCGCGAGGTCGACATGACGCTGGACTACGCCGGCTTCAGCACCTTCGATACCCTGGCCAGGGCCCGCGACGTGTTCGAGGTGGAGCGCGCGCTATTGATCACTCAGGACTGGCACCTGCCGCGGGCGTTGTTCATCGCTGATGCCCTGGGGCTCGAGGTCGAGGGCTGCCCGGCGCCGGAGAGGGAGCGTTCTCGCTGGCTGATCCTGCGGGAGTGGGTGGCCCGGGTGGCGACCCTGGGCGATCTCTACCTGTGGCAGCGTGAGCCGCGCTTTCTCGGCCCCCTGGAGCCTTTGAAGATCGCGGCGCCGGCACCTCGCATCGAGGCTCGGAGTCTTCACGAGATCATCGATGAGGTGTTGACCAGAGGCGACGACAGTGTGGCGCCATTGCTGCTGCGCACGCCCGACGCCGGCAAGAACTGAGAGCAGCCGCTTTACCCTGGCATCCGCTTCACCAATAAAAACGCCTTGCCGGCAGAGCCTGGCAAGGCGTTTTCGTGGATTGGCGTTGTGGTCGACGGCGTCAGCGTTTGACGGTTCGACGGCCTGCGCCACGCTTCTGGGCGGTCGACTTCTGCAGGTCGTAGAGCTCGCGAATCAGCGCGCGGCAACCCTTCCATACCTCTTCGATCACCGGCTCGATGGGGCCCGGCAAGGGATGGGTAAACAGGGTGGAGAGGGACTGCATCAGCACCCGCTCCTGCTCGAGCAGCTCGTTGATCAACACCTGTGAGTCGTTGCCGACAAAGCTCTTGAGACGACTCCACAGCCACATGTAGTCGTCGCGTTCGACGTCGGCATCACGCGGCAGCAGGTCGAGGTGTTCGCGCGCCAGCTCCTGGAGCTCGCGCATGGTCTTCTGGCGCGTCTCGAAGTGGGGCTCCAGAGCGTCGCGCAGCGAGGGTCGCAGGCGCTCGAGATTGTCCTGGAAATAGTCGACGCTGTCGGCCAGGGCCTCCAGCAGGCTGTCCATCGCCACCTGGCGATTATCGAGAAACATGCGCGTCACCTCCTCCGGTGACGCAAATTGTGGGGCTCCAGCAGGAGTTTTGCCACCCCTAATGTGGCAAATATTTATGATTCTTGCGGTGGGATAGTCGATCGCTTCGACCTTGGTCGAAAAGCGCTGACAAAGTTGACCAGGTTGCGGCGAGATATCGTCGTAGGCGAAGGGCCGCCTCGCGCTTGTGAGCGGTAAGTGAGCGCCAATGACAAGACGGGCGACCGTGCTATCGGTCGCCCGTCGGCGTTATCCTTTACGGGGCTTTTATCTTGAGCCCTTGCCGCTTCAGCGCTTGCCGCTTTAGCCCTTGGGTTTGGCCGGCGTACGGGTCCGTGGACGCGCCGTGGCGCTCTTTTCCAGGTGTTCGATGACCAGGCCGGCGATGTCCTTGCCGGTGGCGCTCTCGATGCCCTGAAGGCCGGGCGAGGAGTTCACCTCCATCACCACGGGGCCATGGTTGGAGCGCAGCAGGTCGACACCGGCCACGCGCAGACCCATGGACTTGGCCGCGCGGATGGCGGTGGAGCGTTCTTCCGGGGTGATGCGGATGACGCTGGCGCTGCCGCCGCGGTGCAGGTTGGAGCGGAACTCGCCTTCGGCCGCCTGGCGCTTCATCGCTGCCACCACCTTGTCGCCGATGACAAAGCAGCGGATGTCGGCGCCCTTGGCTTCCTTGATGTACTCCTGAACCATGATGTTGGCTTTCATGCCCATGAACGCCTGGATCACCGATTCCGCCGCCTGGTTGGTCTCGGCCAGCACCACGCCGATACCCTGGGTGCCTTCCAGCAGCTTGATCACCAGCGGGGCGCCCTTGACCATGGTGATCAGGTCCGGGATGTCATCGGGGGAGTGGGCGAAGCCGGTCACCGGCAGGCCGATGCCCTTGCGAGACAGAAGTTGCAGTGAGCGCAGCTTGTCGCGGGAGCGGGTGATGCCGACGCTGTCATTGAGCACGGTGACGTTCATCATCTCGAACTGACGCAGCACGGCGCAGCCGTAGAAGGTGACCGAGGAGCCGATGCGCGGGATGACGGCGTCGAAGGGCTCGAGTTCCTCACCCTTGTAGTGAATCGACGGATGGTGAGAAGCGATGCTCATGTAGCAGCGCAGCGTATCGACCACCCGGGCCGTATGGCCGCGTTGTTCGGCGGCTTCCACCAGGCGACGAGTGGAGTAGAGATTGCGGTTGCGGGACAGCAGCGCGATATGCATGTGCGAGTCTCCAGGTCAGGGGCGGTGGATCCGTCAGGGTTCGCCGTGCAGAAAGGTGGCGCCGGGCGCCACCAGCAGGCGGCGCAGTGCGCGGCGACCGAGAAGCATGGGGTGGCGCATGTTGCGCCGGTCGGTCAGGGATAGCTCGACGGGAAATTCCAGATCCCCCATCTGCATCTGGGTGCGAATGAAGTAGCGCCACTCGGCCTGGCCGTTGGAGCTGGTAACCTTGCGCCGATCATGCAGGTGCATGCGGTACTGGTGTGACGGACTGTCGGGGCCGCCGGCACGGGTGACGAAGCTGACCCACAGGATCTCGTCCTCCTCGAAGGACTCGATCTCCTCGGCGTGCAGCGCCGAGGTGCGAGCGCCGGTGTCCACCTTGGCACACAGATGCAGATGCATCTGCGGCAGGATCACCATCTCGCGGCGACCGACGACGGCCTGAGCCTGAAAGGGCAGGTCCTTCATGTCTTCTCCTTGTCGCGGGATGCTGCTTGTTATTCAGGCGACGTCCGTTGTCGAACTGTCAGTGGCAACGAACGTCACACGGGCAAGCGAATCAATGACCGCCTGTGCCCTTGACCGCCGCCAGTCGGCGAGCGGTGGCGGAGTCCTTCGGGGCCTGACGCAGCGTCATCAGTACCGGCAGACGCAGCCGGGGGATCTGCGCCAGGTCCCTCGCAACGGCCAGGAAGTCTGCCCCCTCGCATTCGGCGACCCGCTCCAGAAACAGCGGCAGGCGCTCGGCGTGCTCCAGGTGTTGCCAGCCCCGTGCGGCGATTGCCGCGAGGGTGTCCGGGCCGCAGGCATCGCTATCGGCCAGCAAGGCGTCGAACCAGTCACCGGCCAGGCTGTCGGGCGCGTTGCCCACGGCGCGTACACAGGCGCAGAAGGTCTCGATGTCGCCCTGGCTGGCGGCCTGTTCGCCGCGCTGACGCAGCGCCTCCGCAAGCTCTGCTGATAGTGCTACATGTTCCAGACAGTAGCATAGCGATGTCAGCACTTCGCTGTGCAGCTGCGGGATAGCGGCCACCAGCGAGGCCTCAGTCTCGGGAGTGAGACGCGCCACATGGTCGGCCAGCCCCTGCAGGCCCAGCGCCTGCCAGTCGTGGCCACCCTGGCCCGACAGGAAGGCTTCGACCGGCTCAAGGTGCTCGCTGGCGGGACGCTCCAGATCGGCGCTGGCTCGAGCGTGCAGCATCGCCTGAAAGGTCAGGGAAGGGGTGAAGGCCAGCGGGTTGTCCTTCATCAGATTGTCGATCTCGCCGCCGTCGGACTGCTCCAGCGCTTCTGCGCTGCGTCCCAGGGTGGACAGCAGGCGCTCGAGGAAGGCGTCCCGCTGGGCGGCATCCAGAAGGCCCTGTTCGTCCACCGGCAGCGCCAGGAACCAGATCAGCGGGTCGCTCATGTCACCCAGGCGAAACACCAGCGCCAGGCGGGCACGACCCTGCCAGGGTTCCGGCCAGGGGACCTGGCCGCTCTCGAAGTCTGCCAGGGTCTCGAGCGCGCAGGGGTGCACACGCCGTCCCATATGATAGAGACGCACCTCGGCACCGGTCAGGGTGAAAAAGTCGTGAAGACGATGGATCGCTTGCATGGCCCCTCCGAAAGATCAGCGTGCACTCTATCGCGCCGCTCGAGGAGTGTCAGCCGTCCTCGGCGGAAATTTGTGCATCCCTCGCACTGAATTTGCTGCACCGCTGGTGAATTTTTGATCAAGCGCCGCGAAAGAGCGTCAGAAGCGGCCCGGCGTCATCTGTCAAAGGGTTATCCACAGGGACATTCAGCGCTTCTGTGAATGAATGATGGTGGGGATAAGTCGATGTTGTGACAGTCAGCCGACGGCGGTCGGCGGTTGCTCCCGGGAAGGGCGATCGCAATAGCAGGAGGCTATGGTTCACCCTGGGATTTTTCACTGCGTCTGCTATCGATTTGGAATATAATGCAGTTCGTTTATTCCAAATCATGCTGAGCCATCGAGCAGCCCAGGGTTGAAGTGGCGATGGATGCCTCCACCTGTCACCCTCCCGGGCCATGCCGCACTGGCCGCCCCAATCGTTTTCAAGGAGCCGTCCATGGTTCGTCATCTGGCTGTTTCTCTTGCCGCCGCAGGTGCCATCGGTCTCGCTGCCGGTGCCCACGCCGACACCCTGAAAGTCGGCATGTCCGGTGGTTACTTTCCCTTTACCTTCGTCGAGCAGGACACCCTCAAGGGCTTCGAGGTCGACGTGATGGAAGCGGTGGCCGAAGAGATGGGCACCGAGGTGGAGTTCGTCACCGCCAACTTCTCAGGGTTGTTCGGCATGCTCGAGTCCGGGCGCATCGACACCATTGCCAACCAGATCACCATCACCGAGGAGCGTGAGCAGAAGTACCTGTTCACCTCGCCCTATGTGTATGACGGTGCTCAGGTGGTGACCAAGGAAGGTAATGACGAGGTCTCCGGGGTCGAGGATCTGGCGGGCAAGACCGTGGCCGTCAACCTGGGCTCCAACTACGAGCAGTTGCTGCGCGAGCTGCCCTACGCCGACGAGATCGATATCCGCACCTATGAGAGCAACATCGAGCAGGACACCGCGCTGGGTCGTGTCGATGCCTTCGTCATGGATCGCGTCAGCGCCACCCAGGTGATCAAGGAAAAGCCGCTGCCGCTGGCGCTGGCCGGCAAGCCGTTCTCCGAGATTCGCAATGCGCTGCCGTTCCGCCAGGACGACCAGGAACTGCGCGACGAGGTCGACCAGGCGCTTGACACCCTGCGTGAAGACGGCACCTTGAGCGAGATCTCCGAGCGCTGGTTCGATGCCGATATCACCACGCCCTGAGCGGTGATCGACTCTCCATGAGCATTCTCGACCTCGACTACATGCTCGGGCTGGTGCCCATCCTGCTCAGCTACCTGCCCCTGACCCTGGGGATGGCGCTGGCCGGGATGGCGCTGGCTCTGGTGCTGGCCTGTGGCCTGGCGGTGATCCGGGTACTCAAGATCCCGGTTCTCAACGGCCTGACGCTGTGGTTCATCTCGTTCTTTCGCGGTACGCCGCTGCTGGTGCAGCTGTTCCTGTTCTACTACGGATTGCCTCAGGTGCTGTCGTTTCTGACCACCATCGATGGCATCACCGCCACTATCATGGGGCTGACGCTGCACTTTTCGGCCTATATGGCGGAGTCGATCCGCGCCGCCATCGTCGGCGTGGATCGCAGTCAGACCGAGGCGGCGCTGTCCATCGGCATGACCAACGGCCAGTTGATGCGCCGGATCGTGCTGCCCCAGGCCACTCGCATCGCGGTGCCGACGTTGATGAACTACTTCATCGACATGATCAAGGCCACCTCGCTGGCGTTCACCCTGGGCGTCACCGAGTTGATGGGGGCGACCCAGAAAGAGGCCGCCGGCAGCTTCCTGTACTTCGAGGCCTTCATCACCGTGGCGCTGATCTACTGGGCCATCGTCGAGGCGCTGGCCTGGCTGCAGCGGCGCCTGGAATCCCGACTCAACGAGGCCTATCGTCGATGATCAAGCTAGAGCGACTGACCAAGCGCTTCGGTGATACCACCGTGCTCGACGGCATCGACCTGGAGATCCAGCAGGGCGAGATCATCGTGGTAATCGGCCCCTCCGGGACCGGCAAGTCGACGTTGCTGCGCTGTCTCAACTTTCTCGAGCAGCCCGATGGTGGCCGATTGACCTTGGGTCCGCTGAATCTGGACCTGACCCAGGCCAGCAAGTCCGAGATCCTGGCTGCCCGTCGACACACGGCCTTCGTGTTCCAGAACTACGCGCTGTTTGCCAACAAGACGGCGCTTGAGAACATCGCCGAGGGCCTGATCGTGGTCAACCGCTGGCCCAGGGCCAAGGCCCACCAGCGAGCGCGTGAGATCCTCGAGCGCATCGGCATGTCGGACAAGGCGGACGCCTATCCGGCGTCGCTGTCCGGGGGCCAGCAGCAGCGGGTGGGGATCGGCCGCGCCATGGCCGCCCAGGCCGAGGTGATCCTGTTCGACGAACCCACCTCATCGCTGGATCCCGAGTGGGTCGACGAGGTGCTGGCGTTGATGAAGCAGTTGGCGCGTGAACGCCAGACCATGCTGGTGGTCACCCACGAAATGGCCTTTGCCCGTGACGTGGCCGACCGGGTGGTGTTCATGGAGGGCGGGCGCATCGTCGAGCAGGGGCCTCCCTCGGAGCTGTTCCATGCACCGCAGGACCCGCGTACCCGGGACTTCCTGCGCAAGGTGCTGCCCGCCGCCGAGCCCCTGTAGGCCGAGTCGCTCATCCATCCGGCGAGATCCTCGTTCGAGAAAGTCTGCACGTCGAGGCGTGCCCTTCGAGGTGTCGCGTCTGCAGCGGATCCTCAGGCGGCGCGTGTTGCTACCGGGCTGGCCCTTGCTGGTCCGGCACGCGACAATGACGTGCACCAAGCCCATTTTCAAAGCGGAGGCATCATGCCCACCGAACCTTCCGTCCACGACGCCCTGGGCGCGGCCCTGCGCGAGCTCGAGGCGACCATGAAGGCCGCCAACATGTGGCGTATGGACAAGCCGGAGGCCGCCGCCTTCAACAGTCGGCAGCCGTTCTGCATCGATACCATGTCGCTGCCTCAGTGGCTGCGCTTCGTGTTTATCGCCAGGCTCGATACCCTGGTCGAGCAGCGTGCGCCCCTGCCCGCCAGTTGCGATGTGGCCCCGGCGGTGGACGCCTACCTGATCCAGGAAGGCGCGCGCGCTCAGGACCGGATGCTGTTGCAGAAGGTGATCGAGGATATCGACCGGCTGATCACCGAGAACTGAATCGCCGGTAACGGAAGAAGTCCCCAGCGAGGAGAAGGCGATGCCCTGGTACTTTGCCTATGGCAGCAACATGAACATTGAGCGTGTCGCCGCGCGCATCGGCGAGACCCGGCGTGTGCTGGCCGGCAGCCTGGAAGGCTACGCACTGCGCTTCAACAAGGCCTCCCGGGTGCCGGGCATCGCCCACGCCAATGTGGTGCCGGCGCCGGGCGATCGGGTCGAGGGCGCGCTGTTCGAACTCCTCGAGCCCGAGCAGATCCGGCAGATGGATCCCTTCGAAGGTTACCCGCACGAGTACGACCGTCATCGTCTGCCGGTGATCACCGAACAAGGGCCGATCGAGGCCTGGGTCTATATCGCCGGCGCCGAACGCCAGGGGGATGGCCTGCGGCCCGCCCGCGAGTACCTCGAGCACCTGCTGGCCGGTCGTGACTTCCTGAGCGAGGGCTATCACCAGGCGCTGGCGGCGGTGGAGGCCGTCGAGCACCTCGATGAGGTCACGCTCGGGAGGTTGGGGCTGTCACGCCATCATCCCCGCTAGCTTCTTGCCCCTATTGGCACTGCGGCCTGCTACAGATGCGTCGCCAAATCCACTTTTTGACGTCAACAGCAAAACGCCCACCTCCCAAGTGGGGGCGGGCGTTTGCAATGAAGAGCAATACCGCATGGCGGGTCAGTGGCAGTGTACGGTGCCAGCGCTCCGGTCCATATGGCAGCACTGCCCTGCGGGTGAGCTCTTTCGGCAACCTCCACCATGAGCCAGTGCGGTGCCGCTGATCAGCACCAATACCATCGCAACAATGAGTACCCTCATTTCAGTCTCCCAATGTTAGATCGCGTTTGCGGAAGGTATTGTGCCGTATCGCAGGCTTTGCTGAACTGACCCGGATCAGAAGCGGTAGCTGATACCGGCCATGATCACGTAGGGGTCCACCTCGATCTCGCCGATGTCCTCACCGTTGAGGTCGACGTCGCTGTCGATATCCAGATACCACACCGCCATGTTGGCCGCCCAGTGGTCGTCGATGACCAGGTCGAGGCCCGCCTGGCCGGCCCAGCCCCAGGACTCTTCCAGATCGAGATCGTCCCCGGTATCGATGTCCTCGTCGGAGAAGTGGGTGTAGTTGACCCCCAGGCCAACGTAGGGCTGTACCCGCGCCTCGGTGCCACCGAAGGGGTAGTACTGCACGGTCAGGGTCGGCGGCAGGTGCTCGACGCTGGCGCCGATATCGTTGCCACCGACGTTCAGGTCGACGTCGTGCTCGAAGGGCTCGGCGGCCAGCAGTTCGACGCCGAACTTGTCGTGGAAACGGTAGCCCAGGGTGAAGGCGAAGCCGTTGTCGTCATGGACGTCGGTGTCCATGGTGCCTTCCCTCAGAGAGCCGTTGTCGGAGTCGGGCTTGACCTTGGCCACCCCGATGCGGGTGTAGATGTCGCCCTTGCCGTAGGCGGCAAAGGCCTGGCTGCTGGCGAGGGCGCTGCCGGCGATGGCGGCGACCAGGGCGGTGGTGATCAGGGGATGGCGCATGGTGTTCTCCTTGCGTACTGGCAAAAGTGGGCGAGCCGGTCGGCGAGCCATTCGGCGAGCCCGATTGCCAAGCAGTGTATGCCGCATCGAGAACGTGGTTATTGATCTACCTCAATACCTCCTTTGGTCGACAAAAATGAACCGGCAACGCACCAGAAAAGGCGCCTGGCAAAGCCAGACGCCTTCGATACTGCGGTTGGAATGCGGCGCGATCGAGCTAACCGGTCAGCCGCTTATTTCAAGATCGCGCAGGCGTTTTCTCAATACAGCGCAAGCGCTTAGAAACGATAGGTGACGCCGGCACCGATGGTCATCGGATCGATCTCGGCCTCGCCGACATCGTGGCCGTCGACCTCGATATCGGAATCGACATCGGCGTAGCGGGCGTAGGTGCCGACCAGCAGGTTGTCGGTGACGCTGAGGTCGAGACCCACCTGGGCTGCGGCGCCGTAGGAGCTATCGAGGTCGGCGTTGAAGCTCTCGTCGGAGAAGTGGGTGTAGTTCATGCCCACGCCAACGTAGGGGTGGACGCGAGCGTTTTCCACGCCGCCCAGCGGGTAGTAGTTGAGCATCAGGTTGACCGGGGTACGGTCGACGCTGCCCACATTACCGCCGTTGACCGCGATATCGTGCTCCATGGCCTCGGAGCCGTTGAGCTCGACACCGAACTTGTCGTGGAACAGGTAGCCGGCGCCGTAGGCGAAGCCGTTCTCTTCGGAGACATCGAGATCCTGGTTGGCGATATCGCCGTTGTCCGAGGTGGGATCGGCTTTCTCGAAGCCACCGCGCACGTAGATGTCACCTGCCTGATAGGCCAGGGCAGACTGGGCGGCGAAGGTGGTGGTAGCGAGCAGGGCTGCGGTGCCCATCAGTCGAGTCATGTTCATGCGGGACCTCCTTGATGATCCGATGGCATCCTTCCCGAGGGAAGTAACCTTGTACGCTTCGCAGTTTACGAACAGTGTTTCTAAATGTCTTGTAGAAATATTTAATTGGCCAGATAGCAGTAACTAGCCAGAATTTATGGAACTAAATCGACTTGGGCGGGTAGGTAATGTAAATGCTGTACAATTTTTTTGCACATTGTGGCGTAGACGTCGATGCGCGCTTGTGCACTGCATAAACGCTCGCCGTCCGGCGATAAATCGTCTTCACTGTGGGAGAAGACTCCGGAGGAGAGTGCGGGATGGTGGCCAGACGAAGGCGTGAGAGGTTGCTCGGCATGTCGACGCTGCCCTGGGGCGGGGCGGCACTGGTGCTCGCACTGACCGCTCTGTTGGCGGTGTGGCTGCTGCTGGAACCCTGGCTGATTCGTGATCTCCCGACGCCGGCGAGGCTGGCCATGGTAGTTCTGGGCGTGTGGGCGCTGGGCGGGGGGTTGTCCATGCCGCTGCACTTCTCAGCGGTACCCGGCTGGTGGCGCCTGGCGGGGGCCATGCCCTGGTATCCGCTGGCGCTGGTCAGCTTTATCGTGCTGCTGCTGTGTCGCTACGCCGGCCTGTTTTGAACGGGGCTGATGTGCACGGCCAAGGTGGGCAGGGCGGTTCGACCGTCAGTGAGCGTTGAGCGCCAGGTGCGTGCTCGATGTGTCCCGTAACGAAGAAGGCCGCCCGAGGGCGGCCTTCTTGCGTGGCAGACGATCACTGACGATCAGGCGTCTTCCAGGGTGTCGAACTGCTCGGTGATCTCCTTGCTCGGCTCGGCGGTCATCAAGCTCACCACCACGATGGCGATGTAGGCGAAGATCACGCCGGGCACGATCTCGTAAAGATCGAACAGCCCGCCGGACATCTCGGCCCAGGCCACCACGGTGATGCCACCGACCACGATACCGGCCAGCGCGCCCCACTGGTTCATGCGACGCCAGTACAGCGACATGATCAGTGCAGGACCGAAGGCGGCGCCGAAACCGGCCCAGGCGTAGGACACCAGTCCCAGTACCGTGGAGTCCGGGTTCATCGCCAGCAGGTAGGCGATGACGGCGATGCCGATGACCGCAAAGCGGCCGACCCAGACCAGCTCGGACTGGCTGGCGTCGGGGCGGAACAGCGCCTTGTAGAAGTCATCGGTCAGGGCAGAGGACGACACCAGCAGCTGGGAGTCGGCGGTGGACATGACCGCAGCCAGGATGGCGGCGAGCAGTACACCGGCGACCAGCGGATGGAAGATGGCGTTGACCATGACCATGAAGATGGTCTCGCCGTCACCCAGGTCGCGAGTCATGTAGACCAGGCCCAGCAGACCGACCGCCATGGCGCAGACCAGGCACAGGCCCGACCAGGTCACGGCGATGCGACGGGCGGCGGGGATGTCGGCTTCGGAGCGGATGGCCGCGAAACGCGCCAGGATGTGCGGCTGGCCGAAGTAGCCAAGGCCCCAGGCCAGCGAACTGATGATGCCGATGGCGGTCAGGGTTTCACCGGTGGACGCATCGACGAACCAGCTCAGCATGTCGGGGTTCTCGGCCAGGATCTGCTGGCCACTGCCGCTGAAGCCACCCAGTTCGGTCAGGGCGATGACCGGCACGACCAGCAGCGCCGCTGCCATCATCAGACCCTGGATCAGGTCAGTCCAGGAGACCGCCAGGAAGCCGCCAAAGAAGGTATAGGAGATGATGGCCAGCGTACCGACGGTCACCGCGATGGTGTAGTCGAAGCCGAATACCGTCTCGAACAGCTTGCCGCCGGCAACCAGGCCGGAGCTGGTGTAGAACAGGAAGAACAGCAGGATGAAGACCGCCGAGATCACCCGCAACAGCGGTGCCTTCTCGCGAAAGCGCTTGGCGAAGAAGTCCGGCAGGGTCAGGGCGTCATTGGCCTTGAAGGTGTAGACGCGCATGCGCCGGGCGACAATCAGCCAGTTGAGCCAGGTGCCGATCAACAGGCCCACGGCGATCCAGGAGGCCGACAGACCGCTGACGTAGGCCGCACCGGGCAGACCCAGCAGCAGCCAGCCCGACATGTCCGAGGCGCCAGCAGATATCGCCGACGTCCAGGGGCCAAGCGAGCGGCCACCAAGGATATAGTCGGACAGATTGGTGGTGCGCTTGTAAGCAATGATACCGATGACCAGCATCAATATCAGATACAGCGCGAACGTGATGCCAATGGTGGCGTTGTTTTCGACCATGGGAGCGTTCCTTGTGGTTTTTGTCGTGGGTGGTTGGCGTTCTCAAGTCACCGGCCCTGTGTCGAGCGCGATGATCTCCCCGTGTGGGCGCGGTCGTCACGCGCGTCCCTGCGATCCGGCGCTCCCCTCGGGGTAGTGGGTGAGCGCCGGTTGCCGACGGTGCGCCGACCGTCGGGTGAGTGCGTTGGACAAGAGCAGGCCAGGGCCTGACTTACTCGTCCCCTAGCGCCAGCAGCGAGGCGTTGCCGCCGAGTGCCGCCGTGTTGTTGGTCACCGTCTTCTCGGTGGCGAAACGCAACAGGTAGTTGGGGCCGCCGGCCTTGGGACCGGTGCCGGAGAGCCCCTGACCGCCGAAGGGTTGAACGCCTACGACAGCACCAATGATATTGCGGTTGATGTAGACGTTGCCAACGCGCACTTTCCGCGCTATTTCATCGGCAAAGGATTCGTTGCGGCTGTGCACGCCGAAGGTCAGGCCATAACCACGCGCGTTGATCGAGGCGATCACCTTGTCGAGCTCGTTGGACTTCCAGCGCACCACGTGTAGCACCGGGCCGAACTGTTCACGCTCGAGCGCATCGATACCATCGATGGTGAAGGCCGCCGGGGCGACAAAGGTGCCTTCACTGGTGTGCTCGGGCTTCAGCGGCGTTTCGCTGATCAGACGTCCTTCACCCTTCAGCCGATCGATATGCGCCTGCAGGTTCTTGCGCGCGTCCTCGTCGATCACCGGGCCTACGTCGGTGCCGAGGTCGCGTGGGTCACCCACGTGGAGTTCGGCCATGGCGCCGTCGAGGATCTGTAGCACACGGTCGGCGACGTCGTCCTGCAGGTAGAGCACCCGCAAGGCCGAGCAGCGCTGTCCGGCGCTCTGGAAGGCCGAGTGGATGACGTCGGCGACGACCTGCTCGGGCAGGGCGGTGGAGTCGACGATCATCGCGTTCATGCCGCCGGTCTCGGCCACCAGTGTCGGCAGCGGCGCATTCTCACGCTCGGCCAGGGCGCGGTTGATGATCTGGGCGGTATCGGTACCGCCGGTGAAGACCACCCCGGTGATCCGCGAATCGCCGGTCAGCACGCTGCCCACGGTGGGGCCGTCGCCGGGCAGCAACTGAACCACTTCACGCGGCATGCCGGCCTGGTACAGCAGCTCGACCACCCGGTGGGCAACGATCGACGTCTGCTCGGCGGGCTTGGCCAGCACGGTATTGCCGGCCACCGCGGTGGCGACCATCTGGCCGCAGAAGATTGCCACCGGGAAGTTCCACGGGCTGATCGCGGCGAACACCCCCTTGCCGCCCATGTGCAGACGATTGGACTCGCCGGTGGGGCCGGGCAGCTCGGTGGGCTCACCGAAGATCTCCTCGGCGCGCACCGCATAGTAGCGACAGAAGTCCACCGCTTCGCGGATCTCGTCGACGCCGTCGGTCAACAGCTTGCCACCTTCACGCGAGCACAGCGCCATCAGCTCCGCCAGGTGCTCTTCCATCAGGTCGGCGAAGCGCCTCAGGATGTCGGCGCGCTCCTTGACCGGGGTGACCTCCCATGCCGGGAAGGCAGCCCAGGCCGCGTCCACCGCCCGCTCGGTCTGTTCGCGGGTGGTCCACTGCACGCTACCGACCACCTGGCGACGGTCGTAAGGACTGGTGACTTCGTGGGTCTGGGCGGGGTCCTCGGCGACCTCGAAGGCCAGCAGCGGACGCGCCTGGTAGCGGGTATCCATGTGCTTGCCCATGGCCTCCATCAGCGGCCGGTACTGGCTGTTGATGGTCAGGTTGACACCGCGGGAGTTGGGGCGGTGCTCGCCATAGATGTCGCGAGGCAGCGGAATCTGGGGATTGGACAGGCTGTCGAACTGTCGCAGTGTCTCGATGGGATGGACGCACAGCGACTCCACCGGCACCTTGGGGTCCACCAGCTGATGCACGAAGGAGGAGTTGGCACCGTTCTCGAGCAGTCGGCGAACCAGGTAGGGCAGCAGGTCCTTGTGGGCGCCCACTGGGGCGTAGATACGGCAGTAGGTGCCTTCAGGTGCACGCTTTAGCGCGGCATCGTAGAGAGCCTCGCCCATGCCGTGCAGGCGCTGGAACTCGAAGGCTCGGCTGGTGTGGTTGGCCTGCTCGAGGATGGTGGTGATGGTATGGGCGTTATGGGTGGCGAACTGCGGGAAGATGCGACCCTTGGTGGCATCGGACAGCAGAAAGCGCGCACAGGCCAGGTAGGCCACATCGGTGGATGCCTTGCGGGTGAACACCGGGTAGCCGTCGACGCCGAGCTGCTGGGACTCCTTGATCTCGGTGTCCCAGTAGGCGCCCTTGACCAGGCGCAACGGGATCTCGTCACCCTGGAAGTCGGCCAGACGGTTGAGGTAGTGCAGCACCGGCAGGGCGCGCTTGGAGTAGGCCTGCACCACCAGACCGAAGTGCCCCCAGCCACGGCAGATGTCGCTCTCGTAGACGGCGCGGAAGACCTCCAGCGACAGCTCCAGGCGGTCGACCTCCTCGGCGTCGATGGTCACCGCCACGTCATTGTCCCGGGCCAGCTTGGCCAGCTCCTTGACGCTGCCCACCAGCTCCTCGAGGACCTGTTCGCGGCGGCCAAACTCGTAGCGCGGGTGCAGCGCGGACAGCTTGATCGAGATCGACGGTGCCGGCGTCCTGTCGCCCAGGTTGCGGCTGGTCTTGCCGACCTGGCGGATGGCGGTGGCGTAGTCGTCGAAGTAGCGGCCGGCATCTCGCCGGGTACGAGCGGCCTCGCCCAGCATGTCGTAGGAGTAGGTGTAGCCCTTGTCGAACAGCGGCTTGGAGCGCTTGAGCGCTTCGTCGATATCACGCCCCAGCACGAACTGCTTGCCCATCACCTTCATGGCTTCGACCATGGCCCGGCGAATGACCGGCTCGCCCATGCGGTTGACCATCTTGTTGATGAAACCGCTGGGCTTGCCATCCTTGGGCTTGTCCAGGCTCACCACCCGGCCGGTCATCAAAAGGCCCCAGGTGGAGGCGTTGACCATCCAGGACTCGCTCTTACCGAGGTGGGCCTTCCAGTCGGCCGGGCCCAGTCGATCTTCGATCAGCGCATCGGCGGTGGCCTTGTCGGGGATGCGCAGCATCGCCTCGGCCAGACACATCAGCATCAAGCCTTCGTGGGTATCCAGGCTGTACTGCTGCAGCAGCTCGTCGATGGTATCGACGGCGGTGTCCATCTCGCGCACTTCGCGCACGAGAGAAGCCGTCTTGTCGGCGACGCGCTCGATGTGCTCGTCCTTGCCATCGATCAGCTTGATCAATTCACTTACGAAGGCGTTTTCTTCGACCACGTAGTGATCGCTGATGCGCGCAAAGAGTGTATCCAGATCCTGCTGCCAGGTGGAGTTGTCGAGCATATTGTTGGCGTTGAGCATGTCAGTCCCCAAATGGTGAACCGCCGCGGGCGGAGAAAGGGCTTGCCGCAAAGTCGATCGCGGACGTGCAGTCGCGCAATCCGGGCATGTTGGCAAGACTAGGTTGCATGCCTCTTCCATGCTTGCCAAATGCACCGAAGGATTTGGCAAATCCACGGGCGTTATCGACTAACCCTAGCTTTAATGTGCCGATTTGGCAGTCAGATGGTGGAGATTCGGTGACGAAATCTCGCTGACATGACGTCGCGTCTGGCTGGGAGGATGGCCGTAATGCTTGCGGTAGGCGCGGGACAGGGCGCTCTGGTGGGCGAAGCCGGTGAGGGCGGCGATTTCCGACAACGGCAGGCGACTGCGCATCAGCAGCTGACGTGACGCCTCCAGGCGTCGACGCATCACGTACTGCCAGGGTGACATGCCCGTCTGGGCGCGGAAGCGTTCGGTAAAGTGGGTTTCGCTGAGGCAGGCGAAGGCCGCCAGATCGGCGACCTTGAAGCGACGCGCCAGGTGATCGTCGATGTAGCGATCGAGCGCGCGCAGGTCGATGCGCCGGTGGTGCATCGCGCCGGTTTCATCGCCGGCCAGACGCGCATGCAACGAGCCCAGCAGAGTGGTCGCCAGGCGCTCCTGATGCAGGGCAGGGACGGGGCCCTCTAGCGCCAACTGATTCATTTCGGCCACCACGAAACCCAGGAACTGTTTCAAAGGTGCGTCCAGGGTGAAGAAACGTGGCGCGTCGAACAGCCTGGCCAGTTCATGATGATGGCCGGTGAGCGCCAGGGCGTCATCGGGAAGGTCGAGGATCAGTTGGCGGTTGTTGCCGGTGCCGGCGTAGTAGTGGAGGTGGTTGGCGGGCACGATGCAGCCGCAGAATGCCTCGATGGTGCCGCCAAGGCCTTCGATGTCGAAGTCGGCGCGCCCGGCCAGGGCGATCACGATCTGATGGTAGTCGTGGGAGTGATGCCGGGTCGCGGTGTCCAGAGGGATCTGCCTGATGGCGCTGCTCATCGGGGGGCTCCCGCAGGCGGTAACGAGGACGTCATCATACCCGATGGGTACAGGATTCTCACTGACTGTCAGTCCCCCCTGGGCTGCTCCCTGAGGCGGATACGAGCGGCCAGGTGGTCGCGTAGTGCACGCAGGTCCTCCTGTCCGGCGCTGTCCAGCAGGGCCTTGCCCCGGGTCACCCGGCCAAAGCGCCCGTGTTCATCGACCAGGCTGCGAGCGCGGCGTCGGACGCCGTCCAGGTACTCGTCGTGGCGAATCGGATAAAGGATGACGGCATTCCATTCATCTTCGCCAACTGTGCTGTCGAGAGCACGGTCGAACAGGTCAAGCAGGTGCTGTGGCTCGGTGCGGTATCGTGGCGTGCCGGACAGCATCAACACCGCGAGCACCGCGACGAAGACGACCAGACAGACGACGAACACGAGCAGAAACAAGGACAAGGTCATGGCACGGTAGATCGCTTGAAACGGGAAAGGACGGCTGATCGCAAGGCTCTCACATCCAGCCGCACATGTCGCGGGTCCCGATCTGCGTTGACGCTGGTGTGGTGGCAAGGGCGTTCATTGCATATTGTTACATTATGGATGGATGTGAGGCCGCACGACGTCGAGATCGTCGTCGGGGTGACGGTCTGTTCGGCCATCTGCCGCGACACCAGCTCAGAACCCCGTTCTGAACAGAAAGGAATGCAGAGAGGAATGCCGAGAGTAGAGGGACACCGGGCAATAGCATGGCGTGCCGGCCAATATCGCACCATCGCCGGCCATGATCGTCAGATAGTGTTCCGTCCTTGTATTTCCGGAACCGTGTAAACGAGGAGATGTGATGGCTCTGTTGGTCTCCCTGCTGCTGGCTGTCGCGTTGGGGTGGCTCGCCCAGCGTACCGGTCTTTGCATGGTGCGTGCGGTTCAGGGGATACGCATGTGGCGGCCGGGTCTGTTGCTGACCATCGTCGGCTGCGGCGTCTGGTTCTGGCTTGCCAGCCCCCTGTTCATCCATTTCCCTCTTGGCGAGGTGCTCAGGCGTCACGCGATCGGGTGGCCCTTCGCTGTCGGTGGGCTGCTGTTTGGCCTGGCCGCGGCGGTCAATCATGGCTGTTCGATCTCGACCCTTTCCGCCCTGGCGCGGGGGCAGTGGCACATGCTCGCCACCATTCTGGGCTGGGTGCTGGGTTGGTGGATGCTGTATCTGGGCGCCCCTGATATCTCCTACACCCGTCTGGCGACGATCTTCACGCCGGCCTGGTGGCTGGTACTGAGTATCGTCGCAGTCTCGCTGCTGGCGATCTGGCGGCTGTCGCCGGCTCACCGCCGTATCTACGCGGGTGTCATGGTGTTCGGCGCGGTAGGCGGTCTGTTGGGCGTGCTGGAACCACTGTGGTCACCGAGCCAACTGATTCGAGACGTCACCGAGCGTCCTCTGGCGATGGACATGGCCGTCGCCTGGCCTAGCCTCGGACGCGTCCTGATCAGCGTCGCGATCCTGGCGGGAATGCTGGTAGCGGCGCGAGCCCACTTCCGACCGGGCGAGTATCAGGGGTCCCTGGGGCGCTGGATGAAGCATCTGCTGGCCGGAATCTTGATGGGCATCGGCGCCTCGCTTGCGCTGGGTGGCAACGATCTACAGCTATTGATCGCGTTGCCGGCCGGCTCGCCGGGAGCGGTCGTCGCCCTGATCTGCATGATCGCCGGCATCTGGATCGGGCTCGCCATCGAGGAACGTTGGGAGCGACGCCAGGACCGGGACTAGGCGCGGCCAATGGCGGTCGGCAAGCATCCCGACAGCCGATTGTCAGACTGGCGGTGCGACCAGCGCTTGACGCTCTGCGGCTGGCACTGTCCCTCGAATGTCAGCCGTACAAGGTTCAACTGGCCGACGGCAGCAGCACCTTGAGCGCGGCGATGCGAGCGTTGAGCACCTCGATGGCGACCTCGAGAGCCTCGCGTTTACGCGTTATCTGGCCGATATCACCTTCGTCGAAGGCCTCGTTCAACTCCTGCTGGCGCTGTTCCACCATCTGCTGACCCTCACGTACGCGTGACTCGGCCTGGCTGAGCACGTCTTCGCTGGTGCAGCCGCTTCGGACACCATCCAGGGCGAGTTCCAGCTCATTCACCCGTGCGGTGTCCTCGGCATGACGAGCGAAGGCGAGGTCATGCTCGAGTGCCTGCGCGCGCTGATCGCAGCTATCCCTCGCGCCATCGGCCATGGCAAGTGTGCTCACCAGCAGCCAGACAGGCGTCAGCAGCAGGGTGTGGCGGTAAAAAGGCATACGGCGTCCCCACGACTTTATGATTGTGGCGCCAGCCTAGCGTGCGAAAACCGAGCTTGAACAGGGGCCCATCGAAGGGGGGGCGTAGTCTTTAAGTATGAGGCCGATTCAGCGGTAGCGGCATGAATGGCGACATGCCGGGGCCCGCAGTACCCGGGGCGCTGAATAGGCAAGGCCAAAGCACGAGACAGTGCTCGAAAACGACGCCTGATCGCAGGATGAGGGATAGGTCAGGGGAGCGCGCAGCGGGAAGGGAGCGCTGTGAAAGGCAGAGCGAAGCGAACTAAAGGGCGCAGCGAAATAAGGGGCGTAGCGGGTCAGCTTGCTAAGCAAGGATGCAAGAGCACTGTGACCGAGAAAGGGGAGGCCCTGGAGCGGGTGAAGGGAATCGAACCCTCGTCTTAAGCTTGGGAAGCTTCTGCTCTACCATTGAGCTACACCCGCAAGGCGTTTTTGATAGTAATCTCCGTTGGTTACGCCTTGCAAGCAAAAGGCTCGCGCGGCGTGATTTTCGTCAACCGGACGAGCCCGGAGCCACGCCGCAGTCATGTGGCTTGCTAGTGGCGGCAATGACTGCGGTGCGGTAGTGGTGCCCATCACACGCCACGATCAGAGCTTGCGAATCGCCGCCGAGACGTTGTGGGCGCCGTCCAGGATCTCGCGTATCACCAGTTGCGCCTCGCCGACCCGTTGCTGGCTGAGGTCACTGCGGGTGGCCACCTCGGTGATCTTCTGGTTGGCCAGTCGAATGCGTTGGTTGTTGTCGTTGAGCACCTGGGTGATCTGCTCGGCGGCGCGGGTGGAGCCCTGGGACAGTTCGCGAACCTCCTGGGCCACCACCGCAAATCCGCGGCCATGCTCGCCAGCGCGCGCCGCTTCGACCGCGGCATTCAGCGCCAGCAGGTTGGTCTGCTGGGCGATCCGTGAGATGGAGTCGGTGATGTTGTTGATCGCTCGCGTCTGCTCCTCCAGGGCGGCCACGATGGCTTGGGTCGCCTTGATCTCGTCGGCGGCCTGGCGCGACGACTCGACAGCCTCTTCGAGCTGGACCAGACCATTGTCGGCGATGGTCTCGGTCTGCTCCGCGGTGACTCGGGCGGACTCCACGGCACTGCGAGCGGCATCTTCGGCCTCGACAGAGCGGGTGATGTCGGTGGCAAACTTGACGACGCGTGTCACCCGGCCGGTTTCGTCGATCACCGGGTTGTAGGTGGCCTCGAGCCAGACGGTGCGCCCACTGGCGGTTATGCGTCTGAAGCGTCCCTGCTTGAAGGTGTTGGCGGCCAGTTCCTGCCAGAAGTCGGGGTGATCTCGGTAGAAGGTGTCGTCGCAGAACATCCTGTGATGCCGTCCAAGGATGTCGTCGAGACGATAGCCCATCGTGGTCAGGAAGTTGCCGTTGGCACGCAGTATTTCGCCTTCCGGTGTGAATTCGATCACCGCCATGGACGCGTCGAGGGCGCTGAGCACAGCATCCTGACCGGACGCCGCAAGGCGATCGTCGGTGACGTCATTGGCAATCTTGAGAATGTAGTGAATCTTGCCTCGAGCGGAGCGCACAGGAAGGTAGGTCGCCTCCAGCCATAACGGATTGCCATTGGCGTCGATGCGGCGAAAGGTGCCGGTTTTCGACTGGCCGTCCGCCAGCCCCCGCCAGAATGCCTCGTAGGCGGGGTCCTGATGCACCTCTGGCGGGCAGAACATGCGGTGGTGCTGGCCGCGTATCTGATCGAGCCGATAGCCGACGGTGGCAAGAAAGGCATCACTGGCTTCGCGGATGGTGCCGTCGGGACGAAAGACAATACAGGCGGTGTGGCTATTCAGTGCGCGATACAGGGCGCTTATTCTTCTGGCCGATACCATCAAGTTACCTCGGGAGTGGAAGGTGCTGGGAGCAAGGTCGAAGCAGGTTCTTGTTTTTTCTTTTTAAAATGCCTTTTCCATCCTGGAGCCGGCACTGGAGCCAAACGAGTATCGGCCGATATCGGCCAAGCTTTAGTATCTTGCGCGCATAAATAAGGGAGAGCGCCTGGCCGCGCAGGAAAAGCCTGCGGGTCAAACGATGGAACACGGCGAGTTGGGGGCAGGAAGGCAGCGGCCCGCCACCATTCGGTGCGGGCCAGACGGAAATAGGCACAGGGAAAGGAAAAGGCAAGACCGCTTGGGTTGCGGACAGCAATACCCGGTAGGCCTTTTAGTGTCAGCGTCGATTTGAGTGTCAGCGTCGACTTGAGTGTCAGAGCGAACCGGCCAATACCAGCGTCAGTCCGTAGGCGGCCACGCCGGCAGCGACCGGCCAGCCCAGCGATCGCGTTCGATACCATACCGCAAGCGTCGCCAGTACTCCCACGCCAGTGGCGCTCCAGCTGGCGATGTTCGGCTGTGTTGGTACCAACGAGACGCCCAGCACGGCGGCGATCATCAAAGGCCCCAGCACCGACAGCCACTGCGGCATCGGTTCGACGCTGTCTTCCGTCTGGCGCTCGGCGAGACGACGGCGCATCCATATCAGGGGCGCCATTCGCATTAGCAGGGTGCCCAGGGTGGTCGCTACCACCGCCATCCACAGCATAGTGGTCATGATCGACTCCTTGTGACCGGTGAACGTTTGACGATAAAGAAGCAAAGTGCGCCGCACAGAGCCGCCAGGGGGATGCCGGCATTGGCCACCCCCAGCACCGCCAGCAGGGCGCCTGCGGCGATGGTCACCAGGGTCGCCAGGCCCCAGCGGAAGCTGGACAGGCGAGGCACCACCAGCACGAGAAACAGGGCAGGCAGGGCAAAGGGCATCACCTCGCCCAGCAGCGGCCAGCGTTCCACCACCCATTCGCCCCCCAGTGCACCCACGGCGGTACCTGCGATCCAGGCCAGCCAGGCCAGCAGGGCGGCGCCGGTGTACCAGCCAAGCCGAGCCGCCTCCGGCAGTTGCGGCAGACGCGTCAGCGCCAGGGCGAAGACCTGGTCGGTCAGACCGTGCATCAGTGCAGGCCACCAGCGGCTCGTGGTCATCGAGGCGGCAAGGTTCGGGGCGTAGACCACGTGGCGAACATTGATCAACAGGGTCATGGCGACCACCAGCCATAGAGGAGCGCCACCTGCCACCATGCCGACGAACACGAACTGGGAGGCGCCGGCATAGATCAGGGTAGAGATGGCGACGGCTTCCCAGGCACTGAAGCCCGCCTGGACGGCTACCAGGCCAAAGGAGATGGCGATGGGGATATAGCCGCCGAGCAGCGGGATCGCCTCGCGGACGCCGGTCACCCAGGGGCTGGCACGCAAAGGAGTCGTCGTGGTGGTCATCGAGAGGTTTCCGGTGGATGGTAGACGATGGTCAGGGTGGCGGAAGTGGCTTGGTTGTCGGACGCGTAGAGGTGTGGACGATCCGCCGCGAAGGTGACGCTCTGGCCCGGGCCCAGAGTTTGGCTCTCGTGCTCGGGGCCGGTGGTCAACCGGCCGGAGATCACCGTGACGGTCTCGTGCACGCCAGCGGGGTGGGCTTCGCTGAGCCGATAGACGTCAGGGTCCAGGCGCATCCAGTAGACGTCGACGGCCGGTTGGCTATCGCCCTGATCGATCAACTGGACCTGCACGCCCTGATCATCCAGCGCCGTGGTCACGGGCTTTATCAGGGTGCCGAAAGGCACCTCGAGACAGCTCGCCAGGCGCCACAGGGTGTCCAGGGTAGGGTTGCCGTTGCCCTGCTCCAGCCGAGACAGGTTCGACTTGGCGACGCCGGCGTCGCTGGCCAGGCGGGATAGCGACCAGCCACGCAATTGGCGCAGATGCTGAAGATGCCGGCCGAGTGCTTCGGCATGCAGCGTGTCGTCGCTTGAGAAGCTAGCTTGGGAGAAGGGCTCGATCATGAGGTCACTGTTCGGTTGAGCTGTTGTTCCATTTATCGAACGTTCTGTAAAAGAAACATAGGACGAATGTTGCGATGGCGTCAAGCCTGAGCTCGCACTGGGGCGGGAGAAGACTCATGCGCTGTATCCGTCATGGACCAAACCGCAAGGGGCGTGATTACGTCGTCGGTGACGTGCACGGCCAGTACGCCCAGTTGATGGAAGCGCTGGAGAGAGTCGACTTCGATGTCGCCCGGGACCGGCTGTTCTGCGTCGGTGATCTGGTCGACAGGGGAGAGGCATCGCTCGCCTGTCTGACGCTGGCGCTCGAGCCTTGGTGCTTTGCGGTGATGGGCAATCACGAACAGATGGCGATCACCGCCCTGGCCGAAGGCGGAGGAATGGCCTGGGATCTGTGGCAGCGCAATGGCGGTAACTGGGTCTTTCTCGATGGCGTCGAGGAGGCCCGTAGCACCATGAATGCCGCCCGCCCGCATCTTCCGCTGGCTCGGGAAGTCGTCGCGGGACAACGTCGCCTGGGCGTAGTGCACGCCGATCCACCCGACGACTGGGGCCAGATCGAGCAGACCCCGGCCGAGCACCTGCTATGGTCGCGGCGTAGATTCCGACGTGACAGCGGCGGCAGCCTGGACTCGACCCGCGTCGAGGGCGTCGATGCGGTGGTGGTGGGGCACACCATCGTCGAGGCACCGCTGTGGCTTGGCAATGTTCTGCATCTGGATACCGGTGCCTGTGCCGGCGGGCGCCTCACGCTGGCCGCTGTTGACGACATCCTTGATGCCATTCCCTGATTGACCTGGCCGGCGGTGCCCATTGTTGGTCGTCGCGTAGTGGCAGCGTCGATCTCTTGCCACAGACCTTGGAACCGACGCAGAACGCTGTGGTCAGTAGGGCGCTTCTCTCACCGCTGTGCACCGTCCGGCCTAGGGGAGGAAAAAAAATTTTCGATGAAAGGAGAACTTTTCTGGTGACGACTGTCATATGTGGTACAGACAGCATGCGCGATGGCAGTCGTTAGCAGTGTTGATCTGGTTTGCTAAATCGATCGTTGCGCCTCATGGCTTCCATGGGGCGTTTTTTTTGCTTTGGCGAAGGTGCTCTCCCTCTCTCCCTTACCTGTGAGCCCGGGGCATATCAGGCATGCTCCATGAACGCCCTTACGGTTTGCACAAGTGCCAGGGGCATCTGGAGGATCGAGGAGGCCGATGCAAGGCGGTGGTGCCAGGCGATGGTGCCAGGCAATGGTGTCAGCGTTGGCGCTACCGACAGCACGCCCACCGCCGGCATCGTGATGCCGGCGGTGGGCGTCTATAGAAGGTGTTACGCAACAGGAGGGGTCAGGCGCTTCGTTGATGGCGTCGCATGGTGAGCACGGCGGTAAGCACGTCGCGGCGGGTGACGATACCCACCAGTCGGCCCTGTTCGGTGACGGGATACACCTTGGGTTTTGCTCCCAGCATTTCCTGGGCCAGGTCGACGATGCTCTTGGTGGGAGATACCGACAGGACTTCGTTACGCATCATTTCATGGACCAGCGGTGCCTCGTGATCCAGATAGAGGCTCTCGATCACCTTGCCCAGCACGTCCTGCTCGGAGATGAAGCCGATCAGGTGATCGCCGTTGTCCACCACCGGGGCCCCTGGCAATCGGTGCAGAGCGAGACCTTCCGCCAGGGTGGAAATGGAGGTCTTGCCGCTGACGCGGTAGCAGTCCTTGGACATGATGTCCCGGACGATCGATGGAGGTGCCTTGTGTGGCATAACCGCTCTCCTTTGAAGCGGCCCGGCGCCATGCGTCGGGCCCTTGACCGTCAAGCGCCTGGACCGCACTCCAGGCAGCGTTCGGTGATCGCCGGACCCCTGCGCAGATGCACGTTGAGGTCCCTCAGTGCTGTTCTCAGGCCTTCTTCGACCACCGGGTGGTAGAAGGGCATTTCCAGCAGGCGATCCACGGTCAATCGTTGGTCGATGGACCAGGCCAACAGGTGGCCCAGGTGTTCCGCCCTTGGGCCGAACATTTCCGCGCCGAGAAGAATTCCCGAGCCGTGCTCTGCGTAAAGCCTCAGCATGCCTCGGTTCTGCCGCATCACCGTGGACCGTCCCTGATCCTCGAACGAGACCTCGCCGATGGCCACGTTGGTCAGTTGTTCATCCCGACGCTTGAGTTCAGCGTAGCCTACTCCAGCGCTTGCCATCTGCGGATCGGTAAACACCACCGCCAACGGAGTACGCCTGCGACCGGCGCGAATATCCGGGTAGCGTCCGGCGTTTTCGCCTGCGATGCGTCCCTCGTCGGACGCCTCGTGCAGCAGGGGAAGATCCTGGTTGGCATCACCGGCGATAAAGATTGGTGCGGGCGAACCGTCATCGAAGCGACACTGCATGGTCAGCCGGTCGAACACCGGCACACCGCGGTCGTTGAGTTCCAGCCCGGTCTTCGGCAGGTCCAGCTTGTCCACGTTGGGCCGGCGTCCGGTGGCCGCCAGCAGGTAGTCGAAACGCTCGGTCTTCTCGGTGTTGCTGTCGCGACAGTGGAAGGTCACCACCACCTGATCGCCGTCCCGGTCGACCTTCTTGACGGTGGCGTCGGGGTCCAGCGGAAACCCTGTGTTGAACTCCTTGTCGGCGAGCGCCTTGAGATCGGGATCGCCGAGAGGACCGATGGCGCCGCCGACGCCGAACATGCGCACTCGCACGCCCAGATGGTGCAGCGCCTGACCGAGTTCAAGGCCGATGACGCCGGGCCCGAATACCACCACCGACTCGGGCAGGTCATCCCATTCGAACAGGTCGTCGTTGATGATCAGGCGATCCCCGGCGGCATTGAGAAAGTCGGGCCAGGAGGGGCGGGAGCCGGTGGCGATGACGATGCGCTTGGCCTTGATACGCGTATGGTCGCCCACCACCAGGGTGTTGGCGTCTTCGAAGCGAGCGGCACCGACGATGCGGTCGTCTTCCTCGATGCGGGACATCGAACTCAGTACGCTGCCGACGAAACGATCCCGCTCCCGCTGGAGGCGTTGCATGACTGCGGGGCCGTCGACGCTGACGCCGCTGACCTTGACCCCGAAGCCCTCGGAGTCACGTGCCTGCTGGGCCACGTCGGCGGCGGAAATCAGCAGCTTGGACGGCATGCAGCCGACCCGTGCGCAGGTTGTGCCGTAGGCGCCGGATTCGATCAGCACCAGCTTGTCGGTATGTTGTCGCGCCGCGTGCCAGGCACCAAGGCCGGCGCTTCCTGCTCCGATAATGGCGATCTCGACCTGTCTTTCCTGCATGATGTCTCTCCTGGGAGCTGAAGATGGCGCTGTGGGGAACCCGTGGGGGTGACCTCTATCAAAACAGTAGGACAGTTGAGGCGGGTTTCTCTATCAATCAGGCGTTGCTGTTACATCAAAGCCTGTATTGGCACACTGAAATGGGCCATCGGAGATACCGGTGGCGTCATTCGACCCTGGAGGTAAGTTCTCTGATGGACGCGCGAGAGTATCTGGCCCGCAAGGGGCTCGACGGTGAGCGAGACAAGGAAAGGCCCAACACCCTCGAGGAAAAGGCCTGGGACCGAGCGCGGGAGTCCCACGACCATCGTCCCAGGGCCGGGACACCCCATGACTGGGAAGACTGGGAGCGTTACCACGATGTCCTGGCCGAAGGCGCGGAAAGCCTGGAGCAGAAGATTGACGCCGAGGCCCATCGCCAGGCCCAGGAGCAGGCAGCGCGTGACGCGCAGCCGCAGCGTGCGCAGGCTGGGGCGATGGATAGCCCTTCAAATAGCCCTTCAAATAGCCCGGCAGATAGCCCGGCGGTGGAGCACTTCACCCCACCGCCTGTGCCCGAACAGAAGGAAGGCACCGATGCGCATGCGTCCAGAACCAGTGACGAGCCCATGACATCCTCGCCCCAGGTGGCGTCGGCGTTGATGGCGTCGCCAGCGGCCCGGCTCGCCTTGATGGTGCTGGTGCTGCTAATGCCCCCGCTGGCGGTGGCGGTAGCCGAAGGTGGTTCGCGCCGGATCGCGATTGCGTTCCTGCTGACCCTGCTGGGCTGGCTGCCTGGGGTGGCGTACGGGGCCTGGTGGTTGAAGCAGGTCAATCATTGAGGCGAGCAGGGCTCAGGGGGGGCAAGCGTTGGGCCGGAGAGGGTGTTCGCGTATACTGCCGTAAACCTTTTTGACTAGTGGGAGTTTACGGTGGGCTATCTGGTGGTGGTCACCGCCCTGTGGGCGTTCTCGTTTTCGCTGATTGGCGTCTATCTGGCCGGTCAGGTGGACAGCTATTTCGCGGTGATGATGCGGGTGGGGCTGGCGGCGCTGGTGTTCCTGCCGTTGTTGAAGCCCGGCCTGCTCGATCTGCGCCACAAGCTCGCGCTGATGGCACTTGGTGCCGTCCAGCTTGGCATCATGTACATCTTCTTCTACCAGTCCTTCGTGCTCCTGTCGGTGCCGGAGGTGCTGCTGTTCACCATCTTCACGCCGCTGTACATCGCCATTCTGGATGACCTGGCGTTTGGTCGTTTCACTCCCTTCCATCTGGTCACTGCAGGGCTTGCGGTGATCGGCGCGGCGGTCATTCGCTACAAGGGCGTCAACGACGACTTCTGGCTGGGATTCCTGGTGGTGCAGGGGGCCAATCTCTGCTTTGCCATGGGGCAGGTCGGCTATCGGCGCCTGTCGGCGGCACTGCCCCCCTCTTTGCCTCGCCACCATGTATTCGCCTGGTTCTACCTGGGTGCGGCCTGCATAGCGCTGCCGGCCTTCGCGCTGTTGGGAAGCACCTCGGGGCTGCCGACGACACCCCTGCAGTGGGGGGTGCTGCTGTGGCTGGGACTGGTCGCCTCGGGGCTCGGCTACTTCCTGTGGAACCTGGGCGCCGTGCGGGTGGATGCAGGCGCCCTGGCGATCATGAACAACATGCTGATTCCTGCTGGCCTTGCGGTGAACCTGGTGATCTGGAACCGCGAGGCTGATCTGGTGCGTCTGGCCATGGGAGGCGCCATCATCGCCGGTTCGCTGTGGCTCAACGCCTGGTGGCAGCGGCGTCACAGGACGGCGCCGGTCTAATTGATCGTTAGTCTGGGTGATCATCGATCTGGGCCATGCGTTGGCCTGAGGCGCCGGGCGCGGTTTGCTCCGCCAGGCCCCCCTCGCCATAATGAGCGGTCGCCAAGGGAAGGATGCGTGGATGCAATCGTTCAAGAACATCGGACTGATCGGGCGCCTGGGCAGCGCCAAGGTGGTCGAGACCCTCAAGCGGCTGATTCGTTTTCTGGATGACGCCGGCTACCACGTGATCGTGGAAGACCGTACCGCCTCGGCGTTGCTGGAACGTGGCCATGCCGAGGCCAGTCGCCGCATGCTCGGCGAACTGTGTGATCTGGTGATCGTGGTCGGGGGCGACGGCAGCCTGCTGGGCGCGGCCCGCACCCTGTGTCGCAGCGGAACCCTGGTGCTGGGGGTCAATCGTGGACGGCTGGGCTTCTTGACCGATATCTCGCCAGATGAACTCGAGGCCCGTGTCGGTGAGGTGCTGGCGGGACAGTACGAGGTCGAACAGCGCTTTCTGCTCGACGCCGAGCTCTACCGCGGGGATTCCCTGGTGGGCAGCGGCGATGCCCTCAATGAAGTGGTACTGCACCCGGGCAAGGCGGTGCGGATGATCGAGTTCGAACTGTTCATCGATGGCCAGTTCGTCTACAGCCAGCGCAGCGATGGCCTGATCATCGCCACGCCGACCGGTTCCACCGCCTACGCCATGTCCGGCGGTGGCCCGATCATGCATCCGAAGCTCGACGTGGTGACGCTGGTGCCGATGTTCCCGCACACCCTTTCGAGCCGGCCCATCGTGATCGACGCCGGCTGCGAGATACGCTGTCATATCGGTGAGACCAACCAGACCTATCCCCACATCAGCTGTGACGGCCAGACCCGTGCCGTGGCCAAGCCCGATGATGTTCTGGTGATCCGGCGCAAGCCCCAGAACGTTCAACTGGTGCACCCTCTGGGTCACAACTTCTATGACGTCCTGCGCAGCAAGCTGGGCTGGAGCAACAGGCTGGGAGATTGACGTGAGCAGGCGACTGGACGGCTACGACCTGATCGGTGACGTTCATGGCTGCGGCGCCACCCTGGCGGCGCTGCTGGAACGGCTGGGGTATCACCTGCGTGGCGGTGTCTATCGTCATCCCCAGCGCAAGGCGATCTTCCTCGGGGACCTGATCGACCGTGGCCCGCGTATCCGCCTGGCGGTCTCCATCGCCAGACGCATGGTGGAAGAGGGCGAGGCCTATATCGTGCTGGGCAATCACGAGATCAATGCCCTGACGTACACCCAGAAGGCCCCGCCTGAGCACGGCAGGGAATGGCTACGCCCGCATACACCGCGTCACAACCGCATCATTCGTGAAACCCTCGAGCAGTACCATGACCACCCCCAGGAGTGGGATGATGCCCTGGCGTGGTTTCGCCAGATCCCCCTGTGTCTCGAGATCGACGGCATCCGGGTGGTCCACGCCTGCTGGGACGACCGCCTGATCGAATCCTTCAGGCAGCTCCGGCCCGACGGCTGTCTGGACCACGACTTCCTGCTCCAGGCCTCGAGCCCGGGTACCGAAGAGTCGAGGATCCTCGAGCGCCTGACCCGCGGCGGTTCCATCGACCTGCCCGGGGACACGGTTATCCATTCCGGAGACGGTTTCACTCGACGAAGCTTTCGGACCCACTTCTGGGCACGAGACCCTCGCACCTGGGGTGACGTGGTGTTCCAGCCGGACAATCTACCGGGAGACCTCGAGGACCGGCCGTTGAGCGACAGCGAACGGGCCAGCCTCAGCTACTATGGCCCCGACCAGCCCCCGCTGTTCATCGGCCACTACTGGTGCGAAGGCGTCCCGGCCTTGCCGGCACCGAATATTGCCTGTCTCGACTACAGCGCGGTGAAGTTCGGTCGACTGGTGGCCTATCGCTACAGCTTTGAATCCCGCCTCGACGCCAACCACTTTGTATGGGTGCCGGTGCCCAGGGATGTGCGTGCGAGGCCCTTGCCCCGAGAGATCGTCTTCGACTGATACAAAACGTTACATTAAAGTCGGGCAGCCGACTGAACCCTTTGTCAAAAGCGGCGTCTGAGTAGGTGTTCCCTTGAATGATCCCTTGCTCTTGTCCGGCGGCCCCCTCCGCCGGACTTTTTCTGTGTGGATGAAAAAGACATCCTGCCATGCCCGGCTTGCCGTCGGGCCTTTCGCCCATCTGTGCCGCGTGTGACCGCTGCCCCTACCGGCCAACGTCATTTCAGGCCATCATCTCTGGGCCGCCACCCTTTTTCGCGCTGGAGACGCCATGTTCCGGGTCATGCTGATCCCCCACGATATCGATACTCGCGAGCTGCGACAGGCGCTCTGGTCGCACCGCATCGGACACCGTATCACCGACGAGGACGACGGCCAGGTACTGTGGCTGATGGACCCGAAACAACAGGACGCTCTGGCCGAGGTGATCACTCGCTGGCAGCGTGGAGAGGCGATACCCGCGCCGAGTGCCTCGAAGCCGAGACCGGCACGTCACTGGTGGCCGCTGCTGCGCCAGCATCCGGTCACCTTGTCGGTGCTCGGGCTGTGTCTGGTGGTGTTTGGTGCCATCGCTGTGTGGGGAGACATGGTGCTGGCGTGGCTGGCGATCGTGCCTGTGGGCATCCGTGGCGGGGCGCTGGCCGTCGGCAGTATCCCCGATGCGCTGGCGGCGGGGCAGGTATGGCGCCCGCTGTCGCCGATCTTCCTGCATTTCGGCTGGATGCACCTGATCTTCAACATGATGTGGTTGTGGTATTTCGGCCGTCAGGTGGAGACCCTGCATGGCCCATTGCGCATGCTGACGCTGGTGGTGGTGGCGGGGCTTGCCGGCAACCTGGCCCAGTACGCCACCGGCACGGTGCTGTTCGGTGGCATGTCGGGCGTCGACTTTGCGTTGCTTGGCTACGTCTGGTTGATGTCCCGTCGCGCGCCGGCCAGCGGCTTCTTCGTGCCGCAGATGCTGGTGCTGTTCATGCTCGGCTGGATGGTCTTCACCATGACCGACGTCGCCGGGCTGGTGGGCTTTGGCAATGTGGCCAACGAGGCGCACCTGGGCGGTCTGCTCGTGGGGCTGGTGCTGGGCTGGTATCATTCCCGCAAATCACGTCTTCACTAGAGCGATGCCATGAGCGACATGACCTTCGAGCGAATGATTTCCCAGATGACGCCGTCGATCTACCAGAGCCTCAAGCAGGCGGTGTCGCTGCGCAAGTGGCCGGACGGGCGAATGCTGACGGCCGAGCAGATCGAGCTGTGCATGGAAGCCGTGATGCGCTACGAGCACGACAACAATGTGCCCGAGGAGAGCCGCATCGGCTACCTGGAGCAACGCACCTGCGGCGCTGGGCCCGGTGGGCCATCGAGCAGTGCCGGGGTTTCCGAAGACATGGCGGGGCTCGCCCGGGATGCTAGTCGTGACTGAAGTACTTGCCCACGGATGTCTGTCCAAGATGGGGGTCGAACCCGACTCCCCCGCGCGCTACACCCTCAAGGCCGGCGAGAACCGTCTGCCGCTCAACGACTACCTGGGCCGCACCCTGCGTCTCGAGTGGAGCGGGGCGATCGCCTGTACCCACTGTGGGCGTGCGACCAGGAAGAGCTTCGGGCAAGGCCACTGCTATCCCTGCTTCAAGCGCCTGGCCCAGTGTGACAGCTGCATCATGAAGCCCGAGCTGTGCCACTTTTTCGAGGGGACCTGTCGCGAGCCCGAGTGGGGCGAGCGGTTCTGCTTCCAGCCCCACGTCGTCTACCTGTCCAACGCTTCCGGGCTCAAGGTCGGGATCACCCGCAATACCCAGATGCCGACGCGCTGGCTCGACCAGGGCGCGATTCAGGCGTTGCCGATCCTCGAGGTGGACAGCCGCCAGCAGTCTGGCTTCGTCGAGGTGCTGTTCAAGAACGAGGTGTCGGATCGCACCAACTGGCGGGCGATGCTCAAGGGCCAGGTCGAGGAACTGGATCTGGCCGCAGAGCGCGACCGTCTGCTGGAGAGGCTGTCGGCGGGGCTGGGCGATCTACGCGAGCGCTTCGGCGCCGATGCTATCCGTCCCCTGGACGGCAGCCCACGTCGCTTCGACTACCCGGTACTGGAGTACCCCACCAAGGTCACGTCTCACAACCTCGACAAGAATCCGCGAGTCGAGGGCACGCTGATGGGAATCAAGGGCCAGTATCTGATCTTCGATACCGGAGTGATCAATCTTCGCAAGTACACCGGCTACGAGATGTCGCTGGCGGCTTGATCAACGTCACCGGCAGCGACAGGCGCTGTCAGCGACCCAGGGAGCACTGTCATGTACGTGCTGCATATCGCCAATCGACAGACGTCGTCTTGGTCGCTGAGGGCCTGGCTGACCTTTCGCCAGCTCGAGATTCCCTTCGAGCTGGCCTTTCACCCCTTCGATGAGCAGGGCAACAGTCACGCCGACTTTCGTCGGTTTTCGCCCTCGGGGCGAGTTCCCTGTCTGCATCATGACGAACGGGTGGTGTGGGACTCGCTGGCCATCATCGAATACCTGGCCGAGCGTCATTCCGAGATCTGGCCTGAGCATGTGGACGCCAGATGCTGGGCCAGAAGTGCCTGTGCCGAGATGCATTCAGGTTTCAGTGCTCTCAGGCAGCAGTGTCCGATGCACTGCGCGCTGCGCGTACGCTTGAACGAAAAGACGCCCGAGCTGCTGGATGACCTGCATCGGCTGAACGAACTGTTTGAAGACGGCTTGACGCGCTTTGGTGGACCTTACCTGTGCGGCGAGCGGTTTACCGCCGCAGACGCCTTTTTCGCCCCCATCGCCTTCAGGATGCGAACCTACGACCTGCCCATGGGTGGCCCGTCTCGCGACTACCTCGAGCGACTCCTCGCGTTGCCCGCCATGCGCCAATGGCAAAGCGAGGCGGTTTGCGAGCGGTTCCGTGAGTTAACTCTCGAGGCGCAGATCCTCGCCAGCGGCACTGTGCTCAAGGACTTGCGCTGAAGGATCTGCGCTGAAGGATCTGTGGTAGGGCATCTGACCCTACCTGTCAGAGCATACGATGCCCGATTCCGCTGTCGCAGAATCGGGCCGATCAGCCGCCTTTCGACCGCGTCCGTTGTTTCAACCTTCTGTGCTGGTCTCGCTGGCCTGTGGTGCCGGCGGCATCAGATGCTTGGGCAGGTTCTGCCGCCTGGCATCGGTCCTCGGGCCGTAGTGGGTCGACAGGTAGTCGAGGATGGTGGCTTCCATTTCGGGATTGAACTGCCACAGGCCCTGGGTTTCCTGCATCCAGTCGATCAGGTAGGCCCAGTGCTCGCGTGACCCCCTGTTCTGGGTGACCAGGGCGGCGGAGTGGCAGACGGTGCAGTTGCCCTTGACCGTCTGCCAGCCCTCGGCCATCACGAACCCGCTGTCCGGGTCGGTCTCGAGGGGGGCATCTGTGGCTTGCCCAGAGGCCTCGCCTGTCGATTGAGCCAGGCCAAAGGGGCTGAACAGCACCGCGCCGAGCAGCAGGCCAGTCATCAAGAGCGGGCGGGTCGACGACCATGCCCTATGCCTTCTGGTAGTACGAATTCCCATGCCAGTCTCCTCCCTCAGCCGACCTGAACCGCGATGCGGTGACAGGCGTTGTTGAGGTAGCCCTTGGGGTTCCAGCCGGGCACCACCATGGGCTGGGACTGGCCGTTTTCGTCCACCGCCCGGGCCCACACCTCGTAATAGCCTGGCTCGGGGAACTCGACCTGGGTGGTAAAGCGCTGCCAGGCGAGGCGATTGGGTGCGTCGTTGAGGCTGGCCTTCTGCCAGGTGGCACCGAAGTCGATGGAGGTGTGCACCTCGGATACCGACAGATCCCCCGCCCAGGCGTGGCCGCGCACCTCCATCGGCTGGCCCTGGGCGTGCTCGATCCCTGATCGCGGGTAGGTGATCAGGGACTTCACCGGCATCGACTGGATGGTGACGAAGTCTTCCTTGGCCACCTTAGTGCCCGGTGCCACCGGGTTCGCCGGCACGCTGTAGGAGGGAGGCGCCATCTTGGCTCCATCGTGCTTCTGGTTGCGCACGACGATCTGCTTGAGCCACTTGCCCGATACCGAGCCCGGCCAGCCGCCGCACACCAGGCGCAGCGGGTAGCCGTTCTGGTAGGGAATGTCCTCGCCGTTCATCGCCCAGGCGATCAGCGACTCGTCCTCCAGGGCCTTTTCCATCGGCACACCGCGAGATATCGCATTTTTGTCGGCGGCGCCGCTGGCATGGCGATCGGCGCCGTAGTAACCGATATAGACGGCGTCGTCGGCGATGCCACAGGCCTCCAGCACATCGCGAAGTCGTACCCCGGTAAAGGTCGGGCAGGCCACCGCACCGGTGGTCCACTGGTTGCCGCTGGCGGCGGGGACGTACTCGCTGCGACCATTGCCGCCGCACTCTACCTGAAGCTGGTAGGTGTGCTCGGAGAAGCGCTCCTTCAGCTCGGCGATGGTGAAGGTGGCGGGGTTCTGGCACGACTCGCCGGTGATTTCCAGCGTCCAGGTGGCGGGATCGATCTCGGCTCGCTCCGGGGGCAGGCCGTTGTTGCGCACGAACATGTAGCGCGCCGGGGTAATGTCATCGTCGAGCAGATGGGCCGGTGTCTCGGCGTTGATCGGACGGTCGTTGAGGACCCTCAGCCCCTCCTTGCCCTCGATCTCGAAGGCTTCGTCGCTCTGGGCCAGGGCTGCGGGAATCAGGCCTCCCGGCATGAAGCGTGCGAAGGGAATGCTGGCGCCGAGTACCGCGCTCATGGCCAGCAGGCTGGAGCCGGTGAGAAATCCACGACGGCTGACGGGATCCACCTGCCGCCCCCACAGCTTGCGATCGGCGTCCACGGGATCCTTGGCGTAGAGGGCGTGCAGGCCCTTGGTCTGGCGGCGCATGCAGAACTCCTTATATTTTAATTGTAGGTCGTTATTCCAGAGGATCCTTGTAGCGTAGGTGGTGGCACCGGCGGCAGCCAGGGACAGTTGGAAGGCGGCAATGGGTCCAGCGCTGGGGCATAGCGGCCTTGAGGCGGTGGCGACTCGCTAAAATAACGATCCCTGACGATGGGGCGCCCTGAAGCTCTCGGTATCCAGCTCACTATCAGTATCAAGACCGCTATCAAGGCCACTATCAAGGCGACTATCACTACGTCGAGAGAGGCCCAGGCGACGGCAGGCCTTGCGGAAGCGTTGGTCGAGCAGTTCGGCGAAGACGCCCTGGCCGCGCATGCGGTGGCCGAAGCGACTGTCGTAGTCCTGGCCGTTGCGACACTGGCGAATCAGGCTCATGACCTTGGCGGCGCGCTCAGGATAGTGGGCCTCGAGCCAGGCCTCGAACAGCGGCGCGACCTCGCGTGGCAGTCGCAACAGCATCCAGCCGGCGGTGCTGGCGCCGGCGTCCCTGGCGGCCTGAAGCAGGCGCTCGAGTTCATGGTCGGTAAGCCCGGGAATCACCGGCGAGACCAGGGTGCCCACCGGTACACCGGCATCGGCAAGCTCGCCGATGACCCTGAGTCGGGCCCGGGGTGAGGCGGTGCGCGGCTCCAGCTGACGCTTGAGTTCGGTGTCAAGGCTGGTGAGGCTGACCATCACCCGCACCAGGCGGCGGCTTGCCAGTTCACTCAACAGGTCCTTGTCGCGCAGGATCAGCGCGCTCTTGGCGCTCTCGGTGGCAGTGACGGTGGCGATGCGATCAGGCGTTGCCTCTTGCCACCAGCCGTCGTCCACCTGTTCGCTTCGGGTGGGAGAAAAACGATTGGCGGGATCATAGGTCGCGCCGCGGCCCTTCAAGGGGCCTGTAGCGCTTCTTTGCTGGCCGTCGTCATGATAGTGATCCATGCCTGCAAGGCTAGTCGAATACTGTCTATATATCCAGTAGTGTGATGTCTCGAACGAACGCGGAGCAGAGCTATGGGCTGAATAAGGAGATAAACGGGGGCTGAACAAGAGCTGAACGGGGAGCACAACGGCAGGAGGCCGCCCAATGGGCGGCCTCCTGTCTGCTTGCTGATGTCGCTGTTACTGTTTCGGCGTGAAGGAGCCGGCTTCCTGACGCTGTGGGTACTCTTCGAAGGTGGCCATGAAGTCTGCCACGATCTTGCCCACCGGACCGAAGGCGTACATGCGACGCAGTTGCCAGTCGTCGTAGTAGGAAGAGTCTTCCGGCGCCATCTCGAACGGATCGGCACGCAGGTCGATCAGAAGCGGTGCCTTGAGCGGCGTCTGCTGGCGGCGCCACGCATCCATGCCCTCGTGCTCCTGGATGCTGAAGTGTGCCTTGTACTGGCCGAAGCGCACCGCACCCAGGGAACCATCATCGACGAAGGCGAAGAAGGTGTCGCGCGGCCACTCGCCGGCATCTTCCTCACCGGTCAGGTGGGGCAGCATGTTGTAGCCATCCAGGTGTACGTTGAAGTCCTTGTCACCGGCGGTGTAACCGTCAAGCAGCTGCTCCTTGATGTCCGGTACGCCAGCGGCGGCGACCAGGGTCGGGAACACGTCTTCGAGCGAAAGGATGTCGTTGGACACCTGGCCCGGCTCGATATGCCCTGGCCACTTCATCATGAACGGCACCCGAATGCCGCCTTCCCAGGTGGTGGCCTTCTCGCCACGGAAGGGCGAGGTACCGCCATCCGGCCAGGTAAACTTCTCGGCGCCGTTGTCGGTGGTGTAGATGACGATGGTGTTCTCATCGGCACCCAGCTCTTCCAGCTTGTCGAGCAGTTGGCCGACCAGGGCGTCGTGCTCGGTCATGCCATCGGCGTAGACGCCAAGTCCGGTGCGGCCTTCACTCTCTTCCTTGAGGTGGGTGAAGATGTGCATGCGGGTGGTGTTGTACCACACGAACCAGGGTGTATCGGAGGCTTCCTGGCGCTCGATGAAGTCCTCGGTGGCGGCCAGGAATTCCTCGTCGATGGTCTCCATGCGCTGTTGAGTCAGCGGGCCGGTGTCCTCGATCTGGCCATCGGCGGACGAGCGAATGACACCGCGGGGGCCGAACTGTTCACGGAAGCCTGGATCGGTGGGATAGTCGGGATTTTCCGGCTCTTCTTCGGCGTTCAGGTGGTAGAGGTTGCCGAAGAATTCGTCGAAACCGTGATTGGTCGGCAGGTACTCGTCGCGATCGCCGAGGTGGTTCTTGCCGAACTGACCGGTGGCGTAGCCCATCGGCTTGAGGATCTCGGCGATGGTCGGATCTTCCGGCTGCAGGCCGAGCGGGTCGCCGGGCATGCCGATCTTGAGAAGACCGGTACGCTTGGGTGACTGACCGGTGATGAAGGCAGAGCGGCCGGCGGTACAACTCTGCTGGCCATAGGCGTCGGTGAAGCGGATACCTTCTTCGGCGATGCTGTCGATGTTGGGCGTGGTGTAACCCATCATGCCGCTGTTGTAGGCGCTGGTGTTAAACCAGCCGATGTCATCGCCCATGATGACCAGAATGTTGGGCTTGTCTGATGACGCCTCGGAAGAGGTTTCTTCTTCGGTCGCGGACGCTGGCTGAATGCTGGCTGCCAGGCCGACCGCAGCAATCGATGCCGCCACGATGCCCTTCCAGGGCGAAGGTATTGCCGACGAATACACTTTCATGATCGTTCCCTTAAATTAAATGATGTCAATGACATGGCATTGATACAGCGGAGTGATGTGTTGGCCTGCTCTCCTTGCTGGTCGACTTACTACTTGCTGGTCAGGTCCTGACAGCCGGCGCGTAAAGGCCGGCGGCATCGTTGTATTTCCTCCGATCCCCGCCCGCTGGGCTGGAACCAGGGGGAGGGAAGGCTGAGTCTGCTGGCTCAGCTAAAAGTGTGCCTTGATGGGCATGCAAGACAGCATAGTAAACGATCATTGCTTGTGCATGACCAACTTCCCCGAGCCTGCCCAAAGGGCGGTCTCCTTTGCTTTGCCATCGTCGACTCGACCGTCAGGGTGCCCTCGCCCTCTGTGTCGTTGGTCATCGCCCTCTGTGTCATTGGTCGTGGCCCTTGGCACCTTCTCCCTTGGCTGAGTGTGAACCGCTGTTTCTGCCTGGACCCTCCCTCGGGTGGGGCGGACCGCTGAGGACACAAGAGGGAGCAAAAGCTTGCTCCACGACAAATAGGCCCCTCTCATGCCTGAATGTTTGTCCAGTAGTCTAAGGGCGGGCACCTGGCGTAGCCGCACCGAAAGTCACCAGGAGGGTGTCCTTCGAGGGCGAAGGAGAGCGAAGGCAGATGAATATAGGCTTGAACGCTGTGGAAACAATGGCACTGGCGCTGGTCCTGCTGATGGTGGGCATTCAGCTTCGGCGCCGGGTGGAGTGGCTCGAGCGCATGTGCGTACCGACGCCGGTGGTCGGGGGCATCGGCTTCGCCGTGCTGGTATGGCTGCTGCGATCGATGGACGTGCTGACGCTGGATCTGGACACCAGCGTTCAGGATCCGATGATGATCGCCTTCTTCGCCACGGTAGGGCTCGGTGGCAGTCTCTCGGTGCTGGCCAGGGGCGGGCGTTCGCTGGTGATCTTCCTGTTGACCTGCTGGGCCCTGGTACTGGTGCAAAATGGTATCGGTATCGGCGTCGCCTCGATGATCGGGCTCGACCCCCTGATCGGCCTGATGGCGGGCGGGCCTTCGCTGGAAGGCGGCTTTGGCGGTGCGGCGGCCTTCGGGCCAGAGGCGGAAGCGCTCGGTGCCGACGGCGCCCTGACCGCCGCCATGACGGCGGCCACCTACGGTGTCATCACCGGTAGTCTGCTGGGCGCGCCTCTCGCCCGCTGGTTGATCGAGCGGTTCAAGCTTCGCATCGAGGCTGAGGAGGTCGGTGGGCTTGCCGATCTGCACGAGGAACACCTGAGCGAAGACGATCAGACGCTGACCCCGCATCGGGTACTGAAGGCCATGGCGGTGGTGGTGCCGGTGATGGTCATCGGCCTGGCCTGCCGCGAATTCATGAAAGAGAAACTCGGCATCGTGCTGCCAAGTTACGTCGGGGCCATGTTCGTGGCCATCGTGCTGCGCAACCTGAACGATCACCTTCGCCTGGTCGAGGTGTCCGAGCGCGCCATCAATCTGATCGGAGAAGTCAGCCTGGCGATCTTCCTGACCATGGCCATGATGAACCTGAAGATCTGGCAACTGCAGGGCATGGGGCTTGGCCTGGCGCTGATCCTGATGATTCAGACGCTGGTGATCATGGCCATCGCGGCGCTGGTGGTCTTTCGTTCGCTCGGCAGCAACTACGACGCCGCCGTACTCTCCGCCGGCTTTATCGGTTTTGGCCTGGGCGCTACGCCCAACGCCTTCGCCAACATGGGCGCCGTCTGCGACCACTATAAGGTGGTATCGAGCAAGGCCTACATCATCGTTCCGCTGTGTGGCGCCGTCTTGATCGACATGGTCTCCGTGCCCGCCATCACCTGGTGTCTCAACGTCTTTGCCTGAGGTCACGCTCGAGCGGTATCACCAGTAGAACCGTTTCATGAATAGATACCGACGCCGTGCCCACCCGGGCGCGGCGTCGGTCGTCCTGTCGAATCATGATGAATGCGGGGGCCTCGAACGGGGCTCGAACGGGGTTTGAATGAGGCAAGGCGACCCGCAGCACGACCCGCAGCACGACCTGCAGCACGACCTGCAGCATAGACGCTCGATCGCGGATCCGTTTCCGAGGGAAGATCGCCTTTCGGTGATCTGCTAAGCTCGGCGGCTTGTTGCCCGCCTGTTTGCGTGTCTGAAGGCTCGGGCGGTCTTTTTCTTATTCGCCGCCCGGGCGGCGTTTGTGCCATCAGGATATCGCCGTGCGTGACCAGTCCTCGTCCTCTACTCCCGCCTCGACGCTTGACTCGACCCTTGAGTCACCCCTTGCTTCAACTCTTTCCTCCAATATTGGCCGCATTCCTTCGCTGGACCTTGAGGCCCGCCGCCTGGCCAGTGCACGTCTCGATAGCCTGACCAAGCCCCCCGGCAGCCTGGGTCGACTCGAGAAGCTCGCTGCGGATCTGGCGGCGATGACCGGAGAGCCGTTACCCCGGGTCGACCCTGCGGCCATCATCGTGTTCGCCGCAGACCACGGGGTGGCGGCGGAAGGCGTGTCGGCCTTTCCGGCCTCGGTCACCGCCCAGATGGTCGCCAACTTCGCCCGCGGGGGCGCCGCCATCAACGTTTTCGCCCGCCAGATCAATGCCCGGCTCGAGGTCGTCGACGTTGGGGTGGCCACGCCCAGCGACCAGGTGCCGGGTGTGGTGCTCGATCGGGTGCGGGCGGGCAGCGGCAATATCGCCTGCGAGGACGCCATGAGTCCCGACGAGGTAAAGGCGGCGCTTGAGGTCGGCATTCGTGCCGTCGAGCGCGCCCGCGCTGCGGGTGCCCGCTGTGTCATCCTGGGAGAGATGGGCATCGCCAACACCACCGCAAGCAGTGCTCTGCTGGCCGCCTTTACCGGCCTTTCCGCCGAGGAGGTGGTGGGGCGTGGCACCGGTATCGACGATGCGCGTCTGGACCACAAGCGCAAGGTCATCGCCAGGGCGCTGGCACGGGGCACTGGCGATACCGCCCTCGATACACTGGCGCGTCTGGGCGGGCTCGAGATCGCCGCCATGGCAGGGGCCTGCCTGGGCGCAGCGACGGGTCGCACGCCGGTGCTGGTGGACGGTTTTATCGCCACGGTAGCGGCCCTTGCGGCGACTCGGCTGGCGCCTGGCGTGCGCGACTACCTGGTGTTTGGCCATCGCAGCGATGAGGCCGGTCACGGTGAGGCGCTGGCCGCACTCGGCGGTGAGCCGCTGTTGTCACTTGGCCTGCGCCTGGGCGAAGGCAGCGGCGCGGCCCTGGCGTATCCGCTGCTCGCCAGTGCCTGCGCCATGCTCAGCGAGATGGCGACATTCGCCGACGCCGGAGTCGAGGGTGGCCCGTCGGCATGAGGCGAGCAGACGTCGTGAGAGTAGATGACGACAGCGCGGCCAGGGGGTGGTGGTTCCCATGACGCTGCCGCCACTGAGCCCCGAGTTGCTGGCGTTGGTGCTCGCCGCCCTGGTGCTGGACCTTTGGCTGGGAGATCCACGCTGGTTGCCGCATCCGGTGGTCGGCATGGGCCGACTGATCGGCGCCCTGGAAGCGCGGCTTAACCGTGGCAGGCCGCAGGCGCGTCGAGCCAAGGGCGTGGTGCTCACGCTGGTGGTGGTGGGGCTTGCATGGACGCTGGCCACTCTGGCGATTGGCCTTGCCGGTGTCGTCTCGCCCTGGCTGGCGCTGGTGGTGGAGGGCTTGCTTTTGTGGACCTGCCTTGCCTGCCGGGGCCTGGTGCAGGCGGCCCGCGCGGTGGCCACACCGCTGGCAAGGGGCGATCTGTATCAGGCGCGGCGCGCGGTCTCGGCCATCGTCGGGCGCGATACCCGGGAGCTCGACGAGGCCGGGGTGAGCCGAGCGTGCGTCGAGAGCGTGGCCGAAAATACCGTCGATGGCATCACCGCACCGCTGTTCTGGGCTCTGCTTGGCGGTGCGCCCCTGGCCTTGGCCTACAAGGCAGCCAATACTCTGGATTCCATGGTCGGCCATCGCAGCGATCGCTACCGCGAGTTCGGCTGGGCCTCGGCTCGCTTCGACGATCTGGTCAACCTGCTGCCGGCTCGGCTGACGGCGCTGGCCATGTGGTGTCTTGCTGCGGTGGTTCCGGGGCTGCGCAGGCGCGGCGCCTGGTCGGCGACGTGCCGGCAGGCACCGGCCCACCCCAGTCCCAACGCCGGCTGGCCGGAGGCCATGGTGGCCAATCTGCTCAGCGTCGAGCTGGGCGGGGTAAACCGCTACGGCGATCAGATCAGCGACCGGGCGCGGCTGGGTACGCCCACCGAGACGTTAAAGGCGCGTCACATCGACGCCGCGATTCGCTGTCTCTACGCCGGTACGGCGGGCGTGCTGACACTGCTGGCCTTGATCATCCTGGTGCTGGAGGCCGTGCGATGACATCGACCCACACTCGGCACCTGAGCGACACAAGCGCGAGCCAGACGCCAACGCAGGGCCAGGGCTCTTGCTGGCCTGATCACGGCGGCCAGGGCGCGGCGCTGCTCGACAGACTTGGCCTGTCGTCGGTGACACCGACCATGGATGTGAGCGCGAGCCTCAACCCGCTGGGCCCGCCGGCCTGGCTTGCTGATTGGCTCGCCCGCGCCATGAACGAGGTGCGCCACTATCCTGACCCCGAGCACCGGGACGCCGTGGCGGCCCTGGCGGCGTCTCTGGGGATAGCGCCACCGTCGGTGGTGTTGACCAACGGCGGCGCCGAGGCGATCCACCTGGTGGCCCGGGCCTATCGTCGCACCCGCGCCTTGATCATCGAGCCGACCTTTGGTGAGTACGCCCGGGCATGCCGGCTCAACGATATCGAGATCGAGCGTTTGCAGCTCAGCGGAGATGACTTCCGGCTGGACGTCGAGGCGCTCTCGGCGCGCCTTGCCCCTGTCGATCTGGTGTTTGTGTGTCGCCCCAACAATCCCACCGGCACGCGCCTTCCCAGAAGTGACGTGGAAGCGCTGGTGGCGGCGGCCAGGCGCAGCGACACCCTGGTGGTCATCGACGAAGCCTTCGTCGACTTTGCCGACGATGAAGCCCCGCTCACCGATCTGGTGGAACAGGGCGAGCCGCTGGTGCTGTTGCGCTCGTTGACCAAGTTTTACGCCCTGGCGGGGCTGCGGCTTGGCTATCTGGTGGCGTCCCCGCAGCGCTGTCGTGCGCTGCAACACCATCAGGTGGCCTGGAGCGTCAACGGCCTGGCTGCCGCAGTAGTTCCCGAGCTGCTGGCCGATGGCGACTTTGCGCGTCGCACGCGCGACTGGCTTCACTCCGAGCGTGCCTATCTGACGGCAGGCCTGCGCGATCTGGGCCTGACGGTGGTGGACTCCCAGGCCAATTTCGTGCTGTTCAGGCCGCCGGGCCAGCCGTCGCAGGCCAATGGCGAAGCCTTGTTGTCGTATCTGGCACGTCATGGTTGTCTGGCTCGCCACACCCACACCTTCAACGGGTTGGACGGCGCCTGGATTCGCGTGGCGCTGCAGCGCCGAGCCGACAATGATCGCCTGCTCAGATGGCTTGGCGACTGGCTCGGCGACTGGCTCGGCGACGCCCAGTCTCGTGGAGAGAACCGATGATCGCCTTTGTCAGCGGTGGCGTGCGTTCGGGCAAGAGTCACGTTGCCGAACAGGCGGCACTGGCGCTCCACGCCGACAAGCCCCGGGGGCAGCTCTGGTACCTGGCAACCGCCAGGGCCGAGGAGGGCGAGATGGCCACGCGGGTGGCGCGCCACCAGGCCCGGCGTGACAGCCGCTGGCATACGCTGGAGGCACCGCAGGACCTGTTGGTCGCCTGGCGTCAGGTGAGCACAGGCGACACCGTGCTGCTGGATTGCCTGACGCTGTGGTCGAGTCAGCGCCTGTTTGCCGACGGCCTCGAGCGTGACGACCGGCGCGCTGCGGCGAGAGACGCCTTTAACCAACTAGCAGCGCTGCTCGCGGACGCTCGCCGACGTGATATCGCGCTGGTGGTCGTATCCAACGACCTCAACGAGGAATTGCCGCCGAAGGACGCCTTGGTGCGCTGGTACCTGAGCGAGCTCCAGCGTCTGCACCTGCTGTTGGCGCGGTGTGCCGATCGGGTGGTGGAGGTGGTCGCGGGGCAGGCCATCGAGTGGAAGCCGGCGGGGGAACGTCCCGCTGACGTGAGGGCAGGAGCGGGCAACAGGCTGGGTAGAGGAGAGTCGAGTGAGTGATCTAAGGCCGCGAGTGCTGCCGGCACTGGCCGGGCTGGGGCTGGCGATCCAGTTTCTGACCCGGATTCCATTGCCGGTGATGATCGACTGGAACGGCGCCAACCGCCGCTGGGCGGCGCGTTGCTACCCGCTGGTGGGGCTCTTGATCGGCGTGCTGCTGGCCGTGGCCGCCGCGCTGACCTCAGCGCTGCCCACGCCGATCCAGGCACTGGTGCTGCTGACGCTGTGGGTGGCGCTGTCCGGTGGGCTGCACCTGGACGGTGTGATGGACCTGGCCGATGCGCTGGGCAGCAATGCGCCGCTCGAGCGCCGCTGGAAGATCATGAAGGACCCGCAGGTCGGCAGTTTTGGCGTGCTGGCGCTGGTGTTCCTGCTGGCCTGGAAGGCGGTCCTGTTGTGGTGGTGGCTCACGACCGACGGGGCTCTGCTGTGGCTGGTCGTGGTACCCGCCCTGGCCAGAGCCAGCGCGGTGGCGCTGCTGATCGGCGTACCCGCTGCTCGGCCCGAGGGACTCGCCCATAGCTGGCAGCAGGGCCTTGGCTGGCGCGACCTGGTGCTTGCCCTGGTTCCTCTTCTGGTGGTGGTTTCCGCGGGACTGCTGCTGGAGCCGGGCGGGACGAACGTAGCCGGGCTGGTGGGGGTTCTGCTCGCCAGCGGGGGCTTTACCTGGGTCTTCGCCCGGGGGATGATCCGAGCCTTTCACGGCATCAACGGCGATATGCTGGGCAGTGCCATCGAGGGAGGAGAACTATGGCTTCTGATGTGTGTCTCGAGCTGGTGGTGGTTCGCCACGGGCTGACCCAGTGGAACCTGGACAAGCGCTACCAGGGCCAGCGCGATATCGAGCTGTTGATGCCCGACGCCCTGGCCGATATGGATCGGTTGCGCCTGGAACTGGAAGGCGAGCGCTTCGACGCTGTGGTGTCGAGCGACCTGACCCGCTGCCGCCAGACCCTGGCCCATATCGCCGAGGGCCGTGGCTGGCCGGAGCCTCGCCTGGACCAACGCCTGCGCGAGAACGACTTCGGCGAGTTCGAGGGGCGCAACTGGGAAGAGCTCAAGGACGATCCGGTCTACCGGGAGTGGATCGACAGCGCCGGTGAGCTGGCGCCTCCCGGTGGTGAATCCGCCCAGGACCTGCGTGACCGGCTGGCGTTGGCCCTCGGCGCCATCTTCGATGCCGCCGTCGAGGCCGGCCATCGGCGCGTGCTGGTGGTCACCCACGGCGGGGTGATCCGCGAGCTGCGCCGAGAGTTCGAGGGCGTGCCGTTCTGGGAGGGCGTCGTCGGTCAGGCCGCCGGTCGGCGCTGGACACTCATTCGACAGGCAGAGGGCATCACATGCACGTCTTCATCGGCGGTACCGCGTCAGGCAAGCGTCAGCGGGTAGCCGAGCGCTACCCCGAGGCACGCTGGCGCGACGCCGACGAGATGATGAGACGGGTGCCCGGTGCGGGCGCTGGTCCCGCCATCGACGATGGCGACACCCTCGTCATCAGCGGCTGGCTTGCCTGGCTCGAGGCCGAACTAGAGAACGAACTTGAGAACCAACGTGAAAACGAGTCAGCAAGCGCCGACGATGACCGGCTGGGCCGGCGCTGGCGCGAGGCCTTGACTGGCTGGGCCAGTTCGCCGGGACGGCGCGTGCTGGTGCTTGACGAGGTGGGGCGCGGCATCGTCCCGGTGGACCCGGCCCAGCGCCGCCTGCGTGATCTGATGGGCTGGCTGTCCCAGGACGCGGTGCGCCTGGCAAGCCAGGTACACTACGTACGCCATGGCCTGACCATGCGGCTCGATGGGAAGGAGGCTACCGCAGCGGGCCGAGCGGACTGAGCGAACAGACCCGGCATCGAACCAGTCGAACAAGCCGAACGGCGCTTTTCGTTGACGCCCGCTGTGCCGATTGCTAGCTTACGCGCACTCTCAGGTGCCCCGAAACGTGCCAGCATGACCACGGCGTCAGTCCTTTCTGACGCAAGACGCCGTGGCCAGAAGTAGACACGAGGGGTGAAACGGGAAGTCGGTGCCAATCCGACGCTGCCCCCGCAACGGTGATCGAGTCAAGCGCGCTCACCACGCCACTGTGACAGGGTCCTTGACCCCTGATGCGACCGGACCCTGTGTCCCGCTCAGCCAGTCACGGGAAGGCGAACGCGCCGAACCGTCGAAACGCTTCGATGGTTCATCTCGTCAGCCCGGAGACCGGCCTGAAGAGCCATGCCAAGGGGCGGTGGGGTCCCGACGCGCAGCGCTTGCCTGTCAGTTTGGTGTTCTTGACGCTCCCGGGTGTCCTGTCCAGCGTTCTGTGTCCCCTGTTCGCTCCTCGGCCTTCGAGGGTCTACGCCGTGCGGGTGCGCACGGTGCCAAGGGATACACCATGTCGTCTGCTTTCTTCGCCCCTGCTCGTCTTTCTGTTGCCTGCCGCTCCCGTGGCCTGCGTCTGTGCGTCGGCCTTGCCGCCGCCCCCTGGCTACTGGTGAGCCAGGCCAGTGCCCAGCAGTCCGCTTCCTCCGACGTGACGACCGCCGAGCCGTCCTCCGTCGAACAGGTCTCTATCGAGCCCACCACCGAGCCCGCCACCGAACTCGACCCGCTGGTGGTGTCGGCGACGCTTTCGCCGCGTACCGCCAGTCAGTCGCTGTCCTCCGTCAGCGTCATCGATGAAGAGGCGCTAAGGCGCCGCGATCCGGTCAGCATTACCGACGCCCTGCGTGGCCAGCCCGGTGTGGATATTTCCACCAATGGTGGCTTCGGCAAGCAGGCGAGCGTCTATATCCGTGGTACCGGCAGCACCGCCTCGGTGATGATGATCGACGGTATCCGCCTGCGCTCGGCCACCAATGGCGGGCCTGCCTGGCAGTACCTGGAGCCGCGCATGTTCGAGCGTATCGAGGTGGTACGCGGTCCCCGCGGTGCGCTCTACGGCGCCGACGCGGTGGGCGGGGTGGTTCAGCTGTTCACCGACAAGCCCGATGAACAAGGGCCGACGCCCAGCGTGCAGCTCGGTACCGGCTCCTTCAATACCCAGCGGGCCTCAGCCAGTCTGTCGGGCCGCGAGGGCGGTACCTCCTACCAGTTCAGCGCCACCCGCCTGGACAGCGACGGCACCGAGATTCGCGACGGTGGCGAGGACAAGGCCTACGACAACACCTCGGGTCTGGTGAGTCTGTCCCACACCTTCGACAACGGCGCCAACCTCGGGCTGCTGGGACTGCGTGCCCGCGGCAACAACGAATACGAAGGTGGCGACTCCGACTATGTGCAGCAGGTGGCCGGTGTCTACGCCGAGGTGCCGGTGACCGATATCTGGTCGTCGCGTCTTACCCTGAGCGAGGCCCGCGATGAGCTGGAGGACCACTCCGAGCCCAACGACTTTGGGCCTGGAAGCACCACCGAGTTCGACACCGAGACCCATACCGTTCGCTGGGACAATACCCTGCAGCTCGGTGCCCACGAGCTGATCGCCGGCGCCGAGTATCTGGAGGACAAGGTCGACAGCACCACCGATTACGAAGAGACCAGCCGCGACAACGTGGCGGTGTTTGCCCAGGCACTGATGGACTTCCATCCGTTCTCGTTGCAGGCGGGTCTGCGCCACGACGACAACGAGGCCTACGATGAAGAGGTCACCGGCCACCTGGCGCTGGGCTACGCCCTCGATGATCAGCACACCCTGCGTGCCAGCTACGGTACCGCCTTCCGCGCCCCGACCTTCAATGAGCTGTACTTCCCCGGCTTTGGCAACAGCGATCTTGAGCCCGAGGAGTCCGAGACCTGGGAGCTTGGTCTGCGTGGTCAGTACCAGCGGCTTTACTGGGATCTGGCGCTCTACCAGACCAACGTCGACGACCTGATCGCCAATGAGTCGAGGGATGGCCGCTTTGCCCCCTTCAATGTCGACGAGGCGCGTATTCGTGGGATCGAACTTGCCACCGGGCTCGAGCTCGACCAGTGGACCCTGGCGGCCAGCGTCGCCTATACCGACCCGGAAGACCGTGACACCGGCAAGCAGCTGATTCGCCGCGCCAGCCAGACCCTGCGCCTGGACGCCGATCGCCAGCTGGGTGACTGGAATCTGGGGGCCTCCTTCATCGCCCAGGACCACCGCTACAATGACGTCGACAACGACGAGCGTCTGGCCGGCTACGGCACCCTGGACCTGCGCGCCGGCTGGGCCTTTGCGCCGGACTGGAAGGCCAACCTGACGCTCGAGAACGTCTTCGATCGCGAGTACGCCACCTCGCGTGCGTCTGCCTTTCAAGGTGGCTGGGACTACGAAAACCCGGGACGTGCTGCCTACCTGAGCGTCGGCTTCAACCTGTGATCATCCGCCGCTCGCTTGTCTCGGCCAGCATCGGCCTGGTGCTGTCGGCGCTGACCGGTGCCGCCATGGCGTCCTCTTCGCCCGACGGGGACGAGGACATCTGCGTGGTCGATGACACCGAGCGGGAGCTATGCCTGGCGGCGCCGGCAGAGCGCATCGTGGCGCTGTCGCCCAGCGTCACCGAGATGCTGTTCGCGGCGGGGGCCGGCGAGCGGGTGGTGGGGGTAGTCAGCTTCAGCGACTATCCCGAGGCCGCGCGCTCGCTGCCCCAGGTGGGCAGCTACGATCGACTCGACCTCGAGTCGTTACTGGCGCTTGACCCCGACCTGGTGGTGGCCTGGGCCGGGGGTAATCCCGGACAGCAGGTCGAACGCCTGGATGAACTCGGGCTGCCGGTGTTCCGCTCGGACGCCGCCAACTTCGAGCAGATCGCCACGACGCTTGAGCGGTTCGGTCGCCTGGCCGGTTCGGCGGATACCGGCGACACCGCGGCCCGAGAGCTGCGAGAATCGGTAGCGGCCCTCGGCGAACGCTACGTTGACGCAGCACCGGTCGAGGTCTTCTATCAGGTATGGGAGCAGCCGCTGATGACCGTCAACGGTGAGCACTGGATCAGTCGAGCGCTGTCACTTTGTGGCGGCGTCAATCTATTCGCCGACGAGGCGCCGCTGGTGCCTCGACTGTCGCGGGAGGCGGTGCTGGCCGCGGACCCGGAAGTCATCATCACCGGCGGCATGGGCAAGGCGGACTCCACCTGGCTCGACGCCTGGCGCCAGTGGCCGCAGATGACCGCGGTGGTCCGCGACAACCTCTATTTCATCAACCCTGACCTGGTGCAGCGGGCGACGCCGCGCCTGGTCGAGGGCACCCGAACCCTGTGCCAACATCTGGACTCTGCCCGTGAACGCCGCTGACTCCAGCGCTACCTTTCGGCCCACCCGGCGAGGTCGTCCGCTGGGCCTGCTGGCGCTGCTCGGTGTGGTGTCGGTGGTGCTGGCCGTGTCGGTGGGCAGCGTCGCGCTGTCACCGATGGAGCTGTGGCTGACGCTGACCGGGCAGGGCAGCCCCCTCCACCAGACCCTGGTGTGGGAGCTGCGCCTGCCCCGTGCGCTGGCCGCCTTCGGTACCGGGGCCTTGCTGGCCCTGGCCGGCGCCTTGATGCAGGTACTGCTGCGCAATCCATTGGCCGACCCCTATGTGCTCGGGCTCTCCGGCGGGGCCTCGGTGGCGGCGCTGTGTGCCATGCTGGCTGGCCTTGGCGCGGCGCTGGTCTCGGCCTCGGCCTTTGCCGGTGCGCTGGTGTCGATCCTGGTGGTATTTGGCCTGGCCCATGGCAGCGGCAGCTGGTCGCCGGCGCGCCTGCTGCTCACAGGGGTCGTCATGGCCTCCGGCTGGGGCGCGATCATCACCTTCCTGCTGGCGGTAAGCCCGGTGGAAGAGCTGCCGGGCATGCTCTACTGGCTGATGGGCGACATGGCCTACGCCCGCAGCCCCTGGCCGGTACTGGTGATCGCCGCGCTGTCGGCGCTGGTGCTGGTGCCACTGGGGCGGACCCTCAACGTGCTTGCCCGCGGCGGCCAGCAGGCGCTGGCGCTGGGCGTGGCGGTGCGCCCGCTGGAATGGGGACTGTATCTGGCGGCGAGCCTGGCCACCGCCACCGCGGTGACCACCGCCGGATCGGTGGGGTTCGTCGGCCTGATGGTGCCGCATATGCTGCGCCTTCGACTGGGTGCCGACCAGCGTCTGATCCTGCCGGCCTCGCTGCTGGCCGGCGGCTGCCTGCTGACCCTGGCCGATACCCTGGCGCGAACCCTGATCGCCCCCCAGCAGTTGCCGGTAGGGGTGATCACCGCGTTGATCGGGGTGCCGAGCTTTCTCTACCTGCTGCATCGCAGCCACGGCAAGGGATAGGGGGCGCTCATGGCTGTCAGACCCGCATCCACCGACCTGGCGCTGCCAGTTTGTTCGCTGTCCTGCGAAGCGCTGGTGATCGACGTGCCCGGCAGGGCGGACGGTCAGCCGCTGTCGTTTTCCATCGAGCCCGGCAGTCGCTGGGGCATCCTCGGGCCCAACGGCGCCGGCAAGAGCACGCTTTTGCATACCCTTGCCGGGCTCAGGGCGCCACGCCATGGGCGCTTGAGGCTGGACGGCCGGCCGCTGACCGACTGGCGCCGGCGCGCCGTTGCCCAGCGTCTGGGCGTGGTGTTCCAGGAGCGCCATGACGAGTTTCCGGCCAGCGTGCTGGAGACCGCGCTGATCGGCCGACATCCCTTCCTCCGGGCCTGGCAGAACGAAAGCGAGGACGACGTCCAGCGCGCCCTGGGCGCGCTTGAACGCCTCGATATCGCTCACCTGGCCCACAGGCCGCTGGCGACCCTGTCCGGCGGCGAACGCCAGCGGGTCAGCCTGGCCACGGTGCTGACCCAGGCGCCGCAGATCTGGCTGGTGGATGAACCCACCAACCACCTCGACCTGCATCATCAGGTGGCCGCCATGGCGCTGCTCGACGAACAGGCAAGCCAGGGTGCCGCCGTGGTGATGTGCCTGCACGATCTCAATCTGGCGGCGCGCTGGTGCGACCACCTGCTGCTTTTGTATCCCGACGGCGCGGCCTGCTGGGGGCCACGCGACGATATGCTGGTGACGTCGGCCCTCGAGCGGCTCTACGACCAGCCGTTGAGCGTCGCCGAGGTCGATGGCGCCGCCGTCTTCATGCCGCGGGTGGCCTCGTCGCTTAATCCGCCGCGCCCCACCAAGGAAGTTTCCCATGACGCACACGTCCCCTACGACGCCATCCCCCACGACACAGACTCCGAAGAATGTTGATCCCGAGCGCCACGCCCGGCGCATGGCCGCCAAGCAGCGGATCATGGCCGAGCGCATCGCCAGTGCCGACAAGGAACAGGGCGTGCTGCTGGTGCTGACAGGCCCCGGCAAGGGCAAGAGTTCATCCGGCTTCGGCATGCTGGCCCGGGCGCTGGGCCACGACATGAAGGTGGGCGTGGTGCAGTTCATCAAGGGCGCATTTTCTACCGGGGAGGAGGCCTTCTATCGCCGCCAGCCCGGAGTGGCCTTCCACGTCATGGGCGAGGGCTACACCTGGGACACCCAGGACCGGGAGCGCGATGTCGCCGCCGCCGAAGCCGCCTGGGACAAGGCCCGCAAGTTGCTTCAGGATCCCGATATCGCGCTGGTACTGCTCGATGAGCTGAACATCGCCCTGCGCTACGGTTACCTGGATCTCGACCGGGTGCTGGACGACCTGCAGGCCAGACCGGCGATGCAGCATGTGGTGGTGACCGGGCGCCACGCGCCCCAGGCTCTGATCGAACTGGCCGATACGGTCACCGAGATGAAGGTGGTCAAGCACGCCTTCAAGGACCAAGGCATCAAGGCCCAGAAGGGTATCGAGCTGTAAGGGAGCGCTAGCATGGCAACGCTGATGATCCAGGGCACCACCTCTGATGCCGGCAAGTCCACGGTGGTCGCCGGTCTGTGCCGGATGCTGGCACGGCGTGGGTTCAGCGTGGCCCCGTTCAAGCCCCAGAACATGGCGCTGAACAGTGCCGTCACCGTGGATGGCGGCGAGATCGGTCGCTCCACCGCGCTGCAGGCCCAGGCTGCCCGCGTAGCGCCGCACAGCGACATGAACCCTGTGCTGTTGAAGCCCGAAAGCGACAAGGGCGCCCAGGTCATCCTGGCCGGTCGCGTCCACGGCAGCATGGCCGCGTTGGACTACCACGCCTACAAGACCACCGCCCGACAGACGGTGATGGACTGCCATCGCCGGCTGTCTGAGCGCTTCGACGTGATCATCGCCGAAGGGGCGGGCTGCCCTGCGGAGGTCAATCTACGCGAAGGAGACATCGCCAACATGGGCTTCGCCGAGGCGGTGGACTGCCCGGTACTGCTGGTCGGAGATATCGACAGAGGCGGCGTCTTTGCCCAGCTATGCGGTACCCTGGCGCTGGTCAGCGCGTCCGAAAACGCGCGGATCAAGGGCTTCGTGATCAACCGCTTTCGCGGCGATATCGGGCTGCTGGAACCGGGGCTTGAGTGGCTGGCCGAGCGCGAGGGAAGACCGGTGCTCGGCGTGCTTCCCTACCTGCAGGGGCTGTGGCTCGACGCCGAGGACAGCCTGTCGCTAGAGCAGCGGCTTGATCACGCAGGGGGCGACATGCTCAAGGTGGTGGTGCCGGCTCTGCCGCGCATCAGCAACCACACCGACCTCGATCCGCTACGCCTGCATCCTCGCGTCAGCCTGAGCCTGGTCGGCCCCGACCAGCCGATGCCCGATGCCGACGTCATCCTGTTGCCGGGCAGCAAGAACACCCGGGCGGACCTGGCCTGGCTGCGCAGTCAAGGGTGGGATGAGCGTATCCGGCGCCATCTGCGTTACGGCGGGCGGGTGCTGGGTGTCTGCGGCGGTTTTCAGATGCTGGGGGAATGGATCGACGATCCTGACGGCATCGAGGGCGAGCCCGGCGGCGTCGAAGGGCTCGGGTGGCTTGCCATGTCCACCACCATGCGCCCCGACAAGCGCCTGACGCGGGTCAGCGGGCGCATCGACACCGCCGACGGCTGCTGCAGCATCCACGGCTACGAGATTCATCAGGGCGTCAGCCGGGGCGAGGCGCTTTCACGGCCATTGATGCGTCTCGAAGGACGAGACGAGGGTGCCGTCAGCCAGGATGGCCAGATCATGGGTACCTATCTGCACGGGCTGTTCGACGGCCCCGACGCCTGCGAAGCATTGCTCGCCCGCCTCGGGCTTCCGCCCGAGGATACCCGCCGGGTAGACCTCGACGCCCACCGCGAGCGACAGCTCGACCGCCTGGCCGACACCATCGAGCAGCATCTGGATATGGAGATGGTTCTGCGCCTGATCAGTTGAGGAAGATGGTCCGATATCGGCGCCCGGCGTAAACTGTGGGGGTGCCACTGCTTTCCCTGTACAGATGGCACCATGGCAACTGCGTCGAGGGCTTGGTCATGAAGGTGACATCCAAACATGTGGTCAGCAGAGACAAGGGATGGGCAGTAAAGACCAGCGGCACGTCTCGTGCCGGCAAGGTTTTCGAGAGCAAGGCTGAAGCCGTGGAATACGCGCGCCGCGTGGCCAGGAAGGAGCACGGTGAGCTATACGTGCATGGGCTCGATGGCACTATCCAGGAGCGCAAGAGTTATCGGCGCGCATCTGAGGCAACCAAGTCTCTGCGCTCGAAGAAGTGACGGCGTATGCCATTTGAGCGCAATGTCTTTGTCAATTGCCCGTTCGATGAGGCGTACTATCCGCTATTGCGTCCCTTGCTCTTCACCATCATCTACGTTGATTTGCTCACTCAGCAGGCTCGTGATGTAGTCAAGGACTCTGTCAGGCTGCTCGCGATGGGGCACATGGCCACACCCCTCCAGCAATACCATCCGTGACGGCCCTTGAGGTAGTTGCGCGTAGCGTTCGGGCTGCTGTGGCGAGCCGTATTCGTCCTGGTCGCCGTGCAGCGCCAGTACAGGACACCGGACCCGTCTGAGGGTGTCATCCAGCGTCCAGCCCCGAAAGTCGGGGGCCAGCCAGGTCTCTACCCAGGCGTCGAGTACCCAGCGGGCCTTGTCGCCATGGTACTTCTCCAGGCGCTCGATCTGGCCGGGCAGGGCGAACGTATCGCGGGCCTGGCGTATGCCCGAAAGCGTGCGTTCTTCCACAAAGGCCTGGGCCGCCAGGGTAATCAGCGCCTGGCAATCGTCGTAGTGGGCAGCGATACCGGCAGCCATGCAGCCGCCGACGCTATGGCCCAGAACAACGAAACCCTCGAGCTTTAACGCGCGATGAAGCGCGGCAAAGGCCTGGTGCGCTTCGTCGGCGATAAAGGTGTGGGTCAGTCGGTCCGGGTGGCGCGTGGATTGGCCGAAGCCCAGTCGATCGTAGGCGATCACTTCGCGGCCGGTGGTCTGGCACAGGGCTTCGGGGAAGTCGCGCCACAGCTCAACGCAGCCCAGCGAGTCATGCAGCAACACGATGGGCGCGCCCTTGGTATCAGGCTCGGGACGCCATCGACGAACAAACAGCGATTGCCGGTCTGTGTCGTGCAGTGACACCTGAAGGTCAGATACCTGGGGCATGAAGTGGCTCGCTGGCAGCAACGTATCAAGCCCACTCTAGCGAGTGGCCGCCGGCCTGCCAAGCAAGCGCTAGGTTTGGACAGGTCGCTTTCAGGACAGGTCGCTTGTAATACAGGGCCATGCCAGTGTCAGAGCCGCTTCAAGGATACGCCTTGGCAAGTTACGTCTTGTCGGCAAAGCGTTCGGGGTCATCGGAAATGACGGTGGTCACGCCCCATTTCCAGTACTTGGCGAAGGCCACCGGATCATTGGCGGTATAGCACAGCAGCGGTGTGCCGCTCTGGGTAACCTCCCGAGCCCGCTCTTCCTTCAGCTTCTTCCAGTCGCAGTGCAGACTGTAGGCCTGCACCGCTTCCATGTCGTGCCGCCAGTTCTTGCCGATCTTGTCGACCAGCACCCCAAGGGCGAGCTGGTCGGGCGTGGCGATGCTGCGCGCGTGATCGAGGGCCGCCGGGCTGAAGGAAGACACCAGTCGACGTTCGAACGGCAGCGCTTCCAGCAGACGCGGGATCACCGATTCGGCCAACGCTTCCGGGTCGCGTCCCCGCGTCACCTTGAGTTCCAGGTTGACCGCCATACCGCGTCGATCGATCAGATTGAGCATGTCGTCGAGTGTCGCCATGCGCTCACCGCGAAAGCGCTCGGCGTACCAGGCGCCGACGTCGTATTCCCTGGCCTGTTCCAGACGCAGCTTGCTCAACTTGCCGCTCCCGTTGGAGCAGCGCCGCATGCCGGGGTCGTGCCAGATCACCGGGGTGCCATCACCCAGCAATTGCACATCGAGCTCGACCCAGGTGATACCGGCTTCCCAGGCAAGCTGGACGGCGCTCAGGGTATTTTCCGGTGCGTGGGCCGACAGGCCGCGATGCGCCATCAGGCGGGGCAGGTCGATAAGGGGCGTGCGAGATGTCGTCATGGGCTCTCCTTGGCTTGGCGTCACAACATGGCACCGGCTTTCGTCATCATCGGACATGACCGTCCTGCTAGCCAGAGGCTGCACGCCTCCATGTTGGGCCACAAAGATGACCGAACGGCGACGACATGAACACCCCGTCTGTCGCAGCGGTACGCCGAGGGCGGTGTCGCTGCCTGGAATATGCTAGTCTCGCCGGTTTCGACAAGTGGGTCAGCGCCGGTCGGCGCCAGCAATTAGAGGTCAGTGATGAAGGTCGTCAAAATCAACGAGCCCCAGCAGCGGGAAGCCTGCCTGGCACGCCTGTGTGCGGAAGCCTACGGTCATCAGGCGGGTATCGCCCCCCTGGTTACCTTCGCCGGCGTCATCGGGGTGCTGTTCAAGCAGGAAGCCGCCCGGCTTCTCGCTCTGGTGGACGATCAGTCCCGTCCCATCGCGCTGGCCCTGCTGGTCAGCGACGAAGCCGGTACCAGCATGAATGTGGCCCAGTTGACGTCGCTGGATCCTGACGCCGAAAGTGCGGTCGACGGCGGTAACAAGACCGGCGCGGAAAGCGAGAGCCAGGGCGAGGCACAAAAGCCGGCCGGCAAGGGCAAGCTGAATCCCGCCCTTCGTCTGGTGGCCGAACTGGCGCTGCGGGCGCCGCTGCGGGTGGACGTGGTCAGCGATGCCCAGAAGGCCGAGTTTAGCGCCGCCGGTATCCAGCGCTGGATCAAGGGCCCGGGCGAGCTGCAGATCGGTCTGGGGCCAAAGCATACGGCCACCAGCCTCGACAATCTGCCGCGTACCCTGACCGTGGACGAAGCCTCCGTGGTGGCCAACTTCAAGCAGGACAAGGCGTTGTTCGAAGATTACAAGAACCGCTTCGTCAGAGGCCTGGAGTCCTTCCCGCGGACGTTGTGATCAGCGACGGAAGGGCACCTGTTGAGTCCTTCCCGCGGACGCTATGAACTAGTAGAAGTGGTAGCAACAACGAAGCCCCGGCCCCTGCCTCTTTTTGGAGGCGAGGGCCGGGGCTTCGTCGTTGGGCAAAGGGTCGGCGCTTGCCGGGCCGAGGTGGTTGTTGATCCGCTCGCGGGCAGCAAGAACGGAGGTGGCCCGGGTCACGCCGTCAGGGATCGATGCCCGTCGATCCGTGCAGTGGTCTAGCCTTCGCTGGTGAGGCTGAACGATCCCTTCATCATCGAGGAGTGGCCGGGGAAGGAGCAGAAGAAGGTCAGATCCTGGTCGGCGAGCCCTTCGGTGTCGAAGGTGATGCTGGTGGATTCGCCGCCGCCGATGATATCGGTAGCGGCCAGGATGCGGTCATCCTCCGGCAGGTAGTTGCTGTCGAGTCCCGCCTGCATGCCGGCGGAGGCAATCTCCTGATAGGCGTCGGTAGGGGCCAGCACCCAGTTGTGTCCCATCACGTTCTTCGCCATGGAGCCCGAGTGGGTCAACGTCAGACTGACGGTCTCGCAGTTGGCGGGTACGCTCAGCTCGCTCTTGTCGTACTGCATCTGGTCAGTGGAATCGATGGTCAGCCGGCACTCTTCGGCGACGTTGTCCGCGGCGCCGTCATCCGCCATCGCCACGGCAGAGAACAGCGGCACGGCGGTGATCGCGAGGATGGAGGCGGAGGAAAGCAGGGCATGTTTCATGACAGCGTCCTTTTCGTTGCTGGATAGGGTGGGTGCAGGGTTTGCCACGACCGTTCACGGCGTTCAGCAAGGGGAAGCGCGGTGCACCACACAAGATGTATCCATGTTTATATGTGAACTGTATACAGTTTATGAGTCTCGTAGACATCAATGGAGCTGTCAAGCGCCGACAGTGATCCCGTGGCCACGGCTGTGCCGACGGCAAATCCAGTTTGGACTTGACCGAGGTCGAGCAGAGCGCTTGACTGGGCGTACATACCCGTTAGCAGCGTAAGGAAGCCTTTCATGGCCAAGCGGATTCAATTCGCACGCACCGGCGATTCCGAGGTGCTGGAACTCGTCGATACACCGGCGGCCGAGCCGGGCCCCGGCGAGGTACGCGTCGCCAATGAGGCGGTGGGCCTCAACTTCATCGATATCTACTTCCGCACCGGTCTGTATCCGGCGCCGTCCCTGCCGTCGGGCCTGGGAACCGAAGGCGCTGGCGTGGTCGACGCCGTGGGCGAGGGGGTCGAGCATCTGCAGGTAGGCGACCGCGTGGCCTACGCTCAGGGGCCCCTGGGTGCCTACGCCGAACTGCACACCCTGCCGGCGGACAAGGTGGTGGCGCTGCCCGAGGGGATCAGTTGCGAGACCGCAGCGGGGGCCATGCTCAAGGGGCTGACGGTGCAGTACCTGCTGCGTCAGACCTACCCGCTGCAGGGTGGCGAGACCATCCTGTTCCACGCCGCTGCCGGTGGGGTGGGGTCGATTGCCTGTCAGTGGGCCAAGGCCCTGGGCGTCAAGCTGATCGGCACGGTCAGCTCTGTCGAGAAGGCAGAGCTTGCCAAGCGCAACGGCGCCTGGGCGACCATCGACTACACCAAGGAAGACGTGGTCGAAAGGGTGCGCGAGCTGACCGGCGGCGAGATGGTCGACGTGGTCTACGACAGCGTCGGCAAGGACACCTGGGAGACCTCGCTGGACTGCCTGAAGCCGCGCGGCCTGATGGTCAGCTTCGGCAACGCCTCTGGACCGGTCGAGGGGGTCAACATCGGCATCCTCAACCAGAAGGGCGCGCTCTACGTCACTCGGCCGAGCCTCAACGGTTACGCCGACAGCCCGGAGCGGCTGCAGGACATGGCCGACGAGCTGTTCGACATGATCGAGAGCGGCAAGGTGAAGATCGACGTGGCCCAGCGCTTCGCCCTGGCGGAGGCCGGCAAGGCGCAGGACGCCCTGGCGTCACGCAAGACCACCGGGTCTACCGTGCTGCTGCCCTGAGCGATCGATCGCCGATCCCTGTCTTCCTGATCGAACCTGTCCTCCGGACAGAGCGGGCCCGCCAAGTTGGCGGGCCCGCTTGCATTTCAGGGAGGCGTCGGCCTGACGGCGGAGTGGCTTGCGTACCGGCGGCCCTGGTCGCCGTCTGTTCTGCCTTGGCGCTACAGCGACGCCCCCAGCTCGCGAATCATCCTCTCGCGCCGCTTGAGGGCGGCCAGTCCCTCGTCGCCCAGGCGATCGGCCACCTCGGTCAGCAGGCCCTGGGTCAGCAGGAAGAAGGCGCCCATGGCGTTGGAGAAGAACAGGCTGTCGGTAGGCACCAGGAAACGGTATTCGGCGACCCGGGCAAGCGGAGACGACTCGCTGTCGGTCAGGGCGACCACCCGAATCCCCGCCCGCGCCGCCACCCGAGCGGTTTCCAGCACGCTGGTGGTGTAGGGAAAGCAGCTGATCACCACCAGCAGGTCCCCTTCATCCAGTTGCGCCAGGGCGTCGGCCACCCCCTGGTGTCCCGCATCCAGCTCCCCGGTATCGGCACGCAGCATGCCAAGCCCATAGGCCATGAACTGCGCCAGCGACGCAAACTGGCGTTGCCCGTGGACCCTGACCCGACGGGCGAGGGCCAGCAGCTCGACCACCCGGTCGTAGTCATCGGCGTCGAGTCGCTCGAGCAGGCCAGCGAAGTTGGCGCTCTCCTGGCGTCCGAGCCGGGCCAGCCGGGCGACCCCCTGGCCCTGGTCGCGATCGGTCGAAAGCCTCGAGGCCAGGTCGCTGTAGAAGTGCTCGCCGCCATCGGCCAGATCCCGCCGAAACACCGCCTGCAATTCGCCGAAGCCGTCGAAGCCCAGGCGCTGGGCCAGCCGGGTCAAGGTCGAGGGGTTCACCTCGAGCCGCCCGGCCAGCTCGCTGATCGAGGCCACCGCACTCGCCTGCGGCGACTCCAGCAGCGCCATCAGCACCCGCAACGATCGTTTGCCCAGGCGAACCTCGCCGTCACCGGCCTGGATCTGCGCTGCCAGCTCCTTCAGGTCGCCGAGGGTGCTCGATTCGCCGAGGCGAACAGGGCGGGGCCGAATGCTCCGCTCGGTCGGTGGCTTGGTGGAGGGCTTCGAGTCGCGAGAGGGCATGGCGTCTCCTTGAATGACGAGCGGGCCAGTGTGCCAGCTTGGCGGGCGTCTGTCCGGTGAGGCGTAGACACAATTTGCAAATATGCATTGTGTAAAAATAGAACGCATTTAATATTTGCATTTGTGCGATGTCGTATCTACCTGCTGGAGGTTCCATGAGCCGCGTCTTTCACCGCCACCTCAAGGCGTCCTATCCCACCGCGGTGGCAGGCGATGGGCCCTATCTGATCGATGCCGCAGGCAAGCGCTACCTCGATGCGTGTGGCGGCGCGGCGGTGTCCTGCCTGGGGCATAGCGATCCCGAGGTGCAGGCCGCGATCAGCGAACAGGTCAAGCGTATGGCCTACGCCCATTCAAGCTTCTTTACCTCGGAGCCGATGGAGGCGCTGGCCGACTTCCTGGTCGATCGCGCGCCCCAGGGCATCGGCAGCGTCTACTTCGTCTCCGGTGGTTCCGAAGCGGTGGAAGCGGCGCTGAAGATGGCGCGCCAGTACTTTCTCGAGATCGGCCAGCCAGAGCGCACCCAGGTCATCGCCCGGCGCCAGAGCTACCACGGCAATACTCTTGGGGCGCTGGCCACCGGCGGAAACGCCTGGCGTCGGCGTCCCTTCGAACCGCTGTTGGCCGACACCACCCACGTCAGCCCCTGTTACGCCTATCGCGGCCAGCGCGCCGACGAGAGCGCCGAAGCCTACGGCGAGCGACTCGCGGTGGAACTCGAGGACACCATCGAGCGGCTGGGATCACGCCGGGTCATGGCCTTTGTCGCCGAGCCGGTGGTGGGGGCGACCCTTGGCGCGGTGCCGGCGGTGCCCGGATACTTTCGGCGGGTGCGCGAGATCTGTGATCGTCACGGCATCCTGCTGATTCTCGATGAAGTGATGTGCGGCATGGGGCGCACCGGTAGCCTGTTTGCCTGCGAGCAGGAAGGCGTCAGCCCCGACCTTCTGACCGTGGCCAAGGGCCTGGGCGGGGGCTACCAGCCCATCGGCGCCACCCTGGCCAGTGCGCGTATCCGCGACACCATCGCCGAGGGCACCGGCTTCTTCCAGCATGGCCACACCTATATCGGCCACGCCACCGCCTGCGCCGCGGCGCTGGCGGTGCAGCGCGCGGTAGAGAAACGCGGCCTGCTTGAGCAGGTGCGGGCCGGGGGCGAGGCGCTGCGTGCTCGCCTCGAGCAGCGCTTCGGCGACCACCCGCACGTCGGCGATATTCGCGGACGCGGGCTGTTTCTGGGACTCGAGCTGGTGGCGGACCGGGCCAGCAAGGAGCCCTTCGATCCCGACCAGCGCCTCAACGCCGCGGTCAAGGCCGCCGCCATGGACCAGGGGCTGATGTGTTATCCCGCCGGCGGTACCCTGGACGGACGCCGTGGAGACCATGTGCTGCTGGCGCCGCCCTATATCGTCGAGGAATATCATCTCGACGAGATCGTCGACAAGCTCGACGCCGCCTTGCAGCAGGCGCTTGGCCAGGTGGGCCATTGAGTCCGTGCCTGGCGCTTCGGCCCGCACAACACCACTGACACACCAGGCCCGCCAAGGGGCGGGCTTGCGACCTTTTTTCCCACGTACAGGATGACAGCATGACCCTTCGTTCCCGCTTGCCCGAGCTTGACGACGCCACCATGAGCGCGGAGCAGCGCCGGGTGCTCGACGATATCCTCAGCGGCCCCCGCGGCAACCTCGATGGTCCCTTCCTGGCCTGGGTGCACAGCCCGCAGCTTGCCGACCATGCCCAGCGCCTGGGCGCCTTCTGTCGCTACCATACCTCGCTTCCGCTGCGCCTCACCGAGCTTGCCATCCTGACCACCGCGGCCTGGTGGAAGTCCCAGGCAGAGTGGCAGATCCACGCCCCCATCGCCCTCAAGGCCGGCCTGTCCGAGTCGGTGGTCGAGGCCTTGCGAGAAGGCCGCCAACCGACCTTCGAGCGCAGCGATGAAGTCATCGTCCATCGCCTGGCCAGCGTGCTGTATCAGCACCGGCGCGTCGATCAGGCCACCTACGACAGGGCTGTGGAGGCCTTCGGCGAGGAGGCCGTGGTGGAACTGGTCGGGGTGCTTGGCTACTACGCCCTTGTGGCGATGACGCTGAACGTGTTCGAGGTTCGCCGAGGCGATGAACCGCTGCCCTTCGTCGAACCCTCCCTTTGACGAACCCTCCTGGGCGCGCCGACAAGGTGTTTTAGGCTACGCTGAATCAGCGGTACCCTGGCGCTTTCTCGGTGACGCTTTCGCGACCTCCAGCACTCTGCAATCGCCCGTCAGGGCGCCGCCCAGGGAGGGGCCGGCATGGACGACAGTCTTCTGGTATTTATCGTGCTCGGGCTGACGCTGGCGGCGTTCGTCTGGGGGCGGTTTCGTTTCGATCTGGTGGCGCTGGCCTCCTTGCTGGCCTCGGTGGTGCTGGGGCTGGTGCCGGCCGACCAGGCCTTTTCCGGTTTTGGCCATCCGGCGGTGATTACCGTGGTGGCGGTGCTGGTGCTTTCCCGTGGCTTCGAGCGGGCCGGGGTGGTAGACGTGATCGCCGCCCAGGTGCTCAAGGTCGGCGACAGGCTCCTGTATCAGCTATTGGCGCTAACCGGCCTTGTCACCGTGCTGTCGGGCTTCATGAACAACGTGGGGGCGCTGGCGTTGCTGCTGCCGGTGGCCCTGCGGATGTCGCGCGAACACGATACCTCGCCGTCGATCCTGCTGATGCCGCTGGCCTTCGGCTCGCTGCTGGGTGGCCTCACCACCCTGATCGGGACCCCGCCCAACATCATCATCTCGAGCTACCGCGCCAGCGTCGCCGGCGAGCGCTTCAGCATGTTCGACTTCTTCCCGGTAGGCGGCGCCGTGGCAGTCGCCGGGGTTGCCTTTATCGTGCTGCTGGGCTGGCGCCTAGTGCCAAGGCGCACCGGCCAGGCCAGCCGCGACGCCATGTTCGATACCGCCCACTATCTGGTGGAGGTGCGGGTCGACGCCGATGCCCAGGCCCTGGGCTGGTCGCTGCACAAGCTGAGGCGCAAGCTCGACGACAACGTGCCCGTGCTGGCGCTGGTGCGGGGCGGTCATCGCTACGCCGGTCACTCTTTCTATGGGGTGCTCAAGGAGGGCGACATCCTGCTGCTGGAGGCCGGTCCCGAAGAGCTCAAGGCGCTGGAGGATCGGGCCGGACTGCGGGTCGGTCTGGCACCCGAGGAGGCGCCGGATTCTGATGCCGAGCAGAGCGACGCCGAGCCGACCGACACCGAGCCAGCCAACACCGAGCAGACCGGCAGCGATGATCAGGTGCGGTCCTCGGACAACGCAGCGGCCACGTCGACGTCGGCCCAGCCGTTGAACGCAGACGGCAATGCCGGGTCCGCTTCGCTGGCCCAGCGTACCCGCCAACTGGTCGACGAGGACGAGCAGGCGCGAGAGCGCCGCATCACCCTGGACGAGACCCGTGAGGCGGCGCGGGGCACCGAGGACGGTGACGAGCGCCAGGACGACAAGGCCCCCGAGGACCTGCACCTGATCGAGGCGGTGGTGCGCAACGACGCCGCCATCAGCGGCCGCACCGCCGCCGAGCTGCGCCTGCACCATCAGTACGGCCTGCACCTGGTGGCGGTGGCCCGTGACGGTGGGCGCCTCAAGCAGCGTCTGCGCGATATTCGTTTTCGGCCCGGCGACGTGCTGCTGCTGCAGGGCGATCCCGAAGGGCTGGGGGAGAGCCTGACGGTGCTTGGCTGCCTGCCGCTGGCAGACCGGCGCCTGACCCTCGGCCAGCCGCGCCAGCTTGCGCTGTCGGTGGGCATCTTTGCCGTCGCCATCACGGCCATGCTGTTCGATCTGCTGCCGGCGGCGGTGGCCCTGTCGCTGGCCGCGCTGGTCACCCTGCTGGTGGGGGTGCTGCCGCTGCGTGAAGGCTACCGTGCCATCGACGGCCCGGTGGTGGTGTTGCTGGGGGCGATGATTCCGGTGGGGCAGTCGCTGGAGTCCAGCGGCGGGGCAGGTCTGATCGCCGATGCCATGCTCGGGCTTGGCAGCCAGTGGCCGCCCATCCTGGTGTTGGCGGGGCTCTTCATGGTCAGCACCTTGCTGTCCAACGTCATCAACAATGCGGCGGCGGCGCTGTTGATGGCGCCCATCGCGGCGAGTCTCGCCAGCGGTTTCGAGCTGTCGCTGGACCCCTTCCTGATGGTGGTGGCGATCAGCGCTTCCTGCGCCTTTCTGACGCCCATCGGCCACCAGTCCAACACCCTGGTGATGGGCCCCGCGGGCTATCACTTCAGCGACTATTGGCGCCTTGGCCTGCCGCTGACCCTGGTGGTGATGGTGGTCGCCATCCCGCTGATCATGCTGGTCTGGCCGCTGCAATAACGGCCAATAAAAACGCCCGGGCTGGGCCCGGGCGTCGTGGTGGTGCGAGCAACGTCGGCGTTACGCGGTGACGTTGTGGTGGTTCATCTTTTCCTTGTCGGTGACGAAGGCGTCGAAGGCGAAGTCGTCCACGCTCAGCATGTCGAGCACCTCGGCCTCGCGCTTGCGCATGAAGTCGGCATCCTCCTCGCTGATCAGACCCTCCTCGAGCGCGGCTTCCAGGCGTTCTTCCGGGTGCAGCGCCTGCACCGGCAGCTTGCCCTTGGAGTACGCCTTGTTGATCTGGCGATAGAGCACCTCGGCGCGGTCCTGGGTTTCCAGCAGGGCGTTGTAGCGCGCCACCGGGTTGTCCTGGACCTGGTCGTTGCTGTCCCAGGCGCCGACCAAGAGCTTCTTGCGCAGGGCGCTGTCGGTGGACACCGCACGGGCGATGGACCGGGCCAGGTCGTCGTGGGGGCGTGCCCAGCGGCGGCCCAGCGGCATCACCAGCACCTTCAGGGTCTTGCCCAGCGCCCGGTTGGGCAAGTTGTCGAAGACCTCGACGAAGGCTGTCTCGGCGCGGTTGAGCAGGAAGCGGCAGGCGTAGTGCATCAGTTCCGCCTCGCCCTCGACCTTGTCACCCTCGTGCCACTGCTTGATCACCATGCTCACCAGATAGAGGTTGGAGAGCACGTCACCCAGACGCGCCGAGAGCATCTCGCGCTGCTTGAGTTCGGCGCCCAGGCTCGCCATGGCGGCGTCGGCGCACAGGCTGAAGCCGGCGGACAGACGGGCCACGTCCTGGGCGTAGGGGCGGGCGACCTCGTCGAAGGGGCAGGACGGCTTGCCGATGCCCAGGCCCATGGTGAGGGCGCGGGCGGCGTTGCCGAAGATCAGCCCGGCATGGCGGAAGAACGCCCGGTCGAAGGCCTTGGCGTCATCGGCATCCTTGGCCGCCAGTTCCTCCAGCACGTAGGGATGGCAGCGGATCGCGCCCTGACCGAACACCATCAGGTTGCGGGTCATGATATTGGCGCCTTCCACGGTGATCGCCACCGGGTTGGCGCTGTAGCCGATGCCCAGGTAGTTGCGCGGGCCCAGAGTCACCGCCTTGCCGCCGTGGATGTCCATGGCGTCGGCCAGGATGTCACGCTGGAACTCGGTCAGCTGGCTCTTGAGGATGGTCGAGGGCACCGCCGGCGCCTGGCCGTGGTCGATGGTGTTGGCGGTCTGGTAGACCGCCGCCTGGGCGATATAGGCCTTGGCGGTAAGACGTGCCAGCGGCTCCTGAATGCCCTCCATCTCGGCCACCGGCACATTGAACTGGCGACGGATGCGGGCGAAGCCGCCGGCCCAGCCGATGGCGTAGCGGCCGGTGCCGGTAGCGCCGGAGGGCAGGGTGATGCAGCGGCCGACCGACAGGCACTCGATCAGCATGCGCCAGCCTTCGCCGGCCATCTCGGGGCCACCGATGATGGTGTCCAGCGGCACGAACACGTCCTTGCCACGAATCGGACCGTTCATGAAGGGGCTGCCGATGGGGTGGTGGCGGCGGCCGATCTCCATGCCGTCGGTGTCACGCGGTACCAGCGCGCAGGTGATGCCGAGGTCCTCGGTGTCGCCCAGCAGGTGGTCCGGGTCGAACATGCGGAAGGCCAGGCCAACCACGGTGGCGATGGGCGCCAGGGTGATCCAGCGCTTGTTGAAGGTCAGGCGCAGGCCCAGCACTTCCTTGCCGTCGACTTCCTGCTTGCACACGATGCCGACGTCCGGCAGCGAAGTGGCGTCGGAGCCGGCGCGGGGGCCGGTCAGGCCGAAGCAGGGGATCTCGCGGCCGTCGGCCAGGCGCGGCAAATAGTGGTCCTTCTGCTCCTGGGTGCCGTACTTGAGCAGCAGCTCACCCGGACCCAGTGAGTTGGGGACACCCACGGTGGACATCAGGGTCTCGTTGACCGCGAGCTTCTGCAGCACCGCCGACTGGGCCTTGGCCGAGAAGCCGAGACCGCTGTACTCCTTGGGAATGATCATGCCGAAGAAGCGTTCCTTCTTCAGGTAGTCCCACAGCTCCGGCGGCAGGTCAGCGCGCTCGCGGGCGATGTCCCAGGCGTTGCACATGCCGGCGGCCACGGTGCACTGATGGTCGATGAAGGCGCGTTCCTCGTCGCTGAGGCCGTCATCCTTGAAGTCGAGCAGGCGCTGCCAGTCAGGACGGCCGGAGAACAGCTCACCGTCCCAGGCCACGCTGCCGGCCTCAAGCGCAGTACGCTCGGTATCCGATACGCGGGGGGCGACCTTCTTGAACATGGCGAACAGACGCGGCGACAGCCAACCTTGGCGCAGCGCCGGCAGGCCGCAGACGGCGATGACGGCGGCGGTGATCAGCAGCAGTACGCCGACGAATTCGGCGTCGAGGACCAGGCCCGCGACCCCGAGAATGGCGGGCAGGGCGGCGGCAGGCGCGGCCCCGGCCTCGCGGCGGGCGATGGCGATCAGGCCAACGACCGCAAAGATGAGCAGGAGCAGGCTGAGCATGGGCGGTTCTCCTTGGAGAGCGATGAGAGGAAGTGTGGTTGTAATAAAACGCCTGTTTGAATTCTTGCAGATTAGCCCATCGCCTGACAACCGGCCATCGAAAACCTTGCCTCTTGCACCATGGTCGAACTAGAGGTCTCTTAGCTGCACAAAAAAGGCCCCGTGAAAGTCACGGGGCCAGGTCGATGTCGTCTAAATCGTGTCGCCGCCAGCGGCAGCTTTTCCGGCGTCAGCCAGGCTGCGCTGTGCTATCAGAACTTGCACCAGCACCAGCACGCGCGGAGAGGCGCCGCTCGCTCTGGGTCGGATGGGCCTCCTCGAGCCGGCGCTGCGGCGGCTTCTGGGCCGGGGCGCCGTTGGCCACGTAGTAGGGCGCCTGGCTCGGCGGCAGCGGCTCGCGGCCACGGATCTTGTCGGCCATGCGCTCGGCCAGCATGATCGTCGGCGCGTTGAGGTTGCCGGTGGGAATCACCGGGAACAGCGAGGCGTCGACCACCCGCAGGCTTTCTACCCCGTGCACGCGTCCGGCGCCGTCGACCACGCAGTCGTCGCCGTCTCCCATGCGGCAGGTGCCACAGGGATGATAGGCGGTCTCGGCGTGGCGGCGCACGAAGGCGTCGAGCTCATCGTCGCTCTGCACGTCCGGCCCCGGCGAGATCTCGCGGCCGCGGAACTCGTCCATGGCTGGCTGGGCGATGATCTCGCGGGTCAGGCGAATGGCGTCGCGGAACTCTTCCCAGTCCTTTTCGGTGGACATGTAGTTGAACAGGATCGAGGGCGCGGCCTTGGGATCGACCGAGGTCAGCCGCACGCGGCCTTCGCTCTGGGAGCGCATCGAGCCGACGTGGGCCTGGAAGCCATGGGCCTGCACCGCGCTCTTGCCGTTGTAGCTGATGGCGATTGGCAGGAAGTGGTACTGCAGGTTCGGCCAGGCTTCCTCTTCGCTGGTGCGGATGAAACCGGCGGCCTCGAACTGGTTGCTGGCGCCCACGCCGCTGCCCTTGAACAGCCACTCGGCGCCGATCGCCGGCTGGTTGTACCACTTCAGCGCCGGGTACAGCGAGATCGGCTTCTTGCACTCGTACTGGATGTACATCTCCAGGTGGTCCTGCAGATGGGCTCCGACGTTGTCGTTGACGTGGACCGCCTCGATGCCGAGCTCCGCCAGCAGGTCCGCCGGGCCGATGCCCGAGCGCTGCAGGATCTGCGGCGAGGCGATGGCGCCGGCGCACAGCAGTACCTCGCGACGGGTGCGTACCTCCTGGGTCTGGCCCTTGCGCTGATAGCGCACGCCCACCGCACGCTTGCCCTCGAACAGGATGACGTCGGTGGTGGCTCGGGTCTCGATGGTCAGGTTGGGGCGCTTCCTGGCCTCGTCCAGATAGCCACGCGCGGTGGAGGCGCGGCGTCCCTGGGGCGTGACGAAGCGGTCCATGGGGCCGAAGCCTTCCTGCTGGTAGCCGTTGACGTCCTCGGTGGCCGGGTAGCCCGCCTGCTGTCCCGCCTCGATAAAGGCGTGGTAGAGCGGGTTGTTGCCGGGCTTCGGGGTGGCCACGCACACCGGGCCATCGCCGCCATGGTAGTCATTGGGACCGATATCGCGGGTCTCGGCCTTCCTGAAGTAGGGCAGGCAGTTGGCGTAGTGCCAATCCTCGAGCCCGTCGCGCTTGGCCCAGCCGTCATAGTCCAGGGCGTTGCCACGGATGTAGCACATGCCGTTGATCAGCGAAGAGCCGCCAAGGCCCTTGCCGCGACCGCACTCCATGCGGCGATTGTCCATGTGCGGCTCGGGGTCCGTCTCGAAGGCCCAGTTGTAGCGCTTGCCCTGCAACGGATAGGCCAGCGCTGCCGGCATCTGGGTGCGGAAGTCGAAGCGGTGGTCCTTGCCGCCGGCTTCCAGCAGCAGGACCTGGACGTCCGGGTCCTCGGTCAGACGAGTGGCGAGGACGTTGCCGGCGGAGCCGGCGCCGATGATGACGTAGTCGAATTCACGGAGCTGTGACATGTGACGCCTCCCTGAAGGCAATGGGGTGACCGGGTCAGGCGTGACGCGGTGTTCGAGTGCTGTCGCGACAGGCCGGCCTTAGAAGACCGACTCGAAGGGGCCCATTTCGACCTGGACCGACTTGGTCTGGGTGTAGTGGGCCAGGGTCTCGATGCCGTTCTCGCGGCCGACGCCGGACTGCTTGTAGCCACCCACCGGCATTTCGGCCGGGGACTCGCCCCAGGTGTTGATCCAGCAGATGCCGGCTTCCAGGCGATGGATCAGGCGATGCGCACGGTTGAGGCTCTCGGTGAAGACGCCGGCGGCCAGGCCATAGGTGGTGGCGTTGGCGCGCTCGAGCGCCTCCTCGTCGGAGTCGAAGCCGAGCACCGACATCACCGGGCCGAAGATCTCTTCACGCACGATGCGCATGTCATCGGTGCAGTCGGTGAACACCGTGGGGGCCGCCCAGGCACCCTTGGCCCAGTCGCCCTGGTCCCATGCGTCGCCGCCGGCCAGTACCCGGGCGCCTTGCTGCTTGCCCAGCTCGATGTAGGACAGCACCTTCTCCTGGTGTTCGAAGCTGACCAGCGGACCGAAGTTGACCGAGGGGTCCATCGGGTCGCCGGCCTTGATGCGCGCCACGCGCTCCTCGAGCAGTGCCTCGAAGTCGTCCTTGACGGCGTTGTCGACGAACACCCGGGTGCCGTTGGTGCAGATCTGGCCGCTGGAGTAGAAGTTGGCCATCATCGCCGCGTCGGCGGCACGGACCAGGTCGGCGTCACGGCAGACGATCAGCGGCGACTTGCCGCCAAGCTCCATGGTGACGTCCTTGAGGCTGGAGGCGGCGGAGGCCGACATTACCTTCTTGCCGGTGCCCACCTCGCCGGTGAAGGAGACCTTGGCGATATTCGGGTGGCCGGTGATCGCCTGGCCCACCTCGGCCTCGCCGTGGACGACGTTGAACACGCCATCGGGCAGACCGGCTTCGGTGAACACCTCGGCCAGGATCATGGTGGTCAGCGGGGTGACCTCGCTGGGCTTGAACACCACGGCGTTGCCGGCGGCCAGCGCCGGGGCGGACTTCCAGCAGGCGATCTGGATCGGGTAGTTCCAGGCGCCGATGGAACCGATGACGCCCAGCGGCTCACGGCGGGTATAGACGAAGCTGTCTTCGCGCAGCGGAATCTGGCTGCCTTCGATGGCGGCGGCGAGGCCGGCGTAGTATTCGAGCACGTCGGCGCCGGTAACGATATCGACGGTGGACGTCTCGCTGAACGGCTTGCCGGTGTTGCGGGTCTCGAGCTCGGCGATCTCGTCGTTACGCTCGCGCAGCAGCGCCACGGCGCGGTTGAGGATGCGTCCGCGTTCCATGCCGGACATCGCGCCCCACACCTTCTGGCCGCGCTGGGCCGCGGCGACAGCGGCGTCCACGTCGGCCTGGCTTGCCACCTGCACGTCGGCCAGGTGGCTGCCATCGTAGGGGTTGGTGACGCTGAAGGTCTCGTTGGAGGTGGCGTCGGTCAGACGGCCGTCGATGTAGAGCTTCTGGAGTTCGAGAGTTGCCATGGCATCCTCCTGTCGAAAGGGCATGTGTCAGCAAGCTGACAGCGATGTCGGGGCGATAAGTGAAGAGCAAGAATGTGCGCGTGAGTGGCGCAGGTGTTGAGCCTGCCCACTCGGTCTGCCTGAGATCCGGCTCGAGGCTCGGGGCCTTGGCCGGAAGAGACTCAGGCCGGTTCGGGTTCGCGAGCCGCAGCGGGCGCGTGGCTGTCGAGCAGTCGATTCAGGTACTCCCGCGCCAGCTGGCGGGCCTGGACCGCGTCCAGGCCTTCCGGCGACAGGGTGCCGCGCAGCCACAGACCGTCGATCATCGCGGCCAGGCCATTGGCGGCGCGCTGGGCCTCGTGTCGGGGCATCAGCCGGCGAAACTGGTAGCACAGATTGGCGTACAGCCGCCGGTCGTTGATCTTCTGCAGCCGCTGCAGGTCGGCCTTGTGCATCGAGTTGGCCCAGAAGGCGAGCCAGGTGCCGGCAGCGCGGGCGTTGGTCTGGGAGGCGTCGAAGTTGCCGTCGATGATCGCCTCCAGATGGGCACGGGGGCTTGTGTCGCTCAGCGACTTGCGCCGCGCCGCCACGGCCTGGCCCAGGTCATGCTGGATCTGGCGCATGGTCGCCTCCAAGAGGCCATCCTTGCCACCGAAGTAGTGGCTGATGATGCCGGCGGAGACCCCGGCGTGGCGGGCGATACGCATGATGGTGGCATCGGCAAGCCCCACCTCGTGGATCGCCGCCATGGTCGCCTGGATCAGCTGCTGGCGGCGGATCGGCTCCATTCCTACCTTGGGCATGACAGACCTCCGTGCCGTTCGCCCTCGAACATTGAGGTGCCCGAGAGGTGAATCTGTTGATGCGCGTCTCGAGCGATATCGTGCTCAAGAGTTGAATCTAGTGACTTGCTCCTCGAGGCACCCCCGAGGTTAGGATGTAGAGAGTATGCCTTTTATTGATTGGACGTTCAATCAAAATCTGGTCGATTCAACGGCACAGTCGTGATCAGGCCACCATACTGCAACCGATAACCTCAACAAGGAGTGCATCATGACGACCCCGACGATTCCCGCTCTGTCCGTGCTGGCGGCTGCCATCGCCGGCCTTGCCGCCCCCCAGGCGATGGCCGCCGATGACAGCTGCCAGCCGGTGCGTTTCGCCGAAGTCGGCTGGACCGACATCACCGCCACCACCGCGCTGACCACCGAAGTGCTGAAGGCCATGGGCTACGAGACGCGTATCGACACCGTCTCGGTGCCGATCGCCTACTCGGGCATGAAGAACGACGACTTCGATGTCTTTCTCGGCAACTGGATGCCGTCCATGGCGTCCATCAGCGACCCCTACGTCGAGCAGGGTGATGTGGATCGCCTGGGGGCCAACCTGGAAGGGGCCAAGTACACCCTGGCGGTGCCGCAGTATGTCTACGACGCCGGTGTCACCTCGGTGGCGGATCTCGACGAGCACGCCGACAAGTTCAATAGCGAACTCCACGGCATCGAGGCCGGAAATGACGGCAACGAGCTGATCCAGCAGATGATCGATGATGACGCCTTTGGGCTTGGCGACTGGTCGCTGATCGACTCAAGCGAGGCCGGCATGCTGGCGGAGCTGCGTGCCCGCGTCCCCGACGAGACCTGGATGGTGTTCCTCGGCTGGGAGCCGCATCCCATGAACACCAATTTCGACATGGCTTACCTGGAAGGCGCCGACGATTACTTCGGTCCCGACCTGGGCGGCGCCACCGTTTACACCAACACCCGCGCCGGCTACACCGACGCCTGCCCCAATGTCGGTGCGCTGCTCAACAACCTGAGCTTCACCCTGGAGATGGAAAACCAGCTGATGGGCACCATCATGGATGACGGCACCGCCCCGGATGAGGCCGCCCGCGACTACCTCAAGGCCAACCCGGAGCTGCTCGCCTCCTGGCTCGAAGGCGTGGAGACCGCCGATGGCGAGCCAGCCCTCGAGGTGGTCAAGGCGGAGTTGGGTGTTGAATAAGCCAGCACTGGGGCGCTGAACAAGCCTGAGCTGACTGTCTAGCAAGCCCAGAGCGTTCCAGACTGGGGAGAGAGTAGGGCAGGCCCGTCATCGAAAATTTCGCAGGCGGGCTTGCCAAGTTCATGAACGGTGTGCATAATTCTCCCCCGTCGACACGGCGCTTTTGCCGCATGACGACCCAAAAGGCTACGTAGCTCAGTTGGTTAGAGCACATCACTCATAATGATGGGGTCCCCTGTTCGAGTCAGGGCGTAGCCACCAGGATTTAGAAAGCACCCGCTGACCGAGGTCAGCGGGTGCTTTCGTATGCGTCGGTTTTTTGCCTCCCGTCAGCCATCGTCTGGCACTGCCTTTCAGCGTTTGTGACCCGCCCGCACCTGCCCGGTGGGCGAGGGACCAGCGTTCAGGGCAGGGCTTTAGGATAGGGCTTCAGGACGTGCAGTGCACCGTGACGGCAGCCAGAGCCTCCCCGAACCCAGGTTACGAGGCGGATCAGCGGGTTAAGCCAGCCCTTGGGTCAACAAAAGCGCAACCGGGCTTGACGATCTCGGAGCGATCCGTATACTACGCCCCGTGCTTGAGGCGATTCCCCGATAGCTCAGTTGGTAGAGCAAATGACTGTTAATCATTGGGTCGCAGGTTCGAGTCCTGCTCGGGGAGCCAACCGCAACGGTTGATCCCGCGTCACGCACCGACAATTCAAGGTAATTCCCCGATAGCTCAGTTGGTAGAGCAAATGACTGTTAATCATTGGGTCACAGGTTCGAGTCCTGTTCGGGGAGCCATCTTGCCTTGCAGCATTGCTGACATTGTCGCCAAGCTTGAAGTACTGCACATCGTTGTTCCCCGATAGCTCAGTTGGTAGAGCAAATGACTGTTAATCATTGGGTCACAGGTTCGAGTCCTGTTCGGGGAGCCAGTGCGGCATCTGGCACTCATAGCGCTTATCGCTAGTTCCCTCGGTGCAACCCTCCTTCTTGTTACTCTCTTCGTAGCGAATCCCTTCTTAGCTATTTTCTCCGTTGTTACCTAATTTCTCCTGCTCGCTGTTTCTCGCCAACTGGCGGCGACACGTGGCTCGATTCGCTCCATCCTCGCTCTCGCGCTTGCCCAATGGCGGCATCAGTCTTATCTCGACGCTGCTTTTTCGTGTGTCGATAGCTTCGACCCAGTTCGTCCCTGGGCTGCAGCACGCCAGAAGGGCCCGCAGAACCAGCTCACGCACTCTTGTCATGGCATCTTGTTGGGAAGCCTCCCCGCTGGCAAATGGCCTTTTCAGGCGTCATCCTTGGCTAAATGATTGATGGTAGGCGGTCGCTGCCGACGTTGGACGTTTCGGCTGGACAGGATCGACGTTAGACGACGCGGTGACGCCTCACGCAGCCAGGCATGGCTTGGGAATTACGGCGAAAGGAGATGCAGCATGAGCGATAAATCAACCTCTCGGGAGCCGTCGAAATCTCCCGCCCTGACTCTGCACATCGGTCATGAAGAGCTGGTCATTCGCCAGCGCTACGAGGTGCTCAGTATCGTCAACGACCTCTTGATCGGCACCTGGTTTATCATCGGCAGCATCCTGTTTTTCTACGAGTCGCTTGCCTATATAGGGACCTGGCTGTTTCTGATTGGCAGTATCGAGATGATGATACGGCCGCTGATTCGCCTCGCCCGGCGGGTCCATATCAAGCGGCTGCATCCGGAGGCGCCTGCCGCGGTGGATGCGGGGCATGACTATTGATCCATCCTCGGATCGCTGCCTTTTCCGGTTGTTGATGGTGGGCTTGGTTGGCGGGGGCAGGAGGAGACTTACTTGCGAGTGAGTCGTTAGCCGCCAGTGCCTATAAGTAGAAAGACATCGCCCTCGTTGCCTGGTCGGCAGCGAGGGCGATGTCGTTTCTGCGTGGGGAGGATGCTGGTGGTCAGCCGGTGTGTGGCTTTATCACCTCAGCCCATCGCAGCGGCCCGGTTCCTCGCCCGCTTGCGCAGGGCAATGACGATGGTGGTGCCCAGAAGCAGCACGGCGATGGCGATCAGGCTTGCGCTGATCGGGCGCGAGAAGAAGATGCCGAGGTCACCCTGGGACATGGCCAGCGAGCGACGCAGCTCGCTCTCGGCGATAGGGCCGAGCACCAGGCCAAGAATGATCGAGACCAGCGGGAACTTGATCTTCTCCAGCAGGAAGCCGAGTACCCCGAAGCCAAGCATCAGCCAGACGTCGAACATCGAGTTGCGCACCGAGTAGGTACCAACGATGCAGCACATCAGGATGATCGGGCCCAGCGCCGAGTAGGGCACGTTGAGCAGTCGGGTGAACAGTTTGATGAACGGCTTGGAGAACGCCAGGATCATGAAGTTCACCACGAACAGCCCAGCGAACACCGCGTAGATCAGGTCGCTCGAGGTCAGCATGAACATCGGCCCTGGCTGCAGGCCATGCATGATAAAGGCGCCGAGGATGATCGCGGTGGTACCGCTTCCCGGAATACCGAGCGCGAACAGCGGCACCAGGGCGCCCATGGCGGCGGCGTTGTTGGCGGCCTCCGGTGCAGCGATACCCTCCGGTGCGCCCTTGCCGAACTTCTCCGGGTGCTTGGACCAGCGCACGGTCTCGCTGTAGCTGACCATGGCGGCGGTGCTGGCGCCGATGCCCGGCAGGATGCCGATGATGACGCCAAGTATCGATGAGCGCGACAGGGTCACACCGATCTTCTTCAGGATGGGGGCGTCGAAGATCTTGATCTTGACCTTGGTCAGCGGCTGTTCGGCGTCACGGCTCAGGGAGCGCTTCATCACCTCGGACACCGCAAACAGACCGACGATGACCGGAATCAGCCCGACCCCCTCGGCCAGGTTGAGGTTGTCAAAGGTATAGCGGCTGGTGCCGGTGAGCGGGTCGATGCCGATGGTGGCGATCAACAGGCCCAGGGTGGCGCCGATCAAGCCGAGGATCAGCCGGCCACCGAGGGAGGCCACCACGGTCAGGCCGAGGATGGCGAGTGCGAAGTACTCGGGGGAGGAGAACTTCAGCGCCACCGAGGCCAGCATCGGGGTGAAGATGATCAGCGCGATGGTGCCGACCAGCCCGCCCACCGCGGAGCTCAGCACGCCGATACCCAGCGCCTTGCCGGCCTCGCCCTGCTGGGTCATGGGGTAGCCGTCGAAGGCCGTCATCACCGCTTCCGGGGTGCCCGGGGCGCGATAGAGGATGGCGGTGATCAGCCCCGAGAAGACGGTGGAGCCGTAGATGGCGGTCAGCAGCATGAACGCCTGGGTGGGCTCCATGCCGTAGGTGACCGGCAGCAGGATGACCACCAGGATCACACCGCTGATGCCCGGCAGCGCGCCACCGATAAAGCCGATAAACACGGCCGAGGTCAGGATCAACAGGTTCATGGGCTGGAAGACCACGCCTAGCCCACTGAGAAAACTCTCCAGCATCGTCAGCTCCCGCGAAATACTGGTGGAAAATCGTACCGGCTGGGTGTCATGGCAAGGGGATGCCCAGCAGGGTGGAGAACACGCCCTGGATCAGCGCAACGGCGATGACCACGGTGGCAAGCAGGGCCGCCCAGTGGCGCGCGCCAAGCAGCAAGGTGCAGGCCAGGGTGAAGATCACGGTGGCCAGCAGAAAACCGATGGCCGGCATCAGCAGGGTGTAGGCAACGGTGGTACCCATCAGCCACCAGTGGCGGTTGGCGGCAAGAAACCCAGGGTCAAGAGCAACGCCAGCGGCTTCGGTGGTGCTGTCGGTGACGTTGTCGGTGGCGCTGTCCTGGCCGGCGTCAGCCTGTTGGCCGGGATCGGTCGCGGGGTTTTTCGCCATCGCGGCCTTGGCCTCGGCGTCGCTGGCACGCTCCTTGGCCTGGCTCATGCGGGTGGAGACCAGCAGGGTCGCCGACAGCACGATCAGCAGGAGCAACAGCGACAGTGGCCACAGGCGCGGGCCGATAAAGGTCGAGACGTCCTCGGAGCTCGGGAAATCAAGCGTCGGCACCAGGGTGACGGCGGCCAGTACCAGCAACAGGACGGCAAAGACGGTGAACTTGGTATGCATGGTGAGGCTCGGTTCACGGCGGGCCAGCGGGAGCGAGTCCCGTCAGCGCAAGGTGAGGGGCCGGGTAGAACCCGGCCCGCCAGTCCACGGGATCAGGTGTTTTCCAGAAGCCGCGTGTAGAGTTCCAGGTTCTGCTCGAGCTTCTCGCGGTAGTCGTCGCTACCCAGCCAGCCCTCGCGGTAGTGCAGGTTCACCCGCTCTTCGTACTCCTGGTAGGTCTCGGAGTCGTAGACGCTCTTCAGCGTGGACTCGAGCTTCTCGACGATGGCGTCCGGGGTGTCGGCGTGGACGAAGATGCCGCGCTCGTTGCCGTCGGTCAGGTCCCAGCCGTTCTCGACGGTGGTGGGGATGTCCGGGAAGTTCTCCAGACGCTCTTCGGCGAACACCAGGATCGGCATCATCTCGCCGGATTCCATGTAGCTCAGCACCGAGCTGATCTCGCCGAACAGGCCATCGATGTTGCCGCCCATGACGTTGGCGGCCACGCTGCCTTCCTCGTCATAGGGGATGAAGCTGATGTCCAGGCCGGTGGCGTCACGGAAGGACAGGAAGGCCATGCGGTCGGGGCTGGCCGCGTGGGTGCCGCCGATGATGACCTGACCCGGGTTGGCCTTGGCGTGCTCCATGAAGGCGTCGAAGTCGGCGTACTTGTCCGGATCGACGATCAGCGTCATCACGTCGGACTGCATACGCGCCACCGGGGTGAGCTGGTCGAGGCCGGTGGGGTTCTGGCCGGCGGCAAGCGAGGTGACCAGGGTCGAGGAGGCGAAGTCCAGGGTGTGGCCGTCGGCGTCGCCGTTGGCGGTACGCTGGTGGGCCAGGGCGCCGGAGGCGGACGGCAGGTTGACCACCGTCACGCGGGTATCCATGGCCTCTTCAAGCAGCGGCTTGATGGTGCGCGCGAAGTTGTCGGTGCCGCCACCGGCGCCGGCGGCGACCAGGAACTGCAGCGGCTTGGAGGGGAAGTCGGCCGCCTCGTCGGCGGACAGCGCGGCGGGGCTCGCAACGACGAGCGACAGGCCGAGGGCGCTGGCGGTGATGATCGCGTTTCGGGTGATCATGGCGTTCTCCTGGGGGTGGTTGTTGTGGTTGAGCATGGGCAGATGCCCATTGGTTGCCAGGTGGCCCGACATGACGTCAGGCCGGTTCGGAGGAAGATTCGGCGGTGGAGAAGAACATCGCGTCCTGCTCGCGGCGAAGGTGGAGCAAGGTGGAGTCCGGCAGCTGCACGTCGGCCACGCTGATCAACTGTCCTGCAGCCACATCGCGCTTGAGGACAGCGCCGGGCAGCAGATAGAAGGGCACCGGGGTGGCATCGAGTAGCGCAGCGGCGGGATGCACCTCGGGCTGAAGGCCTGCGATGTGGCGATGGTGGCCCTTCATCTCGAGCTCCTGCCCCTTGCTGAGTGACACCGTGGCGCGGGCGACCAGGTCAACCGCCGGGCGGGTGGCCTGGCCGCCGCCGGAGGGCAGGCCCTTGAGCACGGCGTCGAGCAGCGAGATCGGCGCTTCCAGGCCCAGCAGGTGGCGCGGCAGGTAGACCATGGCGCTTTTCTTGCTGCGGCTCAGGATATGGCCCTTGCCGTCCAGCACCTCCCAGGCGTGGGCGTCCTCGCAGCGCACCACCACGAAGACGCCACCGGCGAAGCTCAGCTCATCCGGGCGGCGCAGGCAGTTGAACACCTCCAGACGCCCCGTGCCGGAGAGCACGCCGCCGTTGCCTTCCAGATCCAGCAGGGTCGGCACCTCATGGGTACGCAGCACCAGGGCGTGGAAGGCAGGGTGGTCAGGGGTAAGGCCAGTGGCGTTGGCCACATTGGTCATCTCGCACAGGTCCGGTGCGGAAATCTGCGGAATGGCGCTCAGGTGTTCACCACGGGCGCGCACCACGCTGCGCTCGTCGCCCTCAGTTAGTGTCCACAGGTCGGCCATGTCCGGGGCGTCGAAGCGGGTGCCGTTGCACCAGATCGCCTGATCCGCCTCGTCCCAGACAAAGTCGTATTCGCTGCTCTTGCCGGCGGCGATGATCTCGAAGCCCAGCGTCTGGGCCCAGGTCACCAGGCCGATCAACAGACTCGGTTGATCACCGTCCAGCGGAGTGAACAGGCGACCGTGGCGGTTGCCCAGGCGGGTCAGGTAGGGGCCGACCACCGATTCGGTTTCCTTGGTGGCGATACCCACGTGCTTGCCGGCCTTGAGTGCACTGGCCGCGTGGGTGGCACCGGCGTTTGGTATACCAGTGCTTTCCACCAGGATGTCGAAATCCAGGTGCTTGACCACTTCGAGATCGCCACAGGCGACAAATTTACCCGCCTGCCAGGCGTCGCTTGCCTCGTCCGACGTTTGGCATACCGCAATCTGCGAGGCCGGAATGCCGGCCTTCTCGAACGCCTGGGCGGCCGTCTCGGCGCTGATGTCCACCGCGATGCGCGCGTTCATGCCGGGCATCTGCTGGGCCTGACGGAGGATGCCGCGACCGAAATCGCCAGCGCCCGCGACGCATGCCTCGACGGTGGTGGCGGTATCAAAGTGGTGAAGGTAGTTCATGGTCGTAGAGCGTCTCCGTGCTGGCCTGGCCAACCGCTGGCGCGTTGCCGGGGGCTGCCTGAGCGGGTTGAAGGCCTCGGTCTGGAAGGATCGGGCGGGATCAAGATGCAGAGAAATGTAGTGGTATACCATTTTGATGGTCAAACGATTGGGGCATAGACCTTGGTCGCATAAAGCAAAAGATGTGCGTTATATCGTTGAATAACAACGAATAAATACAGTGAGGTAAAGCGCGTAAATGTTTGCCCACCAAAAAACGGTATGCCATTCTTTAGGCATCGAAGACCATGACGGCAATAACGATGGACGAAGCGGCAGTGGACGCACGCGAAGGACTGGTGGAGAAGGTCGCCAACTACCTGCGTGAACATATCGTGATGGATCACTTCCAGCCGGGACAGCGGCTGCCCGAGCGCAAGCTGGCCGAAGAACTGGACGTCTCGCGCACCCCCATGCGCGAGGCGTTCAAGATCCTCGCAGCAGAAGGGTTGGTGGTCATCTCCCCGCGACGGGGAGCGGTGGTCGCCGACGTCAGCCCCCAGGACGTGCAGGAAAAGGCCTACGTGCTGAGCGTGCTGGAGCAGTCAGCCGCGGAGCTCTGCTGCGCCAATGCCAGCGACGAGGACATCGCCGAACTGCAGGCGTTGCACTTCGAGATGAAGGCCGCCTTCCTGCGTCGCGACCGACAGAACTACTTTCGCCTGAACCAGGCGATCCACAACCGTATCGTCTCGCTCTCCGGCAACAACTCCCTGATCGAGATCCACGCCACCCTGAGCCGACAGCTCTACCGCGTGCGCTACCTTTCCAACCTGAAAAACGAGAAGTGGTCCGTGGCGATGGACGAGCACGAAGCCATCATGGCCGCCCTGGAAGCCCGCGACGGCAAGCAGGTGGGCAACGAACTGCGCAACCACCTCGGCAAGACCTGGATGAAGTACGCCAACCCCGCACCCAAGGACCAGCCTCTCGCCGATGTTGACACCGAGAGCGGCGAGTAGGTGAGCCAGGTGCGGCAGGCTACGCCGGCCAGCCAAGGGCGTGATAGCGAGACACTGATGGGCAGGATGCAGAGCAGGTGAGGTAATGACGCTTAACGGATATCGAGCGAAGGGGAGGGGCCGGCTGACTCCGTCCATCAGCCGAGCCAAGAAGCTACGTCCGCTTCGAGCCTTTGCGGTCAGAGAGTGATTAGCCGTCAATCGGCGGGCGGGAATTGCTGCTTTTGGTGAAGGACCCGCACGATCCGGATATCTAAGCCTGCCAACTGATAGGAGATCAGAAGCGATACTTCCGTTAGGATTAGCAAGCGATCAGGTATACCTTGGCGCTCTACGCCGAGTAGCGGTTGCAGCATCAGCAGTTCTGCCCTTTCCTCGATCAGGTCATCAGTCCGTTCGGCGACCACAGGATTGAACTGGTAGAGGAAGTCGAAAATGGCTTCACGCCTTGTCAGACCCTCTTCTTCCCATGGAATCGCCGATTACCGGGGCAAGGTCACGGGCGCGGATCCGTGACTTTCGTTCTGCCATCCGGGATTTTGCGGTTTCATGATCGACAAAGGTCGCTGCACCGGCTTCGAGTCTGTCAAACGCTCGCTTGACCTGAAGCGATAACCCGTCATGGTGTGACGTTGCTTGGCGCTGTTGCTTGGCGCTGTTGCTCGGCGAGTTGTTCTGCCAATTCCCTGCAGGCGCCACTGAGCGTACGCCCCTGGCTCTCTGCCATCTGCTGGGCTAGGCGCTTTGTCTCTTCATCGATACGAAACTGTATACGGGTATCCATCTGAAGCCTCGCAGCTCATTCTGACGTGTTCACGTATATTGGCTCGTTTTGGTGCTCAGTATGGTAACCCAGGCCCGCTTGCCGCGCTGGGCGTGAAGGCGCCTCCTGGTAACGATACCTGGAAGCGTTGCCTCACAGGCGCGCGGAGTCGGTCCCGTCAATGGCGGCAAGGTTCGGTGGTGGATCAGAAACGCATCGCGGTTACCTGGCGCCGAGCTGAACAAGCTATACCACCCATCCGCCATATGCGAGTGATCGCTTGCTCGCGCTGGGCATGGCTGTCGTACCAGTATCAAATCCCTATACCCGATTCAGACGCAAGCAAGTGCTTCCAAAAAGTGGTTTCCGAAATTCGACAGTTTGTAAGACTTAAGCCAAAAAACGCGTAAATTCGTTCCCATTCCTCACATCTTTTGTCTATTCTGCTGCTATTAGCCAATGCCAAGCAATAAACAGTGCCGCTACGAGCACGAATACAACGATCATGCGCAGGGATAGGAAAGCCGACTATGGCCAAGGGATGACCAGCCAACGCTAATCTGACGTTCAATGCAGGCGCCTTACCGCCTGGATGGCAGCGTACTGCCGTTTTTGGTTACCCGCCCTCAATTCCTTCCGTACTCGTGATCGCACAGCGACCTTCGTCGCCTGGGTGGTCATGTCGTGTGGCCGTCGTGGCGGTAGCGTGGCTGGTCGGTAGTTTGTAGGTGACGGGGAGGTGTGCCTTTCTCTTCGCGATATGCCTTCGCAGTTTCTCTGCGTGCAGAATACATGCGTGTATATGAAATCAGACATAGGATTTACAGGCATGCTCGAAGTGATGCATCAGAGAGCGTGTCTATGGGTCATAGGCGCTATAAAGTTGCGGAAAATGAATGGGTTTGAAAGCTCAAAAGAGCGATTTTGAGTATGCGCGCTTTGAAGATGAGAATGCACGTTTTATCCCAGGTTACTCCGCCGTAAAGTGAAGGATGGACGCATGAGTTCAAAGGTATAGGCTGCAACCTGGGCAGGTTCGTGCGGAAGAAAAATAAGCATTCCGTTGAATAAAAATATTATATCTAAGGACTAAGCATGGGAGCAATATGGTTCGACAAGCATGATTTTGCCGACCACCTTCATGAGGTTGTTGGCTATAAATCTGGCGTCGCTGCTTCAATTGAGCATATGTGCGATATGCTCATAGGCACAGGATTTGATGACGAAATAGTTTCTTCTGAAGAGCACGGGATTCGAATTAGGTCCGAAGATTATGACACCCTCTATTACACCCTTTTACATAAAGTTGGGGTTACAGACAGACCCTTAGATGGAATATTTGAAATATTCAAAATCTCGAGGGAAATAGAGCGCAGATATAGTGCCGATTTCGCCCACTCTATTCAAGACATTTATCATAGAAACATTGAAATCGAAACAAAGAAGGCAATCCAAGAGGGAAGAAAATCATTACGCCAAGAAGGAATGATGAGAGAAGCCGCTCAGGTTCACGGTAAGGCAGGCCTAGATGCAATTGTGTTGTTGATCCAAGGGTATGATGATTTGCTGAAACACAGCCCACATACTGCAATGAAATTTCACCAGTACACTGACATTGTAAATCTGTCGGATTTATTCGAGCAATACAATCCAGTTGCAGAGAAGGGGGTATTCCTTGATCAGCGTTTTATGGACTTTCTTTCAAACAATCTTCACAAGCTAGGTGATATTCATTGGAGAAAATTTGAAGAGCTGACTGCTGAATGCTTCCAAAGATTTGGTTACATTGTCGATTTAGGCCCCGGAAGTAATGATGATGGTGTGGATTTGAGAGTGTGGAATAATGCGGAAGATGGAGCGCCGGAGTTTATTATTCAATGCAAGAGAATTAAATCAAAAATTGATAAGGTGACGATTAAGGGACTGTATGCGGATGTATTGCATGAAGGATGTAAACTCGGGGTGCTGGTGACATCTTCTGAATTTAGCATCGGGGCTCGTTCCACAATTGAAGCTCGAAGCTACCCCATAGAAGAGGTGAATCGAGACAGCATTGCCAAGTGGCTCCGAGAGCTCAGAACGCCGGGTACGGGTATAGTGCGTGTGTAGTGCAAAAGATATAACAATCGCAAGCACACGGAACAATTTTCCGCTGCGCTTCAAATTGTCCGGTGTTGCGGGCGTTATGTGTCTAGCTTCTCTGGAGGACGATAGATGGACGACGACGTAGAACTCGAGATGAGTCCTCTGTGCCAGGAGCTCACCGACACCGGGAAGACAGTGCAGGTCGAGATATATCGCGGAGAGGAGAATGGGGGGATTCTCGAGGTAGTGGATGAAGAAGCTACTTATACCGTCTGGAATGGGCTTTTCGCGACCGATGCCGATGCTTTGGGAGAATTGAAGGCGGCGATACGAGAAGAGGATATCGATGTCTTGATTGGGAAGCCTGAGTAAACTGGATACCAAATATACATAATAAAGATTTTATACGCGAATCTAGTCCGAAGAGAATTTTAGGTCAGGGAAGCCATGTCAATAAAAAACATACAAAGATTAAAGCGATTCGGTATCTTCCAAGATCATACGAACAGCAATGCTAAAGATTTTGGAAAATACAATTTGTTCTATGGGTGGAATGGAAGCGGAAAATCTACGCTTTCGGGCTTGTTTCGGTGCGTCGAAAATAAATCCACTTCAAGTAAATTTCCTTCTTCAGAATTCTCGATAAGCGTAGACACCGGTACGCCTATCACACAAGCGAGCGTAGCGAATTCTGATCTAAATATATATACCTTTAACCAAGATTTTATTGATGAAAATATTTCATGGAATAGCATTGTAAAAAGTATATTGCTTGTTGATAAAAAAAAGATTGAAGAGCGTGAGAAACTAGAAAAGCTAAAAAAGGAACAGGAAGTTGATAGCAAAGCATACGGAATAGAAGCTGAAGTAATAATGAAGCTTGATAGCGCTGTTTCAAAATTTGGGACAGATAGTGCGCGACATATGAAGACAAGTCTTCAGTCCATTGACACTACAGACAGTTACTACCTTAACTACGATAAGCGTAAATTTGGAAAATTCATAGAAGACCACTTTGAAGAAAGCAAGTCGGAAGACTCGCTTCTTGATGATCAACAAATTGTTGAGTTAACCAATGCCGCAAAGCCTGATCAAAAGTCCCCGATCACTTTCAATCAACAGTCCATTAATCAATATATCTTCACCAAAGCAAAAGAACGTCTTGATGATCTTTTAAAAACCAGCGTGGTTAGTCAAACTATTCAACGGCTTGTTGAGCATGGTGATATAAAGTCTTGGGTTGAAACTGGTCTTGATCTTCATAAGCGTCACGATACAAACCAGTGTGAATACTGTGGAAACACCATCACGGAAGAACGCACCAAACAGCTTGAAGCTCACTTTAATAACGATTACAAAGCCTTTCAAACGAGGCTTAAAGGTGCTGATGGCTGGCTTGCTGGCCAATATATTCAGTCCCCAACACTACCGGCCACAAGTGATCCCGCCTCATTCATGGGGCAGGCCTGAAAACGAAGATAGCGGATGGTATTCTCTTAAAAAATCAGTGAGTTCCGCCAAGAACCTGATCAAAGAGAGCCATCCGCTATGGGTGAAAGACTATCCACCTGGATTCCCTCTTGCAACCGCTCGGTCCGTGTCGAGCTGAGCGGCCAACGAACCACGAGTGATAGCGGCGCGCTGTTGCTCCGCGAAGCCCTCGATCGCAGTGGCGTTATCGATGCGCTGGAAGACAATCTGGTTGACCCGCGCAATCCGCTACGTGTTCGTCACTCGCTGGCAAGCCAACTGCGAACCGTGATCTTGCAGCGTGCGATGGGGTGGATCGACCTTAGTGATACCGACACGCTCCGTCATGACCCGCTCTGGCAACTTGCCTGCAGTGATGCTCGCGGGCTGGCCCCGTTGGAGCAAGATCGGCCATCTCAAGCCACGCTGTCGCGCTTGCTGAACTGCCTCGGTCACAGCGACAACATCGATACCCTGCACGAAGGACTGATGCGATTGGTGGTTTGGCGTCTGGTCTCGCTGACCAAGGGCGACATCCCGAAGCAGTTGACCCTGGATGTCGATGGCTTGCCGATTGAGGTCCACGGCCACCAAGGGGGCTCAGCGTTTCACGGGCATTATCAGGCACGGATCTACTCACCGCTGATCGCTTCACTGGCCGAGACTGGCGACATGGTCGGCGGCCTACTGCGCGAAGGTAACGCCGGCCCAGCCGAGGATGCTGATACCTGGATACCACACCTGGTCAAGCGGCTTAGCGCGAGCACCGGAGCCCAGGTGCGGGTTCGCATCGACGCAGGCTTCACCGACAACGCAACACTGGAAGCCCTGGAAGATCGGGATATCGAGTACCTGGGCCGGCTGCGTAGCCACACGGGACTGCAGACGCTAGCAGAACCGTATTTGAAACGCCCGCGTGGCCGCCCGCCTGAACAACCTCGGGAGTGGTGTTATGACCTGTCCTATCAAGCCGGCTCATGGCCTGCGCCACGACGCGTGGTGCTGGTGGTGCAGGAACGTCCCGATGATCTGTTACTGCACGCCTTCTTCCTGGTCACCAACCTCGGCAAGGTCGAGTGGCCGGCCAAGAGGGTGCTGGCACTCTATCGCAAGCGTGGCAGCGCTGAGGCGCACATGGGCGAGTTGAAGTCGACACTGGACGTGCATCTGTCCTCGACCGATCGCGGCGCCTCGACGGTTCAACAGGTGATGGCCCGCAACACGGTGAATCTCTTGCTGAGCCTCTACGCCTATCAAGTCCTGCATGGGCTGCGACGGCTGCTGGAAAGCCAAACACATCAGGGGTGGAGCCTGGCGCAGATGCGTGAGCAGATCCTCAAGGTGGCGGCGACACTCTCGCTGCATGCCCGACGCGTCACAGTGCACCTTGGCGCCGCCGCCGACAAATGGTGGCCGACATTGCTAAGGGGGTTGCCACGGCTATCCGCACTGGTCTGAGACTGGTCATCATCACACTCTCATTCGTCGACAGAGCAGCCGTATCCGAAGCTGTCAGGCACGGCTACGCCGAAGCCAGATGATGATACAAAACTGCGATAAGGACGCCAACAGAAGGTCGATTTAGTTATAAGAAAACCGGCGACCATGCGGCCGCTCAACGGTAAAGAGGGCCGATGCCGAGATTTTCCGGCGCAGCAGGCTCATTCAGCACTCAGATGAATGAGGCGGGGTGATTTTTACGACGAATTCAAAAGCTGGTACAGTGAAGCCTTTACAGCATTAGAAAAAGCTATCACAGCCTTAAACGAAGAAATAACAGTGTGGCACACTGTACTGAAGGAAAAGATAGCCAATCCGCTTGAAACTGGTTTAACAGTTGAGGTTATCAGTGAATCATCCGTGAAAGCGTTTAACGATGCTATGACCGCTATTGGTGCGGCTGTTGATAAGCACAATCATAAGTCAGGAAATTTCAAAGAAGAAACTGACAAAGCCAAAAAGAAACTTGAACTTCACTACGCAACTACTGAAGTGAAATCATTCGGGTATCACGATAAGAAAAAAGAAGTCGCTGATCGAACAGCCGCAAATGGAACGCTAAAAACAACAATTAACGCTAGAAACACAGAAATCCGAACACTTGAAGATTCACTATCAAATGAAGGCGTGGGCGCTGACCAATTTAATGAATCACTTCATAGGTTTCTTGGGCGCAGTGAATTAACCCTTCGATTCAATCCGGTTAAAAAAGGATATGAAATACTTCGGAACGATTTGGAAAAAGTTGACGGAAATTTAAGTGAAGGCGAAAAGACCGCTATTGCTTTCGTCTACTTCATAACCAAGTTGAGAGAAAATGACAACAATGTTGAAGATACAATTGTTGTTGTAGATGACCCAATTTCAAGTTTCGACTCCAATCACCTTTTTCATGCTTATTCTTTTATGAAGGTAAACTGTGAAAAAGCGAAGCAACTTTTTGTTCTTACCCACAACTTCACCTTCTTCAAGTTGGTTCGTGATTGGATTTCACGGAAGAATAAACGTAGCAATCAGAATACTGCAAACTTCTATGTTGTTAAGACAAACAACGAAGTGCCACGGGCTTCAACTTATACAGACGCCGAACCAGCATTAACCTTATATAACTCAGAGTATCATTACATTTTTTCACGGCTGCATTCGTTAAGAAATCAACAGACGCTTGAAACGGACGATCATTTTCTTGCAGCCAATTTATCCCGAAAACTACTTGAATCCTTCTTGTCCTTCAAATTTCCAAAGAACCGGGGAAACTTCGCCAACTTGTTTAATGCAGCTATATCAGAAAGTAAGAATCCGGAAGACGAAAGGAAGGAAAAGATTAGAAAGTTTATCAATGAATATTCACATAACGACCTTATTGAAACCAATGATGACTTTGTTGAAAATCTGATTGGTGAAGGCGTTTCAGTAATTTCAGATATTTTTGACTGGATAAATGAACTGGACGAAAAGCACTATCAAGAAATGATGGATGTCGTGTCATGAGTAAGAATGCTTATAACAAGGCGCTGCTATCGGACAATTTTTCCGCTGCGCTCCCAAATTGCCCCAGAGCGCGGCGTTAGTTTTCTAGGAAGGACGCGAATTACATGATAATTGATGATATTATTGCTAGTATTGACGAAGGAGGACCAAAAAGCTACTACTCCTTTGAAACTTTCGTCCAGCATTTGTTAAAGCATCATATTGAGAGTCAAGAAAAGGAACTGTTGATTGCAACTGACTCGATGAAGTATGGAGATGCGTTTGCCCCTGATGGATTTGATCAGTTTGTTGGCCCAACTTTAATAGAAGTAAAATTTAATCTAGCTAGACTGCCTGTAAAGAGTTTTATAGAGAGGTCGATATACAGGCTTCTGAATGAATATACCGAGAATAATTTTAAGAACGTTCTCATCGTCTCTGCCAAGCCAATATCAGAAAAATTTTTAATTCGTGTGGAAGATGAATTAAGTCGAAATAACCTGCCTTTTGAAGTAACTTTTTGGGGGCCTGCAGATCTAAATAAGGTCGCCTTTAAGAATAGGAGGGTAGTTAACAAAATATCAAGTAACCTTTTTTCCTTGAGATTGTCTTCAGCTATATCCAAGCCTATTAGAGATTGGAAGCATGAGAGAGAAGAAATAGTTGAAAACCTTAAAATCTGTTATAAAAAAGGTCAGTTCTCATTGTTTCTAGGTGCAGGTGTGTCAAGTAGTGCCGGGATGCCTGATTGGAATACATTGCTGAATTCATTGTTTGTTACTTATCTTACACAAGAGTTTGATGATGATGTTGCAATGGGAGATAAGGATATTGATGATCTCGTTAGGAGACTGAATAGTATTGATGAGCCTTCATCTTTAATGGCGGCTAGATACCTCCGAAAAGGGCTGTCGAAGGGGGATGGTGAAGCAAAAGAATTTATAGAAGCAGTAACAAAAAATCTCTACAAGCTCAGAAATAATAATCTTGCAATAGATTCGGAGTTAATTAAGTCAATTGCCTCTATGTGTTTGCCGAGACGTACAGGAGCGAAGGTGAAATCAGTTGTTACTTACAATTTCGATGACCTCCTCGAAAGGCAGTTAAGTAACAATGCAATCTTACATAGGTGCATTTATACAGATAATGAAAGTTATGACCCTGATGAGCTTCCTGTCTACCATGTCCATGGTTTCTTGCCGGAAGATAGGAAAGCTTATGATGGATTGGATAACTCAACCTTGGTTTTTTCGGAAGAGGGATATCATCAAATTTATTCAGATTCATACCATTGGTCAAATCTAGTACAACTTAACTCTTTTAGGGAAAGCAATTGCCTTATGGTTGGCTTATCAATGACCGATCCGAATTTGAGGCGGTTGCTCGATATATCTTCGAAAAATATTGAACGAAGTAAACATTTTGCGTTTATGAAAAGACTTTCTTCCAGTGATTTTTGTTATGAGGATAAAAATGGGGGGAAATTAAAAGTCATACAAAATACGGACGCTTCTGATAAATTTTTAGAGCGCCATCATACGCTTAACGAGGAGCTTATGAAGGAGCTGGGAGTTACAGTTATATGGTATGAAACGTATGACGATATCCCGGAAATAATTCGAGCTGTAACTAAACACGAAAACTAACAAGGCATTGCAGCAGGCAAGCAGCTGAATGCGGCGTTAGATACCTATATCCAACACTATAACCCGACTATTGCGAAGTCGAGTGCGGCGACCATTTCATCTCGCGTGTTCTCTAGAGTCCCGATGGGCGTTTTTAAAACGCTGGCAGGCAATGATGCGATTTGTGGGATAAGGATCAACAGTTCTTCGCGGTCGAGAGTCACTGTTGGAGTTAGGCGGGTCAGTTTTTCTCCTTAGTGGAATGATACTCGTCCAAGGGGCACCACAATTCGGGTGGCCAACGCCGAGAGGGTATCGCTCTGTATGTCTAGAAGGTAGGGGTACATCCTTTTCGTCGACGCGCTGGGGTTAGCGTACACGTCGAACTGGGGCATTAGAATGTCCTGTACTCTTCGGCGAAGCACCCATGCTCAGCAATAGCATCGTTGTAGGCTTTGATAGCGTTGCTGTTTTCCCTCTGCCATTGTTCGGCTTTGCTCTCGGCGAGCTTTTTCTCCAGAGCTTTCTCTGACATAGCCGAGAGATTGACGTTCAGGCGCCTAGTCTCTTTACTCAAATCACTGTTGGTGCTGAGGTTTTTGGCTTTTTTAAGAGCTCTCTGATCAGATCGCCTTCGCATCGTCCTGCCTCCTTTTTCGGTACCACCATCAATATGGTTAGCCGCATGGGCGTTGGCAACGTCTGTAGTGAGGTTGGCTTGGAGAGGGGCACTTCAGTTGCGCTCAGAAACCGCATCTGCCCATTCTCTTGATTGTGCTCTGACAAACAAGGCGGGACGAAGGTGAGAACCCTACTCTGGTGTATTGCGGTGCTCTTGCTCGTGTTGATGCTGCTGAGCGGTGCTGGGTTCTTGCATGGCTCGCTGGAGCTGTTTCCGACCGAGGAGCAGCAGCGTCAGGTTCGCTGGGTCTATGGGGCGGCGTTTGTGGGCTTCGCCTTGCTGGAACTCCTGGTCGCGATGTGGCTTTGGAGGGAGTGATGAGTGAGAAGGGCTGTTCGCCGTTAGGCTGGCGATGACTGAGTTCAGACCACGTCCATAAAAAAGCCGGGGCTCGATGCCCCGGCTTTTTCATTTTGCTTGCGGCGATACGTTTTTTGCCGCTTAGCCTTTTACCGCGTACTGCCAGCTCGGGCCGAGTTCGGCGAAGTCGAGCAGGATTTCCGCTGACTCCTCGACCTCGGCGCGGTCGACGGGCTGTTCCTCTTCGGTCTCTTCGTCGGCGAGGTCGGTGTCGTCGCCGCTTTCGCGGGCGTCGCCCCATTCCTCGAGGATGTCGAGGCCGAGGGCTTCGCGGCGCTCGTTTTCCAGTGCCAGCATTTCGGCGTCCTGGGCGTCGGCTTCACGCTGACGCTGCTCGCGATTCAGGCTGACGCTGGTGTGCTGCTCGCGCAGGCGGCTCGCCAGCTCTGCCCGCTGTTCCAGGTAGTGGAAGTTGGGGTGCTCGTCGGCACGCTGCTGGTGGCGGGCGCGCAGGTCCTTCAGGTACTGGCGCGGGGTGCCGTAGCTGCGGTACTGGACGTCGCGCACGGTGTCCCAGGGCAGGGCGTTGTCCAGCGCGCTCTCGCCGATGATCTCGGGGTCGAGCAGGCTCGGGTACATGATGTCCGGCTTCACGCCGCGGTTCTGAGTGCTCTCGCCAGAGATGCGGTAGAACTTGGCGCGGGTCAGCTTGATCTGGCCGTAGCTCAGGTCGTTGAGGGTCTGCACCGTGCCCTTGCCGAAGGTGTTGGAGCCGACGATCAGGCCGCGACCGTAGTCCTGGATGGCACCGGCGAAGATCTCCGAGGCCGAGGCGGACAGGCGGTTGACCAGCACCACCAGCGGGCCGTCATACAGGGTGCCGCTGTCGGTGTCGCCGTAGAGGCTGATGCGGCCACGGGCGTCACGTACCTGCACGGTGGGGCCACGGTCGATGAACAGGCCGATCATCGAGTTGGCTTCCTGCAGCGCGCCGCCGCCGTTGTTGCGCAGGTCCAGCACGATGCCCTCGACGCCTTCGGCCTTGAGCTTCTCGACCTCGGCGGCGACGTCACGGGTGGTGGAGCGGTAGTTTTCCTCGCCGGCCTGCCAGGCGTCGAAGTCGACGTAGAAGGCGGGCACCTCGATCACGCCGACCTTGTGCACGCCGTCTTCGCGCTGGATCTCGATGACCTCGCTGCTGGCCGCTTGATCCTCGAGCTTGACGGTGTCACGGGTAATGTCGACCACGGTGGAGCGGGTCATGTCCACGGCTTCACCGGGCACTACCTCGAGGCGTACCTCTGAGCCCTTGGGCCCACGAATCAGTTCGACCACGTCGTCCAGGCGCATGCCGACCACGTTGACGATGTCTTCGCCTTCCTGGCCGACGCCGATGATGCGGTCGGCGGGCTTGAGCGCGCCGTCCTTCTCGGCCGGGCCACCGGGCACCAGACTCGCGACCTTGACGTACTCGCCGTCGGCCTGGAGCAGGGCACCGATGCCCTCGAGCGAGAGGCGCATCTGGATGTCGAAGGACTCACCCTGGCGCGGCGACAGGTATTCGGTGTGGGGGTCCACGGTGCCGGTGGCGGCGGCCATGATCAGCCCGAACACGTCCTCGGCGTTGGTCTGCTCGAGGCGATGCTTCTGGGTCTCGTAGCGCTCGCGCAGGGTGTCGATGACCTCGTCGTCTTCCTGGCCGCTGATCGACAGCGTCAGGGCGGCGTTGGCCAGGCGCTTGCGCCACAAGTCGTCGAGGCTCGCCTGGGAGGCGGCCCAGGCGGCGTCCTCGCGGTCGAGTTCGAGGCGGCCTTCGCCGTTGAAGCTCATGTCGAGGTGGTCGATCTCGTCGAGCATCCACGTAAGGCGCGCCTCGGCACGATCGTGGTAGCGCTCGTAGAGGTCGTAGGCCCGCTCCAGGGAGCCTTCGAGCATTGCCTCGTCCATGCCGGTACGCAGATCAGCGAACTCATCCACGTCGTCCTGCACGAAGTAGGCACGCTGGCCGTCCAGCACGTCCAGATAACGCTGGAAGGCGCGGTTGGACCATTGGTCGTCCAGCCTCACGTCCGCGTAGTGGCCGTAGCGTAGTGATTCGGCCACCTCCATGGCCGCCTGACGCTGGTCGTCGCCGGGCGTGGGAGTAGCCAGCGCCGTAGGGGCCGCGATCAGCAGGGACAGCGCCAGGGCGCGACCCGCAGACTCAATCAGGCTCATCAATGAAGCACTCCAGGATTCGTGTACACTCGTCGGTCTGACACCGACTCGGTCGGCGGGTCCCTTGGACCGGATTCGCATTGTAGCAGCTTGATGTCAATCCTTGACCCTTGCCGTTGTGCGACATTTAGGGTCAATCCTTGAACCACACTATCATGCAACAGAGGACGCCCATGTCACAGGAGTGCTTGCCAAAGGATGATGCCGGATGCGCCAAAAGGCTCAGTCGGCTGCTTGAGTTTCTTCACCGGTCCCCCAGCCCTTGGCACGCCACCGCGAACATGGCTCAGCGGCTCGAGGACGCCGGCTACCGTCGTCTGTTGGAGACCGATAGCTGGGATTTGGTTCCCGGTGACCGCTTCTACGTGACCCGCAACGATTCTTCGATTATCGCTGTCAACCTGCCGAAGGGCCAGCCGGTCACCAGTCTGCGCATGGTCGGCGCCCATACCGACAGCCCCAATCTCAGGCTGAAGACCCACGCCGGCCAGACCTCGGCGGGCTGGCTGCAGCTTGGCGTGCAGGTCTACGGCGGGGCACTGCTCGCGCCCTGGTTCGACCGTGACCTGGGCCTGGCCGGGCGTCTGCATGTCCGTCACGCCGATGGTCGCGTCGAGGGCGTGCTGCTCAACGTCGCCGAGGCCATCGCCATCATCCCGAGCCTGGCCATCCACCTGGATCGAGAAGCCAACGACGGCAAGGCGATGAATGCCCAGACTCAGATGGCGCCGGTGGTGCTGCAGGGCGGCAAGGACGACGACCTCGATCGCCTGCTGCTGGCCTGGCTGGAGCAGGAGCACGGTCTGACCGGGGTGAAGGTGCTGGACTTCGAGCTGGGCTTCTATGACCTGCAGCCGCCGTCGCTGGTGGGCGTGGGCAAGGAACTGATCGCCAGCGCCCGCCTGGACAACCTGCTGTCCTGCTTTATTGGCCTGGAAGCGATGCTCGACGCCGACGGCGAACAGGGCATGGTGCTGGTCGCCAATGACCACGAAGAGGTGGGTAGCGCCAGCGCCTGTGGCGCCCAGGGTCCGTTCCTCGCCGACGTGCTCAAGCGGGTGAATGGCCAGGTGGGCGAGGGCACTGAGGAAGGCTATATCCGCCTGATCCAGTCCTCGCGGATGATCTCCTGCGACAACGCCCACGCGCTGCACCCGAACTTCAAGGACAAGCACGACGCCCAGCACGGCCCGAGCCTCAACGCAGGCCCGGTGATCAAGACCAACGCCAACCAGCGCTACGCCACCAACAGCGCCACGGCGGCGATGTTCCGTGATCTGTGCGAGAAGGTAGAGGTGCCGGTGCAGACCTTTATTACCCGGGCGGACATGGGCTGCGGCAGCACCATCGGCCCCATCACCGCAACGGAGCTTGGCGTGCCGACGCTGGACGTGGGGGTGCCCCAGTGGGCGATGCACTCGATCCGCGAGACCGCCGGCAGCCAGGACGTGGAACACCTGACTCGGGCACTGACGGCCTTCTTCAACAGCGCCGAACTGGTGTAGGTCCAGCGCTCGCAGCGCTTGCTGAAAGACTGAAACGACGATAACAGAGCGCCTGGCGGGCAACCGCCAGGCGCTCTGTTTTTTCTGCGTCGGTGTTGAATCGTTACATTGGAAGGCGCAACGAAAAGGCCCGTCGATCGATGATCGACGGGCCTTTCGGTATCTGGTGGCTACGCCCTGACTCGAACAGGGGACCCCATCATTATGAGTGATGTGCTCTAACCAACTGAGCTACGTAGCCTTTGGATGGCGCCGTATTCTACGGATTCGCTGCTTGTTGTCAAGCACTTGGGTTATGGCAATGGCGCCGGTGACGGCCTTGGTGATGGCCCCGATGACGGCTCTGCTAGTGGCCCGGGGCGGCCAGGGCGACGCCAGCGCAGCGCGCTGGAAAGTCGGCTACCACCTGTGTGCCGTGTAGCGCGAGTTCTGTGCTGGCGTGACGGAGACCGCTGGAAAGGGCGCTACCGCCATGTGGTGGTCAAGCGCGCCAAGTGTTTGAAAAGACGTCCTCCCCGCAATCTGGCACGGGCCTTGCCCCGTATATAAGGGAAACAACAACAGGCGATCTGGATGGCCTGGCGTACAAGCCTCTAGTCGGCTTCTGGCCTTGGCCGTAACGAGGGCAGGTCGCCTCCAGATCAGGGGATCACGCCGGTGGCGAGATCCAGGACCACGACAGGGGAGTCGTTGCCGATGGAGCCCATCGAAACCTTCTACGACGTGATGCGGCGACAGGGGGTCACGCGTCGCTCATTTCTGAAGTTCTGTTCACTCACGGCGGCGGCGCTGGGACTGGGGCCTGCCTACACCGCCAAGATCGCCCACGCCATGGAGACCAAGCCGCGCACGCCGGTGATCTGGGTGCACGGGCTCGAGTGCACCTGCTGTTCGGAGTCGTTCATCCGTTCGGCCCACCCGCTGGTCAAGGACGTGGTGCTGTCGATGATCTCGCTGGACTACGACGACACCCTGATGGCGGCGGCGGGGCATCAGGCCGAGGCCGCCCTGGCCGACACCATCGAGCGCTACAAGGGCAACTACATCCTGGCGGTGGAGGGCAACCCGCCGCTCAATGAGGACGGCATGTTCTGCATCGTCGGCGGGCGGCCCTTCGTCGACCAGCTGCGCGAGACCGCCGAGCACGCCAAGGCGGTGATCTCCTGGGGCTCTTGCGCGAGCCACGGCTGTGTCCAGGCGGCGCGCCCCAACCCCACCCGGGCGACTCCGGTGCACAAGGTCATCACCGACAAGCCGATCATCAAGGTACCGGGCTGCCCGCCCATCGCCGAGGTCATGACCGGGGTCATCACCTATATGCTGACCTTCGACCGGCTGCCGGAGCTCGACCGTACCGGCCGGCCCAAGATGTTCTATTCCCAGCGCATCCACGACAAGTGCTACCGCCGGCCGCACTTCGACGCCGGCCAGTTCGTCGAGTCCTTCGATGACGAGGGCGCCCGTCGCGGCTACTGCCTGTACAAGGTGGGCTGCAAGGGCCCGACCACCTACAACGCCTGTTCGACCATCCGCTGGAACGAGGGGGTGAGCTTCCCGATCCAGGCCGGCCACGGCTGTATCGGCTGCTCCGAAGACGGCTTCTGGGACAAGGGGTCCTGGTACGCCCGGCTGCAGGACGTGCACCAGTTCGGCATCGAGGCCAACGCCGACCAGATCGGCGGCGTTGTGGCCACCGGGGTGGGCGGTGCGGTGGCGGTCCACGCCGCCGTCAGCGCCTTGAAACGGGCGCAGGTCAAGCGCCAGTCGTCAGCCAACAGGGAGGAAGCCTGATGACGCAGATCAACACCCCTAACGGGTTCAATCTGGACAGAAGCGGACGGCGTATCGTCGTCGACCCGGTGACCCGCATCGAGGGGCATATGCGCTGCGAGGTCAACGTGGATGACAACAACATCATCCGCAACGCGGTGTCCACCGGCACCATGTGGCGCGGGCTCGAGGTCATCCTCAAGGGCCGTGACCCGCGCGACGCCTGGGCCTTTGTCGAGCGCATCTGCGGCGTCTGCACCGGCTGTCATGCGCTGGCGTCGGTGCGCGCGGTGGAGGACGCTCTCGACATCCGCATCCCGCGCAACGCCCACCTGATCCGCGAGATGATGGCCAAGGTGCTGCAGTGGCATGACCACGTGGTGCACTTCTACCACCTGCACGCGCTGGACTGGGTCAACCCGGTCAATGCGCTGAGGGCCGACCCGCGGGCGACCTCGCAACTGCAGCAGTTGACCGGCCCCAACCATCCGCTGTCGTCGCCGGGCTATTTTCGCGACGTCCAGAATCGCCTGAAGACCTTTATCGAGTCGGGGCAGCTTGGGCTTTTCAAGAACGGCTACTGGGACAATCCCGCCTATCGGCTGTCGCCGGAGGCGGACCTGATGGCGACCGCTCACTATCTCGAGGCGCTGGACCTGCAGAAGGAGATCGTCAAGGTCCACACCGTGTTCGGCGGCAAGAACCCCCACCCCAACTACATGGTCGGCGGGGTGCCCTGTGCCATCAATATCGACGGCGACCTGGCGGCCGGGGCGCCGCTCAACATGGAGCGGCTCAACTTCGTGCGCGCGCGCATGGAGGAAGCCTTCGCCTTCTCCAGGAACGTCTATATTCCCGACGTCATCGCCATCGCCAGCTTCTACGAGGGCTGGTTGTACGGCGGGGGACTGTCCGCCACCAACGTGATGGACTACGGCGACTACTCCAAGGTCAACTACGACAAGTCCACCGACCAGCTCAAGGGCGGCGCCATCCTCGGCGGCAACTGGAACGAGATCCACGAGGTGGACCCCACCGACCCCGAACAGATCCAGGAGTTCGTGGCCCACTCCTGGTACCGCTACGCCGACGAGTCCCGTGGCCTGCACCCCTGGGACGGCGAGACCGAACACCACTACGAACTGGGCCAGGGCACCGTCGGCACCCGCACCCGGATCGAGGAGATCGACGAGGCCGCCAAGTACTCCTGGATCAAGTCGCCACGCTGGCGTGGCCACGCCATGGAGGTGGGGCCGCTGTCGCGCTACATCCTCAACTACGCCCAGGGCAATGACTTCGTGATCGACCAGGTGGACTCGTCGCTGGCCGCCCTCAATCAGCTCGCCGGCACCCGCCTGACACCGAAGCAGGCGCTGCCGACCACCATCGGCCGTACCCTGGCCCGCGCCCTGGAAGCTCACTACTGCGCGTCCATGATGCTCGATGACTGGCATGAGCTGATCGCCAACATCCGCGCCGGCGACCTGGCCACCGCCAATATCGAGAAGTGGGACCCGGCGTCCTGGCCTCAGGAGGCACGCGGTGTCGGCATGGTCGCCGCACCACGGGGCATGAACGGCCACTGGATCCGCATCAAGGACGGCAAGATCGAGAACTACCAGTGCATCGTGCCGACCACCTGGAACGGCAGCCCACGGGACCCGGAGGGCAACATCGGTGCCTTCGAGGCGTCACTGCTGAATACGCCCATGGAGCGGCCGGACGAGCCGGTGGAGATCCTGCGCACGCTGCATTCCTTCGATCCGTGCCTGGCCTGTTCCACCCACGTGATGAGCGAAGACGGTGAAGAGCTGTCTCGCGTCACCGTCAGATAGCCGGGGGAGGGTGTCCCATGTCCCATGACTCGAAAGCGTCACCTGCTGCAACGGCCAGCCCGGAGGACCCTCAGGCTGGCAAGCTCGGCCCCGGGGAGGAACGGGTGCTGCCTTCCTCGGTCAAGCAGACGTCTGTCTACGTCTACGAGGCGCCACTGCGGCTGTGGCACTGGACCAACGCGGCGGCCATCCTGGTACTGATCGTCACCGGCTACTTTATCGGCAAGCCGCTGCCGACGGTGTCAGGTGAGGCCAGCGATCACTTCGTGATGGGCTATATCCGCTTTGCCCACTTTACTGCGGGCTACATCCTGGCGATCGGTTTTCTGTTTCGCTTCTACTGGTCGCTGGTCGGCAATCACCACGCTAAGCAGTTGTTTCGCTTGCCGTTGCACCGTCGTGACTGGTGGCGTGAGGTGTGGTTCGAGCTTCGCTGGTACCTGTTTCTGGAGAAGCGCCCGCGCAAGTACGTGGGCCACAACCCCCTGGCACAGTTGGCGATGTTCATCTTCATCACCCTCGGCACCCTGTTCATGATCGTGACCGGAATGGCGCTCTACGCCGAAGGTGCCCTGCGCGGCAGTTGGCAGGACACGCTGTTCGGCTGGGTCATCCCGCTGGTGGGCCAGAGCCTGGACGTGCATACCCTGCATCGTCTCGGCATGTGGGTGATGATCACCTTCATCATCATCCATGTGTACGTGGCGATACGCGAGGACATCATGTCCCGCCAGAGCATCGTCTCGACAATGATCTCAGGGGAGCGCACCTTCAAGGACGACGACCCTTTGTAGTGAGTTGTCGTTGCTCGCCGTGACTTGGCATAGCTCGCAGTTGTTCGCAGTTGCTCGTTAGCCCTGCCGTTGAAGGGCGTAAGCGCTGACCGTTGGCGCCGGAGGCTTCACCGAGAATGTCGGGTGAGGTCTCCGGCGCTTTTAGTTTGCGTTCAGGGAGGGTGGCAAGGCGTGTGCATAGGTCGGTGGGAGAGGTGTCATGGTCGAGCATTAATCAGGTAATTATGAGTCATTTTTTGAAACGTTGTTGCCCGGTGTTTTATGAGAAAGATTTTCTTTGAATCGGCGGTTATTGGACTTTTGTAGGGTTATATACCATGTGTGTGTGCCGAAACGATGGGCATGTTTTTTATTGAAAGGTGGCGGCGTTATTCTGCGCAAATGGTCGAGATTTTTTCGGGTCATCGTGGATATGTGCATGTAAGTGGCTGCTGTAGTGTGAAAAATCGCTTTCGCATATGCCATGGGTGGCGAAGGTGGAAGCGTTTTCGGCAGTTTTTTTGGCGGCCTGTTTTTCAGCGTCTTGTTTTTCGGTGCCTTGTTTGTCGTTGTCTTGTTTTTCGGCGTCTTTTTTTCGGTGAGCAAGGCGCTTCGTCGCTAGCCTTTGGCTTTGATGCTGGATCTTGATGTTTTTATAGCGAATGCATCCAGGAATCAGGCGAAGAAAGAACAAGGAAAGAACGAAGAACGAGACGCAGGATAAAGCCAACTAAAGTAGCGCAGGCAGATATTCGGCGCAGCGAAGGAGCCGGCATGAAGACGGATGATCACGAGGCGACGCCATCGATTCTGGTGCTGGGTATCGGCAATGTGCTGTGGGCCGACGAGGGTTTCGGAGTCCGTGCGGTGGAGGCGCTCCACCAGCGCTATACGTTTGCCGAGACGGTGACCGTGATGGACGGCGGCACCCAGGGACTCTACCTGCTGCCCTACGTGCAGTCCTGTGAGTGTCTGCTGGTCATCGATGCCATCGACTACGGCCTTGCCCCGGGCAGTGTGCATGTGGTGCGCGATGACGCGGTGCCGAGCTTCATGGGTGCCAAGAAGATGTCGCTGCACCAGACCGGCTTTCAGGAGGTGCTGGCGGCGGCGCAGCTGCTCGGCTGGCAGCCACAGCGGGTGATGCTGGTCGGTGTTCAGCCCTCGGTGCTGGACGATTATGGCGGCTCGCTGCGACCGGAGATCGCCGCGCGAATCGACGAGGTGATCCGCCTGGTGGTCGATGAGCTGGCGTCCTGGGGCGCCAGGCCTGAGCTTCGCTCTCAACAGAGCCCCGGACACGGCTCTCAACACAGCCCCGATCACCAGACTCCTGCCACCGAACTGGCGCCTTCGGCGCTCGCCCTTCACCACTACGAAAACATGCGTCCTTCACCACGTGATGCCTGCCGTGTGGGTGATCCGCGCTTTCTGGCGAGGGACCTTGGCCATCCTGACGGGGCGCACGGCGACCCGTCTCGCGAGGCGGGAAGCGAGCGGGATGGTGTAGCCGACAGCGTTGCGAAGGAGTAGCCGCGATATGTGCATTGGCATTCCCATGCGAGTGCTTGAGGCCAGCGGGACGCTCGCCATCTGTGTCAGCGACGGGGCAGAGGATCGACAAGAGGTCGATATTTCCCTGGTCGAGGCGGTGAGCCCCGGCGATTGGCTGCTGGTATTTCTGGGAGCGGCGCGCCGGGTGCTGGAGGCCGATGAGGCGCTGCGCATCAGCGATGCGTTAAGGGCCATGGCCATGGCGGCCGAGGGAGGGACGGTCGAGACGGGACTGTTTGCAGACCTGGAGCAGGGCGAACCCCGCCTGCCGCCGCATCTGGAGGCGGCGCGCAAGGCGGGTGCCTCCACTGGCTGAGTACGCCACGGGTGACAACGCAAGCGGGTGATCGACAACACAAGTGAGTGAGCGACAAGTGAGCGACAAGGGAGTCACGCCAATGACGGGGCCATTGCACCGGCTGATCAATGAACTGGACTATCCCTGCCTCGCCGGGGAGGAACTGGCGGCCTTCGTGACGGGGCCAGGCGCCCGGGTGCTGTTTCTCAGTGGCGATCCGGCCACCAACCTCGAGACCAACGATGTGGCTGCCATTCTGCCGGAGCTGGTCAAGGCCTTCCCGGGGCGCTTCAAGCCCGCGGTGGTAGATCGCGCGGAAGAAGACGCCACCCGCGAACGCTTTCAGGTGTGGCCGGTGCCTTCACTGCTGTTTTTCCAGGACGGGCGGATGACCGGTGTGATCTCGAAGGTGCGCGACTGGGACGACTACCTGGGCGAGATCCACGCCATTCTGCAAGGGACGTCTGCCAGCGCCAATATCATCGCTCGCGACGGGAGTGTTCGAACATGACCCAGGGATTCATGCCGTCATCGCCGGGTATCGGGCCTGGCAGCCAGCCCGAGGAGGCGGTGCTCGATTACCTGCCGATGCCATCGGGAATGAGCACCTTTCAGCCGAGCTTTCCCGAGGTGGAAGACCCCGAGCGCATCCGGCCGGCGCTGGATGCCCTCAGCGCTCTGGCCGACAGGGCCGCCCAGTGGACGCCGGAGGGCGGCAATCTGGTGGTCGAGCTGCCGTCGCTCGATGCCGAGAATCGCAAGGCGCTGGCCGATGCACTCGGCGAGGGTGAGGTCGCGATCAAGGTGGGTGGCACTGGTACCGGTGCTGGCGCCGTCGAGATTCAGGAGTCGGTCTTCGCCGGTCTGTGGCGGGTGACGTCCCGTGATGTGGATCACGCCTCGGGCAGTGTGCAGGAACATATCGAGATCGGCGTGGTGCCCCTGGCGGTGGGGCAATGCCGCCAGCAGCGCATCTTCTGCCCGCCGGAGGCCGGCCAGGGTGTGGTCAACGGGCCCTTTATCGTCTCGGAGCTGATCGAGCGCTGCGAGGAGCGTGTCCCGGGTGGCGAGCTCTGTTCCAACAATGAGCCTTATGCCATCAACCTGTCGCTGTTGCCCCATACCCCGGAGGATCTGGCCTATCTGGACGAGGCGCTGGGTCGGGGCGAGGTCACCATCCTGTCGCGGGGCTACGGCAACTGTCGTATCGACAGCACTGCCCTCGATCATGTCTGGCGGGTGCGCTACTTCAATTCCCAGGACTCGCTGATTCTGGACGTCATCGAAGTCTCCGATGTGCCCGAGGTGGCCTGCGCGGCGGCCGAAGACATCGCCGATTCGGTGATTCGACTCAAGCAGGTAGTGGAGGCGATGGCGTGACGGCACGATTCGAAGGTTCGTTTCTCGGAGACCTGGCGCGCCTGGACGACGCCGCCCGTCTCGAGTGCAAGATCTGCTGGTACTGCTATGACCCGGCCGTCGGTGACGCCGTTCGTCAGGTTGAGCCGGGGACGCCGTTCTCGGCGCTGCCCCAGGACTGGCGCTGCCCCCAGTGCGACGGTGAGCGCAACCAGTTTATGGTGCTGGATGATCGGCAGGGCGTTGGGGGAGCGGCCGCCGCGCCCGCCGCACTCGCCACACCCGCCGAGGCTTCGACGGCCGATATGGGCGCCGTCAAGCGACTGGTCGAGACCTTTCGCGAGATCCAGACCACCGGCATGAAGGATTCCCCCTTCAACAATCTGTCGCTGCACGTCGAGGCGGTGGGGTTTATCCCCTGGGAGGGCGGGCTGCTGGGCATCCTTGTCGCGCCCTGGCTGATGAATCTGGTGGTGATCCCAGGTCCCGATGACGACGCCCAGCGCCTGCGTCCCGGCGACAAGCGGGTCTACTCCTTTGCCTCCGGCGACTACGAATTCATCTTCAATACCCGGGTGCCGGTGGGAGCCTTCCTGGCCTGTTCGCTGTTTTCCGATATGAGCGAGTTTGCAAGCCAGGCCTACGCCACCGAGGTGGCGCGCGCCGCCATGGAGGCGCTGTTCGATCCGGCCCACCGTGCCGAGACGGATCGCCACGCCGATATCGCCGCGCTGAGCGTGGCCGGGGAGGAGGGTATCGCCGGGGCAGATGCTGACGCTGACGCTGTGGCTAAAAGCACCGCGGCGCCCTCGGCCGCCCCCGAACTCCTGGGCAGCGATGGCGAAGCTGGCGTAAGCCAGTGGTCGCCCCCGGCGCCTGGGCTCGAGTCTCGGCGAGACTTCCTGACCGGGCGCACGTCGAGCACCGCTGCCGGCACCAAAGCCGTCTCCAGCAGCGGAGCGTCCTTGGATTCTGCGTCAGGGGACGAGGACGAGTCGTCATGATGCCGACGCTGATCATCAGTCACGGCCACAACCCCGGGGGCGAGCCCGGGTTTCGCGTGAGTCAGCGAGGACGGATGCCGACCCAGTGGCTGATCGATCGAAATCGTCACGAGGCGATGACCATGGTGGGGTGTCTGTACAACCTGTGCGCCGCCGCCCAGAGCGCCGCGGCGGCCAAGGCCATGGACCTGCCGCTTGCCCCTGACTGCCACCGTCATATCCAGCTCGAGACCCTGCGCGAGCATGGCCTGGTCATGCTGCGGGACTGGCCGGGGGTGCTGGGCATGGCGATGGACGCCGACTCCCTGAAGGGGCTGGCGGGGCTTTCGCTGAGCACGCTGGAGGTGCTGGAGGCGCGGGTGTTCGCCGGGCCGGCCGAGCGCGCACTGGAGGATATCGAGGCGTGGCTTGAGCGAGCGGCGAGTCGGCCCGCCGAGGTGCTGCGCCAGGTCGCCCACTGGCCGCGGGAGTTCGGGCGAATCGCGGTGGCGGACGACCCTACCTTTGTGGGGCGCGTGGGCGGGCATGCGTCGCTAGGCGGCGTCATCGCGAGGGATGGTTGGAGTCTGTATGCGCGGATGCTGGCGCGGCTGGTGGAGGTGGCGCAGTTGATAGTTGCGCTGCGCGCCGGCGCTGGCAACTGCCCTGCTGGGGAAAGCTGCGATGCCGGCAAGCCACGCTGCGGGCGCGCCGCCGATGGCAGTGGCTGGGCCGAGGCCGCCAGGGGACGCCTGGTGCATCGGGTGGCGTGCCGGGACGACCGGGTCGTCGACTACCACATCATCACCCCGACCGACGCCATGCTCGACGATGCTGTCGGCCCCGATGGCGAGCGGCAACGGGGTTTTCTTTCTCGCCTGCTGGAATCCGCCCACGGCCAGGGCGAGTGCCATGGCTACAGTCATGGCCTCAGTGATGGCGACAACCAGGCCCGGCAGCGGGTGGCGATGGCGCTGAGCTGTGCCGATCCCTGTCTGCCGGTGGTGTGGCAGGAGTCGAGTGAAGCGCTGTGCCAGGAGCCTTCGCAGGCACCATGCCGGAAGGCAGGGCCGCCCAAGGGGAGGTCATCATGCACGAATTGAGCCTGTGTCAGAGCATCGTCGAACTGATCGAGGAGCAGGCCAGTGTCCAGGTGTTCGAGAAGGTGACCCGGGTGTGTCTCGAGATAGGGGCCTTGTCCTGCGTCGAGCCCGAGGCCCTGGCGTTCGGTTTCGATCTATCCACCCGTGGCTCCGTCGCCGAAGGGGCGACGCTGGACATCGTCAACATACCGGCCACGGCCTGGTGTTTCGGTTGCAATCGCACGGTGGATATTGCCCAGCGTGGCGACGATTGCCCCCTGTGTTCCAGCGCCCGTCTGCACGTGACCGGCGGAGAGGAACTTCGCGTCAAGGAACTGGAGGTTGTCTGATGTGTACCGTCTGCGGATGCGCCGAAAGCGGTGACCAGAGTCACGCCCATCATCACGAGCACGAGCATGCTCATCCCCACGAGCACGCTCACTCCCATGCTCACCCCCACACTCACTCCCATGCTCACCCTCATTCGCACGAGCACGACCACGCCCACTCTCATGAGCATGTGCACGCCCATGTTCATTCCCATGACCACGGGGACCTCCCTGGCGCTGCCGAGCCGGACGCCTCGCCGCATCTGGACTGTGGCGCAGGACCGGCCGGTGTTGAGGTGGCGGGAATGTCGCAGCGCCGTCTGGTGGAGATCGAGACCAACATCCTGGCCCGCAATGACGCCATCGCCGAGGGCAATCGGCGGCGCCTCGAGGCCGACGGCGTGCTGGCGCTGAATCTGGTGTCGAGCCCGGGTTCCGGCAAGACCACGCTGCTGGTGGATACCATTCGTCGGCTCGGCGCCGAGGGGGTGGCGGTGATCGAGGGCGACCAGCAGACCGCCAATGACGCCCGACGCATTCGCGAGACAGGGGTGCCGGCGCTGCAGGTCAATACCGGCAAGGGCTGCCATCTCGACGCCTCCATGGTCGAACGGGCGCTGCCTCAGGTAAGCCCGCCCGGGCTTGGCCTGTTGTTTATCGAGAATGTGGGCAATCTGGTGTGTCCGGCGGGCTTCGATCTGGGCGAGGACGCCAAGGTGGTGATCCTGTCGGTGACCGAAGGCGAGGACAAGCCGCTCAAGTATCCACACATGTTCGCCGCCGCCTCGCTGATGCTGCTGAGCAAGGTCGATCTGGCACCCCATGTCGACTTCGACATGGACGCCTGCGAAGCCTACGCCCGTCGGATCAATCCCGAACTCGAGATCCTGCGGCTGTCGGCCACCAGCGGTGAGGGCATGGACGCCTGGCTCGACTGGATCGACGCCCGCCGTGAGGCGCTCAGGCAGCGCGCCTTGAACCGGGCGCGTCAGCACCTCGCCATGCTCGAGCAGCGCTAGGGGTCGCCATGTCCACCTTGGTCGAGGGTCCGCTGTTCGATGGAAGGGGTGTTGCCTCCGAGTCGCTGCCCAGTGTGCTGGTGGTCGGTGTCGCCAGCGAGCGAATCGGCTCGCTCGAGGGCGTCATGCAAGGGCGCCTGGAGCGCCTGAGGGCGACGCACTGGGAAGAGGCTCGGGCGCTGCTGGTGTCCGAGTGGGTCGGGCTGGTGATTGTCGAGCTTGCACCTGAGGGCGACGCCGCCAGGGGCACGGGGCTGTCCCCTGACGGTGGCTGGGCCAGGGAACTGGCCCATCGCTGGCCCGAGGTGCAGTGTCTGGTGATCGCCGATCATGGGCCCACTTCGGTCGGTGACTGGCCCGAGGCGTTTCACCTGCTTTGTCGCCGCAGTCCGGTTGAGGTGGTGGCGCGAACCATCGACGTCGCCCTGCGTCAGTACCAGCTCGAGCGGGAGTGTCGGCGGCTGCGCGCGGAGCGTGCCCTGTACCAGCCGACCGTTCAGGCGCGGCTGGCGGCCCACCGCCGGCGGATGCGCGAGGCGGGGGGCTTCGAGACGATCATCCGGGCGCCGGGGTCACCGCTGGAGCCGCTGTGCGACATGGCGGCGCGCATCGCCGGCTTCGACGTGCCGGTACTGGTGACAGGAGAGAGCGGCACCGGCAAGGAGTTGATGGCCCGGGCGATCCACGCCAGCAGCCTGCGCTCGGAGATGCCTTTCTACGCCCTGGACTGCGGCGCGGTAACCGATGAACTGCTGGAGAGCGAGCTGTTCGGCCACTGCAAGGGGGCCTTCACCGGGGCGAGTTCAAGCCGCGTAGGACTGCTGGAGCGGGCCCACGAGGGCACCCTGCTGCTGGACGAGATCGGTGATACCTCCAGTGCCTTTCAGCTGCGCCTGTTGCGCTTTCTGCAGGAGGGGGAGGTGCGCCCGGTGGGTTCCAACGAGGTGCGCCAGTTGGACGTCCGGGTCATCGCCGCGACCAACCGGGATCTGATGGCCGAGGTGGCGGCGGGACGCTTTCGTGAGGACCTCTACCATCGCCTGACGGTGGCCCCGGTGGAGCTGCCGCCGCTGCGCGAGCGCGCCTGTGATATCGCGGCCCTGGCCGAAGTCCTGCTGGCGCGGATCGCTTCCCGCCATGGGGTCCGGGTCGGCGGCTTCACCGAGGAGGCGATCGCGTGTCTGTGCGCCTACACCTGGCCTGGCAATGTGCGCGAGCTGGAAAACCAGATCACCCGCATGGTGATGCTGGCGACCGGCGAGAAGCTTGGCGTCGAACTGCTGGCACCGCACCTGCGAACCGATGAATGGCGTCAGGCGCCAGTCGAGCGGCGCCAGGACCTGCCTGAGCCGCCGAAAGCGAATACGACAGCCGATCCGGTCGAGGACGACGAGGACGCCGGCACCCTGCGCGAGCGGGTCGAGCGCCTGGAGGCGAGCTGCCTGGCCCGGGCGCTCGAGCGTCATGGCGGCAACAAGTCGCGTACCGCCAGTGAACTGGGGCTATCGCGCATCGGCCTGAGGGCCAAGCTGCAACGCTACGGGATCGGTGAGGCGGCCGGCGACCCCGAATAGGCCGAGATTCGAATCGGCCCTGAGCAGACCGCCATCAGCGTGTCAGCATCGCATCAGCAGATGCGCGGTAGCTGCTCTCCCACCAGCATGTCGACGATGCGCTGGCCGCCAAAGCCGGTACGCAGCGTCACCCGTCCCGGCTTGCCGTCCAGCGCCTGACCGATGATCGCGGCTTCCTTTCCCTGCGGATGCCCGCGCAGGGCGGCCAGGGCCGCCTCGGCCTGAGCCGCGGGCACCACCGCCACCAGCTTGCCTTCGTTGGCCAGGTACAGAGGGTCCAGTCCCAGTATCTCGCACATCCCCCGGACCTCCTTGCGCAGCGGCAGGGCCAGGTCGTCGAGTTCGATGGCAAGCCTGGAGGCCTCGGCCATCTCGTTGAGCACCGTGGCGACGCCGCCCCGGGTGGCGTCACGCAGGCAGCGGGTCTCGGGGGCGGCGGCCAGCAGTGCCTCGATCAGGCCATTGAGGGCGGCACAGTCGCTCTCCAGGTCGGTGTCCAGCGACAGGTCGCCACGGGCCGCCAGGATGGCGGCACCGTGATCGCCGAGCCAGCCGTTGACGATGATCACGTCGTCGGCCTGGATGCGCTCGATACCGAGCTTACGCTCGGCAGGAATGACGCCGATGCCGGTGGTGGTGATGAAGACGCCGTCGCAGGCCCCGCGCTCGACCACCTTGGTGTCACCTGTGACGATCTCGACGCCGGCCTCGCGGGCGGCTGTGGCCATGGAGTGGGCGATGCGCCTCAGGTCATCGATCGGCAGGCCTTCTTCCAGGATCACCGCGCAGGACAGGTAGCGGGGATGGGCGCCCCCCACGGCCAGGTCGTTGACGGTGCCGCACACCGCCAGCTTGCCGATGTCACCACCGGGAAAGAACAGCGGGTCGACCACGAAGCCGTCGGTGGTCATGGCCAGTCGGTCGCCCAGGCATGCCAGCTCGGCCAGTTCCAGCCTCGCCTGGTCCTCGAGCACCTCGGGAAGCGCGGTGAATTCCCTGACGAAGACGTCATCGATCAGGTCCTTCATAGCCTTGCCGCCGCCTCCGTGGGCCTGGGTCACCGCGCGGGCGGCAAGGGTGGGAAGCTGTCGTCGTGTCGTATCGCTCATGATTCGGCCTGGCTTGTGCTGTGGTTCGGGCTATCGACGTTGCCACCGCCGTATTGATAGTAGGCGGCGCAGGCACCTTCGCTGGAGACCATCAGCGCGCCCCGGGGTTGATCCGGTGTGCAACGCTTGCCGAACAGCTCGCACTGCCAGGGCTTGAGGTTACCGGTGAGCACGTCACCACAGCGGCAGTTGTCCGGGTCGGCCACCTGCTGATTGGGCACGGCGAACTTGCGTTCGGCATCGTAGGCACCATAGGCGTCCTTGATCTGGACACCTGACTCGGCGATCGAGCCGAGCCCGCGCCACTCGCAGCTCTCGCGGGGCTCGTAGACCCGATGGAAGGCCTCCAGCGCGGTGAGGTTGCCGTCGCTGGTCACCAGACGCTGGTACTGGTTCTCGACCTCGGCGCGGCCATCGTGAAGCTGGCGAACAACCATCAGCAGCGACTGCAGGATATCCAGAGGCTCGAAGCCGGAGACCACCACCGGGCAGCCGTAGCGCTCGGCGATGAAGCGGTAGGGGTCGGTGCCGATGATCATCGACACGTGTCCCGGCCCGAGGAAGCCATCCAGGCGATGGTCAGGATTGTCGAGGATCGCCTGTAACGTCGGGATGATGGTGATGTGGTTGCAGAACACCGAGAAGTTGCCGACCCCTTCGCGCTCGGCCTGGGCGATGGTCAGGGCGGTGGAGGGAATGGTGGTCTCGAAGCCCAGACCAAAGAACACCACTTCCCGATCCGGATGCTTGCGCGCCAGTGCCAGGGCGTCGGTGGGGGAGTAGACGATGCGCACGTCGGCGCCGTCGGCCTTGGCCTGCATCAGGCTCTTGCGTGAGCCGGGAACCCGGATGGCGTCGCCGAAGGTGGTGAGGATCACCTCGGGACGCTCGGCGATGGCGACGCAGTCATCGACGCGACCCATCGGCAGCACGCACACCGGGCAGCCGGGGCCGTGGATCAGCTCCAGTTCCGGCGGCAGCATGGCCTCCAGCCCATAGTGGAAGATCGCGTGGGTATGGCCGCCACAGACCTCCATGATGCGCACCGGGCCGCCGCGCTGCTCGGCCAGGCGGGCGACCAGGGTGGTGATGTGTTCGAGGATCTGCCGGGCGCGGGCGTGATCGCGGAATTCGTCGATGAATTTCATGAAGAGACCTCCTGGTCGCCGGTCAAGGTCAGAGCGTCGAACTCGTGTGTGTCGCCCAGTTCGTCCAGCAGTTCGAGGGTGCGCGCCGCAGCCTCGGCGTCGATACGGTTCAGGGCGAAGCCCACATGGACCAGCACCCAGTCGCCCACGCAGCGTTCGGGCGGGTGGTCGTCATCGACGATGCAGGCGATGTTGATCTGGCGTCGGACCCCGCTCACGTCCACCGTGGCGAGCCGCGCGTCGGCGTCATCGAGGGAAATGATCTGTCCTGGAATTCCCAGACACATGGGCGGTCTCCTGTGCGTTATTGGATGCCGTGGTGGCGGTAGTGACAGTGGCAATGGAGGGAGCGGTTGTTGTTGTCGAGATCGTTGAGATCGTTGAGATCGTTGAGGTTGCCGAGGTCAGACTATCCGACGCCTGGTCGGAGGCCTGCGGATGCCGCCGCGCCGCCGCGATCAGCGCCTGGCCCAGGGCGATGCCGCCGTCGTTGGCCGGCACCTGGCGGTGGGTCAGCACTCGAACAGGCAGGGGGGCGAGGCACTTAAGCGTCAGTTCCAGCAGGGTGCGGTTGTGAAAGCAGCCGCCGCTCAGCGCGACGGCCTCGACGTTGCGCGTGCTGGAGAGGCGCCGGGCATGGTCGTTAGAGACTTCGTCGAGTGCGTCGTCCTGCATGTCGCCTACGACGTCGTCCAGCATCTCGCCAACGACCTCGCCAACGACCTCGCCAAGCCCCTTGGCCAGTCCCAGATGAAAGCGCGCCGCGATCAGCGTGGTGTCCTTGCCGGCGGCCAGGTCGTCAAACAGCGCCGTCCACATCGGTGCCGGATCGAGGATCCGGTGACCGCCTTGCTCCCTGTGAAGGGCGAAGGGATAGGGCGCAATGGCGCCAGACGTGCGTGACTGGGGCGACTTCAGCGCGCGGGCGGCTAGGGCTTCCACGGCCATGGCCGCTTCGCCTTCGTGGTGCTGGTGATCGAAGCACAGCTCCAGGGCGGCGGCGACGGCGTCGAACAGGCGCCCGCAGGAGGAGGCGAGGGGGCTGTTGAGCCCGGCCTCGATCATCCCGCTGAGGGTATCGATCGGCTTCTGCTGCAGTCGCTTGAGTACGCCAAGGTTTGGGTGGCGGCGCTTGAGGGCGGCAAGGCCGGGACCGGCGATGAGCTGCGCCAGCAGGTTGCGCCAGGGCTCGCGGGAGGCGGTGCCGGCTCCCGGCATGGCCACGGACTTGAGCGAACCCAACCGCTGGCAATGGCGATAATCCGCCAGCAGGAACTCACCGCCCCACAGGCCGCCATTCTCGCCAAGGCCCAGGCCGTCCAGGGCGATCCCCAGTACCGGAGCGGCGTCGCGAGGATAGCCGTTGTCGGCCAGACAGGCGGCGATATGGGCGTGGTGATGGCCGATGGCATCGAGTGGCAGGCCGGCGTCGTCGGCCATGTGACGAGCCATGTTCTGAGCCATATGACGAGCCATGTCGCTGGTACGGTAGTCCGGGTGAGTGTCGCAGGCCAGCCAGGCGGGACGGTGGTCGTAAAGCGTCAGGAAGTCGTCAAGATTGCGTTCGTAGTCGTCGAGGGTGGCGGCGTCGTCCAGGTCACCCTGATGCGGGGACAGGATCGCGCGCTGGCCATCCACCAGGCAGAAGGTGGCCTTCTGTTGCGGACCCAGGGCAAGCCCCGGCGAGATGTCCTCGAAGCCAGGCGGCAGCGGCAGTGATGCCGGGGCGTAGCCCCTGGCACGACGCAGCATGCGCACCTTGCCGGCGGCCAGCTGTACCAGGCTATCGTCGATACGCCGGGCGATGGCGCGGTCGTGGGTGAGGGCGTGGCTGGCGATCGTCGACAGGCTGTCGCCGAGTCCTCCATCGTCGATCAGCTGGGGCTCCCCGGAGACGTTGCCGCTGGTCATCACGATGGGAAAGGGCAGCCGCTGGCACAGCAGCACGTGCAAGGGGGTCGATGGCAGCATCACGCCGAGCCGGTCGAGTCCCGGGGCCAGGGCCTCGGCGAGTGGTCGACCTGTGGCCTCGTCACGGCGCCGCTCGAGCAGCACGATGGGTGCGGCGGCTGAGCAGAGTGCCTGTTGTTCGAGCTCATCGAGCCGGCAATAACGCCTGACCATCTCCAGGTCTTTTGCCATCAACGCCAGCGGGCGTGTGGGGCGATGCTTGAGCCGTCGCAGGCGCTCGAGGGCCTCGGTGCTGGTGGCGTCGCAGGCAAGCTGGTAACCGCCGAGCCCCTTGATGGCGAGGATCTGGCCCTGGCGGATCAGCGCGGCGGCCTGGTCGATGGGAGCCTCAATGGCGGGGGTGGTGTGAGCGTCGATGGCGTCTTCGCCCGCCAGACAGGGCCCGTCGTCCAGCGCCACCAGACGCACCTGGGGCCCGCAGGCCGGACAGGCGATGGGTTCGGCATGGAAGCGACGGTCGCCGGGATCCAGATATTCGGCGCGACAGCACTCGCATAGCGCAAAGTCAGCCATGGTGGTGGCCGCCCGGTCGTAGGGCATGTCACGAATGATCGACAGGCGTGGGCCACAGTGGGTGCAGTTGGTCAGGGCGTAACCGGAGCGTCGCTGGTGCTGGCTCAGTATTTCTTCTGTGCAGGCTGCGCAGATGGCGGCGTCCACGGCGATATCGGTGCGCGTTGCGCCCTCGAGACTATCGACGATGGTGAAGCCGACTCGGTGCAGCGGTGCCAGGCCCGAGCGAACCTCGATGTCGGTGATCTGTGCCAGTGGGGGCGGGTCGCGCTTGAGTTGTTCGATCAGGCTCTCGAGGCGTTCACTGGGGCCGGCTGCCCGGATCAGCACGCCTTCACCGTCGTTGAGCACCTCACCGACCAGCGCTAGCCGGTTGGCCAGTTGCCATACCGTCGGACGAAACCCCACACCCTGCACGCAGCCGCGGACCCGGATTTCTACCGTGGTTTCTGGGGTGCATGGCGGTGTCGTGGGGGGGTGAATGGTCATGACGTCCAGCGGTGAAGAAAAGACCTGCCTGACTATTTCACAGCTAACGCAGGCCAAACTTGAGCTGTGACAACCTTCTACGACCACCATACCCCTCCCCGGGGGAGCCTCCGTGGCGCTTCTGTGCTGGTGTGAGCGGATGTGCCGCTTTCCTGACCCATCGTCAGATTGGCCTGGCGCTGCATTGCCGACTTGGCATTGGACGAGTACTGTATAAAATAACAGTATTCGGTATGTTGGCGTCCGCCCGGTAAGGCCAGGGCGTGGTCTAGAAACATGGACCTGAAACCTGGACCAGAAATCTGGGTTAGAAATCTGAGCCGGGCTGGAGTATCTAGCGGGCCAGCAGCGCAGCTCGGCAGAGAACGCCAGCAGAGAACGCCAGCAGCGAACGCCATCAGAGCAGGCCAGTTGAGCAGGCCGGTTGAGCAGGCCAGTTGAGCAGGCCAAGAGCGGAGCGGGATAGGAGCGGGAGAGGAGCGATGAAGGCAGCAGACAACCAGGCCCGTGACAACGCAAGTGATGACCTCTCGCGCTTGATGCAGCGAGGCAGCGTCTGGCGGGCGCGGCGACAGTGGCACCGTGATCAGCCGCAGGGCGACACGAGGCGCGGGATCTCCACCGGGGTGGAGGCCCTGGACGAGGTGCTCGGCGGTGGCTGGCCCCGGGGAGAGCTGCTGGAACTGCTGCTGGATCGAGCGGGTTGCGGCGAGATTCGTCTATTGCTTCCGCTGATGCACCGCTGCGAGCGGGTGGTGTGGTTCGACCCACCCTGGCAGCCTCATGCGGCGGCCCTGGCGGCGGCGGGCCTGGATCTGTCGCATCTGGTCATCGTGCGTACCCGCCATCCCAGGCAGCGGCTGTGGGCCATGGAGCAGGCATTGAAGAGCGGCTGCTGCGATCTGGTGCTGGGCTGGTTCGCCGCGGTGCAGGGGCAATGGCTGCGGCGGCTGCAGCTCGCCGTGGCGTCAGGGGGCGGCCATGGCGCGCTGATTCGACCGGCCGACTTCGCCAAGCAAGGGTCAGTGGCCCCCTGGCGACTGCGGCTGTCGGCTCCTGACCAGAGCAGCGGTGACGAGACGGCGCCCTTGTCGAGGCGCATCAAGGTCCATGCCTTCAAGCGCAAGGGGGCCATGCCAGCCAGGGCCATCGATATCACCCTGGCCGACTCTAGGCTGTCGCCCCCGTGCCCGCGGCCGACTTCGCTACCGTGCGCACCCAGTGGGGAACGTCGATCCCGCCCCGTGTTGCTCGTCTCCGAGCGCAAGGGTGCGGGGCGATCATGAAGGGGCTGTGGCTATGCCTTCACTGTCCGCAGCTTGGGCTGGAGGTGCTGAGCGCCGGCGATGACGGACCCCTCGCGTTGCTGTGCGAGGACGGGGAGCGTATCGCCCTGGTCTCGGCCAGGGCCTGGCAGGCCGGTGTGCGGCCGGGCATGACGATCAATGCGGCACTGTGTCTGGAGCCAGGACTCCGGCTATTGACGCCGAATCCTGAGGTGAGCCGACGTCGTCTCGAAGGGCTGGCGCTATGGTGTGCCCGCTTCAGCGCCCGGGTCAGTCTCGAGCCGACGGCGGAGAACGCCGCGTCCTGGGGCGTGGTGATGGAGATCGTCTCGATGCTCGACTACTTCGGCGGACTCGAGGGACTGTGGCGACGCCTGCACGAAGAATTGGCGACCCTGGAGCTTGAGGTGTCCAGCGCCACCGGGCACACCCCGCTGGCCGCCTGCCTGCTGGCCCGGACGGGGGGCTATTGTGGCCAGGGCGAGGCTGAGCATATGGCCAGGCTCGGCAGGCTTCGCCTCGACCGGCTGGGGCTGTCCGCACGCCAGCAGTCGCGCCTCAAGGGGCTTGGGTTTACGCACCTCAATGACCTGCTTGTGCTGCCGCCGGCCTCGCTGGCCTCGCGCCTGGGGACAGACCTGCGGCGCTACCTTCAGCGCTTGACCGGCGAGGTCGCCGATCCCCCGCCGGTATTCGCGCCACCACCGCGCTTCGATCGTGAGCGGGAGCTGGTCCATGAGATCGAGCTGGCCGCCGGCATCGTGTTTCCCCTGCGGCGCCTGCTGGCGGAGCTCGAGGGCTTTCTCAAGGTGCGTTGCGTCAAGGCATTGTCGCTGACCTTGACCCTGTATCACCGGGAAGGGGCTCAGCACCTGAGCGTGGGGCACGCCGGGGGCGAGCAGGCGGCGGAGGCCTGGCTCGAGCTGTGCCGGTTGCGCCTGGAATCAGTGGTACTCGAAGCACCGGTGTTGCGCCTGCGCCTGGAGGTCAGCGAGGTTGCTAGCCTGCAAGAGGTGGCAACGGACCTGTTTCAGGCGGCGCCGCCCAGAGACACCCCCGAGGCACTGTTCAGCCGGTTGCGTTCTCGTCTCGGTGATGGCGCCGTGTTGCAGCCCATGGCGCTGGAGGATCATCGCCCCGAACGGGCCTCCCGCTTGGTAGCGCAGCCGGGGACCGCTCGCAGGCCCCCGGCTGAAATCCAGACTGCCAACCATCCGGCCTGGCTGCTGGAACACCCCGAGCCGCTGACGCCGGCGACCCTCGAGCGTCTGGTCTGGGTCGCCGGGCCCGAGCGCCTGGCCAGCGGCTGGTGGGACCAGGCCCCGGCGCGGCGTGACTATCACGTGGCCTGCTGGCCGGACGGTCGCCATGGCTGGGTCTTTCGCGACGCCGAGTCGCAATGGTGGTTGCATGGCTGGTTCGGTTGAGCGTGTCGGCGAGCCACCTGACGCTGCAGAAGTCGCCCCGGGCCCTGGCTACGCTGAGCTACATTGCCTGTCCAACTTCACCTTTCTCAAGGGCGCGTCTCACCCCCATGAGCTGGTCGCCCGCGCCGCCGAGCTTGGCTATCACGCCCTGGCGATCACCGATGAGTGCTCGGTGGCCGGCATCGTGCGCGCCTGGGAGGCTGCCCGAGACCACCGGATCGCGCTGATCATCGGTGCCGAGTTTCGCCTGGCCGACGAGGTCGTGGTCGTGCTGGCCGAGAACCGCAGCGGCTACGCCAGCCTGTGCCGGCTGATCACCCTGGGCCGTCGCCGTGCGCCCAAGGGCAGCTATCGTCTCGACTGGGAGGATCTGGAGGCGCTCGAGGACTGTCTGCTGCTGTACCTGCCGGGCAACGACGACGCCCGGACTCGGGAGAGAATGGACGGGTTGAAGCAACACTTCGACGGGCGCTGCTGGGTGATGGTCCAGCGCCACTTCCAGGCAAGCGAGGAGGACCGATTGGCGAGGCGGATGAGGCTGGCGAGTGCCGCCGGCCTGCCGCTGGTCGCCAGCGGTGGCGTCCTGATGCACCAGCCGAGCCGCAAGCGATTGCAGGATGTACTGACCGCCCTTCGGCATCGCACCAGCGTGCAACGCGCCGGTTTTCTGCTCGAGCCCAACGCCGAGCGCTGCCTGCGCCCCCTGTCACGGCTGGCGCAGTGTTTTGCGCCTGCGCTGCTCGAACAAAGCCTGCGTATCGCCGAGCGTTGTCGCTTCGACCCCGGCGAGCTGCGCTACGAGTACCCCGAGGAACTGGTCCCCGACGGCCATACGCCGTCGTCCTGGCTGGCGCACAAGGTGCGCCAGGGCGAGCGGCTACGCTTCCCGGAGGGTACGCCTTCGGATATCGCCGAGCAGATCGCCCGCGAGCTTGAGCTGATCGCCAGGATGGCCTACGAGCCGTTCTTTCTGACCATCGAGGACATCGTCGCCTTCGCCCGCCGCCAGGGCATCCTGTGTCAGGGGCGGGGCTCGGCGGCCAATTCGGTGGTCTGTTACTGCCTGTTTATCACCGAGGTGGACCCGCGTCAGGTGCAGCTGCTGTTCGAACGCTTTATTTCCGAGGAGCGCGACGAGCCGCCGGATATCGACGTGGACTTCGAGCACGAGCGCCGCGAGGAGGTGATCCAGTACATCTATCGGCGCTACGGCCGCGAGCGGGCCGGGCTTGCCGCCACCGTGATCAGCTACCGCCCCAGAAGTGTACTCAAGGACGTGGGGCGGGCGCTGGGGCTGCAACCGGGCTATCTGGCCTGGCTCGCCAGTCGGCTGGATCGCCGCGAGGGCGAGGGCGCCTGGCTCGAGGCGCTCAAGCAGACGGTGGGGGAGACGGTAGGCGCGGGAGGTGAAGAGGCCGCCTCCACCGCCGTCCCGGAACTGCTGCGTCATCTGGTCGAACTGGTGGAGCAGCTATTGGGCTTTCCGCGACACCTGTCACAGCACGTGGGGGGCTTCGTGATCTCGCGCGGGCCGCTGCACGAGCTGGTGCCGGTGGAGAACGCCGCGATGGAAGGGCGCACCCTGATCCAGTGGAACAAGGACGACCTGGAGAGTCTGGGGCTGCTCAAGGTCGACGTGCTGGCGCTGGGTATGCTGACCGCCATTCGCAAGACCCTGGCGCTGCTGTCAGACGGAGGCGAACACCGGGACGACGACAGGCGCTGCTTCGAGAGCACGGGCGAGGGCGACGACGATGGCGAGGGCGATGGCGAGCATCAGGCCATGGCCATGTCCCGGGTGCCCCGGGATGATCCTGAGGTGTACGCCATGCTCAGTCGCGGGGACAGCGTCGGCGTCTTCCAGGTGGAGAGCCGTGCCCAGATGAACATGCTGCCGCGCTTGAAGCCCCGCAACTACTACGACCTGGTGATCGAGATCGCCATCGTTCGTCCCGGGCCGATCCAGGGCGACATGGTGCATCCCTACCTGCGGCGTCGCGACGGCATCGAGGAGGTCAGCTATCCCAGCGACGAGGTCAGGGGCGTGCTCGAGCGGACCCTGGGGGTGCCGATCTTCCAGGAGCAGGTGATCAAGCTGGCCATGGTGGCGGCGGGCTATTCCGGTGGCGAGGCCGACCAGTTGCGGCGGGCCATGGCGGCCTGGCGACGGGCCGGCACCATCGCCGAGCACCAGCAGCGGCTGACCGCCGGGCTGCGTGCCAGGGGCTACAGCGACGAGTTTGCCAACGCCATCTGTCGCCAGATCGAGGGCTTTGGCCAGTACGGCTTCCCCGAGTCCCACGCGGCCAGCTTCGCCCACCTGGTGTACGTCTCGGCCTGGCTCAAGTGCCACCACCCCGCGGCCTACTGCTGTGGCCTGCTCAATAGCCAGCCGATGGGCTTCTATAGCCCGTCACAACTGGTGCAGGATGCCCGCCGTCACGGTGTCGAGGTGCGTCCGGTGGATATCAATGCCAGCCACTGGGACGCCACCCTGGAGCCAGATGGTGCCCTGCGACTGGGCTTTCGCCTGGTCAAGGGGCTGGGGCGTGGTGCCATCGACTGCCTGCTGGCGAGGCGTCCGGCCAACGGCTATGCCAGCGTCGCCGAGGCCAGGCGTCGCGCGCCGATGTCGGCCCGCGAGTGGGAAGCGCTGGCGGCGGCCGGGGCGCTGTCGAGCCTCGGCGGCCATCGCTACCAGGCACGCTGGAATCTGCTGGCGCCGGATCCGGCGCTGGCGCTGGGCGAGACCGATATCCTCGACGACACCACCCCAGAGCTGGCGCCCCCCAGCGAGCAGGCCGACCTCGAGGAGGACTTTCGCCATCTGGGGCTGAGCCTTGCCCGCCATCCCATGGCGTTGCTGCGCGAGCAGACCTCGATGGCGCGGCAAGGACTGGCGCGTTGCCTCAAGGCCACTGAGCTTGCCGAGCTGGACCACGGCCATCTGGTCCAGGTAGCGGGGCTGGTGACCACCCGCCAGCGGCCGGGCACCGCCTCCGGGGTCACCTTCGTGACCCTGGAAGACGAGACCGGCAACGTCAACGTGGTGGTGTGGAAGGACACCGCCAAGGCCCAGCGCCAGGCGCTGTTGAACGCCCGGCTGTTGAAGGTCACCGGCCATCTGGAGCGCGAGGGCAGCGTGATCCATGTGATCGCCGGACGGCTCGAGGACTTGAGCGGCTTGTGGGCCGAACTCGGCGTGCCCTCGCGGGATTTCCGCTAGCACGCTGTCGTCGTCTCTCCGCTCGTCCACCTTGTTCGGCCAGAATAAGCAGTCGTCGACTAGGGCGTGTTCACGGCAAACTCGGCGCGCTTGCTGTCAACCAGCGAAAGGAGCGCTTGAGAAAGCCTTCCACGTCATCCTCAATGATCTCGCCGTGGGCCATGATGATTCGAGCGGGCCGCCAGGAGAGCAGGGTGCGTAGATGCTCGCTCGCCAGGTAGCGTCGGCCGAGGAAGCTCAGTCGCCACTCCAGCGGCATCCTGCCATCCGGCGCCAGGATGCCCGAGAGCCTGGCCAGTCGACGCTGCAAGGGCGTCAGGGAAGCAGGGGGTAGATTGCCGATCAGATCGGCCACGATCAGGCTGCGGCTGGAACGGTGCAGGAACACCGCTTCCTGCATGCGCGATGAGCCGGTGAACAGGCACTGGTCGATATCGTCACCCCAGAAGCGGTTGGGAGTGCCATCCAGGGTGCTTTCGAACACCAGGTCGCCGCGCTTGGCGATGACTTCCCGGGTGCCGAAACTGCGAGCCATCGGGTAGGCCATCTGCCATTCGCGCATGAACAGGTGGTGACAATGGTTGGGAGCGATCAGGAAGTGTACCTGGCCCAGCTCGTCGAGGGCGTCACGCAGTGGCTCGGTCAGTGGGACGGGGCTGTGCACCCACAGCCGGTCGCCGCTCAGGCGTACCACCACCATGCGTGTCGGATAGGGCAGCAGCTTGCCTCTGATGACGGGCCCATCCGCTATCCATAGCTCAGGCGCCGTTGCCTTGAGCGGTGGAGAATCATTCGAGAGTGTCACGCTCTTGTTCCTGCGCTTGATGACATCTCTCGAATATAACCTCTTTGCGATAGAGTTGCTGCATGTGACTGGCATGTAAACGACAACACCGAGGCATGCCTCGGTGTTGACACAGGAAACGTGATGTTACGTCGGACGCTGCGGTGAGCCTCAGACGTTGAAGCGGAAGTGCACCACGTCGCCGTCCTTGAGCACGTAGTCCTTGCCTTCCAGGCGCCACTTGCCGGCGTCCTTGGCGCCCTGCTCGCCGTTCAGGCTGACGAAGTCGTCATAGGCCACCACTTCGGCGCGGATGAAGCCCTTCTGGAAGTCGGTGTGGATGACACCGGCGCCTTCCGGGGCGGTGGCGCCGACCTTGACGGTCCAGGCACGCACTTCCTTGACCCCTGCGGTGAAGTAGGTCTGCAGACCCAGCAGGGCGTAGCCGGCGCGGATCACCCGGTCGAGACCGGGCTCTTCCATGCCCATCTCGGCCAGGAACATCTCGCGTTCCTCGTCATCGAGTTCGGCGATCTCGGCTTCCAGCTGGTTGCACACGGGAACCACCACGGCGCCCTCGGCCTCGGCGATGCCCTTGACCACGTCGAGGTAGGGGTTGTTGTCGAAGCCGTCCTCGTTGACGTTGGCGATGTACATGGTCGGCTTCAGGGTCAAAAAGCCGAAGCTCTTGATCTGCTTCTTCTCGTCATCGCTCAGATCGAAGCTGCGCAGCGGCTGGCCTTCGGCCAGGTGCGGCTGGATCTTGTCGAGCACCGCCTTGGTGGCAATGGCGTCCTTGTCGCCGCCCTTGACCACGCGAACCAGGCGCTGGATGGCCTTCTCCACGGTGTCGAGGTCGGCCAGGGCCAACTCCAGGTTGATGGTCTCGATATCCGCCGCCGGGTCGACCTGGTTGGCCACGTGGATGACGTTGTCGTTGTCGAAGCAGCGCACCACGTGGGCGATGGCCTGGGTCTCGCGGATATTGGCGAGGAACTGGTTGCCGAGACCTTCACCCTTGGAGGCGCCGGCGACCAGGCCGGCGATATCGACGAATTCCATGGTGGTGGGCACCACCTTCTCCGGCTTGACGATCTCGGCGAGCTTGTCGAGGCGCGGGTCCGGCATGGGGACGATGCCGACATTGGGCTCGATGGTGCAGAACGGGAAGTTCTCTGCATCGATGCCGGACTTGGTCAGGGCGTTGAAGAGGGTGGACTTGCCGACGTTGGGCAGACCAACGATGCCGCAGTTGAATCCCATGGGTGGTTCCTGAAGGCGTGAAGTGAAAGAAGTCGGCGCACAGTGTATGACGTCGGGCCAGGCGGGGACAGCCCGGGCGGTGCAACCACCTGCTGCCCCTGTTGGCGCCTGCCGGGTCAGGCAGAGTGGCTGTGCAGGCGGTTCATGGCCTTGGCCCAGTCGCCGGATAGCGCCTGGGGCAATGTCGCCAGGCACTCGATCAGGGCGCCGTCGATGGCCTCGCGCTCGGTCTTGCCGGGACGGCCCAGCACGTAGTTGGTGACCAGCTTGGCGCTGCCGGGATGACCGATGCCGATGCGCGCACGATGGAAGGACTTGTCGTTGCCCAGGGCGCTGATGATGTCGCGCAGGCCATTGTGGCCGCCGTGGCCGCCGCCCTGCTTGTAGCGCGCGCTGCCGGGGGGCAGGTCGAGCTCGTCGTGGGCGATGAGCATCTCGTCGGGGGCCAGCTTGAAGAAGTTGGCCAGCGCCGCCACCGAGGCACCGGAGCGGTTCATGTAGGTGGTCGGCACCAGCAGGTGCAGGTCGCTGCCTTCGACAAAGGCCTTGGCGTAGAGGCCGAGAAACTTCTTCTCCGGGCGCAGCTCGGCGCTGGACTGACGCGCGACTTCCTCCACCAGCCAGGCGCCGGCGTTGTGACGCGTCGCCTCGTACTGGGTGCCAGGGTTGGCAAGGCCGATCAGCGCCTTGATCCTTGTCATGGTGGTCTCTCCGGTCAGCGGTGCGGGGCAAGCGCTTTGCTCAGGGCCTTGGCGACGAGGCCATGGGCAAAGCCCTCGGAAACGAAAAGGGCCACCGCAGTGGCCCCTGAATCCGGCAGAAAAGGATTACTCCTTGTCGCCTTCTTCGTCTTCGTCCTTGGCTTCGTCCTTCGCTTCCTCGGCAGCTTCTTCGCTGGCCTCGGCGGCGGCGGCTTCTTCCTCGGCGATTTCTTCCTCGGACTGCATGACCTTGGCCTTGGTCACGTTGACGATGGCCTGGTCGTGCTCTTCACCGTGGCTCAGCTCGACGATGGTCACACCAGCCGGGACCTTGAGGTCGGACAGGTGCAGGGTGCTGCCGATCTCGAGGTCAGCGATGTTGACCTCGAGGTAGTCGGGCAGGTCCTTCGGCAGGCAGCTGATCTCGACTTCGTTGGCCAGCTGGTGCAGTTCACCGTCCTGCTCCTTGATGGCCTTGGACTCGTCCTGACCGACCACGTGCAGCGGAACGCGCATGGTGATCTCGTGAGTCGCATCGACGCGCAGGAAGTCGGCGTGGGTCACCAGCGGCTTGTACGGGTGGCGCTGAAGGTCACGCACCACGACTTGCTGGGACTTGCCGTCAACCTCAAGGTTGATGACGGAAGAGAAGAAGGCTTCGTCTTCCAGCGCCTTGTAGAACGCAGTCTTGTCGACGGCGATCGGCTGCGGCGTCTTTTCACCACCGTAGATGATGGCGGGGACTTGCTGGTTCGCACGACGCAGGCGGCGGCTCGCACCTTTCCCCAGGTCGTTACGAACATTGGCGGTAAGTTTGTAGTCAGACATGAAATTGCCTCTTGGCTAAAGTAAGGAAGCCACCGAGCCCGCGACCAGACCTCGGTGGTTCCAGATGCCCCGGTTGTCGGGGCGCGTTTCCCGCGCGATATGTCGCTTAGTGGAACATCGCGCTGACGGATTCCTCGTTGCTGACGCGGCGGATCGCTTCGGCGATCAGGCCGGCCACGCTGAGCTGGCGGATACGTCCGCTGCGACGCGCGGTGTCGGACAGCGGGATGGTGTCGGCCACCACCACTTCGTCCAGCACCGACTCGGAGATGTTGTCCACCGCAGGGCCCGACAGGATCGGGTGGGTGGCGTAGGCGACCACGCGCTTGGCGCCGTGTTCCTTGAGCGCTTCGCCCGCCTTGCACAGGGTGCCGGCGGTGTCGATCATGTCGTCCACCACCACACAGGTGCGGTCCTGGATATCACCGATGATGTGCATCACCTGGGCCTGGTTGGCCTGGGGGCGACGCTTGTCGATGATCGCCAGGTCAGCGTTGAGCTGCTTGGCGATGGCACGGGCACGGACCACGCCGCCGACATCGGGGGAGACCACGACCAGGTCGTCGTAGTTCTGACGCTCGATGTCGTCGAGCAGGATCGGCGAGCCGTAGACGTTGTCCACGGGCACGTCGAAGAAGCCCTGGATCTGGTCGGCGTGCAGGTCCATGGTCATGACCCGGTCGACGCCGGCCTTGACCATCATGTCGGCCACGATCTTGGCCGAGATCGGCACCCGGGCGGAGCGCACGCGGCGATCCTGGCGGGCGTAGCCGAAGTAGGGCACCACCGCAGTGATACGGGTGGCCGAGGCCCGGCGCAGGGCGTCAACCATCAGGATCAGTTCCATCAGGTTGTCGTTGGTCGGTGCACAGGTGGACTGCAGGATAAAGACATCCTTGCCGCGCACGTTCTCGTTGATCTCGACCGCGACCTCGCCATCGCTGAACTGGCCGACCGTGGCATTACCCAGTCGGCTGTCCAGGCTCTCGGCGACCTTACGGGCGAGTTCGGGGTTGGCATTCCCGGCGAAAACCATCAATTTTGACACGCGCAGCCACCTTTGCTGTGTTGGGTCTTCAGTGTGAGCCTGGGGGAGTGAGTCCAGGACTCAGAAGGAAGTTGGCTGGGGTAGGAGGATTCGAACCTCCGCATGGCGATACCAAAAACCGCTGCCTTACCGCTTGGCTATACCCCAGCATACGTCCTGCCTCACGCGGGCAGGGCGTCGAGGAGAGGCGATCGATTCAGGCCCAGGGCCTTGAAGGCGTGCCAGGTCGGCTGTTGGCATCGGACATCGTCCAGCAACTGGACGGCCTCGGCCTCCGACTCCAGACGGGCAAAAACGCACGCGCCGGTACCCGTCAACATTGACGGCGCCCGGGCGTTGAGCCAGTCCAGGGCACGAGCCACCTCAGCATAGGCTTGCCTGACGGTGTCCTCGCAATCGTTGCGCCAGCTTGACGCTCCCCCCTTGAGTGCGCGCGCCATGGTAATGGCGGGGGTGTCCCGTGTCAATTCCGGCGCAGTGAACACGGCAGGGGTGGAGACCGCCACACCCGGGTGCACGACCACGAACCAGGGGGTGTCGAGTGCCACCGCGACAAGGCGCTCGCCGACGCCTTCCGCCCAGGCGGCCTGGCCGTGGACGAATACCGGCACATCGGCGCCCAGCGTCAGGCCCAGTTCAGCCAGACGCCGGGTCGTCAGTTCCAGGCCCCACAGATGATTCAGCCCGACCAGCACGCTGGCGGCGTCGCTGCTGCCACCGCCCAGGCCACCACCCATGGGCAGGCGCTTGGTGACGCCAAGATCGGCACCGAGCGCGCAGCCGGTCTCGCGCTTGAGCAGGTCGGCGGCCCGCCATAGCAGGTTGGCCTCGCGGGGTACGCCCTCGAGACGGTCTGTCAGGGTTATCTCACCGTCCAGGCGCAGGCGCAGGTGGATATCGTCACCGTGGTCGAGGAACTGGAACAGCGTCTGCAGCTCGTGGTAGCCGTCGTCGCGACGGCCGACGATATGCAGCATGCGATTGAGCTTGGCCGGCGCCGGCAACGTCAGGGTCTGCTGCGCGCTGGCATCGGAAGAGAAAGAGGTGTCGGGCATGGGGGAGTCTATAAAGGGTGCTGTCCAGGGATCGGCTGAGCGAAGTGATGGCGATCGGTGGCTGGGGGCGGCGCCTGCCATCGGCGATCGGGATCGATGATGGCTCTCGTTGCTTCTCTCTATAGGGAGCTTGCTGCAAGGAGCACGTCGACAGGAGGCAGAGGGCGATGGTGCTTCATTTTACCCGGGAGACAGGCTCCCGCCACCCGGGGCGGGAGCCGGCGCGACTACAGTTCCAGTGGCTGCCACTGGTTCACCACCAGGGTGGCGCGCAGGTCGTCATAGGTCATCACCAGCCGGTTGGGTAGCCAGGTGCCGTTCACATCCTTCCAGCCGCGATAGTCGATCTCCCAGCCGTCCTGTTCCAGTGAAGCGGGGAAGCCGAGTTCGTCGTCGGTCATCTCGAAGTCACTGTCGTCGGCGGGCAGGCCGCGCACCCAGTCGGTGAGGCTCGAGACCGGCAGCGACCAGCCCAGGCGCTGTTCCATCAGGGCTTCGGGGCTGTCGGCCTCGAAGCGACCCTCGCTGGTGGTCAGCGAGACGCGACCGTCGCGTCCTTCCAGGGTACTGCGGCCGGCGCCCATGGGGCCGGTGACCAGCAGGCGATAGTGGTAGGGGGTCTGGCGCCAGTCGAGGTTGGCGCTGGTGGATTCCTGGGGAGTGCGCAGGCCCACCTTTCCGGTCAGGTTCCAGGAGGTGAAGGCTTCCACCTGTTCGGTCTGGGCTTCCCAGTCACCGGCCTGGCGCTCCTGGCGCGGCTCGGTGACGCTCTGGGAGGTGGCGCAGCCGGCCAGCAGGCCGAGCCCCAGGGCGGCGGCGGTCAGGCGAAAACAAGACATCATCGCGGGGTCCTTGCGGGTAGTGGTCGTGGTGTCGGGGCGGTCAAGGCGCTGTTGCCGTTGGCTCAGGCCTGATTTCGGGGCGCCGATCGAGGAGGTCGACGATCAGCGGGCGCTCGGGGAAGCGTTGCTGGGCTTCTTGCAACAGCTCGCGTGCGCGCTGCTTCTGGCCCAGGTCCCACAGCACCTCGATCAGGTGGGCGGCGACCTCCTGATCGGCGATCTCGCGCCAGGCGCGCTCGATCCAGGGTAGCGCAACCTCCGGTTTGCCCTCACGGTAGGCGACCCAACCCAGGCTGTCGAGGATGGCGGGGTTGTCCGGCGAGAGCTCGTAGGCCCGCTGGATCAGTCGCCTGGCCTCGTCAAGATCATCCGGGTCGCCGGCATCGGCCAGGGTGTAGCCGAGCGCATTGAGCGCCACGGCGTTGTCCGGCTGCTGTTCGACCAGGGTGCGCAGATCCTGTTCGGAGGTGTCCAGGTCGCCTTCGCTCCAGGCACGCATGGCGCGGAAGTAGCGCAGGTCGCCATCCTCGGGGCTACGTGCCAGCTCGCGGTTGAGCAGCGCCTCGGCCTCGGGCTCGAGACCTTGCTGGTCGAGCAGTTGCACTTCGGTGATGACCAGGCCGGTATAGGCGTCGTCGTGACGCAGCCGCTCTACCCGCAGAAAGGCCCGGGCGTCCAGCAGCCGGTCGGCCTCGATCAGCATGCTGGCCGCGCGCTGACGCGACAGCAGGAAGTCAGGGCCCGGCGGTACCCGGCGATAGTAGAGCAGGGCGTTGTCGACCTCGTCTTCCTGCTCGGCGATGCTGCCAAGCAATAGATAGAGGGCGCTGGGTGCCTGGGGATCATCGACCAGCGGCAGCAGCAGCCGGCGCGCCGGGTCGTGGTGGCCTTCTTCCAGATAGAGCTGGGCCAGGCCGACCCGCAAGAGGGGGTTGTCGCCACGGGTCTCGAGCAGGGTGTCGGTGCTGCTCTCGGCCGACACCAGGTTGCCCAGGCGAATGTCGGCCCGCGCCATCAGCAACAGAAAGCGGGGGTCGCCGGGAGAGAGGTTGAGGCCGCGTTTGGCCGCCAGGCGGGCCTGGTGGTACTTGCCGGCGTCCAGGGCGATGCGTGATTCGGCGAGAATCCGCTGGGGGTTATCGCGACTGTCGTTTCCCAGTGCGGCAATTCGTCGCTGGGCGCCCTCATGATCCCCCTGGGCCGAGTCGGTCAGGGCCAGCGCCAGGCGCAGGTCGTCTTTCCTCGACTCTGGGAGTGTGGGTTCGTCGAGCGCCTGTTCGAGGGTGGCGGCGAGCGCCACCGGATCGCCGCCACTGGACAGGGCGGTATCGACGAAGCGGGTGATGTCGGTGTCGTCATCGGCCGCGATCAGCCGCTGTTTCAGGGCTTCGTCCCAGTTGCCGCGACCACCGGCGAGGTTGCCCAGGATCTGGGCGGCCACCGGCGCCTCGGGCGCCAGCTCCTGCCAGCGTCGCGCGGCGCGTTCGATCAGGGCGGTGTCATCGGTGAAGCGTGAAGCCAGGGTGGCGCGTTCGACCAGGGCAGCGGAGTGATAGCGCTCGGCTGCCTTGAGGTAGCCTTCGGTGGCGCGTCGATAGTCGCCCCGCTGACCGGCTATTTCGGCAATCAGCAGCGTCGACAGGCCGTCGGCATCGAGTCCACGGGTGATCGGTGGAGCACCGGCCATGGGGTCAGCCTGTGACGCGCTGCCTGGGCTGTAGGAAAAGCTCTGACAGCCGGCGAGCCACGCCGTCAGTGACAGGGTGGCCAGAGTGCAGGTCAGCTTTCCGTGGCGCGCGTTCGGGGGCATTGAGGCGTCATCTTCTCCATGAGAATTCTCAGCATAACGGCTTGGAGAGTCTTGGCAAAGGTCAATGCCCGGGGGAGCGAGGTCAGAGCTGCCTATGGTAGGATATGCGCCTTGCAGGAGCGGCCTGGTTGGCCGCTCCGGACATCATCTGATGAAGACGTCGAACGCATGACCCTGCTTGCCCTTGGCATCAACCATCGAACCGCGGCCGTCGAGGTGCGCGAAAAGGTGGCCTTTGGCCCCTCGCAACTCACCCGGGCGCTCTCCGAGCTGCGCGCGCTGCCGAGTGTGCATGAGGCTGCGGTGCTGTCGACCTGCAATCGTACCGAGCTTTACTGCGTGACCGAGTCGAGCGGGGAGAACGAGGTGCTCGACTGGTTGAGCCGGTTTCATGCATTGCCCCGCGAGGACCTGCTGCACTGCGCCTACCACTATCTGGAAGGTGACGCCGCGCGCCATCTGATGCGCGTCGCCGTGGGTCTCGATTCCATGGTGCTGGGTGAACCCCAGATCTTGGGCCAGCTCAAGGATGCTTACCAGGCGGCCAGGGACGCCAGCGGGCTCGGCGGGGAGCTGGAGCGGCTCTTCCAGCATACCTTCGCGGTGGCCAAGCAGGTGCGCACCGAGACCGCCATCGGCGAGAACCCCGTTTCGGTGGCCTATGCGGCGGTCAGTCTGGCCAGTCGAATCTTCGACGATTTCTCGCGTGCCAGGGCGCTGTTGATCGGTGCCGGCGAGACCATCGAGCTGGTGGCGCGCCACCTGCATGAAGCCGGGGTGCACCAGTTGACGGTGGCCAACCGCACCCGCGAGCGGGCCAGTGCCCTGGCCGGCAGCCTGGGCGGTCAGGCCATCAGCCTCGACGAGATCCCCGTCGCCCTGGAAAAGGCCGACATCGTCATTTCGTCCACCGCGGCGCCCTTGCCGATTCTTGGCAAGGGCATGGTCGAGCGGGCGCTCAAGCGTCGCCGCCACCGTCCGGTGTTCATGGTCGATATCGCCGTACCTCGCGACATCGAGCCGGAGGTCGGCGAGCTCAGCGACATCTTCCTTTATACCGTCGATGACCTGCATGAGGTCATCGAGGAAAACCGACGTCACCGCCAGGTGGCGGCGGACCAGGCCGAGGCGCTGATCGAGCACGGCGTGGCCCACTGGCACAAGGAACGCCGGGTGCGCGGGGCCGGCGAGGTGATCCGCGACGTGCGTGCCAAGGGTGAACGGCTGCGTGACGAGGCCCAGACCCAGGCGCTGGAGCGCCTGGCCAAGGGTGAGGATCCCGAGGCCGTGGTGCGTCGCCTGGCCCACCAGTTGACCAACCGCCTGATGCATCAGCCCACCCTGGCCCTGCGGGGTGCCGCCGCCGATGAGCGCCAGGACCTGCTCGAGGCTGCCGTCGAACTGCTGCTGGGCGAGCCCGAGTCCCGGAACTAGCCGGGCCTGGCTTGACCGCAATGCGCCTTCTTACATGATTTCAAGGATTTGCCGATGAAAGCTTCTCTGCGTGAGCGCCTCGATGCCTTCGTCGACCGCTTCGAGGAACTCTCTGCCCTGTTGTCGGAGCCCGACGTGATCAGCGATCAGCCACGTTTTCGCGACTACTCCCGCGAATACGCCGAGCTCGAGTCGCTGGTCGACGCCTGGCGCCGCTATCGTGGCGTCGAGGAAGACGTGGCCACCGCAGAGCAGATGGCCGAGGACGCCGACGCCGACATGCGCGAGCTTGCTCAGATGGAGCGCGAGGAGGGCGTGGCCAAGCTCGAGGAGCTGGAGGCCGAACTCAAGCGTCTGCTGGTGCCCAAGGATCCCGATGATGGGCGTAACGTCTTTCTCGAGGTGCGCGCGGGAACCGGCGGTGACGAAGCGGCGCTGTTCGCCGGCGACCTGTTTCGCATGTACTCGCGCTACGCCGAGAACCAGGGCTGGAAGGTCGAGGTGGTCAGTGCCAGCCACGGCGAGCAGGGCGGCTACAAGGAGATCATCTCTCGGGTGAAGGGCGAGGGCGTCTACGCCCGGCTCAAGTTCGAGTCCGGTGCCCATCGCGTTCAGCGGGTTCCCGCCACCGAATCCCAGGGCCGCATCCATACCTCGGCCTGCACCGTGGCGGTGATGCCCGAGGCCGACGAGGTCAGCGACATCGACATCAACCCGGCCGACCTGCGGGTGGACACCTTTCGCTCCAGCGGCGCCGGCGGTCAGCACGTCAACACCACCGACTCGGCAATCCGCATCACCCACCTGCCCAGCGGTGTGGTGGTGGAGTGTCAGGAAGAGCGCAGCCAGCACAAGAACCGGGCCAAGGCGATGTCGCTGCTGGCGGCGCGGCTAAAGCAGTCGGCCCAGGACAGCCAGCGCCAGGAACAGGCCGACGCCCGTCGCTCGCTGGTGGGCTCCGGCGATCGCAGCGAGCGCATACGTACCTACAACTTCCCCCAGGGGCGGATCACCGACCATCGCATCAACCTGACCCTGTACAAGCTCAACGAGGTGGTCACCGGCGACGGCCTCGACGAGGTCATCGACCCGCTGATCCACGAGTACCAGGCGGAGCAGCTAGCCGCTCTGCAACAGGACGGCTGATGCGCTGTGATGTGCTGATCGCCCGGGCGACCCGCCGCCTCGAGGCCGCCGGCAGCCCGACGCCGCGACTCGACGCCGAGGTGCTGGCCATGGCGGCGATGAAGGTCGATCGCACCTGGCTCTACACCTGGGGCGACAAGCCCATGTCGACGCTGGCCCGGGCCCGCTTCGAGGCCTGGGTGGCGGCGCGTGCCCAGGGCATGCCGGTGGCCTACCTGACCGGCGAACGCGAATTCTGGGGGCTGGCCCTGGCGACCTCGCCCAGCACCCTGATTCCCCGGCCCGATACCGAGACCCTGGTGGAGGCCGCGCTGGCCCGGGCCGATACCAATCCCGGCGCCTTGCTCGACCTGGGCACCGGCACCGGTGCCATCGCCCTGGCGTTTGCCAGCGAGCGCCCCGGCTGGCGGGTCGAGGGCGTCGATCTGTCCCCTGAGGCGGTGGCGCTGGCGCGGCGCAACGCCGAGCGACATGGTCTGGCGGTACGATTTCGCCAGAGCGACTGGTTCGATGCGCTCGATGACGAGCGCTTCGACCTGATCGTGGCCAACCCGCCCTATATCGACCCGCAGGATCCTCATCTGGGGCAGGGCGATGTGCGCTTCGAGCCAAGCTCGGCGCTGGTGGCCGCCGACCATGGCCTGGCCGATCTATTTGCCATCGCCGAGCGCGCCCGGAGCTTCCTCCAGCCGGGCGGCTGGCTGTTGATGGAACACGGCTACGAGCAGGCCGAGCGGGTGCGAGAGCATCTTGAAGCGCTGGGCTATGTTCGCTGCGACAGCGTGCATGACCTGGGGGGCCACCCTCGGGTGACGCTTGGGCAGTGGGGCAGGCAACGTTGAAGCCGGGACTGGAGTCTGTTGGGGGCATGTGATACTGATTATCAGTAAAATGTTTTGCCACCAAGCGATTGGGCGCGAGAGATTGTCGTGAAATGCTTTGCGACCAGGCCTTTTTGGTCGATTCTTTCCTTGCGTGCCCCTCGCCGTCAGACCAGCGTTCAGGACCACAATGAAAACCAAGAACCGCTCCCTCGACCGTATCGATCTGAAGATTCTGCGTTGCCTGCAGGAAAACGCCCGGGTGTCCTACGTGGACCTCGCCGCCCAGGTGGGCTTGTCCACCACGCCGTGCCTGGAACGCGTCAAGCGCCTCGAGCGCTCCGGGGTGATCCGTGGCTACAAGGCGATCCTCAACCCGCGCATGCTCAAGGCCAATCTGCTGGTGTTCGTCGAGATCAGTCTGGAGACCCAGTCCCCGGCGGTGTTCGACGAGTTCCGTCGAGCCGTGTCGAAGCTGCCGCAGATCCAGGAGTGCCACCTGGTGTCCGGGCAGTTCGACTATATTCTCAAGTGCAGAATTCCCGAGATGTCCGCCTATCGTCAGCTACTTGGCGACGTGGTGCTGACCCTGCCCGGGGTCAAGGAATCCAAGAGCTACGTGGTGATGGAAGAAGTGAAGGAAGATTTTGCCCTGCACGTGCCGGATATCGAAGAGTTCGAGGACAAGTGAGTTTTCATGAATGACCAGGACCTGCTGCGTTACAGCCGCCAGATCATGCTTCCCCAAGTGGACATCGACGGCCAGGAGCGCTTGCTGGCGTCGCGCGCACTGATCGTCGGTGCCGGTGGCCTGGGCTCGCCGGTGGCGCTGTACCTGGCCGCCGCCGGAGTCGGACAGCTGACCATCGCCGACGCCGATATGGTCGAGATCTCCAACCTGCAGCGCCAGATCGCCCACCAGGAGCAGGACCTGGGACGCAACAAGGCCCTGTCGGCCGCCGAGTCTGCCATCGCCCTCAATGCAAGCTGCCGGGTCAGCGCCATCGAGCGCCATCTGGACGCCGAGGGGCTGGTCCAGGCGGCGCGGGAGGCGGACGTCATCCTCGACTGCACCGATCGCTTTTCCAGCCGCTACGCCATCAATGCCGCCAGCGTCGCCGCCGGGGTGCCGCTGGTCTCCGGCGCTGCGATCCGCTTTTCCGGGCAGTTGGCGGTGTTCGACCCGCGTGACGAGGCGAGCCCCTGCTACGCCTGCCTGTATCCGCCGGATGACCAGGGTGACGAGGCCCTGTCCTGCGCCGAGAGTGGCGTCATCTCGCCGCTGGTGGGGCTGATCGGCTGCTTCCAGGCGGTGGAGGCGGTCAAGCTGTTGTCCGGGGCCGGCACGCCCCACCGGGGGCTTGCCACCTTCGACGGCCTGAGTGGTGAATGGCGTCACTATCGGCTGGGGCGCGATCCACGCTGTCCTGCCTGCGCAGACCGAGGGCGGTCCGGCGGAGCAAGCGCGTGAGCCGGCAGAGCCCGGTCACCGACTTCGATATTCGTCTATTGCGGGTGTTCAAGGCGGTGGCCGAGTGTGGTGGATTTTCCGCCGCCGAGAACGAGCTTGGCATCAGTCGTTCGGCCATCAGCCTGCATATGGGCGACCTGGAAAAGCGCCTGGGGCTCAAGCTTTGTCGGCGGGGGCGGGGCGGCTTCGCCCTGACCGAGGAAGGACGGGAGGTGCTGGAAGGGGCCCGTCGTCTGCTGTCGGGACTGGAAGCCTTTCGCACCGAGGTCAATGCGCTGCACCACAGCCTGCGCGGCGAACTCAATATCGGCATCACCGATACCCTGGTCAGCTCACCCGAGATGCGTATCACCCATGCCCTGGCAAGCCTCAAGGCCCAGGGCCCAGAGGTGCGCATCAACATGCACATGGACCCTCCCGGCGAGATCGCCCGCGGGGTGCTCGACGGACGCCTGCATGTCGGTGTCGTTCCGGCGGTCAACCTGCCTGCCAGCGTCGATAGCCAGGCGCTCTACAGCGAACGCTCCGGGCTTTACTGTGGCCGGGGGCATCCGCTGTTTGCCGAGCCATCGACGGCGCTGGAGGCGCTGGGCGGGTGGCAGGCGCTGGGGCAGTGGGACGCAGTGGTACCGTCCTATCCGCTGTCGGAAGCCGGCCGTGAGCGCCATGTCGGGCTCAAGCCCAGCGCCACCGCGTCCGACCGGGAAGGCGCGGCCTTTCTTATCCTGACCGGGGCCTACATCGGCTATCTGCCGGATCACCACGCCAATCTCTGGGTCGCGCAGGGTAGGCTGCGCGAGCTGTGCTCCGAGAGTGCCGCCTACGAGACGCCCTTCGTCGCCATCACCCGCCGTGACCGCCGCCCCCATCGGGTGCTGGAAGCCTTTCTGGCGGCGCTGGGGGAGCATTGAGACGCGCCTTGAGGTCTCGATACTGTTAGTCTGAGTACGTATGCAGAAACGATTGAGTCGTCAACGATGAAACAAAGGCCGGCGGTAACCTCGAAGGAAGTGGCAAGGCTGGCGGGGGTCTCTCAGTCAGCCGTAAGTCGGTGTTTCTCCCCCAATGCAAGTATTTCCGAGAAGACTCGGGAAAAGGTATTGCGCGCGGCGCAGGAGCTGGGCTATCGGCCCAATACCGTGGCGCGCTCGTTGATCATGCGTTCGACACGGACGATCGCCCTGGTACTGTCCTCGCTGGACAACATGTTCTACCCAATGGCGGTCCAGATGGCGTCTCGACGGTTCCAAGATGAGGGCTACCATCTGCTGCTGTTCGTGGTTCCGGAAAGCGACGATTTCCCGGGAGTCATGGACCGTATCCTGCAGAGCCAGGTGGACGGGATCCTTATGCTGTCGGCGCTGTTGACCTCGAGCCTTGCCAGAGAGTGCGTGAACGCCGGCGTGCCGCTGGTGCTGCTCAACCGCGGCGTCGATATCGAAGGAATTGGCCAGGTCTACAGCGACAACTACCACGGTGGTTACTGGGCTGGCAGCTATCTGGCCATGGGTGGGCACCGGAATATCGCCTTTGTCGCCGGTGTCGAGCGTTCCTCGACCAGTCGGCGTCGCTTCGAAGGCTTCGTCGACGGCCTCGCAGCCCACGGGCTCAAGCCCCACGCGGTTGTCCATGGCGACTACGACTTCGAGATGGCACGCCAGCAGACCCGTCGATTGTTCGCTGAAACCGTCGTGCCCGACGCCATCTTTGCCGCCAGCGATCATATGGCGGTGGCGGTGCTCGAGACCTTGCGCCATGAGCTCGGCAAGCGGGTCCCGGAGGACGTGTCGGTGATCGGCTTCGACGATACCCCTGTTTCTGCCTGGCCAAGCTATTCGCTGACCACCGTTCGCCAGCCCATCGATCAGATGATCGAGGTGGCGACCTCGCTGCTCATGCGTCAGATTCATGAGGGCGGAGGAGCCGAGAGCCGTGTACTGCCGGTTATTCCAGTACTGCGCGAGACCGCCCGGCGGCCCGACTCGGCCTGATTGCGATGCCAGTCCTTGCGCAGGAGCCCGGCTAGCCCCGTGGTGTGAGATGCGTCGCTGCGTTCTGTCCTGATCGCCGGGCGAGGCCTATAGGGCCCTTACCGCTAGCCCCTGCAGGCTGTGCTGTCGTTTGGCGATATTCACTTTGCTGTCTTCCTCCGAGTTCCCTTTCTCCGAATTGGCTTTCCCCGAACTGCCGTTCTCTGAATAGACGGCCATTTATCATGGTGAGCCCCGGCTTGCCTGCGTTTCTGTTGCACTGCAGCTCAGAGATATCTCTAGAAGATGCTGTCTTTGACGCATTGCATGCGTATGCAAATAATGCCAGCCTCAGACGTAGGTACCGGCGGCTGATCGATCACTGTCCCGACGCTGCCGGCAACGACAAGCACAGCAACTAGCACAACAACAACGACGGTAACCGCCATGGAAAATCTGGGAGCGTTGAACTGGTCCATCGTGATCCTGTACCTGGTCGTCAACCTGGTGATGGGGTCCATGCTGAGCAAGAAGATCCACACCGCCGAAGACTACTATGTCGGCCAGAAGACCACTCCCTGGTGGGCCATCGGGCTCTCGGTGATGGCCACCTATGTCAGCGCCATGTCCTTTCTGGGCGGGCCGGCCTGGTCGTACCAGAGCGGTTTGGGGGTGATGATGATCCAGATCAACTATCCCCTCGTGGTGTTTCTGGTCATCACCTTCTTCCTGCCGTTCTTCTACAACAGTGGCGTGGTCTCCATCTACGAGTACCAGGAGCGTCGCTTCGGCAAGAAGGCCAGGGCGGTCATGTCGATCATCTTCATGATGACCCAGACGCTGTCCTCGGCCGCGGTGCTCTACGCCACCGCACTGGTGCTGAGCTACATGACCGGCTTTGACGTGGTGCACGCCATCATCGCCATCTCCCTCATCGCTCTGGTCTACACCATGATGGGGGGGATCACCGCGGTCATCTGGACCGACGTGCTGCAGGCGCTGATCCTGCTGGTCGGCGCCATCATCATCCTGTTTGCCTTGATCGACAGGATGCCCGAATCGCTGTCGCTGACGCTTGATGCGCTGCGCGACCAGGACAAGCTCAATATCCTCGACTGGTCGCTGGACACCAAGGTCACCGCCACCGTGTGGTCCGGGGTGATCGCCATGACGCTCTATCACACCACTGTCTACGGCGCGAACCAGATGGTCGTGCAGCGGGCGCTGGCGGCCAGAAATATTGGCGATGCCAAGAAGTCGTTCATGCTGATGGGGTTCGGGGCCTTCTTTATCTACTTCATGTTCCTGATGATGGGGGTGCTGTTCTTCAGCTACTACGGCGGTCGCGAGTTCGACAACAGCAATACCATCGTGCTTGAGTTCGCCGCCGAGTACGGCATGCCGGGGCTGCTTGGCATCGTCGCTGCGGCGGTGGTGGCGGCGTCGATGTCGAGTCTCGATTCCGCCCTCAACTCACTGGCCACGGTCACCACGGTGGACTTCTACGAGAAGTATCTGCGTCCTGGTGCCAGCGGCGAGCACTATCTCAAGGCATCGCGCTGGTTCACGGTGCTGTGGGCGGTGCTGATCGTCGGTCCGGCCATCGCCTTCGCCGGCAATCAGGGTTCGGTGCTGGAGCTTCTGACCAAGGCGGGGTCCTTCTTCGTCGGCGCCAAGCTCAGCATGTACGCGCTTGGCTTCTTCTCGCGGGACACCACCGAGCGCGGGCTACTGGTTGGCGTTGCTGCCGGCTTCGTCGCGGTGTGGGCGGTCGCCGTCTGGACCGACATCAGCTGGCCCTGGTATTGCGCCATCGGCGCCTTTTTCAATGTGGTGGTGTCGCTGGGGGCCAGCCGCCTGCTCGACGGTCGCCAGTCAGAATATTCCCCCTACACCGTGAAAGGTCAGCGGGCGTTGTTTGTCCGGGAAGGGTGGCCAATCACGGAGGGTGGCTGGTCGCTGCTGCCCGGGAAGGTGGACTCGCTGGCGTGGCTGTTGATTGTCTTCTTCTTCATCACCATGGGATGTCTGGCGGTGCTGTCAGCTTAAGGATCACGCCCTCGGCAGGGTGCGTTCGGCTATGGGTTTGGCTGCTGTATGCCACACCGTTACATGCCACCAAAGTCGGGGGTAGCCTGATTTGCATTCGTATGCAATAAAAGCCAGGCTAAGAAGCACCAAATGACTTGCAAGTGATCGCGCTGGTCGAGCAACTCTGCCCCTGGCCGCCCTTTATCGGCGATCCCGATCCGCGTATCGCGTTACACCCGACAGCAACCCACAACAATCCACAACACGCCTTGACCGGAGCCCCCATGATTCGACATCTGAAGAACGCCACCAGCCAGGAAGTCCGTGCCGAAGCCGATCGCAAGGTGAGGGAGGTGGTGGAAACCACCCTGGCATCGATCGAAGCCAATGGCGACGCGGCCGTGCGCGAGTTGTCCGAACGCTTCGACAACTGGTCGCCGACAAGCTTTCGCCTGAGCGATGACGACATCCAGGATGCCATGGCCGAGGTCTCGGCCCAGGCGCTCGAGGACATCCGGTTCGCCCAGGCCCAGGTGAGGAACTTTGCCGAGGCCCAGCTGGCCTCGATGCAGCCGGTCGAGGTCGAGAACAGTCCCGGCGTGATCCTGGGTCACAAGCATCTGCCGCTCAACGCCGTCGGCTGCTATGTGCCGGGCGGCGCCTATCCGATGGTGGCGTCTGCCCACATGAGTGTGCTGACCGCCAAGGTCGCCGGGGTCAAGCGAGTGGTAGCGGCGGCGCCGCCTCACAAGGGCAAGCCGCATCCCGCCATCGTTGCCGCCATGCACCTGGCCGGCGCCGACGAGATCCTGGTACTGGGCGGGGTCCAGGCGGTGGGGGCCATGGCGATCGGCACGGAGACCATCGACCCCGTCGACATGCTGGTCGGGCCGGGCAACGCCTTCGTGGCCGAGGCCAAGCGCCAACTGTTCGGCCGGGTCGGCATCGATCTGTTCGCCGGTCCCACCGAAACCCTGGTCATCGCCGACGACAGCGTCGACGGACTGTTGTGCGCCACCGATCTGCTGGGTCAGGCGGAGCATGGCCCGACCTCGCCGGCGGCGCTGCTGACCAACTCCGAGACTCTGGCTCGCGACACCGAAGCGGCCATCGCGACGCTGCTCGAGAAACTGCCGACCGCCGATATCGCCCGTCAGGCCTGGGACAGCTACGGCGAGATCATCGTCTGCGACAGCCATGAGGAGATGCTCGAGGTGGCCAATGACATGGCCTACGAGCACGTCCAGGTGATGACCGAGAACGCCGACTGGTACCTCGACAACATGACCAACTACGGGGCGCTGTTCCTGGGGCCGCGGACCAACGTGGCCTATGGCGACAAGGTCATCGGCACCAATCACACCCTGCCGACCAAGAAGGCGGCGCGCTATACCGGCGGCCTGTGGGTGGGCAAGTTCTTGAAGACCTGCACCTACCAGCGCGTGGTCAGCGACGAGGCATCGGCACGCATCGGTAGCTACTGTTCACGGTTGTGCGCCCTGGAGGGCTTTGCCGGACACGGCGAGCAGGCCAACGAGCGAGTCCGGCGCTACGGTCATCAAGAGGTTCCCTACGCCGGACAGGTGGCACCGTGAGCGAGCTTTCTCTGCCATCGACGCCGAGTTTTCGTCTGGAAGGCAAGCGGGCCCTGGTCACCGGGGCCAGCAAGGGGCTTGGGCTGGCCTGCGCCTGTGCCCTGGCCCAGGCGGGGGCCGCGGTGACCCTGGTGGCCCGCCAGGCCGATGAGCTCGAGCGGGTGCGCGCGGCACTGTCCGACGCCGGTTATCGGGTCGACTGCCTGGCGCTGGACGTTACCGACCTCGACGCCGTGCAGCGTGCCCTGGCGACCCAGGCGTTCGACATCCTGGTCAACAATGCCGGAACCAATCGTCCCAAGCCGCTCGACGAGATCAGCGTCGACGACTACGACAGCGTCATGAACCTCAACGTCCGCGCTGCCTACTTTCTGGCTCAGACGGTGGCCCGGCGGATGCCGGCCGGCGGCTCGATCATCAATATGTCGTCGCAGATGGGGCATGTGGGCGCGGCCAACCGGACCCTCTATTGCGCCTCCAAGGCGGCGATGGAGGGCATGACCAAAGCCATGGCGGTGGAGCTCGGGCCGGTGGGGATTCGTGCCAATACCCTCTGTCCCACCTTTGTCGAGACCCCCATGACGCGTCCCTTCTTCGAGCGTCCGGGATTTCGTGATGAGGTGCTGGCCAAGATCCCGCTGGGCCGTCTGGGGCAGGTGGAAGACATCATGGGCCCGCTGGTCTTTCTTGCCTCTGCGGCCTCGGCGCTGGTCTCCGGCAGCGCGCTGATGGTGGATGGCGGCTGGACCGCCCATTGAGCGCACGGTCTTTCCCGCGCGCAGCGATGGTATCAATGAAATGCCTGGAACAAGGAGACGCATCGATGGGACTGCAGGGATTCGACAAGCGTTTCTGCGACCTTCGCGACTATATCCTGACGATCACCGAGGAAATCTGGGAAGGGCGGGGTATCGATCTCATTCGTCACTACTACAGCGAGGACTGTCCGGTGAAAACGCCAGCCGGAGCCTTTCGCGGGGTGGAAAAGGTCGTTCAGGGCACCCTGGCCACGCTTCAGGAGTTTCCCGATCGGACCCTGCTCGGTGAAGACGTGATCGAGGGCGGGCCGGTGTCCGGTTGCTACTACTCCTCCCATCGCATCCTGTCTCAGATGACACATATGGGAGAAGGGCAGTTCGGCTCGCCCACCTGGCGCAGCGCCGAGGTGATGACTATCGCTGACTGTCTGTGCCAGAACAACCGTATCGTGGATGAGTGGCTGGTCCGGGACCAGTCCGGCCTGGCGCTTCAGCTAGGGGCGTCCCCGATGACACTGGGGCAGGCGCTGGCGACAACGGCCGATTGGCCCGATGCCGAGGCTCTGGTGGAGCGCTGGCGGGGAGCCCAGGGCGACCTTGATATTGACAGCCTGGGTGAAGTGGCGCAGCGCTACCGCGATCTGTGGCAGGACGCCTGTCTCGACCGGCTCAGGCAAGGCTATTCCCGTGCGATCGACGCCAAGGTGCCGGGCGGGCGACATCTGCGTGGATTGACCCAGCTTGAGTCATTCTGGTTCGAGATGAAGGCTGCCTTCCCCGCGGGGTGCTATCGCATACATCACTATCTGGATCGAGAAGAACAGGGGATGCCCCGGCGGGTGGCGCTGCGCTGGTCGTTGCAAACTCGCCATCTGGGAGCAGGTCGTTTCGGCCAGCCGAGCGGCGCCGACGTGGTGCTGCTGGGTATCACCCACGCCGAAATCGTCCGAGGACAGGTCCTGCGTGAATGGCACTTGCTCGACGAGATCGCCATTCATGCCCAGATCGCCCATCAACAACGCTGAGGAAACATCATGAGCTGGACCCTGGACGCCCTCGAGGCACGCCGTGTGCGCTACGACGAGCTGATTCCGTGCCGCAACGCCTTCGTCGATACCCGCTCGCCGGGCTCGGATCGCAAGGAAAACTTCACCATCATTGGCCCTGGGGTCGCAGAGAACCCCCATCAGCATGTGCACATCAGCGAACCCCACGGTTTCAACGTGGGCGGGGCGCGACAGCCGGGGGGCTGCCTGAACTCACAGCATTCCCACGAAAGCGCCGAGGTATTTGTCGTGCACAGTGGCCGCTGGCGCCTGATCTTCGGGCCTGAAGGTCAGGACGGTGATCTCGAGGTCGGCCCGGGCGATGTCGCCAGTGTACCGATTCATATGTTCCGGGGGTTCGAGAAGATCGACGAAGGAATCGGCTTCCTGTTCGTCCTGCTGGGTGGCGACGACCCTGGCCGCGTCAAGTGGGCACCCAGCGTGTTCGATCTGGCCAAGGAGCACGGCCTGGTGCTGCTCAAGGGCGGGCGTCTGGTCGATGTGGCCGCCGGAGAATCCGTGCCGGAAGGCGCCGAGCTTGAAGCCGCGCCAGATGCCGAGGAACTCGCACGCTTGATTACCCCGACGCCGCAGCGCCTGGCCGAGTGCGTGGTTCGCCGCAATGAACTGCGCGCCAATCCTCAGGCGGCGCTGGCGGGGCCGGGGGTGGAGGAGTGCCCGGTGATTGTCCCTCAGGCCAGTGGAGACGGCTTCTCTCCCGGGCCTATCGTGGGCTGGTGGCCCCACGGCTTCCAGCTGCGAGTACTACGTATGCAAAAAGGCGCAGCGACGCCCGGCTATCACTGCCACGAGCCGGAGGTGCTGTTCGTTCAGCGGGGCAGCGTCAAGGTGAAGAGTGACCAGGGAACCATTGATCTTGGGCCCGGCGATACCTTTACCTCGCCCCAGGGCTGGACCCATCGGCTGATGGCCGATCAGGACGCCGAAGTGGTGGTGGCCCGAGGCACCGAGGCGCCGCGCGGACCGGTGGTGGCGGCATGAATGGCTCGATGGCAGCAGAAGGCAGCGACGGTAACCGTCTGCCGCTGATGCTGGTGCCCGGGACCCTGTGCGATGCACGTCTGTGGAGTCCTCAGATCGAGGCGCTGGGGCACGAGGTGGACACCTACGTGCCTCGCCTCGGCGCCAGCGATGACATGGACGCCCTGGCCCGGGACCTGCTGGATCAGGCCCCCTGGCCTCGCTTCAACCTGGCGGGCCTGTCCATGGGTGGCATTCTGGCCATGTCGATGGTGCGCCAGGCCAGTGAGCGTATCGAGCGCCTGGCGCTTTTTAATACCAACCCTTTCGCCGAGGTGGAGGAGCGCCGCATTCAGCGTGCAGCGGATATCCACCAGGCCGAGGAGATGGGGCTCGAGCGCTACGCTCGGGAAGTCCTGGCACCGCTGTATCCGGCGCAGGGGCAAGAACCATCGCCGGAACACACCGAGTTGGTAGTGAAGATGGCGAGGGGGCAAGGCCTCGAGACCTTTCGCCGCCAGTCCCTGGCGCTGCGTGATCGTGCCGACGCCAGCCAGTGGCTTGGTGCGATTCGTCAACCGACGCTGGTGCTGTGTGGTGATGGCGACAGGCTATGCCCGGTATCCCGGCATACCTGGCTGGCGGACCACATTCCGGATGCCCAGCTGGTTGTGCTCGAGGGGGTAGGGCACCTCAGTACCCTGCAGGCTCCCCTAGCCGTCAACCACGCCCTGATGCAGTGGCTCAGACGTCCGGCAGGCGAGGACGCCGCTCTGGCCAAGGCGTCTTCCTGACCACAACAACGAGACCCATGATCATGACCCCTGACCTGCTCGAACAGCTTCGTCGATTCGATACGCCGACCATCGCCAATGCGCTGGATCTGGTGCGAGGTACCCGCAGTGCCGAAGGGTTTACCCGCACCCCGGTGGTGGCGGCCGATCCGTCACGCCCTCCACTGGTGGGATACGCACGGTGCGCGCGAATCAGGGGGCTGACGCCGCCCGATGAGCCTGCCGAGACCATCCGCGAGCGGCGCATGGCCTACTACCGCTACATCGCCGAAAGTCCCGCCGACAGCCTGATGGTGATCGAGGATGAAGATGGAGATGAAGCCGTCAGCGCCTTCTGGGGTGAGGTCAACACTTGCCTGCACCACCGTTTCGGTCTGCTCGGTGTGCTGACCAACGGGGTGATTCGTGACCTCGATGACCTTGAGCCGGGATTTACGGTACTGGGCGGCCGCGTCGGCCCGTCCCACGCCTATGTACGCGTCACCGCGGTGGACACGCCGGTGAGGGTATTCGGTCTGGACGTGGCACCGGGGGACCTGATCCACGCCGACCGCCATGGCGCGGTACGGCTGACACCGGATGAGGCCAGGGCACTGCCCGAGGCCATCGATCGCATCGTCGGCGCCGAGCAGGAACTTCTGGAGCGCATACGTCGTCCCGGTTTCGACCTTCAGGGACTGATGGATGCCTGGGCAGCATTCGAGAAGCGCCGCGTCTAGCGGCTCCGATAGCTCTGTCGGGCGGTAGTCGACCGCTCTGGCTCGATGGCAGCAAAAGGTTTGGCGATGTGGCGCACGCAGGCGCTATGCCATCAAGGCGCCAGATAGCGATACCCGTTGATAAAAAAGCAGATAAAGCAACAAGGACCCCTGATGAAAGGTTTCAATGACGACTACGAGACGTTTCCGGATTTCATTCATGGAATCACCCATGAAATCTGGGAGGAGCGTGGCGTAGGTGCGGCGCTCAAGCGCTACTACGCCGATGACGTGCTGGTCAGGGCGCCCAGCGGCATCCTTACCGACAATACCGGTGTCACCGCCGCCACCCTGGCGACCCTCAACGAGTTTCCGGACCGTCAATTGGTGGGCGAGGACGTGATCTGGCGTAGCGATGACGACAGTGAACATGTCTCGTCCCATCGATTGATCTCGGTGATGCGTCATACCGGAGGCGGCGCCTACGGCGAGGCCAGTGGTCGCTTGGTTCGCTCGCGCATCATTGCCGACTGCGTAGTGCGGGAAAACCAGGTCAAGGAGGAGTGGCTGGTACGTGACCAGGCCGCCTTCGCCCGATGTCTTGGCCTTTCGCCGCGGGAACTTGCCCGGCGCCAGGTCGACAGTGATATGCGCCAGTTCGGCGAGCCTCGCTTCTTCACCCCGGCGCAGGACGTTGCCGGCACCTATCGTCCCTTTATCGCCGAGGATTCCACCGCACGCGCCTACGCAGACGGCTGGACTCGGATCTGGGGAGGCAAGGAGATCTCGGCACTCCAGAGTCTCTATCACCCCGGCGCCTGCCTGCACGTTTCCGGTGGGGAATCGCGCAATGGCCATGCCGATATCGATCGCTTCCTGCTCGGCTACCTGGCCTCTTTCCCGGACGCGGAATTTTGCGTCGAACACCTGATGATCAATCGCGAGCCGGAACAGCCCGTTCGCATCGCCATGCGCTGGTCCTTGCGCGGCAGTCATTCGGGATGGGGCGCCTTCGGTGAGCCGACCGGGGCTCCGGTGTACGTGATGGGGATCACTCACGCCTATCTGACAGGCGGCCGGGTCACCATGGAATGGGTCATGGTCGATGAAGTCGCGGTGTGGAAGCAGATCGTGAGCGCGACGCTTGCGCAATGATTCTGAGTAGAAATCTTGAGAGGAGGGAGACCTATCGCGGTTCAGGGTTCGGGAAGCGCCGGTAAAGCCTTGCGAAGTGCATCGACGGGAGAGAATGACAAAAGATGGCTCTCCCTACGTTCAATTCACGGCACTTGTATCTGAGAAAAACAATCTAGGAGAGTGCAATGAGTGAGTCATCCGACAGCAAGATGGGCCGTGCCTACTACATGCGTACGCGCCGGGAAGCCATGGTCGCCGGCATTATCTGGATCGTGTTTCTGGTCTGGACCGTGGGGGTGTCCTACATCCTCGGATACCGCAACAACGACCTTTCGACAACCATGGGAATCCCCACCTGGATCTTCTGGGGAGTGCTTGTGCCGTTCTACGTCGCCGCGCTGACGAACAGTATCTATGCCTTCTTCTATCTTCAGGATGATCCCGAGTAGCAAGAGCCGAACATGACAATCAACAAGATGGCTTCGAGGCGCTGATCCATGTATTCAGAAAATTCAACGAGTGTTGCGCTGGTGATTGCCTTGTATCTGGCAGTCACCTTTATCTTTGCCTTCGTCAGCGGTCGCAAGACCAGCAAGGGCGAATTCATGGAGGAGTATTTTGTCGGTGGCCGCCAGACCGGCCCCTGGGTTCTGGGCCTGACTTGGATCGCCACCATGGCCAGTGGAGGCACCTTTATCGGAGTGCCTGGCCTCTTGCATACCTATGGCTGGATCGTCTTTCTGTGGATCGCCGGTTTCATGGTAGTCATCACCACAGGGTTCGGCATTCTTGGCAAGCGAATTGGTCAGATTGGGCGCAAGACCGGCGCGCTGACCTTCCCGGATCTGCTGCGTGATAGGTTTGAAAGCCCGATGATCGGCGTGCTGTCTGCAGTCATGATCGTGATTCTGTACCTGGCCTTCATGGTGGCCCAGTACGCTGCAGGCGCCCGAGTGCTGGAAGCGGTGGTCGGCATTCCCTATCAGTGGGGTGTGATCGGTTTTGCGGTATCCGTCGCGCTCTATACCGCCTACGGTGGCTTTCGGGCGGTGGCGTGGACCGACAGCTTCCAGGCCATTGTCATGCTGTTCGGGGTCATGCTGACGGCGTACTTCGCGGTCAAGATGGCGGGGGGACTCGAGGCGATTCAGGCGGGACTGGTCGAACAGTCGCCTGAGCTGGTGTCCGGGCCGGGACCCAAGGACTTCCTGCCGCTGGTGGCCGCCGTGTCGTTCTTCGTGCTGATGCCGCTGTCGCAGTTGGGCCAGCCAGCACTGGTCAGCCGTTTTCTGACCTTCAACGACTCTGCCGTCCTCAAGCGCGCGGCGCTGATGACTGGACTCTACGTCGCCATCATGTACCCGTTGATCATGCTGGTAGGGGTAACAGGGCGGGTGCTGATTCCCGAACTGGAGTCGCCGGACCATGCCCTGACCGCGACCGTCATGATGGCACTTCCGGCCGCGATCGCCGGCTTCATCATCGCAGCGCCAGTGTCGGCCATCATGTCGTCGCTGAGCTCCTTCCTGCTGGTGACCGCCGGTGCCCTGGTGCGCGACATCTATCAGCATAGTTTCGAGCCCAACATGAGCGGCGAGAAGGCCAGGAAGCTGACCCATCTGATGACCTTCAGCGTCACCATCGTGGGGGTGATCCTGGCCTTCAATCCCCCCAAGCTGCTGCAGTTGATCGTGGTCTTCGCCGGGGCCGGCCTCGGCGCCACCTTTGCCTGGCCGACGATCTTCGCCATCTTCTGGCCACGCATGAACCGCATGGGCTGTCTGCTCGGCATGCTGGTGGGATTCCTGTCCTTCGTGCTGCAGTACGTGACCGTGGGAAGTACCAGCCTGTTCGGTATTCATCCCTTCGTCTGGTCGTTCGTGTTGTCGGCGCTGGCCTGCATTCTCGGCAGTCGCCTGGCGCCCAGGCAGAGCACCGAAGTACTGGAGGTCTACTTCGGCGACCGTACGCGTTCACGTAGTGCGAAGAAAAGGCTGCAGGAGGCTTCTGCCTGATCGATAAACAGGAGGATGACAGGCCAGGGGGCCGCCGTCCGCGCCAGTGGAAATCCTCGCTGCGAGGATGAGCCACGGGCATGGCGGCAGCCCTCTTGGCCTTCTTTGCTATTTGATTCCCTTGTCACGCAAGGAGGCAGCATGGTCAACGATCCTTCCCCAAAACAGTCGGTACGGGCCTTCCAGGCAGCGCTGGATGCGGCCGATGCCAGCACGGTCGGCCAGGTGTTGTCCCGGTACTGTTCATCGAATCTGCGCTGGTACGGGGTCCACCCCTTCGGTGAGTTGTCCGGTATCGAGGACGTCGCTGGGCGATTCTGGCAACCCTTCAAGACCGCCTGGCGACATGTCCAGCGCCGCCAGGACGTCTTCTTTGGCGGGCGCCATGGTGCCGATGGTCAAGAATGGGTGGTCAGCATGGGGCATCTGGTCGGGCTACGTGACGCACCCTGGCTCGGCATCCCGGCAACCGGCAAGTTGAGTGCGCTGCGTTACGCCGAGTTCTACCGTGTGGAGGCTGGCCGAATTACCGCCATGTCACTGTTCTTCGATCTGATCGACGTGATGCGACAGGCGGGCTTCGACCCCTTGCCCCATCAACGGGGAGCGGCAGGGCTAGTCCCCGGGCCTCGCTACCACGATGGCCTGCTGTTCGATGACCGCCCGCCACAACAGGGCGCGCAGACCCTGGCGCTGGTCGAGGCCATGGTCGACGATCTTTCGCGTCTCAACGCCAGTGGCTCGGATGACTGCCCGCCACAGCGACTGGCGCGTTTCTGGCATCACGACATGGCCTGGTACGGTCCCGCAGGCATTGGTTCCACGCTGACCATTGAGCGCTATCAAGCCCAGCACCAGATGCCGTTTCGTCGTGGCCTCACGAACAAGGTCTTTAATGGCCATATGGCACGTTTCGCGGAAGGCGACTACGCCGCCTTCTTTGGCTGGCCCAACCTTACCCATCAGCCTGTGGGCGGCTTTCTCGGTTTGCCCGCCTGCGAACGCAGGGTCGACATGCGGGTGGTCGATGTCTACCGGCGTGAGGGTGAGCGATTGGCCGAGAACTGGGTTCTGATCGATCTGCCCCACTGGCTCGACCAGCAGGGCGTCGACGTGCTGGCTCGCTGCCGAGACTGGGCACAGCCGACTACACCGTAGCGAGGAGACAGACATGGCCGGAGCGAGACCCGAGCAGGGCCAGTTGACGCGGGACAACGATCTGTCGAGAACCGCCGAGACCGAGGCTGCGATCGATGCCATGGTCGATGGTCTCAATGATCACGATATCGAGGGTATGGGGCGCTTTTTCGACGAGGAATTTCGCTGGCTTGGCAATGCGGGATGCGGCGTCAAGATGGGCCTCGACCAGTTTCAGCGGCATTGGCAGATGCCGTTTCAGCATGCCTTTTCCGATAAGGTCTGCATCGATGAGGCTCGCGTCGTGCAAGGACAGTGGTGTGCAGCCTTCGGTCGCCAGGAGGCGGTTCATAGCGGGGAGTTCATGGGCATTCCCGCCACCGGTAAACGGGTGGAGATCCGTTACATGGACTTCTGGAAGGTGGTGGACGGCAAGATCGTCGACAACTGGGTGATGGTCGACTTTCCCTACGTGATGCAGCAACTGGGTGTGGACCCGTTCGATGGACATGGCTGGGAACGATACGACAGCCACCGGCGAGCGCTGCGGAACGGTGAGCGTGATGAGGGAGAGCAGCCACTGGCCAAGGAGGGAGATCGATGATGTGTTGCCGAGAGGTGATCGATCGCTGGCGCGCGCTGTGGTACGACAAGGTGCATGGCTTTGACGACGGGGAGCTTGAGTGCGCGCTTGCCGAGCTGATGCACGACGAATGTCACTGCCATCTGGCGTACCCCCTTGGCGAGTGCGTCGGGCCGGAGGAACTGCTGGAGAGCATCTATCGCCCGCTGCTGGCGGCGGTACCGGACCTCGAGCGTCGTGACTATATCGTGGTTTCAGGCGCGGCGTACGAGGGCATCGGCGGCCCGCCGAGCACAGCGCACTGGGTCGGTTGCGCCGGCTTCTATACCGGGGTGTTCGAGACACCCTGGCTGGATATTCCCGCCACCGGCCATATCATGACCCTGCGCTACGCCGAGTTCTTTCGCATCGAGTCCGGTCGCATCGTCGAGATGCGGGCGCTGTGGGATATCCCTGAGGTGATGCTTGGCGCTGACGCCTGGCCCATGGTGCCGAGCCTGGGATGCGAGATGCTGGTGCCGGGGCCTGCGACCCAGGATGGTATTCATCCCGGGCTCGGCATCGAACCCGAAGGCCGGGCACGCCGGGCGGCGGCCAGTCTCGATCTGGTCAACCGCATGCTCGAGGGGCTTGGTCGCTACGCCGAAGGGGGCGTGGCGGCCATGGAACTCGAGCGCTACTGGCATCCGCGGTTGATGTGGTATGGCCCGGCTGGCATCGGTTCAGGTCGGCGCGTCTCCGGCTTTCGCCAGTGGCATCAGCGGCCCTTCCTGGCGGGAATGCCGGATCGTCGCAACGATGGCCATCATGTGGTGTTCAGTGAAGGGGACTATGTAGCGCTGTGCGGTTGGCCAGCGCTGGAGGCGACCATCAGCGGCGATGGCTGGCTGGGTATCGCTCCGGGCGGTCAGCAGGTGCGTCTGCGGAGTCTGGATTTCTGGCGTTGCGAGGATGCCCTGATTCGTGAGAACTGGGTGCTGGTCGACCTGCTGGATGTCTACCGGCAGCTTGGCGTTGATGTTCTGGCGCGGATGCGTCAGATGACGGGCGGGCTCCAGAGTGAGCGACCTTCACTCTAGGCTTGCCAGAAAGATGTCTGCGCTCGACGGTATTCTAGACCGAGCCTGGCAACTGTCCTGAAATCCTTTCCTTGTGGCAGGAGAGGACGCCCTTGAACGGGCGTCCGCCGCTCCTGCCCGACATTTCTTGCCCCAGCGGTCTCGCATATACTCGACAGTCCCTGCCGGAGCCTGTCCGGCCCACCTCTGACCCGACCTGATCTGGTCGGTGCCGGGCGGCGGCTTGGCGCGCCTGTGCGTCGAGCGCAAGAGGGGCACGTTCAGCTTGCCTTGCTGTTAAAGGCGATGCGTATCGAATCGCTGACGTTGAAGTCAGGAATTTAGTGTTATTGGATACTTGACGCCTGGTGGCGAGAAAGTGGCACACTGTCGGTGTCACCTTCATGCGAAGGTGCGAGATTCAATAACAACAAGCGCATTGCGCAACCAATACGGACTCTCTATGACAGATTCCTCCACGTCCGAGGCCGCCTCCTGGTACCGCGATTCCGTCCGGGTCGAGCTGTTGCCGACACCCAGGCTCGAGGGCGATGTTCGCGCTGACGTCTGCGTGATCGGGGCCGGGGTGACGGGCTGTTCGACGGCGCTGCATCTGGCCGAGCAAGGCTACAAGGTGGTGGTGCTGGAAGCCCATGACGTCGGCCATGGCGCCTCCGGTCGCAGCGGCGGCCAGATCCTGCCCGGGCTCGGTACCGACATGGACACCGTGGAACAGGCGCTTGGCCTGTCGGCGGCCCGCGATATCTGGGAAATGAGCCGCGAAGCGGTGCGCCTGACCGCACAGCTGGTCGAGCGTCACGCCATTCCCTGCGACCTTGCCTGGGGCTACCTGCATGCGGCGGTCAAGCCGCGCCATGTGCGCGAGTTGCGCGCCTTCCAGGAGACCATGGCGCACAAGTACGACTACCAGGCGCTGGAATGGCGCGAAGGGCAGTCGCTGCGCGAACATGTGGTCACCGACGCCTACCCGGCGGCCCTGTGGGAGGCCGAGGGCGGGCATCTGCATCCGCTCAACTATACCCTCGGCCTGGCCAGGGCCGCCCAGCAGGCGGGGGCGATCTTCCACTCGCACAGCCCGGTCACCGCGGTGACCAAAGGCGAGCCTGCCCGGGTGAAGACCGCCGGCGGAGAGGTCACCGCCGATAGTGTGGTGGTGGCGACCAACGCCTACGGCATCGACCTGTTGCCGGAGATGCGCGGGCGCATCATGCGCTGTGCCAACTACATGATCGCCACCGAGCCGATGAGCGAGCAGCAGGCGGCCCAGGTGCTGCCGAAGAATGACGCCCTGGCCGATGCCAATTTTGTGCTCGACTACTATCGGCTGTCGGCGGATCGACGCCTGATCTATGGCGGTGAAGTCAGCTACGACGGGCGCCCGCCCAAGGGGCTCGAGGCGCGCATCGACGGCAAGATCCGGCGCCTGTTCAAGGTGCTCGATGATGTCGAGATCGCCTACCGTTGGGGCGGTGACGTGGCCATCACGCTCAATCGCGCCCCGGACTTCGGCAGACTGGCCGCCAACCTCTACTATGCGCAAGGCTACTCCGGTCATGGCATGGCCATGGCGGGACTGGCCGGCAAGTTGCTGGCCGAGACCATCGCCGGGCAGAGCGAGCGCTTCGACGTCTTTGCCGCCATGCCCCATCGTCGCTTCCCCGGCGGTCGCCTGTTGAGAACACCGCTGTTGCTGCTGGCCACCCACTTCTACAAGCTTCGCGATCGGCTGTGAGCTGCCGACAACGACGAGGAATGCCCCTATGACCGAGACCTCCACCGCCGAGCGCCACTCACAGCGCCGGGATGAGCCCCATGATGGCGCACGCCCGGGCGTCGATGCCGCCGGCTCCGAGCGGACCGCCTCCGCGATCCATATGCAGGGCCTGCACAAGCGCTTCGGCGCCAGTACGGTGGCACTCGATGGCGTCGACCTGACCATCGAGGCCGGCGAGTTCTTTACCCTGCTGGGCCCATCGGGCTGTGGCAAGACCACGCTGCTGCGCATCCTGGCGGGTCTGGAAGACGCCGACCAGGGACGCCTGACCATCGGTGAGCGCGACGTCACCGAGGTGGCGCCGCACCATCGCAGCGTCAATACCGTGTTTCAGTCCTACGCGCTGTTTCCCCACCTGTCGGTGCGCGACAACCTGGCCTTTGGCCTCAAGATGCGCGGTGTCGATCGTGCCGAACGCGAGGCACGGGTCGAGCGCATCGCCGAGTTCATCCAGTTGGGCGATCTGATCGATCGGCGCATCGATCAGCTCTCCGGCGGACAGCGTCAGCGCATCGCGCTGGCCCGGGCGCTGGTCTGCGAGCCCGACGTGCTGCTGCTGGACGAGCCGCTGTCGGCGCTCGACGCCGGCCTTCGCAGTCAGCTGCAGGTTGAATTGCTAAGGGTGCAGAAGCGCCTGGGGATGACCTTCGTCTTCGTGACCCATGATCAGGACGAGGCCATGGTGATGTCCGACCGCATCGCCGTGCTCAATGGCGGGACCATCCAGCAGGTGGGGCCACCTCGGGAGGTCTACGAGCGTCCGGTCAATGCCTTTGTCGCCCGTTTCATGGGCCATGCCAACCTCTATCCGATCAGCGCCCGACAGGGCCAGCGCGTGACCACCGAGCTTGGCGAGCTGGAGCTCGAGCCCGATCTCGACACGCCACAGCAGGGAGGCGGTGAGCTGTTGCTGATTCGCCCCGAGACGCTGGACGTGCGTCTGGGACGTCATCAGGGGGTGAACCACCTGGTTGGGCGGATCACCGAACGGCTCTATCGTGGTAGCCACGCCGAGTTCCGTCTCGCGGTCGGTGACACCACCCTGCAGGCCACCATCAACAATCGCGGGCGCCGACTGCCCGAGGTCGGCGACGAGGTGACCCTGGTGGTCGCCCCGGAAGACCTCGTCACCGTGGCCAACTGAGGGGGCATGTCATGACCGATACCGCTGTCCTCGGACGCAGCCAGGGCATGGTCAGAGAAGCGCGCCATCTTCTCTTTACCGTGACACCCGGCGCGGCCTGGATCATCGTCTTTCTGGTGCTGCCCAGCGCCTACCTGATGGGCGTGGCCTTCATGACCAACGGGCCCTACGGCCTGCCGCAGATGCCGCTGTCGCTGGATTCGTTCAAGCAGCTTGCCGGCTTTGGCTTTCTGGGCTGGAGCCCGGGCAACCTCTACACCCTGTTGAGGTCGCTGTGGCAGACCCTGGTGGCGACCGGCCTGGTCGTTATCGTGGCCTATCCGATCGCCTACTACATCACCACCTGCCGGGCGAAATGGCGGCCGATCATGCTGCTGCTGGTGGTGGTGCCGTCCTGGACCAATCAGGTCATCCGTACCTTCGGCTGGATGAATCTGCTGGCGCCGGGTACGCCGCTTTCCAGCGTCGCCGAGTCGCTGGGGCTGATCGCCCCCAACATGGGGCTCTACCCGTCCAACTTCGCGGTGACCCTGGGGCTGGTCTACAACTTCCTGCCGTTCATGGTGCTGCCGCTGTACGCCGCCTTCGAGAAGCTCGACACCGCCCAGGTGGAGGCCGCCCAGGACCTCTACGCCACCCCGGTGAAGGCGTTCTGGCACGCGGTCTTTCCCCAGACCTTGCCGGGGCTGCTCGCCGGGATCGTGCTGGTGGCGATTCCGGCCTTCGGCATGTACGTGATTCCGGAACTGCTGGGCGGCGGCAAGGCGTTGATGCTCGGCAATCTGGTGGCCAACCAGTTCTCCGGTGGGTCGAACTGGCCGCTGGGCGCCGCCGGCGCCATCCTGATGCTGCTGGCGACCTTCGCCGGACTCTATGCCATGCGCCGGATCGGCAAGCGACTCGGCGGCGGTGAGGAGGTGGTGATATGAGAAAGCGCACACTCAAGCGAGGTCTGAGCGCCTTCTGGTGGCTGACCCTGGTGTTTCTTTACCTGCCGCTGGCGGTGGTGGTGCTGTTCTCCTTCAACGCCGCCAACAGCGCGGCCAGCATGACCGGGCTGTCGCTGCGCTGGTACCACCAGCTGTTCGCCAATGACCAGATCATGAGCGCCTTCGGCAACACCCTGGTGCTGGCACTGACGTCCTCGCTGATCGCCCTGGTGATCGGTTGTCTGATCGGTTATGGCATGTATCGCCACCGTCACCGCAAGCTGGGCTGGCTGATCGTGCTGATCTATCTGCCGATCGTGCTGCCGGATATCGTCTTCGGTATCTCGGAGATGGCCTTCTTCGTCAAGGTGAATGAGCTGACCGGGCTCCTGGGGCCGGGGCTGGGCACCATGATCATCGCCCACGTCACCTTCCAGATTCCGTTCGTCGCGCTGATCGTCTACTCGCGCTTCGTCGGTCTGGATCCGTCCCTGTTCGAGGCAGCCAAGGACCTGTATGCCTCGCCCTTTAAGCGAGTGGTGCACTTCATGCTGCCGACCATCAAGCCGGCGTTGATATCGGCCTTCTTTCTCTCCTTTACCCTGTCGGTGGATGACTTCGTCATCAGCTTCTTCACCTCGGGCCCGGAGAGCGCGACCCTGCCGATCTATATCTGGGGCGCGATCAAGAAGGGGGTGTCACCGGAGATCAACGCCATCGCCACACTGATGATCGCGGCGGTGGCGCTGGCCGCCCTGGCAAGCCTCGTCGTCAATCGGCGCAAGGCCTGACGCCTGTGCCATCGGCGGACACAGAGGCGATCTCGGAACAGATCGATCAACACCTGACGTATCCAGACAAGACCAAGCAATACAAGGAGAAAGCAACGATGCTCAACAAGACTCGCAGCGCCCTGGGCCTCGCCGTGGCCGCCGCCATGCTCGCAGGCGTCGCCCAGGCTGAAGAGGGCAAGCTGTACCTGTTCAACTGGACCGAGTACATGGACCCCGAGATCATCGAGGCCTTCGAGGAAAAGTATGACGTCGAGGTGGTGACCAACTACTTCAACTCGAACCCGGAGATGATCGCCAAGCTCAATGCCGGTGGCACCTCCCAGTACGACATCGTGGTGCCGTCGAACTACTACATTCCGCGGATGATCGAGACCGGCCTGATCCAGAAGCTCGACCGCTCGCAGATTCCGAACTTCGACAACCTGATGGCGCAGTTCAAGGATCCGAGCTTCGATCCCGGTGCCGAGTACTCCGCTGCCTACCAGTGGGGGACCACGGGCCTTGTCTACAACACCGAGACCTTCCCCGATGCGCCCAAGAGCTGGTCGTTGCTGTTCGACCCCGAGGTCAACGGCGACTATCCGTTCTCGATGATCCAGGACGGCCAGGTCGCCACTGGCAGCGCCTGCGCCTACCTGGGCGCGAGCTTCGACTGCAGCGGCCTGGATGACCTTAAGAATGCCGCCAGACTGCTGATCGAGACCAAGAATCGCGACAACTTCTCGGGCTTCACCGACGGCACACCGACCCTGCAGCAGCTGGCCCGGGGCGTCACCCACGTGGGCATGTCCTTCAACGGCGACTACCTGTACTTCAAGGATGAGGACCCGGAGACCTTCGAACATCTGGACTTCGTGATTCCCGACGAAGGCGCCGAGATGTGGGTCGACTCCATGGTCATCCCCTCCGAGGCACCCAACCCGGAGCTCGCGCACAAGTTCATCGACTTCATCCTGGACGCCGAGATCGGTGCCCAGCTGTCGAACTACAACTACTACGCCAGCCCCAACGAGGCGGCGCGCCCGCATCTCGACGAGGTGCTGACCCAGCCGCCGACCCAGCCCAGCGACGAGGACATGGCGCGGCTTGTCTTCACCCCCAGCCTGTCCGGTCAGCAACTGCAGACCTTTCAGCAACTGTGGTCAGAGGTAAAGGCTCGGTGAAGGGATTGGCCCAGGGGCGTTGATGCGCCCCGGGCCGCCCTGCAAGGAAAGAGCCCCGGCGACGTCGGGGCTCGGCCACCGAGTGAGACACTCACGTAACGGAACACTCTCATGAGTAACCGCCAGGAAAGCCCAGCGCTCAGCGACTGGTTCAAGCAGTACGGCATCACCGAGGTCGAGTGCCTGGTCACCGACCTTACCGGCATCCTCAAGGGCAAGATCATGCCCGCGGGCAAGTACCTCAACGGCGGACGACCGCGCCTGCCGGACTCCATCTTTATCCAGACCGTCACCGGGGGGTATCCCGACGATGACGACATCCGCTTCTGGAATCCTGCCGAGCGGGACATGGAGCTGGTGCCTGACCCCAACGCCGTCTTCCTGGTGCCCTGGGCCGACGATCCTACCGCCCAGATCATCCACGACTGCCACTATCTGAGCGGCGAGCCGGTGGAGCTGGCGCCGCGCTATGTGCTCAAGCGGGTGCTGGAGCTGTACCAGGCACGTGGCTGGGTCCCGGTGGTGGCACCGGAGGTGGAGTTCTTCCTGGTCAAGACCAACACCGACTCCGACTACCCGCTGGAACCGCCGGTGGGGCGCACCGGTCGCCAGGAAAGCAGCCGCCAGAGTTTCTCCATCGATGCGGTCAACGAGTTCGATCCGCTGTTCGAGGAGATGTACGACTACTGCGAAGCGATGAACCTGGATCTGGATACCCTGATCCACGAAGAGGGCGCCGGGCAGATGGAGGTCAACTTCCAGCACGGTGATCCGCTGGCTCTGGCCGACCAGGTGGTGCTGTTCAAGCGGGTGCTGCGCGAGACCGCATTGCGCCACGGCATGTACGGCACCTTCATGGCCAAGCCCATGGCCAATGAGCCGGGCAGCTCGATGCACATTCACCAGAGCCTGATCGACCCGGCCAGCGGACGAAATCTGTTTGCCGGCGAGGACGGCCAGCCCAGCCGTCTGTTCCACCACTTCATTGGCGGCCTGCAGCGCTACCTGCCCTCGGCGATGCCGCTGCTGGCCCCCAACGTCAACTCCTACCGGCGGCTGCTGCGTACCGAGACCTCGGGCTCGGCGCCGATCAACGTCGAGTGGGGCATGGACAACCGTACCGTGGGCCTGCGCGTGCCGGTCTCCGGGCCCGAGGCCACCCGAGTCGAGAACCGACTGGCCGGTGCCGACGCCAATCCCTACCTGGTCATGGCGGCGTCACTCGCCTGTGGTTACCTCGGCATGCTCGGCCAGGTGGAGCCCCGCCCGCCCATGGTCGGCTCGGCCTGGTCCGGCGGCAACAAGCTGCCCGACGATATCGGACCGGCGCTGGACCTGCTGCACGAGTGTGACGCCCTGGCAGGTATCCTCGGCGAGCGCTTTACCAACAGCTACCTGGCGGTAAAGCGGGCCGAGCACCGTGAGTACTTTCAGGTGATTTCGTCCTGGGAGCGTGAGCACCTGCTGCTGCGGGTGTGAGTCGCGGCCTTGGAGGACGCCCCGGGGTGGCGCAAGCCTGAGAAGGTGGCGCGAAGCTCAGAGAGTGGCGTAGGCCTGAGAAGGTGACGCGATCCCGAGAAGGTGGCGCAAGCCCGAGACGGTGGCATGAGGCACCATCAGCGAGCCAGGCCAGGTACCTGGCTTGCTGCGTTGTGGGGCTATGGCGTCGGTGCGTGGTGGTGATTATTCCATGTCTTTATCTTGAAGATGTCTCCTTTCGCCGCGTAGAATGCGATCTGGTGTTGAATAAAATAACCACTTTGGGAGTCCGTCATGTCCAGCCGTTCCACCGCTACCGATCCCCGTGGAGGGGCCGCCGAGGTCCAGCATGCCGCGTCCTGGTATGCCGCCTCGGCCAATGCCTCACCCCAGCGCCCGGCCCTCGAGGGAGAGGTAAGCTGTGATGTCTGCGTGGTCGGGGCTGGCTTCACCGGCATCTCCGCCGCGCTCCATCTGGCGGAGCAGGGGCTCAAGGTGGTGGTACTGGAGGCAGCCAGGGTCGGTTACGGCGCCTCGGGCCGCAACGGCGGTCAGATCGTCAACAGCTACAGCCGCGACATGGACGTGATCGAGGACAAGTACGGCTCCGACACCGCGCGTGCCCTCGGCGACATGGCCTTCGAGGGCAATCGCATCATCCGTGAGCGCATCGCCCGCTACGACATCCAGTGCGACCTGCGCGAAGGCAACCTGTTCGCCGCCTGCAACGAGCGCCAGCTCAAGGGGCTGCGCGAGCATCAGGCGCTGTGGCAGCGCTACGGCCACGACGGGCTGGAGCTGTTGGAAGGCGACGCCTGTCGCCGCGAGGTGGGCAGCGATCGCTATACCGGCGCCCTGGTGGACCACTCCGGTGGACACCTGCATCCGCTCAACCTGGTGCTGGGCCAGGCGGCGGCGCTGGAATCCCTGGGCGGTGTGATCTTTGAGCAGAGCCCGGTGGAGTCGCTGGTACACGGCCAGCCGGTGGTACTGAAGAGCCGCAACGGCAGCGTTCGCGCCGAGCGTGTGGTGATGGCGGGTAACGCCTACATGAGCGGCGTGATGCCGGAGCTCGAGGCCAAGTCGATGCCCTGCGGCACCCAGATCATCACCACCGAGCCGCTCGGCGAGGACCTGGCCCGGGAGCTTCTGCCCAACAACATGGCGGTGGAAGACTGCAACTATCTGCTCGACTATTTCCGCCTGACCCGCGACAACCGCCTGATCTACGGCGGGGGAGTCAACTACGGCGGCGAGGACCCCCAGGACATCGAGGCGGTCATTCGTCCCAAGATGGAAAAGACCTTCCCGATGCTCAAGACGGTCAAGGTGGACTACGCCTGGAGCGGGACCTTCCTGATGACCCTCAACCGACTGCCCCAGTTCGGGGTGATCAATGACAACGTCTACTACGCCCAGGGCTACTCCGGTCATGGCGTGACCTGCACCCACCTGGCCGGTCGCCTGATCAGCGAGGTGATGACCGGCCGTGACGAGCGCTTCGATGCCTTCGCCGGCCTGCCGCATCTGCCGTTCCCTGGCGGCCGCATGCTCAGGGTGCCGCTGTCCGCCATCGGCGCCTGGTATTACCAGACCCGGGACAAGCTGGGCATCTAGCCGCAGGCCGTTGCAACTGATAGTGCGGGCAAGACAATGGGAGCGGGATCGCCCGGTGACCCGCGCTCCCGGCTTGTGAGCCCCATTGTCGCGTCTCGCGCAACGCCGCGCTGCCCCCGGCAGCGAGGCGTTGTGATGTGTGGGCAGGGGGGGGGGCAATGGCATGAGAGGCGAGGGCAGCAGCGCCCGTCGTCGCCGATCGGGGGCACCTTTGTCGGTGGGTTGCGACAGCCTCACAAACAACTTGCAAGTGGCTCCATGATGCTTCGAACGCTGTTCGATAACGGCTAGGATAGGGTTATCACATCGCCAAGACATCTGCCGCGGCGCCTCTCGCGCGCTAAGCGAGCACCCCGGCGGAGCAAGGAGAACAGCATGAGCAAGTCGATCATCGTCGGTTCCACCCTCGCGGTCTTTGGCCTTGGTGGCCTGGCATTTGGCGCCTGGCAGGTGCAGCAGGCGCCCCAGGGGCCGCAGTTCGCCGATATTACCGCCGTCACGCCGGTTACCGAGACCGTCTCCACGCCGCGAGAGGTCTGCGAGAACGTTCAGGTGACACGCCAGGCGCCGACCCGGGACCCGCACAGCATTCTGGGCAGCGCTGCCGGTGCGGTGGTCGGTGGCCTGGTGGGCAACCAGATCGGTGGAGGCAGCGGCCGCAAGATCGCCACCGTGGCCGGTGCCATCGGCGGTGGCTTCGCCGGACGCGAAGTGCAGCGTCGGGTCGAGGCCGGCCAGACCTATACCACCACCGAACAGCGGTGCCACACCGTCAACGACACCCGTGAAAAGACCCTGGGCTACGACGTGGCCTGGGAGTATGACGGCGTGCGTCAGGTGGCGCGTCTGGAGCAGGCCCCCGACGGCGAGCGTGTGCTGATCGAGCAGGGTCAGCCCCAGTGGGACGTGGTCCGGGGTGCCCCCGACAAGTCCTGATAGAGCGCTGATAGAGCCCTGATAGAGCCCTGATAGAGCCCTGATAGAGCCCTGATAGAGCCCTGATAGAGCCCTGATAGAGCCCTGATAGAGTCCTGACGGGAACCTGGTTCCGGTCTTCAGCCTTCGGGTAAACACCCAGCCCCCGTCAACCGGTATCTTTCGATGCTGGCTGGCGGGGGCTGTTGTCGTCGCTGTGGTTGTGAACCTGAACGTGGGCAGGGGCGCTGGTCCCGGGCGTCCTACAGATCGCTGTTGGTCTTGTTGACCACCTTGCCGAGGGCGTCGATGGGCTTGCTGGAGGGGTACTTGTAGGAGGCGAAGCGCACCGCCAGCACGGACAGGGCCAGCAGGAAGATGCCGCCGCACAGGTACAAGAGACCGGCGTCGGGCTTGGGGTGGTGGGAAATGTCACCGATCAGGTAGCGGGTCAGGGCGGTGATGGCGACATACAACAGGAAGCGAATCGGCAGGTGATTGGTCTTGAAGTAGATGCCCACCATGGCGCCCAGCTCAAGATAGATGAACAGCAGCAGGATGTCGTCGACGCTGGCGTGGCCACTGGTCAGCATGTCGAGGAAGGCGACCACCGAGGCCCAGGCGATCATCCCGCCGATGACAAAGAGTCCCAGGTAGTGAAAGCCTTCCACGAGAAGGTTGCCGATGGTATCGGCGTGATGGTGCATCTTGTCACGGCTGGTGCGAGCCCATTTCACAGGCGATTCCTCATCGGTGTTGTGGCGTTTTTCACGCTAGCCCGGCGTGGTAGGCGTGACAAGCCGATACTCCGTTGGTTCAGGGCGGTTTGTTGACGCAGTCACGCGGATTGCGCCGCTTTTCGCCGGCATACTGAAACGCCGCCGTATCGACAAGGAGCCCGTCGATGGTGACGACGCTGCCCCAGGCCTTCTTTCGCAACTTTATCGGTCCCTCGCCGGACTGGTACAAGACCGCCATCCTGGTCTGCCTTGTGATCAATCCGCTGGTCTATGCCTGGTCTGGGGGATTCGTCGCGGGATGGCTGTTGCTGGTCGAGTTTATCTTCACCCTGACCATGGCGCTGAAGTGCTATCCGTTGCAGCCTGGTGGGCTGCTGGCACTGGAAGCCGTGGCCATCGGCATGACCGGCCCCGACAGTGTGATGCACGAGGTGGCGCTCAACCTGGACGTCCTGCTGTTGCTGGTGTTCATGGTGGCGGGCATCACCTTCATGAAGCAGCTGTTACTCAAGGCGTTCACACGCCTGCTGATCGGCGTCACGTCCAAGCGTCTGCTGTCGCTGTGTTTCTGTGTGACGACGGCAGCGCTCTCCGCCTTTCTGGACGCCTTGACGGTGATCGCGGTGGTGATCAGCGTGACGATGGGTTTCTACGCCATCTATCATCGGGTGGCGTCGATGAAGGGGCAGCACGACGATCATGACCACAGCGATGATAGCGGTCTCCCCGAGGTCAGCCACCAGGACCTGATCGACTACCGTCGCTTTCTGCGCTCGCTGCTGCTCCACGCCGCCATGGGGACCGCGCTTGGCGGTGTCACGACCATGGTCGGTGAGCCCCAGAACCTGATCATCGCCGAGCAGGCTGGCTGGGGCTTTGGCGAATTTGTGCTGCGTATGGCGCCTGTCACTCTGCCGGTGCTGGTCGCAGGCCTTGCCACCTGCCTGCTGGTGGAAAGCCTGCGCTGTTTTGGCTACGGCCAGCGTCTGCCGGTCAAGGTACGCGCCATCCTGGTCGAGCACGACCGGAAGGAGCGGGCAGGCCAGTCGCTGATCGAGGTGGCCAGGTTATGGGTGCAGGCGGCGGTGCTGGTCTGGCTGGTGGTGGCACTGGCTCGCCACGAGGCGTCGGTGGGGCTGATCGGGCTTGCCGTCATCGTCCTGGCCAGCGCCTTTCTCGGCGTCACCGAGGAGCACGCCCTTGGCAAGGCCTTCGAGGAAGCCTTGCCCTTCACCGCCCTGCTGGTGGTGTTCTTCGCGGTGGTGGCGGTGATCATCGAGCAGGATCTGTTTGCACCGGTGATCGAGCTGGTGCTGTCACGCCAAGGCAGTGAGCAGCTGGGCCTGGTGTACGTGACCAATGGTCTGCTGTCGATGGTCTCGGACAACGTCTTCGTCGGCACCGTCTACATCAGCGAAATCCACTCTGCCTTAAGCGCTGCGCGCATCGGCGCCGAGCAGTTCGACCTGCTGGCCGTGGCGGTGGCCTGCGGAACCAACCTGCCGTCGGTGGCGATGCCCAATGGTCAGGCTGCCTTCCTGTTTCTGCTGACCTCGGCGGTGGCACCGCTGATTCGCCTTTCCTACGGCCGCATGGTGTGGATGGCCGCACCCTATACCCTCGCACTCAGCCTGGTGGGGTTTGTGTGCGTACGCTACGTGCTGGTGCCTGCCAATCAGGCGATGCAGGCCATGGGGTGGCTGTAGGGTTGGTGTGCTCGCAGATCCAGGTTGCGTCAAGCCTGGCGCAGGTCTCCTTGAAGAACCTTCTTCTCCGCCACCAGCGGTGCGCTCTTCTGATCGAAGGCATGAAAGTGGTCGGTCTCCAGATGCCATCTGAAGGCGTCTTCGTCGCGGTAGAGCTCGTAGAGGACGAAGGTGTTCTCGTTCCGTAGTCGAATCACATCGAAGCGCTGGCAGTGACGTTCCTTTTCCAGGCTATCCGAGGCTTGGCGCAGCAGTAGTGCCTCGAGGCGATCGGCACACCCTTGCTGCGGGGTAAAACTGACGATGACGGCGTGCACGGTGAATGTCTCCTGTCTGGGGTGGATGAGAGCGGTGACTGATGAGAGTGGGGTGGATGAGCGTTGGTGTCGGCAGCTCGGTGCCGACACCCGTCCCCTTGTCGATGTGACGCTACTGAGGGTCGTCGGCGCCATGCGCTGGCTTGCCAGCTAGCGCACGCCCTCTGAATTTCTTCCAAAGGCGGCTGCGATAGCGCTTCCAGGCCGGGATCTGAGACGCGATGGTCAGCACGATCACGGCGATCAGCAGTAGCGACACCGGTCGTTCGAAGAATCCCATCAGGCTGCCCTCGGACACCATCAGGGCGCGGCGCAGGTTTTCATCCGCCATCGGGCCCAGAATGACGCCGATGACCAGAGGCGAAATGGGATAGTCCATCTCTCCCAGGACGTAGGCGGCGATGCCGATCGGCACCATCAGGTAGAGATTCAGCAGGCTGAGGCCCAGCGCGTAGGACCCGATGACCGACAGCACCGCGACAATCGGCAGAAAGATTGACGAGGGTACCCGCAGCACCTTGATGACGTGCTTGGCCAGAAACATGCCGTTGATCCACATGGCCAGGGAGGCGAGGGCGATAATGGCGGTGAGCTCGACCAGGAAGTTGGGCTGGGTGATGGCGATCATCGGACCCGGGTTCAGGCCGTGCAGCATCAACGCGCCAAGCAGCATCACCGCCGGCGGGCTACCTGGAATGCCGAGGGTCGTCAGAGGAATGAGCGCACCACCAATACAGGCATTGTTGGCCGTTTCCGACGAGACCAGGCCGGCAGGTTCGCCCTTGCCGAAGCGTTCAGGGTGGGCAGAGGAGTTCTGGGCGGTGCCGTAGGACACCCAGCCGGCGATATCCTCGCCGACGCCGGGGACGGCACCGATACCCACGCCGATGAACGCCGAGCGGATGACGTGGCGCAGATTGCGGAAGACCGCACGGAATTCGGGCAGCACGCGCTTGACGGGCTGGGGACTGCCGAGGGCTACCCTGTCGCGCAGGGTGCGAATGATCTGCGGGATCGCAAAGGCGCCGATCAACACCGGAACGACCTCGATGCCACCGTCCAGCTCCGGCAGGCCGAAGGTGAACCTGGGGAAGAACTGAAGCTGGTCACGACCGATCGTCGATAGCGCAAGGCCCAGCAGTCCGGCGATCCATCCCTTGTAGACCAGGTCCTTGCTCGTCAGGGTGCCGCTGATGATGATGCCGAAGAGCGCCAGAAGAAAGAATTCATAGGAGGTGAACTGCAGCGCAGCCTCGGAGATCAGCGGTGCCAGGGCGATCAGCGCGACCATGCCGATCAGGGTGCCGATAAAGGACGCGGTGGTGGTCATGCCGAGCGCCTTGCCGCCTTCCCCCCGTTGGGCCATGGGGTAGCCGTCCATGGCGGTGGCGGCGCCCGCCGCGGTGCCGGGGATATTGATGAGAATGGCCGGGTAGGACCCACCGTAGACCGCCCCCACGTACATGGCGATCAGCGAGATCAGTGCCGTCTGAAGGTCCATCGAATAGGTCAGCGTGGTCAGCAGGGCGACCCCGAGCGTCGCGGTCAGGCCGGGAAGCGCCCCGAAGATGATACCCAGGAAGCTCGACCCCAGCAGTAGCGCCACCATCGCGGGGTTGGTAAGGATCTGCCAGATGGCATGCGCGAATACCGAAAGCTGCGCGATAAAGTCCATGCGAGTGTCTCCTTAACCTTGGGCCGTCAGGCGGCTGACGAGGGCTTGCATGGTGTCTATCACCAGACCTTCCACCGGGAGTGGTACCAGCAGGAAGAAACGGAAGATCGGTACCAGCACCAGGGGAACGGCAATGCTGACCAGCACGACGGTGCGCAGTTTCCTGCATTCGCTAGGCGAATGGCGCAGCAACCACCAGGCGATGGTGGCGACTGTCAGAAGCGTGGCGATAGCTACCAGATCCAGGGCGTACTGCTGAGATGTTGGCCGATGGCTCAGTAGTGTGATGAGCACGCAAGCGATGACGGCGCCGACCAGTGTCAGGGGAATGAGAGCCACCTTTTCGATATAGAAAGGTGTGATGAAGAGAAAGAGGAAGAGGGCGCTGGCCAGTGCAAAATCGACGCTGGGAACGAACGAGTAAACGTACAGACCGATAAAGGCCATGATCACGGCCACACGACAGGAAGCAGATGCTGGAAAGGACGCCTTCGATCGGCCCTTCGAGGCGCTCTCTCTGCGTCTGGCGCCGCCATCGAGGATGGCGCGTCGCAGCAACAGCAGCGACACCAACCCCAGGGTGACGGCGATCGACAGGGGGAACAGCGCGGGGGAAACGTACCAGGCGTTGGTGACACCGCCGTAGCTGTCGGTCATGGGGAAGGTGAGGGATTTTGCGAGCATGGCGAATGCCAGCAGCAGCAGTGCCAGGCTCGTGAAGAAATCGCGGCGTCGCCGCTGGATGAGTTCGTCGTTCTCCGAGAAAGCGGCGCCTGCCTGATTCTCGGGTTCAGGGAGCTGTTTGCTGTCAATCATGATGTGTCCAGTGAACCTGATGTTCTACGAGGTATTGACGTGGCCCGGAAAATGCCCGGAGGCAACGATTGCCTCCGGGCCTTCGGTTATCGGGAACGAAGAAGTCGCGATCAGGGCCTTGGAATATTCAATTCCTCCGGATTGATGGAAGCAGACTCGAGGTCATACAGCGTCCATGAGAAGAGGGATTCGAGTCGAGAGAATTCCTCCGAGGCTTCTTCTCCCGTCTTGCCGGACAACTGGAAGTAGTTGTCCTCTGCCCACTGTTTCACCGCGTCGGTTTCCAGTGCCTGCTCGAACGCCTGTTCAAGGGTCTCCTTGACCTCCTCCGGGGCATCGTCGCGGACGGCAAAACCGATCGTCTGTCGAATAGGCAGATATTCCTTCAACTGCGGATAGCTGTCGAAGGCAGAGGGGATTTCACCGGTTCCCTCGATGTCGACCGGGCTATCGGTCAGCACCGCCAGGGGCCGAAGTCGATTGGCCGCAATCAGTTGCTGCTGCTCGGCAAGCGAGGTGATGACCACGCTGACTTCACCCGTGATGGCGGCGTTCTGGCCCGGCGCGGAACCCGGGTAGGGAATGAAGTTGAGATCTGCCCCTGTGCCTTTCTCGAAGGCGAGCAGATTGAGGTGATGAACGGAGCCCGAGCCCCCCGCGGCTGCCTTGATGGTGACGTCGCCGCTGGAGGCCGCCTCCACCAGTTCTTCCAGGGTGGTATAGGACGAATTGCTGCCCACGGAGATCAGATCCGGTGATCCCCCGATGATGAAGGGGTACCAGCTGTCGAAGGTATTTTCCCAGCCGCCCTGGACCGCCGCGGCGACATTGGATTCGGACAGACCTGCCAACGTATAGCCGTCGGCGGGCTGGTTGCTGACATGGCTCATGCCGATGGAGCCAGCGACACCGCCCGGTTTGTTGACCACGTTGATGCGCCTGGGAAGGAAGGCATTCATTTCAGCACTGACGACCCGGTTTGCGACATCGGTGCCGCCGCCGGCCGACCACACGACCACATTGGTGATGTCGCGTTCGGGGTAGTCCGCGGCGGCTGCGTGAAAGGAGAGCCCCATGAGCAGGGCGATGGCTGGCGTGACATGACGTTTCATTTGGCTTCCTCGTCGCTTGTTGTTGTGCCGGTCGCCCGGGTGGCTGACGCGGTCTGGTCTTGACCGGCTTTGTGCATGTGTTAATGTATACGTTAACGAGTTGGTCGTCAAACGCTGGTGAAAGGGCCACGGATACGGTCCCCCGGAACATCGAAATCCCGGAACAACAAGAAAGCTGACCAACGCAAGAACAGAACAACGAGACCCAGGAACAACATGATCGAACTCGAAGCGCTGGACTATAGCGGTGGCGACTTGAGTCGGCCCGAGTGCGTGCTGACACATTCGAGTGGCCTGCTGATGACCGCAGACTGGACCGACAGCGGTGGCGTGGCGATCTTCCGTCATGCAGATCGCACGCCGGCCCTTCGCATCCTGTCGAACCAGCAGGGCTTCCAGCTTCGTCCCAACGGTATTGCTCTGGAAGACGACGGCGGTGTGATCGCGACCCATCTGGGCGAAGACCAGGGGGGCGTCTTCCGGCTGCATGTCGATGGCGTCCTGGAGCCATTGGTGACCGAGATCGACGGTGTCGCCCTGCCTCCCACCAACTTCGTTCATCGAGACGGCGCCGGCCGCCTCTGGATCACCGTCAGTACCCGTCAGCAGCCCCGCGCCAAGGGATACAGCGCGGCGGTGGCCGACGGTTTTATTGCTCTGGCCAACGCCGATGGCAGTGACGCCAGAATCGTCGCCGATGGCCTGGGTTACACCAACGAGTGCGCCTTGCACCCCGATGGGCAGTGGCTCTACGTCAATGAAACCTTTGCCCGCCGGCTGAGCCGTTTTTCCGTGGAGGAAAAGGGACGACTCGGCGAGCGCCAGACCGTCTGTGAGTTCGGCCCTGGCACCTTCCCCGATGGGGTGACCTTCGATGTCGAAGGCGGGGCCTGGATCACCAGTATCGTCAGCAACCGTGTCATCCGGGTCTCGCCGACCGGGGAGCAGAGTGTCGTGCTGGAAGACAGCGACGAGGCCTATCTCGAGCAAGTGGAGGAGGCGTTTGACGCCGGTCGGATGGGGCGCCCTCACCTGGATGGCGTCGTCAGTCGTCGACTCGGTCACGTATCGAGCCTGGCATTTGGCGGCAGTGACCTCGATCGGGCTTACCTTGGCTGCCTGCTGGGGGACCGCCTTGCCTCGTTTCAGGCGCCAGTGCGCGGCGTGGCGCCGATACATTGGCGTGCTCCCTTGACCCGATTGCGTTCGGCACTCGCCGGCGCCGATGCCTGACTTCTTCAAGTAACAACCAACAATAGCGAGAGGCTGTCAAATGACCAACAAGACCCACTTTTCCATCGCTGTCTTTCCCGGTGACGGCATTGGCCAGGAAATCATGAAGCCGTGCGTCACGCTGCTGGAGGCAGCCATGGCGCGGGTCGGGGGCGTATCGGCGAGCTTCGAGGAGCTGCCTGCCGGTGCCGCCCACTTCAGGGATACGGGGGAGTCGCTTCCCGAGGCCTCGTTGAAGCGTGCCGATGAAGCCGATGCGATCCTGCTGGGTGCCATGGGGCTGCCGGACGTTCGCTATCCGGATGGCACCGAGATCTCGCCACAGATCGACTTCCGCTTCCGTTTCGGCCTGTACGCCGGGGTCAGGCCGGTGCGCACCATCGCCGGGCTTCAGCCGATGCTCAATAACCCCAGCGCCCACGAACTCGATTTCGTGATCGTGCGCGAGTCCACCGAGGGCCTGTTTGCGTCTCACGGCAGGGGCGAGATCAAGGGCGACGAGGAAGCGCGCGATACCCTGGTCATCACCCGGGATGTGAGTCAGCGACTGTTCGACTTCACCCTGGCGCTGGGACAAAGCCGCCAGGCCCAGGGGGGGATGGGCAGGGTGACCTGTGTCGACAAGGCCAATGTGTTCAAGTCATTTGCCTTCTTCCGCAAGATCTTCGACGAGAGGGCCAAGGCGCATCCGCAGCTCGACTGCGACCACATGTACGTGGACGCGGCGGCGCTCAACATGGTCACCAGGCCCTGGGATCTCGACGTGATGGTCACCGAGAACATGTTCGGCGACATACTGTCCGACCTGGGCGCCGGTCTGATCGGTGGCATGGGTTACGCGCCTTCCGCGGACATCGGCGATGATCACGCGGTCTTTCAGCCATGCCATGGCAGTGCGCCGGATATCGCTGGCAAGGGCCTCGCCAATCCAACGGCCATGGTGCTGTCCGGTGTGATGATGCTGGAGTGGCTGGGAGAGAAGCACGACTGTGAACCGGCGCTGAAGGCAGGCAAGTTGCTGCGAGAAGCCGTGGACGCTGCCTTTGCCACTGGCACCCTGGTGACCTGTGAGCTGGGTGGGGATGCCGGTACGACCGCTGTGTTCGAGGCGGTCATGGCCCAGCTGGTCGAGCTTCCGACCCAGTAGCTTTTGATGGTTGGGTGGTGCGCCGCTCACAATGGCAGGTCGCAGGAGGTAGGTTGTTGATGGAAAAGCTAAGGGTGGCGGCGGTTGGCGCCGGATACTTCAGCCAGTTTCAATATGATGCCTGGTCACGCATCCCCGAGGTTCAGGTGGTGGGCGTGTGTGATCAGGACACCTCTCGTGCTCGGGAGGTGGCCAAGCGTCATGGGGGCTGGGAGGTCTACTCGGATGTCCTGGCGATGCTGGAGGAAGCGCGCGCCGACGTGCTGGATATCATCACGCCGCCCTCTTCACACCTGGCCTTGATCCGCCTGGCGGCGGAGCGCGGGGTGAACGTGATCTGCCAGAAGCCGTTCTGCAAAAGCCTGGAGGAGGCGCGCCAAGCCGCCGCCCTGGCCGAGCAAAGCGGGATCGAACTGATCGTTCATGAAAACGTCCGGTTTCAGCCCTGGTACGAAGAGATCCAGCGGCAGATCGCCGCGGGCAGGCTGGGGCAGATCTATCAGGCGACGTTCCGGCTGCGCCCTGGAGATGGACAGGGGCCGCAGGCCTATCTGGAGAGGCAGCCGTACTTTCAGAAGATGGAGCGGTTTCTGATCCACGAGACCGGGATACATTGGATCGACACCTTTCGCTATCTCTTCGGCGAGGTGTCCGCTGTCTATGCCGAACTGAGGCGCCTCAACCCGGCTATCGCCGGTGAGGATGCGGGGCATGTCATCATGGAGTGTGCCGGTGGCGTTCGCGCCGTTCTGGATGGCAACCGCCTGTCCGATCACTGCGCCGAAAACCAGCGGCTGACCATGGGCGAAATGACCATCGAAGGAAGCGAGGGTGTGCTGGTGCTGAGAGGCGATGGCACCCTGGGTTACAGAAGGCACGGGGAGAATCTGTGGCAGGATATCGACTATGAGTGGGTGGATCACGGTTTTGGCGGGGACTGCGTCTATCGGTTCAGCCGCCATGTGGTGGATGGCCTGATGGGGCGGTCGAGGTTGGCAAATACCGCGTCTGACTATCTCGCCAACATGAACATCGAAGAGGCTGTCTACACCTCTGCCAGAGAAGGCAGGCGGCTTCGTGTGTCCAGTGACGTCTGTGGAAGCTGAGGATTTGCAGCGATGAACTCAAGAGACACGTCTTCTCGATCCATGCCGGCGAGCAGGGGCGAGGGGCCTCCGGGGGACAAGCTGTCGCTGCCGGAAAAGGCGTACTACGAGATAAAGCGTCGGATACTCGACAACGAGTTTTCCTCGGGATCCTTCCGCCTCGAGAAGGAGTTGGCGGAACTGCTCGACATGAGCCGGACGCCCGTTCGAGAGGCAATGATTCGGCTGGCCAATGAAGGGCTGGTGGAAATCAGGCCGCGCCACGGAATGCGAGTGTTGCCGGTATCGGCCGAGGATATGGTCGAGATATACGATGTGTTGACGGCGCTCGAGACCCAGGCGGTCGAGTTGCTGGCACGACGTGGATTATCCGACCAAGAGCTCGGCCAGTTGATGGATTCTGTGGATGAGATGGACGACGCCCTGGCCGATGACGACCTGACCCGCTGGGCAGCGGCGGACGAGCGATTCCATCTGCTGCTGGTGGAGTTGTGCGGCAATCGCCGCATCGCCACCATCGTCAACACCTATTGGGATCAGTCCCACCGTGTGCGCATGTTGACCCTGGGACTACGGCCACGGCCGACGTCATCGAACAACGACCATCGGGCCGTTGTCCAGGCCATTCAGAATGGTGACGTCATCGCCGCCAGGGACCACCACCGGGAGCACCGGGTAAATAGCGGCAGGATGCTGGTGGAGCTACTCGACAAGTACGGTCTTTCTTCGATCTAGGCGTGTGTCGCGATACGAAAACCGGGAGCGCATTGCGCTCCCGGTTTCGTTACACCAGCGCGTAGCCCAGCGCCACGAAGCCGAGGCTGGTGACGGTTGCCCCGATCAGGGTGTAGGGCAGTTGGGTCAGGGCGTGCTGCATCGGCAGGACGCCGCTGCCCTGGGATGACAGTACCGAGGAGTCCGAGAAGAAGCAGGCGTGGCTGCCGAAGCTCGAGGCCGACAGCAGGGCGCCCACCACCAGCGGCATCGACACCTCCATATGGGCGGCCATCGGGATCACGATGGGGATCGAGATCACGAACACGCCCCAGGACGATCCGGTGGCGAACACCACCACCGCCATGGAGATGAAGACGATGGCCGGCAGCAGCGCCGGGGTGATGTAGGGCGCCAGGGCGTCGATCATGAACTGGGTCATGCCGAGCTGGTCGTTGACCTCCTTGAGCACGAAGCCAACGGCGACGATGGCCAGCGGCAGCATCATGGTGCGAAAGCCGTCCATGATCGAGTCCATCAGGCTCGAGAAGGTGGACAGGCGCTGCACCAGGAACAGCACGATGGTGAACAGGGTGGCGGCGATTACGCCCTTGAGCAGGTCGATCTCGAAGTAGGCGCTGGCGCCGATCAGCACCGCCATCGGGGCGACGAAGTTGAACAGGCCAAGCCAGGGGTTGCCACGCGGGGTGTCGTCGCCAAGCGGCTCATCCGGGGCGCCGTCGGGAATCGTCTGACCGGCGCGGGCGCGGGCCTCGGCGGTCTTCATCGGGCCAAGGTCAGGCACGATGCTCATGGCCACCAGAAAGACCAGGCCCATGGCGACCCAGCCATACAGCATGTAGGGAATCGACTGGATGTACAGCCACATGCCGGGGCCATCGGTGGCGCCGTTGGTTTCCAGCAGTTCGGCAAAGTACACCGCCCAGGTCGAGATCGGCACCAGGACGCAGATCGGGGCGGCGGTGGAGTCGACGATATAGGCAAGCTTTTCCCGCGATACGCCGAAACGGTCGGTCAACCGCTTCATCGCCGCCGAGGTCGCCAGCGCATTGAGGTAGTCGTCGATGAAGATCAGGAGTCCCAGTACCGCAGTGCACAGCAGTGACTGACGGCGGGTCTTGACCAGGCGGCTCATGAAGTGGCTGAAGCTCAGGGTACAGCCGGACTTCTCGAGCATGGCGATAAAGCCACCCATCAGGCCGCATACCAGGATCAGCCAGGCGATGGTCTCGTTCATCATGACCGACAGCGAGACGTCGGCCAGGGCACCGATATAGTCGCTCGGCTCGATCAGGATAAGTCCGGACAGCGCGCCGATGGCCAGGGCCTCCAGGGTCCTGTGGGTGGCAATCGCCACCACCAGCACGATCAGCGAAGGCACCAGGCTGATCCAGCCGAAGGGGGTGCCGGCTTCGTGGTGGACGGTCAGGCCGGCCACCAGGGCAATAAGTCCTGCGACCATGGCAAAGGTGCGACCCTTGCCCTTCTGGCTGGGCTTGCCGGGGGCGAAGGGATGGGTGGACGGTGCGTTGGTCTGGGTCATGGCGTCACCTCCAGTGCGAGGCCTGGATCGATGACAAGGGGCGTTGTGGTTGTCATGAGAGGGTACCCGTGATTGCTGTGAGTTATATCGGGTGTGGCTCAGGGCGTGTCTGAAAAGTGCCTGCGCTCGGTAATACGGCGTTAAAAACCGGATCAACATGCTCATTTACTGCTAGTAAACTGCGCTGTCTCACCGATTTTTGCCTTGTCTAACCTTCGCTCGCCGACTTTTCGGACGGGGCCCAGTGGTCTTGCGGTCTTGCGGTCTTGCGGTCTTGCGGTCTTGCGTTCGTGCCGGGCGAGCGCACAGGGCGTCCCTGCCCGGTACGGGAGTCCGGGGCGATAGCGTCGTGATTTCCCGCGCTCAGACGTGGCGCAGGTACCAGTCGTACTCCAGGCGACTGACGCTTTGCATGGCCAGTTCGCGCTCGGCGCGACGGTTGGCCAGAAACACCTTGAGAAACGCCTGGCCGAAGGCTTCCCCGAGTGGTTCGCTGTGCTCCAGCAGGTCGAGGGCCTTTGACCAGCTGTTGGTCAGGGTGGGCTCGTACTGGCGGTAGGCGTTACCAGTGACGGGCTCCCCCGGCGAGGCAGCGGTTTCCAGACCGTGACAGACCGAGGCCAGCAGGGTGGCCAGCAGCAGATAGGGGTTGGCATCGGCTCCGGCTACTCGATGTTCTACCCGGCGGGCGGCGTTGGCTCCAGAGGGGATTCTCAGTGCCACCGAGCGGTTATCGTAGCCCCAGGTCGGCGTCATCGGCACATAGAGGCCGGGCTGGAAACGTCGGAAGGAGTTCAGATTGGGCGCAAACAGCGCCATCGAAGCAGGCATCAGCTCCATCAGGCCACCGATGGCATGACGCAAGGCAGGGGTCCCCAGCGGGTCACCATCGCTGTCGGCGAAGACATTGTCGCCGCTTTCGTCGATCAGGCTCATGTGGACGTGCATGCCGTTGCCGGCCTCGCCGCCGTACAGCTTGGCCATGAAGGTGGCCTCGAAGCCGTGGCGCAGTGCCACGCCCTTGATCAGGCGCTTGAGCAGCACCGCGCTGTCGCAGGCCTTCATCACGTCATCGCCGTGGATCAGGTTGATCTCGAACTGCCCCGGGGCGCACTCCTTGAGCGCGGTGTCCAGCGGCAGTTGCTGTAGCTGGGCGGCGGCGTGCACCTCCTCGAGGAAGTCGGCGTACTCGTCGAGTTCGTTGATCGAATATAGCTGGCTATCGCTCGCCCGCTCGCCGCTGGCCGGGGAACGGCAGGGCTGGGCCATACCCATCTCGTCGCGTTGGCGATCGACCAGATAGAATTCGAGCTCCAGCGCGACCACCGCCTTGAGGCCGCGCTCGGCCAGTCGCTCGACCTGGCGCGCCAGCACGTTGCGGGGATCGGCGAAGAAGGGGCCGTCCTGGTCATCGCGCATGTTCATCAGCAGTTGCGCCTGGCGTCCCTTGCGCTGCCAGGGCGTGACCATCAGGGTGCCGGGAATGGGGCGGCAGACCTGATCGCGATCGCCGATGTCGAGCCCCAGCCCGGTTTCCTCGACGGTATTGCCGGTGATGTCGAGGGCGAACACCGAGCCGGGGAGCTGGATGCCGCTTACGTAGGCCTTTTCGAGGTTGTCACGGGGGATGCGCTTGCCGCGCAGCACTCCGTTCATGTCGCTGATCAGCAGGTCTACGCTGTCGACCTCGGGATGTCGGGCCAGAAAGTCGCGAGCTTCGTCGACGCTGGGGGTGCCCATGCTGTCACCTTTTGTTGGTTCGTTGTGATGTGGCTAGTGTTTCGCTGACCGGGCCATGGTGTCAAATTATTTACGCGTAGAGGTGAGGGGCATGTCGAGGAGTCGAGCGGTCTTTAGTTTTATAAAAGGCAATAAAAACAAATTGTTGTTAGTCTTTCTGTCAAGATTTTCCGCGTCGGGCTTGGCAAGAAAATCCGACCAAGGTATGTTGAGGAAACCATAACAACGGATAGAGCTGCGAGGAGTTCGATGAACAATCGTCCGCTGGTTGGCGTCATCGCCTGCCGTCGAGAGGTCGAGGGTCACCCGGCCCACATGGTGACCGACAAGTATCTGCGCGCCCTGCGTGACTACGGTCTTGAACCGATCATGCTGCCGGTGTGGCAAGGGCAGGGTCAGGAAGATGCCCGGGCGCTGCTGGCGCGCCTCGATGGACTGGTGCTGACCGGCAGCTACACCAACGTACTGCCCGAGCGCTACGGTGCTGAACGCGAACCGGAGAATACCCGGGACGACGTGGATCGCGACGCCGCCGCCATGAGCTGGGTGCCGCTGGCGCTGGAGCAGCAATTGCCGCTCCTGGGCATCTGTCGAGGATTTCAGGAGCTCAACGTGGCCTTCGGCGGCAGCCTGCACCAGGCGGTGCAGCGGGTGCCGGGGCGGCTCGATCACCGCGAGCCGGAGGGTAAAAAGGCCGAGCAGTATGCGCCGGTACACGACCTCGAGATTCAGCCAGGCGGCCGTCTGGCCGCGCTTTACCCCGAGGCCAGCGCCCGGGTCAACTCGCTGCATCAGCAGGGTGTCGATCGACTTGGTGAGGGGCTGCGCGTCGAGGCGCTGGCGCCGGACGGGCTGGTGGAGGCCATCTCGGTGGCTGACGCGCCGGGGTTCACCCTGGCGGTGCAGTGGCATCCGGAGTGGGAGCCCCAGTCCCATCCGCTGTATGACGCCATCTTCAAGGGCTTTGCTGCTGCCTGTGCGACGCACTAGGGCTTGTCTGAAAAGTGCCTGCACTCGGTAATACGGCGTTAAAAATCGGATCAAAATGCTCATTTACACCCCGTAAACTGCGCTTTCTCACCGATTTTTGCCTTGTCTAACCTTCGCTCGTCGACTTTTCGGACAGCGCCTAATGTCCTGGGCGTCGGCGTCGTGCCGAGTTGGGCAATGACGTCAGCCAGGCGGTGTGTTTGACGCTGTGTTCTGCCTGCTTCGATGAATACTGTGCCGACTTACCACTGTCGGAGGGGAAAAGCTGTCCGCTGCCTCGACAGGCATAGAGATCCTTCTATGCTCAAACGGTGAGGATCGCCCCTGATGCTCGCAGTTGGATGCCCCCTCTCAAGGAATCGAAGGAGAAGACCATGGTGATCAAGCGTTCGTCTTTGATGCTGGTGCTTGCGGGTTCGCTGCTGTCTCTGAGCGCGGCGACGGCCCTGGCGGAGTCTAGTGCCCAGGATGAGCATCGCCAGGAAATGGAAGAGCAGGCGGCCACTTCTCAGCCCGGTGAAGGCATGATGGATCAGACCAACGAGACCTTGCTGGAAGGGTCCGCCGCGGCTACCGAGAAGCGTCAGGAAATGCTCGAGGGCTCCTCGGACCCGGGCAATGCCGAGGGCAAGATGGATGGCTACAACGCCGAACTGCTCGAAGGCAGTGCGGCCGCCACCGAAAAACGTCAGGAGATGATGAAAGAGCAGGAGTAAGCCTGCGACGGGGTCATCGCCCCAGGCCTCCTGGCGACCCATCACTTAGCAGATGGCAGCGGTGCCGTAGTCACAGGGTCACCACGTCGTGCTGGCACCCTTTGTCAACGTCGTCACAACACCTCAAGTCGTCCCAACGAAAGCGCCGCCCCAGGAGGGCGGCGCTGTCGTTGTGATGGTAGTAATTCGTCACGCTGGACGGAGCGGGCGCTGGCGAGCCAGCGCCCGGAGGCGCTCAGGAGCTGGCGTCGCTGGACGTCGCTACCTTCGTTGCCGCGGTCGCGCGCTGGCCCAGGGTGAACAGCACCGCGGTCAGGGTGGCGACGCCTCCCGCCAGGCCCAGCCACCAGGGCAGGCCGAAACCGGTGCCGAGTGCGCCGAACAGCAGCGCCACGATGCCGACCAGCATGGCGTAGGGTAGCTGCGTCCTGACGTGGTCGATCAGATCACAGCCGCTGGCCATGGCCGCAAGCAGGGTGGTCTCGGCCAGCGGCGAGCAATGATCGCCCCACACCGCGCCGGCCAGTACTCCCGCCACCGAGGCGTACAGCAGCGGCATGCCTTCGGCGGTGCCGGCCATGCCATTGTGCTCGAGTACGGCCCAGGCCAGCGGTACCACCAGCGGCATCATGATGCCCATGACACCCCATGACGAACCGGTGGCGAAGGCGGTGAAGCCGGCCAGGCCAAAGATCACCGCCGGCATCCACTGCGGTGACAGGCTATCGCCCAGCACCGTGACCAGAAAGTCACTGGTGTGCAGGTCCTCGTTCACGCTGGCCAGGGCCCAGGCCATCATCAGGATGGTGATCGGCAGCAGCATCGACTTGACGCCCTCGAACCAGTAGTGGGCGGTTTCGGTCATGCTCATCAGTCGCTGCGCCTGGGTCATGATCACCGCCGTCACGCAGGCCGCCAGCGAACCCCACATCATGGCGCTGAAGGAGTCGCCCTCGCCGAAGATGTCGCGCAGCTGATGGTCGCCGGCGCCGAGGGCAGCGAGACCGGTGGCGTAGATCCCGCCCAGGGTGATCGCCACCAGCACGATCATTGGTATCACCGCGTTCAGCGCCCGGGTGGGAATGCCTTCCTTGGTGGGGATGTCGGCTTCCTCGACGATGGCTTCCCGGCTGCTCATTGCCTGGCGGGCGCCGGGCTCGGACAGTGCCTTGCGCTCGGCGGTGAGCATGGGGCCGAAGTCACGACCGCTCCAGGCCACCAGGAAGACGAAGGCGAGCGCCAGGATCGGGTAGGCGTTGTAGGGAATGGCGTTGACGAACACCGAGTAGGCGGACTCGTTCCAGTCATCGATGGCATCCATCGCCTCGCTGATCAGCCCGACCTGAAAGCCGATCCAGGTGGTCACCAGCATGATCGCGGACACCGGTGCGGCGGTACTGTCCACCAGGTAGGCCAGCTTGGCTCGCGAGATCCTCACGCGGTCGGTGATATGGCGCATGGTGTTGCCGACGATCAGGGCATTGGCGTAGTCGTCGAAGAAGATGGCCAGACCCAAAAGTGCGGTGGAATTCTGCGCCTGGCGTCGTCCACGGATCACTCGCGCGATGCGCTCGGCGATGCCGCGGGTGCCGCCGTTGCGCGAGATGATGCCGACCATGCCGCCGATCAGCAGGCAGAACAACACGATCGACATATGGTCGCTGTCGCTGGCGGCGGACAGCACGTGGACGTTGACCGAGTCACCGAAGGCGCCGAGCAGGGCGCCGGCGTTCATGCCGTGGAGCACCCAGCCGCCGAGCAACAGCCCGGCAAACAGCGCCAGGATGACCTGGCGGAAGGCCAGCGCCAGGGTGATGGCGGTCAGGGCAGGCAGTAGCGAGAGCCAGGCGGGAACAGGGTCGAGTTCGAGGGTGGCGGCGGGGGTGTTGGAGGCGTCGTAAAGCGACAGGGTGCGTGGGCCGTCGGTGACGGTCAGGCTGAGCGTCGCGACCCCGTCTGCGTCGACCTCGAGCGGATGGCGGCGAGTGCCGTCGTCGATGTGCCAGGGGCGGTCGGGATCAAGCCCGCTGGCCTGGACGTCGGTGGCGACCCCTTCGAGCAGGATGTCCGGGCCGCTCAGCTGGGGTGCTGCTTGGACGGTGGAAAGGCTCGCCCACAGCAGCAAGAGCGACAGCAAGAGCAAAGGCGCGCATCGGGTTTTTCGCCGGCCCGTCGGCGAAGGACATGGTGGTTTCATGGTGGCCCCGGTTGTTGTTGGAAGGTGTGGAGAGCGCCGTTTGGCGTCAATGAAAGTTGGTCGTTTGGTCGGTGGTTGTCAATTTTTTTTGTGGCTAAAAATAAAAAATATCGACATTGTACGATGGTAGTAAACCGATAATCAGTTACTTATGGTTTTTTTCTAAGGAAATGCTGCGCTGGGCTTGGCTTTCATGAGAAGGGTGGTTATGTTGAGTAAACCATAACAAAGCAACTCACCAATATCGGGAGACTTGGCCATGACCTCGCCAGGCGCCGCACGGCTCAAAGAGCTCGATCGCGAACACCATCTGCACCCCTTCACCGACTTCAAGGCGCTCGGGGAGGAAGGCAGTCGTATCATCGTTGACGCCGAGGGGGTCTACATCCAGGACGCGGATGGGCATCGCATCCTCGATGGCATGGCGGGGCTCTGGTGCGTCAACCTCGGCTATGGGCGTCAGGAGTTGGTGGACGCCGCCAGCGAGCAGCTCACACAGCTGCCTTACTACAACAATTTCTTCAAGACCACTCATCCACCGGCGGTGGAGCTTGCCGAGACCCTGTGTCGACTGGCACCGGCGCACATGAACCGGGTGTTCTTCACCGGTTCCGGCTCCGAGGCCAACGACACCGTGCTGCGGATGGTGCGTCGCTACTGGGCGCTCAAGGGCCAGCCAGAAAAGCAGTGGATCATCGGTCGCGAAAACGGCTATCACGGCTCCACCGTGGCCGGCATGAGCCTGGGCGGCATGGCGCCGATGCATGAACAGGGTGGTCCCTGTGTGCCGGGTATTACCCACATCCGTCAGCCTTACTGGTTCGGCGAAGGGCGTGATCAGACCCCGGAGGCCTTCGGTCGTGCCTGCGCCGAGGCGCTCGAGGCGCGTATCCAGGAGCTGGGGTCCGACAAGGTCGCGGCCTTTATCGCCGAGCCGGTACAGGGTGCCGGCGGCGCCATCATTCCCCCGGACAGCTACTGGCCGGCGATCAAGGAGGTGCTCGAGCGCCACCAGATTCTGCTGGTGGTCGACGAGGTGATCTGTGGTTTCGGCCGTCTGGGCGAGTGGTTCGGCAGCGTCCACTACGACCTCAAGCCCGACCTGATGCCGATCGCCAAGGGGCTGTCCTCTGGCTACCTGCCGATCGGTGGGGTGCTGGTCGGTGATCGTGTCGCCGACACCCTGATCGACGAGGGCGGCGAGTTCTACCACGGCTTCACCTACTCGGGGCATCCGGTGTGCGCCGCGGTAGCGCTCAAGAACCTTGAGTTGATGCAGGCCGAAGGCGTGGTCGAGCGGGTGCGTGATGATCTGGGGCCTTACCTGGCGACGCGCTGGAAGTCCCTGGAGTCCCACCCTCTGATCGGCGAGGCGCGCTCGCTGGGTCTGATCGGCGCCCTGGAGATCGTCGCCGACAAGGACAGCGGCAAGCGCTTCGACAAGTCGCTGGCGGTGGGCAACCTGTGTCGCGATATCTGCTTCGAGACAGGCCTGGTGATGCGCTCGGTGGGAGACACCATGGTCATTTCACCGCCCCTGGTGATCAGCCACGATGAAATCGACGAACTGGTGCGTCTGGCCCGGGAGGCGCTGGACGAGACGCTGCGCCGGCTGACCGCCCAGGGCGTCGAGATCACCGCCGCCGAGGAGGCTGATGCATGAGTCGTCCCCTCGACAAGGCTGGCTGGCAGGCCCTGGCCGACACCCTGACGGCGCGGCTGGAAACCCGCGCCTATATCGATGATCGCTTCGTCGACGCCGCCAGCGGCGAGACCTTCGAGACCATCAACCCCGCCACGGGGGAAGTACTGGCGCGGGTCGCAAGCTGTGATCAGGCCGATGCCGAGCTGGCGGTTGCCCACGCCCGGCGCGCCTTCGATGGTGGTGAATGGTCGCGCCTGGCGCCGACCCGGCGCAAGCGGGTGCTGCTGCGGCTGGCCGAGCTGATGGAGGCCCACCGCGACGAACTGGCGCTGCTCGATACCCTGGACATGGGCAAGCCGATCACCAGCGCGCTGGGTGACATGGCCGGCGCCATCGGTGCGATGCGTCACCAGGCCGAATCCATCGACAAGCTCTATGGCGAGGTCGCGCCCACCGGCGAAGAGGCGCTCGCGCTGGTGCTGCGCGAGCCGATCGGGGTGGTGGCGTCCATCGTGCCCTGGAACTTCCCGATGATGATGACCGCCTGGAAGATCGCACCGGCCCTGGCCGCCGGCAATAGCGTCATCCTCAAGCCATCGGAGAAGTCGCCACTGTCGGCGCTTCGTCTGGCTGCTCTGGCCCAGGAGGCCGGCCTGCCACGCGGCGTGCTGCAGGTGTTGCCGGGCTATGGTCACACCGTGGGCAAGGCGCTGGCGCTGTCGATGGACGTCGACTGTCTGGCCTTCACCGGCTCCACCGCGGTCGGCAAGCAGCTGATGCAGTACGCCGGGCAGTCCAACCTCAAGCGGGTCTATCTGGAGTGCGGTGGCAAGAGCCCCAATCTGGTGTTCGCCGACTGCAGGAATCTCGCGCAGGTGGCGCACCACGCCGCCGAGGCGATCTTCCATAACCAGGGGGAGGTGTGTATCGCCGGTTCGCGGCTGCTGGTCGAGAACAGTGTGCGCGAGGCCTTTATCGAGCACCTGCTGGCGGCGGCCGAGTCGATGCAGCCGGGGGATCCGCTGGACCCGTCGAGCTTCATGGGGGCGATTGTCGATGCGACCCAGCACCGCCGCATCCTCGACTTCATTCGCCAGGGGCAGGAAGAAGGCGGACGGCTGCGTGCCGGCGGCGAGGCGCTCGACGGGCCGGGGCTGTTCATCCAGCCGACGGTGTTCGACGGTGTCACCGAGGACATGACGATCGGGCGTGAAGAGATCTTTGGCCCGGTGCTGTCGGTGTTCGGCTTCGACAGCGAAGAGCAGGCCATCGCCCTGGCCAACGACTCGGTCTATGGGCTGGCCGCCGGGGTGTGGAGTCAGGACGTCGACCGCATCATGCGGGTCAGTCGTCGTCTGCAGTCGGGCCAGGTGTTCGTCAACAACTGGGCAGGCGGGGATCAGAGCGTGCCCTTCGGCGGGGTCAAACAGTCCGGCAATGGCCGCGACAAGTCGCACCACTCGCTGGCCGAATACACCGAACTCAAGAGCGTCTGGATCGCTTTGAGCTAGACTTCCGGTCCGATGTCATCAACGCGCACTGATGGGAGATGACTCCCTGATTGGCCACGCCTTGCGTGGCCTTTTTTGTGGTTTTCGGGACGGGCCGTGCCTATGAGTCGACGCCGGTGTCCGATCGACGCTGGAAGGCTCGCGTAGGCGTGGTGCAACTGACCAGATGGCAGGAACTGGGCGGGCGCCGCTAAGCCGACGCCACGGTATTCGCCGCTCGCTAGAAGGCTCGCGCTGGGGTGGTGCAGCTGACCAGCCGACAGAGGGTCTCGCTGGGGTTGCGAAAGCGGTGGGGCACGTTGGTGTCGAAGTAGTACGCCTCGCCGGCACCCAGCACCCGGGTCTCGGCACCGATGGTGATCTCGATCTCGCCCTCGAGCACCACCCCGGCTTCCTCGCCCTGGTGGGTGATCATCTCGCGGCCGGTATCGGTACCCGGGGGGTAGGTCTCGATCAGAAACGACAGGGCGCGTGACTCGCGGTTGGCGCCCACCAGCTTGAACACCACGTCGCCGCTGCCCATGTCGGTCAGTTCGTCGGCGCTGTAGAACACCTGGTTCTTGCTCTCCAGATCCATGGTGAAGAAGTCGCCGACGCTCATCGGGATGGCGTCGAGGATCTTTTTCAGCGAGCTGACCGAGGGGCTGACCTTGCCCTGTTCGATCAGCGACAGGCTGGAATGGGTCACCCCGCAGCGCTTGGCCAGCTCGCGCTGGGAGATGTTGCGCAGGTTTCGCAGGGCCCTCAGGCGGGTACCGACATCGTCCGACATCGCGGGTTCCTTGGGTAAAGCCAGTGGAAGCCGGCGATGGCGCTGCCATCGCCGGTGGTCGCCGTAGCGCCCATCAGCACAGGGCGTCGAGCTTTTCCTTGAGCAGGGCGTTGACCTGCTGGGGGTTGGCGGTGCCGCGTGAGGCCTTCATCACCTGGCCGACGAAGTAGCCGATCATCTTGCCGCGCTTGTCGGGCTCGGCGTCACGGTACTGGGCCACCTGGGCGGGGCTGTCGCTGATCACCTGGTCGACCATGGCCTCGATGGCGCCGGTGTCGGTGACCTGCTTCAGGCCCTTGGCCTCGATGATGGCGTCGGCGCTTTCGCCTTCGCCGTTCCACAGCGCCTGGAACACCTGCTTGGCGGCCTTGCCGTTGATGGTCGAGTCGATCACTCGCTTGACCAGGCCGCCGAGCTGCTCGGCGCTGACCGGGCTATCGGAGATGTCCAGTCCGTCACGGTTGAGCGCGCCGGACAGCTCGCCCTGGACCCAGTTGGCGGCCTGCTTGGCGTCGCCACAGATGTCCTTGACCTGCTCGAAGTACTCGGCCATCTCGCGGCTGGCCGACAGCACGCCAGCGTCGTAGGCGGACAGTCCCAGCTCGCTCTGGAAGCGCGCGCGCTTCTCGGCGGGCAGCTCGGGAAGACTCTCGCGCAGGTGCTCGACGTAGGCGCAGTCGAGCACCACCGGAAGCAGGTCGGGGCAGGGGAAGTAGCGATAGTCGTTGGCTTCTTCCTTGGTCCGCATGCTGCGGGTCTCGTCGGCCTCGGGGTCGTAAAGGCGGGTTTCCTGCACCACCTTGCCGCCGTCCTCGATCAGCTCGATCTGACGCTCGACCTCGTAGGCGATGGCGCGCTCGACAAAGCGGAAGGAGTTGACGTTCTTGATCTCGGCACGGGTGCCGAATTCCTGCTGTCCCTTGGGTCTGACCGAGACGTTGACGTCACAGCGCATCGAGCCTTCGGCCATGTTGCCGTCGGAGATGCCGAGATAGGTGACGATGGAGTGGATCGCCTTGAGGTAGGCCGCCGCCTCCTTGGTCGAGCGCATGTCCGGCTCCGAGACGATCTCCAGCAGCGGCGTGCCGGCCCGGTTCAGGTCGATGCCGGTCATGCCGTGGAAGTCCTCGTGCAGCGACTTGCCGGCGTCTTCCTCGAGGTGGGCGTGGTGCACCCGGATGATCTTGTTCTCGCCGTCCTCCAGGCAGATTTCCACTTCGCCGGCGCCGACGATGGGATGGTACATCTGGCTGGTCTGGTAGCCCTTGGGCAGGTCGGCGTAGAAGTAGTTCTTGCGATCGAACACCGATACCTCGGGGATCTCGGCGTGGATGCCGAGGCCGAATTTCAACGCCATCGCCACCGCCTGCTCGTTTAGCACGGGCAGCACGCCGGGCAGGCCCAGGTCAACGGCATTGGCCTGGGTGTTGGGCTCGGCACCGAAGGCGGTGGAGGAGCCGGAAAAGATCTTGGAGCGGGTCGCGAGCTGGACGTGCACCTCGAGACCAATGACGGTTTCCCACTGCATCAGGAGTTCTCCTCGGTCATCTCGGGACGCTTCAAATGCCAGTCGGTGGCCTGCTGGAACTGGTGTGCCACGTTGAGCAGACGGGTCTCGGCGAAGTGGGTGCCGAGGATCTGCAGGCCCACCGGGCGCTTGCCGGCAAAGCCCGCCGGAACGCTGATGCCGGGGATGCCCGCCAGGTTGACGGCGATGGTGTAGATGTCCTGCAGGTACATCGAGACCGGGTCCTTCTGGGCGCCCAGGTCGAAGGCCGGGGTCGGCGCGGCGGGGCCCATCAGCACATCGACCTCTTCGAAGGCATCGAGGAAGTCCTGTCGAATCAGTCGGCGAACCTGCTGGGCCTTCTTGTAGTAGGCGTCGAAGAAGCCTTCGGACAGGGTGTGGGTGCCGATCAGGATGCGTCGCTTGACCTCCTCGCCGAAGCCCTCCGCGCGGGAGCGCTTGTACAGATCGATGAGGTCTTCGGGGTTGTCGCAGCGATGGCCGAAGCGCACGCCGTCGTAGCGCGACAGGTTGGAGGAGGCCTCCGCCGGTGCGATCACGTAGTAGGCCGGGATGGCGTAGGCGGTGTGGGGCAGGCTGACCTCGCGCACGCTGGCGCCGAGCGATTCGTAGACCTTGATCGCTTCGCCGATGGCCTGGTTGACGCCGGCATCGAGGCCGTCGCCGAAGTATTCCTTGGGCAGGCCGATCTTGAGGCCGGACAGCGGCGCGCTGAGCTCCTCGGTGTAGTCAGGAACACCGCGGGCCACGCTGGTGGAGTCGCGCACGTCGTGGCCGGCGATGACGTTGAGCAGGTGGGCGCAGTCTTCGGCGCTGCGGGCCATGGGGCCGCCCTGATCGAGGCTCGAGGCGTAGGCGATCATGCCGTAGCGCGAGACCCGGCCATAGGTCGGCTTGAGCCCGGTGATGCCGCAGAAGGCTGCCGGCTGGCGGATCGAGCCGCCGGTATCGGTACCCAGCGCCGCCGGCACCAGGCCCGCGGCGACAGCGGCGGCGCTGCCGCCGGAGGAGCCGCCGGGGACGGCGTCAAGATCCCAGGGGTTCTTGACCGGGCCATAGAAGCTCGACTCGTTGGAGGAGCCCATGGCGAATTCGTCCATGTTGGTCTTGCCCAGGCTGACCGTGCCGGCGGCCTTGAGCTTTTCCACCACGGTGGCGTCGTAGGGGGCGACGAAGTTGTCGAGCATCTTCGAGCCGCAGCTGGTCTTGACCCCCTGGGTGCAGAAGATGTCCTTGAGTGCCAGCGGCACGCCGGTCAGGCGGCCGGCTTCGCCGCGGGCGCGGGCCCGGTCGGCGGCCTCGGCGGCCTCGAGCGCCTGGTCGGCGGTGACGCTGACGAAGCTGTTGAGTGTGCCGTCGAGGCGGTCGATGCGTCCGAGCAGATCCTGGGTCAGCTCGCGACTGGAGATCTCGCCGGCGTCGAGCGCCTGGCTGATCTCGGTCAGTGTCCTGTCATGCATGGGCCTGGCTCCCTGTATGCGTGAATCCAATGTCGAGAAGGGTGGGGCGCGGGGTCACTCGACGACCCGCGGCACCAGGTACAGGCCATTCTCGACCTGGGGAGCGCAGCGCTGGAAGTGCTCGCGCTGGTCGTTCTCGGTGACCTCGTCGGCGCGCAGGCGCTGGGTGGCATCGAGGGGGTGAGCCAGCGGGGCGACGCCTTCGGTGTCGAGCGCCTGGAGCTGATCGACCATCTCCAGGATCCGGCCGAGATCGTCGTGATAGTGGGCTGCGTCATTCTCAGAAAGGTCGATCCGGGCCAGGTGAGCGGCACGGAGGACCTCGGCGTGTTCAAGCGCCATGATCAATTCCTCGACGGAAGGGGTCCATGAAATGACCGCAGAAGGTACCACATTCGCGCGTCGTCGGGCAGGTCTTGCCGGTCAAGGGAGACGCGCATCACGCTTGCCGCTAGGGGGGGTCAGTGATACCGTTTGCGTCCGCACAGGGTTTCCGGTCTGCACTAGGTATCTTTATCCATGTTCAAACGTTTACGAGGTGTGTTTTCCAGCGATCTGTCGATCGACCTGGGGACGGCCAATACGCTCATCTATGTGCGTCATCGCGGGATCGTCCTGGATGAACCCTCCGTGGTCGCGATTCGGCAGTCCGGCAACATGCGCAGCGTTGCTGCGGTCGGCGCCGATGCCAAGCGCATGCTGGGCCGCACCCCCGGAAACATCACCGCCATTCGTCCGATGAAGGACGGCGTCATCGCCGACTTCACCGTGACCGAGCAGATGCTCCAGTACTTTATCCGCAAGGTGCATCAGAGCACCTTCCTGACGCCGAGCCCCCGGGTCCTGGTGTGCGTTCCCTGCATGTCCACGCAGGTAGAGCGTCGCGCCATCAAGGAATCCGCCGAGGGCGCCGGTGCCCGTGAAGTCTTCCTGATCGAGGAACCCATGGCCGCGGCCATCGGGGCCGGGCTGCCGGTGGAAGAGGCGCAGGGTTCGATGGTTGTCGACATCGGTGGTGGTACCTCCGAGATCGCCATCATCTCGCTCAATGGCGTGGTCTATTCCGAGTCCATCCGCATCGGCGGCGATCGTTTCGACGAGGCCATCAGTTCCTATGTACGGCGCCACTATGGCAGCCTGATCGGCGAAGCCACCGCCGAGCGCATCAAGGAAGAGATCGGCTGTGCCTATCCGGGCGGCGAGCTGCGCGAAATCGACGTGCGCGGTCGCAACCTGGCCGAGGGCATTCCGCGCAGCTTCACCCTCAATTCCCACGAGATCCTCGACGCCCTGCAGGAGCCGCTGGGCTCCATCGTGTCGGCGGTCAAGAGCGCCCTGGAACAGTCACCGCCCGAGCTTGCATCAGACATCGCCGAGCGCGGCCTGGTGCTGACCGGTGGTGGCGCGCTGCTGCGTGATCTGGACAAACTGATCGCCGAGGAGACCGGCCTGCCGGTAGTGGTCGCCGATGACCCGCTCACTTGCGTGGCACGTGGTGGCGGCAAGGCGCTGGAGATGATCGATCAGCACACCTTCGAGCTGCTCTCCAGCGACTGACGACGTCTGGCCCAGGACCTCCAGGGAGTCGGCCTATCAAACCGCTGTTCTCGCATGGCTCCGTGCCCGGGTACCGCATGCTGTTGTGTGCGGTGCTCGCGGGCGGGCTGATGTTTGTCGATACCCACTTCACCCGAATGGAATCGGTGCGTGCCCAGCTGTCGACGCTGGTGGCGCCGATCCAGTGGGCCGTCAGTCTGCCCAGTGACGTGCTCAACTGGGGCGCCCTGGCGCTGTCCGAGCAACGCTCGCTGGTGGAAGAGAACGCGCGACTGCGCGAGCAGCTGCTGACCCTGTCCCATCGGGTACAGCGCATGGCCAGCCTGACCGCCGAGAACGTGCGCCTGCGCGAGCTGCTCGACGCCGCCCGGGATCACGAGGTGCCTTACCTCACCGCCGAACTGCTGTCGCTGGATCCCGACCCCTTCACCCACCAGATGGTGATCGATCGTGGCCGCCGCGATGGCGTCTATGTCGGCCAGCCGGTGATGGACTCCTCCGGTATCGCCGGTCAGGTCAGCGAGCTTTCCGCCTACTCGAGCCGCGTGCTGATGCTTACCGATGCCAGTCACGCCTTGCCGATCCAGGTCAATCGCAACGGGCTTCGCTTCATTATCCAGGGTACCGGCAGCTACGACGCGCTGAAGGTGCTGCACGTTCCGGATACCGCCGACATTCGCGTCGGTGACCTGCTGATGAGCTCCGGCCTGGCCGGACGCTTTCCTGCGGGTTATCCGGTGGCCAGGGTCAGCGACGTCAGTCACGATCCTGGCGAGCCCTTCGCCACGGTCAGCGCCGCTCCCGTCGCCCAGTTGCAGCGCTCGCGTCACTTCCTTCTGCTGTTTCCGCCGGAGCCTGCGCTCGACGTCTCGCGAGGACGCTGGCACCCGGAGCTGGACCCCGAGGCCGTCGAGGCAGCCCGCCGCCTGGGTGAGCTGTTGACGCCCCCCGAGCAAGACGAGGAGGACGACTGATGGCCGCTACCCCTCGCGTCAGCCTGGTGTGGGTATGGTTGACCCTGTCTCTGGCGCTGTGTCTGCAGGTCATGCCCATGGCCGACGGCTGGCAGGTCTGGCGGCCCGACTGGCTGGGCCTGATGCTGTTGTACTGGTGCATGGCACAGCCCGACCGGGTGGGCGTCTTTCATGGTTTCGTGCTGGGCCTGCTGCTGGACCTCATCGAAGGGGCGCCGCTCGGGCAGAGCGCGCTGACGCTGTCGTTGCTGGCCTTCCTCTCGGCGCTGGTGTACCCCCGCTTCAGGACCTACTCGCTGCTCCAGCAGGCGGTGCTGATCTTCGTCTTGCTGGGACTGGTGCAGTTGGTGGAACAGTGGCTGCGTACCCTGTTCGGCCCGTTTTCCATGCACCTGTCGTTTCTGATGCCATCGTTGATCGGGGCGGCGCTGTGGCCCTGGCTGGCGACCCTGTTCAAGGCCATCGGCCGGCGTTCCGCCAAGACCTGAATCCCTCATGACCTGAGCCCCCACGAAAGCGTTGGAGACGCAAGCGATGAGTGAGCCCCTCGATGCTGATGTGAATTCCCCGGTGCTGCGCCTGGCCTCTGCCTCGCCCCGGCGGCGTGAGCTGCTGGCGAGCATCGGTGTGGCGGTGGAGATCGCGCCGGTGGATGTCGACGAGACGCCGCATCCTGGTGAAGCGGCCCAGGACTACGTCGCCCGCCTGGCCCGGGCCAAGGCCGTGGCTGGGGCAGAAGCCGAGACCGGGTCTGAGTCCAGGTCCAGGCGTGAGACGGGCCTCGACTTGCCGGTGCTGGGCTCCGACACGTCGGTAGTGCGCGACGGCGAGATTCTCGGCAAGCCTGTCGACGCCGAGGACGCCTTTGTCATGCTGCGCTCGCTGTCCGGGCGCTGGCATCAGGTGATGACCTCGGTGGCGGTCAGCGGACCCGCCGGGGTGCTCGAGGCAACGGTCGTCAGCGATGTGCTGATGCGTGAGCTCCAGGACGACGAGATTCGCGCCTACTGGCGCACCGGTGAGCCTGCCGACAAGGCAGGCGGTTACGCCATCCAGGGGCTCGCCTCGGTCTTTGTCGAGCGCGTCGAAGGCAGCTATTCCGCGGTGGTGGGGCTGCCGCTCTACGAGACGGCGAGCCTGCTGCGCCGACAGCGCGTGCCTGTGTGGAACGGCGCTTTATTGTGAGGCTGTCGTGAGGGTGGCGTGAGGGTGTAGTGGCGCCGCCGCTCGACGAGACGGCGAGCCGCCCGCTGGGCCACCGGCAGGCGTGTGCTGCTTCAGTCGAGCCGGACGGGAGGTCCGGCGCCAGCGCCATCGCAACCGCCGGCGGCTATGTCATAATGGCGCGAGACATCAAAGGACAAGGACTGCCGAATGAGTGGTGAAGTACTCATCAACCTGACGCCCATGGAAACCCGCGTGGCCGTGGTGGAGAACGGCGTGCTGCAGGAGGCCTTCATCGAGAGGGCCAGGCGTCGTGGCATCGTCGGCAATATCTACCAGGGCAAGGTGGTGAGGGTACTGCCCGGCATGCAGGCGGCCTTTGTCGATATTGGCCTGTCTCGTGCAGCCTTCATTCACGCCCACGATGTCGGTGAGCACAGCGCCAACGGTGATGACCAGCCGTCCATCTCGCAGCTCTTGCATGAAGGCCAGTCGCTGGTGGTTCAGGTCACCAAGGACCCCATCGGCTCCAAGGGCGCTCGCCTGACCACCCACTTGTCGGTACCGTCGCGCTACCTGGTGTACATGCCGGACTCGCCTCACAACGGCGTGTCCCAGCGCATCGAGGACGAGACCGAGCGCGAGCGCCTGCGCGGTCTGGTCGAGGAAGCCGCGGCCGAGCAGCAGATCGAGGTCTCCGGTGGCTTTATCGTGCGCACCGCCGCCGAGGGCGTGACGCTCGAGGAGATGGTCGCCGACATGCACTTCCTGCTGCGGCTGTGGCGCAAGGTCAGCGAACGTCGGCTGACCGCGCCGGCGCCCAGCGTCATCTACGACGATCTGCCATTGTTCATGCGCACCCTGCGCGACGTCATGCGCGACGATATCGAGAAGGTGCGCATCGACTCCCGCGAAAACCACGTCAAGCTGGTCGAGTTCGCCGAAGAGTTCATGCCCTCGGCGGTGGGACGCATCGAACATTACGCCGGCGAGCGACCGATCTTCGACCTGTACAGCGTCGAGGACGAGATCCAGAAGGCGCTGGCGCGCAAGGTCCAGCTCAAGTCCGGCGGCTACCTGGTGATCGACCCCACCGAGGCGATGACCACCATCGACGTCAACACCGGCGCCTACGTTGGTCACCGCAACCTCGAAGAAACCATCTTCAAGACCAACCTCGAGGCGGCCACCGCCATCGCTCGTCAACTGCGTCTGCGCAATCTCGGCGGCATCATCATCATCGACTTCATCGACATGGTGGACACCGAGCACCAGCGCCAGGTGCTGAGGATGCTCGAGAAGTCGCTGGAACGGGATCACGCCAAGACCAAATGCACCGGCGTCACTGAGCTCGGGCTGGTACAGCTGACCCGCAAACGCACCCGTGAAAGCCTCGAGCAGACCCTGTGCGAGCCGTGTCCTTCCTGCCAGGGCAGGGGCACTCTCAAGACGCCGGAATCGGTGTGCTACGAGATATTTCGCGAGATCCTGCGTGAAGAGCGCGCCTACAACGCCGAAACCTATGCGGTGCTGGCCTCCCAGGCGGTGGTGGACCGACTGCTCGACGAGGAGTCGGCCGCGGTCGCCGATCTCGAGGAATTTATCGGCAAGACCATTCGTTTTCAGGTCGAGACCCACTATTCCCAGGAGCAGTACGACATCGTGCTGATGTGATCCGATGAGGCCGATCCGCCTGCTGACTCGCTGGTTGTTGACGCTGGTGGCGGTAGTGCTGGCGATGGCCGCGCTGCTGTCGCTGGTGCTGCGCGTGTCGCTGGGCCAGGTCGATCGCCTCGAGGATCGACTGGTCGAGATGATAGCGTCGCGCTTCGAGGCGGAGACCCATTTGGTGAGTCTCGAAGGCAGTCTGCACGGCCTCGACCCCGGCTTGACCCTGGACGGGCTGCGACTCGAGGCCGAAGACGCCACGGGCAGCTATCCGTTGTTGCAGGTCGAGCGCGGTGAAGTGCGCCTGGACACCCTGGCGAGCCTTGACGAGGGGCTGCCGGTGGTCGACAAGGCCCACTTCCAGGGCGTCACCCTCCACCTTTATCAGGACCGCGAACGTCGTTGGCTGTGGCCACAGCCGGCGCGTATCCCCCCCGAACTGATGCCCGAAGGGCAGTTTGACCTCGAGCGTCTGGACTTCTGGGTCGGCGTCATGCTGCGCCAACGTGCCTGGGTCGATGACCTGCGCGTGGTGCTGCACGGGCGCCGCGAGGTGACCACCCTGCATGCGCCGCGGCTGTTGATGACCGGCGATGAGATGCGCACCCATATCGAGGGTGAGGTATTCATCGAGGATCGCGACGCCGAGGCCATGGAGATCGTCATGGCCTTGACGCCGGGCAGTCGCGAGGCGAGCAATTTCAGCGCCGCCCTGCAGGGCACCATGCAACTCGACAGCCTGACCGGCTTGTCACGACTGATCGGCATCGAGGACGTGCTGCGCTTCGACGAGGCCAGCGGGGACGCCACCGTCTGGGCGCGCTGGGATAACGGACGCCTGGCGGATGTGCGCCTCGATGTACTGGCACCGCGCCTGGCGCTCAATCAGCGCGACGCGATGGCGACAGCGGTCGCCGAGGAGATGGGCGAGGGCTCGCCTGGTGGCATCGTGCTCAACGGGGCCGAATTGCGCGGTCAGTGGCTGAGACGCGACGTCGATGACTGGGAGGCCTGGTTCGAGGGTGACGCCGAAGACGTGAGCTGGACCGGCAACGACGGCGAAACCGCGCCGGAAGGTGGCGCCTTGCCTCAGTACTGGCACGTGGCCAGCCGCGAAAACGGCTGGTGGGCCAACGCCAGCGGCTTCGAGCTGGGTGCACTGGCGCAGTGGCGTGAGCGTCTGCGCCTGCCTGAGGGCCTGGCCCGGGCGGTGGACGCCTTGAAGCCCCGCGGTCAGGTGACCGGGCTGGGCTTTGGCAGGCTCGATGACGAATGGCGTGCCCGGGTCAGCGCGCTGGGGGTCGAGGTCGACCCCTGGGAGAGTGCGCCCGGCGGCGGCCCGCTGGATGTCTGGGTGGAAGCCGACGGCACCCGTGGTCGAGTGGACTTCGTCGACGCTGGCCAGGCATCGATGCATTTCCCTGAGCTGTTTGCCGCCCCCATGCAGCTCGACTACGCCACCGGCGAGGTGATCTGGTCCTACGACGGGCCGCGCAGCTTCGTCAGTGGACGCGACCTCAAGGTCGGCTGGCGCGACGCCCAGGTGGAAGGGGGCTTTGGTCTGGCCATCGCCGCCGATCGTCGCGGGGGCTTCGGTCTTGAGCTGGACATGCGCGACGTCAACGCCCGGGATATCGCCTTGAGCGAGTGGTTGCCGATGCCGCTGTTGCGCAACGATGTGGACGCCGAACTCGCGGACTGGCTGGCCAGTGGTCTGGCCGGGCGGGTGCCCCAGGGGCAGCTGCGCCTGCACGTGCCGCTGCGTGAGCAGGACGACCTCGACAGCGAGAAGCTCGACAGCAGTCTCAGCCTGGATCTGGATATCGTCGAGGGGCGGGTGCCCTACGCCGAAGGCTGGCCGGCGCTTAGCAACGTCAGCGGCCACCTGTCCGTCGAGGATGACAGTCTGGAGGCGCGCGTCGACCATGCCGAGAGCCAGGGCGTGAAGACCGAAGGCGCCAGCGTCAAACTGGCCGACGAGGTACTCAGCGTCGAAGGGCCGCTGTCGGCGTCGCTGACGCAGTTGCTGGCATTTCTCGAAGAGATGCCGGTGGAGGGCGCCGAGGCCGCCAGTAACTGGCGCGGCGAGGGTAGTGTGACTGGCCAGTTGTCGCTGTCGCTGCCGATGGCCGACCCGGACGCCCTGGACCTGAAGGTCGAGGCCGACGCCCGGGCGTCGAGGGTCGTGCATCAGGGCACCGAGCTCGAGTTCGAGAACGTCAGCGGCCCCCTGACCTGGTCCCAGCAGGGCGAAGAAGGTGGATTGTCCGGTCGTCTTGAGGGCCAGGTGCTCGGTGGTAGCGTGGCGGCCGACCTTCAGGGCCGCAACGATAGCGTGGCGCTGTCAGGACGCGCCGAAGCGCCGGCGCTGCTGGACTGGGCGGGACTCGAGCCTGGGGTACTGCTGTCGGGCTCCTTCCCCTGGCAAGGCCGGCTTGAGCTCGATGCCCAGCGTCTGTCGCTGGAAAGCACCCTGGAGGGGCTGTCGATCGCACTACCGGCACCGCTGGGCAAGCGTGCCTCCCAGACGGTACCGCTCAAGCTGGACCTGAGCCTCGGCGATTCACCGGTGTTGAGCGGCCAGTACGGGCGCGATGTCGGCGCCCGTTGGCGCGCCGCCGGGCCCGGCGGCAGCCAGGGTCAGCTGTGGGTCGGTCGGGCGGCACCTGGCGCTTGGCCCGGTGAGCCGGGCTGGTCGGTGCTGGCCTATCTGCAGCGACTCGATCTGGGCGCCTGGGCCGACGCCCTGAAGCCCTTGGCCGGTGCCATGCCGGAAGGCGGCTCCAGTGGCGGCGGCGGGGCGGGACTGTCACGCCTGGAGGCCCGCACCGACTGCCTGAGCGACGGCGATCGTTGTCTCGGCACGCTGACCATCGACGCCAGTCCCCGCTTCAGCCAAGGTGCCAGGCAGTGGAAGGCGGCGCTCGGCGGAAGCCTGGTCGACGGCCAGGTGACCTACCGCCCGGGCACTACCCAGCCATTGGTCCTCGATCTCGATCGACTGGTGCTGGACAACTTGATTCCCGAGAGCGGGCAAACGGCGGTTCAGGGTGCCGAGTCCGGCTCTTTGTTCGGTGAGCTTGAAGTCGCCAGCGCGCCTGCGGCCTTCCCGCAGCGAGTGCGCGAGCTGCCCGACGGACGTCTCACCATCGACGATATCGTGTACCAGGGCAATCGGGTCGGGCCCTTCAACGGCGCATGGCGTTCCAGCAGTGATCGGCTGTCGGTCGAGCCGGTATCCCTCACCCTGGGCGAGGTCACGGCAGAGGGGTCGCTGGTATGGGAAGCCTCCGGTAGTCAGGCCAGCCTGACGCGCTCGCGACTGGCGCTCACCGGGGGCGATCCCGGGACCGCGCTGGCGGCGCTCGGGCAGGACGTGGCGGTACGCGCCGAAAGACTCGATGTGGACAGTCAGCTGGCCTGGCCGGGGGCCCCCTGGCAGTTTGCGCTGGCCCGATCACGCGGTAGCCTGAACGTCGATATGGTCGACGGAACCTTCGCCAATATCAGCTCGCCCTCGGCCAAGGTGGTGGGACTACTCAACGTCGACAACCTGCTGCGGCGCCTGCGTCTGGATTTCTCGGACGTCACCGGTGAGGGTACCGCCTTCGACCGTGTCAGTGGTGCCGCGACCCTGTATGGTGGAGTGTTGGAAACCGAAGGGCCGATTCGTATCGATGGCCCCGCCACCGACTTTACCCTGGACGGCTCCGCCGACCTGGCGCGACGTCAGCTCGACCTGATGCTCGGTGTGACCGTGCCGGTCAGCAACAACCTGCCGCTGGCAGCCGTGGCCGTAGGGGCGCCCGTCGTGGGCGGTGCCCTGTTTGTGGCCGACAAGCTGTTCGGCGACGTCATCGACCGGGTGACGCGAATTCACTATCTGGTGCAGGGTCCCTGGACCTCGCCCCGGATCACTCTGGAAAGTGCTCAATGACATCTCAAGCTGCATCCTTCGATGAGGCCGTGGCCACCCTGTTGACCCCGGGAGGCCTCGATCTCGGCGGTCTCGACACGGGGCTCCGGCACGCCCTGGGCCCTGGCATCGACTACGCCGATCTGTACTTTCAGCGGACCTGGCAAGAGGGCTGGGTGCTGGAGGACGGCGAGGTCAAGGAAGCCAGCTACAACATCGACGGTGGCGTCGGGGTGCGCGCCATGGCCGGCGAGAAGACCGGCTTCGCCTACTCCAACCAGATCAACGCCGATGCCCTGGCCGAGACGGGCCGCACCGCTTCTGGCATCGTGCGCAGCGGCGCCACCCTGACCCAGGCGCCACGCATCCAGGTCAGTGCCGAGCCGCGCTACGCGGGCATCGACCCGCTGTCAGGGCTGTCGGCCGAAGACAAGGTCGCCATGCTCAAGCTGGCCGACCGGGTGGCCCGCGCCGCCGACCCCAGCGTGTCCCAGGTCAGCGCCTCGCTGTCCGGCGTCTACGAAGTGGTACTGGTCAGCGCCAGTGACGGCACCGTCGCCGCCGACGTGCGCCCGCTGGTGAGGCTCAATGTCAGTGTCATTGCGGTCAAGAACGGCCGGCGTGAGCGCGGCAGCGCCGGTGGTGGCGGCCGCTACCCCATGGCAAGACTGCGCGACGAAGGCGTCGCCGAGACCTACGCCAAGGAAGCGGTGCGTCAGGCGCTGGTCAACCTGGAGGCGACCGATGCCCCCGCCGGACAGATGCCGGTGGTGCTGGGGGCCGGCTGGCCCGGCATCCTGCTGCACGAGGCGGTGGGCCATGGCCTCGAGGGCGACTTCAATCGCAAGGGCAGCTCGGCCTTCGCCGGTCGTATCGGCGAGCGCGTGGCGTCGCCCGGCGTCACCGTGGTCGACGACGGCACCCTGATGGATCGCCGTGGTTCGATGTCGGTGGACGACGAGGGCACCCCCAGCCAATGCACCACCCTGATCGAGGACGGCATCCTTACCGGCTACATGCAGGACAAGCTGAACGCCCGCCTGATGGGCATGGCGCCCACCGGTAACGCCCGTCGCGAATCCTTCGCCCATATGCCGATGCCGCGCATGACCAATACCTACATGCGCGCCGGCATGGACGACCCCCAGGACATCATCAAGAGCGTCTCGCGCGGGCTTTACGCGGTCAGCTTCGGCGGCGGTCAGGTGGACATCACCTCGGGCAAGTTCGTGTTCTCGGCCAGCGAAGCCTACCTGATCGAGGACGGTCGGATCACCGCGCCGGTCAAGGGGGCGACGCTGATCGGCAATGGCCCCGAAGCGATGGGCCAGGTCTCGATGATCGGCCACGACATGGAACTGGACACCGGTATCGGAGTGTGCGGCAAGGAAGGACAGGGGGTGCCGGTGGGCGTCGGTCAGCCGACCCTCAAGCTCGACGAGTTGACCGTGGGTGGCACCCAATCCTGATACAGCCGAGGCAAGCTGGCTGAGCGACAAGGCGGCGCCGACGGAGGTGTCGGCGCCAAGGCGGAGCCTGCAGGACCTAGGCGCTTTTCAGAAAAGCCCTAGGGCGGTGGCGGTAACGCCGTCGAGCGCAGTCACTCGTCAGACTGGCCCTCGAGCCCGGTGGTTAGATCCCTGCGGTATCACGCAATAGCTTGTAAAGCCGCTTGGCGTTGGTGGGGGGCTTGTTCTGCTCGCGCTCCTTGCGGGCGTTGCGGATCAGCTGACGCAGCGCCTGGCGATCGGCCTGGGGATAGTCTTCGAGGAAGGGTTCGACGGCGTCATCACCTTCTTCGATCAGGCGATCACGCCACTTTTCCAGGCGCAGGAAGGCATGGTCGCGCTGGACCTGAGCCTTCTCGATGTCGTCGAAGACCGCCTGGATGGCCTCCAGGTCTTCCTTGCGCATCAGCTTGCCGACGTACTGCATATGGCGGCGTCTGGCCTCGCGGGCACGAATGCGGTCGGTCTCGTCGATGGCGCGAAGCAGATCGTCCGACAGCGGGAAGCGGGCGCGCTCCTCGGGCTTCATCGCGATGAAGCGCTCGCCCAGCGCCTGCAGCTCGTGCATCTCCCGCTTGAGCTGGGACTTGCTGGGGCGGTCGTCGGGGGAAAGGTCATCCTGGGTCATACCGGGTCCCTGGTGAAGGCATCGGGGAAAATCGAAAAGGCGGTGGTCGCGCCGGGCGCGACGTCCGCGAAAGTATACCAGCCTGTGGCGCCCGAGGCGCCGCAGGATGACAGTCTCAGCCGACCCCTATGGTCGGACAAGGAGTACAAGATGACACAGGCGTTTGATGCCAGAGCCCAGCAAGCGGTGCTGGAAAGTCGTGCCGAGACCGCGCTCGAGCTTGCTCGGCGACTGGGTGCGGATGCCTGCGAGGTCGGCGCCAGCGTCGATCAGGGCACCGGTGTAAGCGTGCGCGAGGGCGATGTGGAGTCGGTGGAGCTGTCCCGTGATCAGGGCATCGCCGTCACCGTCTATCTGGGCAAGCGCAAGGGCAGCGCCTCGTCCACCGATGCCAGCGACGCCTCGATCAAGAGCGTGGTCGAGAAGGCCATCGCCATCGCCCGCTACACCGGCGAGGATCCTGCCTCCGGGCTTGCCGACGCCGAGCTGATGGCGACCGAGTTGCCGGATCTCGACGTCCATCACCCCTGGGCGCTGGACACCGACAAGGCGATAGAGCTGGCGCTTGCCTGCGAGGCGGCGGGCCTGGCCGAGCCGGGTATCCGCAGCTCCGACGGTGCCAGCCTGTCGAGCGGCGAGGGCGTTCGCGTCTACGCCAACAGCCATGGTTTTCTCGGCAGCCAGCGCGGCAGCCGTCACTCGCTTTCCTGCCTGCTGATCGCCGAGGACGCATCCGGCATGCAGCGGGACTACGACTACACCAGCGCCCGGGATCCACGGGCGCTGCGTGACCCGGCGGAGGTCGGCCGCAGCGCCGCCGAGCGTACGCTACAGCGCCTCGGGGGGCAACGCCCCCAGACCGGGCGTTTTCCTGTGATGTTCGACCCGACCCTGGCAAGCGGCCTGATCGGCCACCTGATGTCGGCCCTGGCCGGCGGCGCCATCTACCGCGACGCCTCCTTCCTGTGTGGCCGCCTGGGTGAGACTCTGTTTCCCGAGTGGTTCAGCCTCGCCGAGCAGCCGATGCTGGTGGGTGGCATGGCCAGCAGTCCGTTCGACGGCGACGGCGTCCAGACCCGCAACAATCGCTTTATCGAGCAGGGGCGTCTGGCCAGCTACATGCTGTCGGCCTACAGCGCGCGTCGGCTCGGCATGCAGACCACCGCCAACGCCGGCGGGGCACGCAACCTGCGCCTCGAGGCGCCGCTGGAAAGCCGCGAGGCGCTGCTCTCGAAGATGGATCGGGGCGTACTGGTCACGGAGCTGATGGGGCAGGGCGTCAACGGCGTCACCGGTGACTATTCCCGCGGTGCGGCCGGTTTCTGGGTCGAGAACGGCCAGATTCAGCATCCCGTCGAGGAGTTCACCATCGCCGGCAACCTGGCAGGCATGTTCCAGGGTCTGGTGGGACTGGGGGATGATATCGATACCCGTGGCAGCATCCACAGCGGTAGCTGGTTGATCGATGAGATGACCATCGCCGGTAGCTGACAGTCTCTGGAAACGTCAATTCACTGCTTACTGAGTAGTGAGACCTGCGGCGGCCCTCGGGGCCGCCGTTTTCATGCCGTTGAGTCCTTCGTGCCGCGAAGACGCTATGCTGAGCCAGAGGCAGGGCTCTGGCCGCCAGGGCTCGCGACCGACAATCGGGGTGCGGGGATGACAATGAAGCGGTTTTCCTGGCTGCTGCTGGCAATGGCAAGCGGCCTGGTCTCGAACGCAGTGGCAGCGACCGCAGAGGCCACCGAGCCATCCAGCTCGGACGGTGCGGTCAATCTGGATACCTATGTGCGGGCGCAGACCGACACCCACTTCCAGAACTATGCCGATGATGGCTATTTTGGCAGCCTGCGCCATGACCGCGCGCCGTTGCCGGTGGACGCCGAGGTGGTTCGGGTCAATCGGGATATCCTGCACAGCGTCGGCGTCTTCGATCTGGCCTCACCGGTGACCTTCACCGCCCCGGCCAGCGCCACCCGACTGCAGTCCATGCAGGTGGTCAACCAGGACCACTACACCCCGATGATGTCCTACGGCGGACGCGAGATCGTGCTGGATGAAGAGAGCGTCGGTTCGCGCTATGCCCTGGTCATGTTCCGTACCCAGGTGGACGCCGACTCGAACGCGGACATCGCCGAAGCCAACGCGCTGCAGGATGCCATCGAGTGGTCCCAGGATGACGCGGGAGAGCTGTCATTGCCCGAGTGGGATATGGAGCGACTGAGCGAGGTAAGAGAGGCGGTGCTTGGTCTGTCGCCCTTTATCTCCGGCAGCCACGGCATGTTTGGCGCCGAGGACAGCGTCGACCCGGTGCGGCATCTGTGGGGGACGGCCGCGGGTTGGCTGGGCCAGCCCATCGAGGACGCCTACTACGTCACTGTCAGCCCGCTTCACAATGATGGCGAGACGCCTCAGGTGCTGATTCTGCCGGTGGACGTGCCGGTCACCGGGTTCTGGTCGGTGACCGTCTACGATGCCAGAGGGCGTCTGATCGAGGGCGCCGACGGGGCGCACTCCTTGACCAGTGTCGAGGCCGACGCCAACGAGGATGGTTCGGTAACCCTCCACTTTGGCGGCGACCCCCAGGCACCCAACCATCTGGCGATCGCCCCGGGTTGGACGTACACGCTGCGCTTCTACCGCCCGGCAGAAGCCCTGATCAAGGGCGATTGGCTGCCACCGTCGCCGACCCCGGTGGGGCTACCTGTGCCAGGCTCTGGCTAGGAAAAAGGTAAGCCAAAGTTGAACGTCCATCCCCGTGGATGGACGCTGTCACCAACACCTGCTGCGCTTCTACCGCCCGGGCTAGCCCTGATCAAGGGCGATTGGCTGCCATCGTCGCCGACCCCGGTGGGATTGCCGGTGCCGGGCTCGGGCTAGCCCTGAGACGCCTTGAGCGCCTGGTCCAGGTCCGCCATCAGATCGTCGACATGCTCGATGCCGACAGACAGGCGCACCATGTCCGCGGTGACCCCGGCGGCGGCCAGTTCCTCGTCATTGAGCTGGCGATGGGTGGTCACCGCCGGAATCGCCGAGCAGGTCTTGGCGTCACCGATATTGACCAGTCGAAGGATCAGCCCGAGCGCGTCGTAGAAGCGCACCCCGGCGTCTCGTCCGCCCTTGATGCCGAAGCTCAAGATGCCGGAGGCCTGGCCGTTCATGTAGCGCTTGGCCAGCTCGTGGTCCTTGTGATGTGAAAGGCCAGCGTACTTGACCCAGGACACCGCCTCGTGGCCCTCGAGGTACTCGGCGATAGTCTGGGTGTTGGCACAGATGCGCTCGATACGCAGCGCCAGTGTCTCGAGACCCTGCAGCAGATTCCAGGCGGCCTGGGCGCTGAGGGCCGCCCCCATGTTGCGCAGTGGCACGACCCGGGCGCGGGCGATAAAGGCCGCGTCGCCGACGTCTCGGGTATAGCTGATGCCGTGATAGGAGGGGTCGGGCTCGTTGAGCAGCGCAAAGCGTTCGGCATGGCTGGCCCAGGGGAAGCGACCGGAATCGACGATCACGCCACCCACGGTGGTGCCGTGGCCACCGATATACTTGGTCGCGGAGTGCACCACGATATCGGCGCCGTGTTCGATCGGTCGCCACAGGAAGGGCGTGGCCACGGTGTTGTCGACGATCAGCGGGACACCGTTGTCGTGGGCCACCTGGGCGAGTGCGGCGATGTCCACCACACTGCCCGAAGGGTTGCCGATACTTTCGCAGAACACCGCCTTGGTACGCTCATCGATGCGCTCGGCGATGCCGGCGAGGTCGTCCTTGTCGGCGAAGCGGACCTCGATGCCCTGGCGCGGCAGGGTGTGGGCAAAGAGGTTGTAGGTACCGCCGTAGAGTTCGCTGATCGAGACGATATTGTCGCCGCTTTCGGCAAGCGTCTGGATGGTATAGGTAATGGCGGCCATGCCGGAGGCCACCGCCAGGCCAGCGATACCACCTTCCAGGGCGGCCACGCGATTTTCCAGCACCGCGCAGGTGGGGTTCATGATGCGCGAATAGATGTTGCCCTCGACCTTGAGATCGAACAGGTCGGCGGCATGCTGGGCATCATCGAAGGAAAACGAGGTGGTCTGGTGGATCGGGACCGCGACAGAGTGCTGGTCGTCAGGGGCGTAGCCGTGGTGCAGGGCGAGGGTTTCGCGTTTCATGGCAGTTCCTTTGATGGCGGTTCCTGGTCGGCCAGGGGAGCGCCTGATGTCGTCTTGAGGTCGGGTCTGTCAGCCTAAGCCGCGGCGGCCGAGGCCTCAATCAGCAAAAGGTGCTGGACCGGCAATGGGCCCGACCGGGGCGCACGATAAAGACACGACACGGGAGCGACAGCGTGGACACACCCTCCAGCGACGCAAGCGAGATCTCGGGCATCGACACCGTGGAGGCGGCGCGGCTCTTCGCCACGGCGGCTCACGGCGCCATCGGTCAGCGGCGCAAGTACCTGGACACCCCCTATATCGAGCATCCCGCCGCTGTGGCCGCGCTGGTCAGCCGCCACTGCCCCGGCGACCCCGCCATGGTTGCCGCCGCCTGGTTGCACGATGTACTGGAGGACACCCAGGTGACGGCCCAGACACTGGGTGACAACTTCGGGGAAGAGGTGACCGCGCTGGTGTTGGCGCTAAGCGATCTCGAAGGGCCTGAGGTGGGCAATCGCGCCGTGCGCAAGCGCTTGGCGCTGGAGCGTCTGGCACAAGCCGGCGCCCGCGCCCAGACCATCAAGTACGCCGACCTGATCCACAACACCGGCTCTATCGTCGAGCATGACCCGGGATTTGCACGCCTCTATCTGAAGGAAAAGCGAGCCCTGCTCGAGGCCATGACCGAGGGGGAGGTCGGCCTTCGTCGCTTGGCCTGGGAGGTGCTTGAGCAGGCCGAGGCCCGTCTTCGACAGCGCCGACAACCGGGAGAGAGCCCCACCGGCAGGTGAGGCTCCTGGTTTATCCCGCCCTTCAATCCGAGCCCTTTCGGACCGGCCTAGAAACGCAGACCCAGGGCCAGCCCCCCGAGTACGTAGCAGAACAGGGTGATCAGGGCGACGCCGATCACGTTGAGCACGATCCCGCCACGGGCCATCTGCGAGATGGTGACGGCGCCGGAGCCGAACACGATGGCGTTGGGCGGCGTGCCCACCGGCAGCATGAAGGCGCAGGTCGCGGCGAAGGCGGCAGGTATCAGCAGCGTCATGGCGTCGGCGCCAATGCCGACGGCGACCCCGCCCAGCACCGGGATGAAGGTCGCGGCGGTGGCAGTGTTGGAGGTGATCTCGGTAAGAAACAGCACGATCGTCGTCACCGCCACCACCAGCGCCACCATCGGCAGCGCTCCCAGCGCGCTGACCTGTTCGCCGAACCAGCCGTCGAGCCCTGACGCTGCCACCGCGCTGGCCAGCGACAGGCCGCCGCCGAACAGCAACAGTACGCCCCAGGGCAGGCCATCCTCGGCGTCCTGCCAGTCCAGCACCATGTCGCCCTTGGCGTTGCCCGGCAGGAAAAACAGCACGATACCGGCGCCGATGGCGATGGCGGTGTCATTCAAGGCGTCAAGGAACGAAAACCAGTCGCCGATCAGCGGCAGGCTGGCGATCAGCCCCGGCACCACCCACAGAAAGGCCGCGCCGGCGAACACGAACATCACCATGCGTTCGCCCTGGCCGAGCGGTCCCAGGTGATCGAGCTGGTCTTCGATCATCGCCTTGCCGCCGGGAATCTCATCGAGCTTGAAGCGATAGAGCACCCGGGTCATGAGTACCCAGCCGATCAGGATAAAGGTCAGCGCCAGGGGCAGACCGACCATCATCCACTGCAGGAACCCGATGTCCCGGCCCAGTTCGTCGGCGGCGTAGCCGGCGACGATGGCGTTGGGGGGAGAGCCCAGCAGGGTGCCAAGCCCGCCCATGGAAGCCGACCAGGCGATGGCCAGTACCAGGCAGACACCGAAGCTGCGGATGTTGTCATCCTTGATGATGTCCGAGACGCGGCCGCCCTTGTGCAGGTCTTCTCCGACCGCGTCACTGTCCTGTGAGCTCGAGCGTTCCACCACCAGGGTCAGCACCGACAGCGCAATCGGCAGCATCATCAGGGTGGTGGCGGTGTTGGACACCCACATGGACAGAAAACCGGTGGCCAGCATCATGCCGAGCACGATACGACGAGGTTCGACCCCGACGCGATGCAGGGTGGTCAGGGCGATACGCCGGTGCAGTTGCCACTTTTCCATGGCGATGGCGATCAGAAAGCCACCGAGAAATAGAAACACGATGGAGCTGGCGTAGGGAGCGGTGGCCTCGGACACCGAGCGTTCGGTCAGCATGGGAATCAACACGATGGGCAGCAGCGAGGTGACCGACAGCGGGATCGCCTCGGTCATCCACCAGATCGCCATCAGGGTGCCGATGGCGGCCACCCAGCGGGCATCTGGCGACATCGACTCGGCACCCCCAAGGGCCACCCAGACCATGGCCGCACCGGCCAGCCCGAAGGCCCGCAACGACCAGATCAGCCGAGGCGAGCGTCCGCCGCTGTCGCTGTCAACGTCCTGTTGTTGTGTAAGTGACTCTGCCATGGGGCCTCCCGCCGATCGCGAAGATGGATGTGACACTGCGGTGATGTACCGCCATCTCAGCGTAGACGAGGGCCAGGGACGCCGAGTTTGGGGGCCGACGTCGGGGAACAGGACGGAGCGAACCGGCACAGCCTGATTGGTCATTCGATCGGGCGGGGGCGAGAGGCTGCCTGCGGAAAAAATTCACTGGCAATCCATATTCATATATCCTTAAGTAACAAAATATAATTTCGGTCTCATGAATAGAGGACGTTATTTAAACGTTTCATTGGTGTGTGGCCTATTGCGACGCGGGGTGACGGGTGAGAAAAAAAATTGTTGTTGGCCTAGGGAGGTTTGGATGGGGCCCTATTTTGTTTGTTGTGGCTGTGCTGGCGTTGGCTATGTCGATGGAGCGGATCTTCTCTTTCGGCGATGAAAAGGAAAGTCCGCGACGCTTAATCGATTGGGACAGGTTTGAAGAAGCACTTATATATGTGGCTAAAAGAGATCTACGTGGGAATGTCTTTTCCTTCGAACACAACGACGAAAACCTCAGTTCTAGTGTGATAATTTCTATTGATAATGATTACTCGAGTGAGGTTTATCAAGAGTTGTACCGCTGGGAGGACGGTTTTAATGAGAACAATGCCGAGTATGAATGTCCTAGAATACTGAATGGTGTCCGGTACGTTGTGGGCGATTGGGGCGTTTCTTTGTTGGAGGTTAAGTTGACGTTCGAGGGGGAGAAGGGTTATCTGCCAGTGTCGATGCGTTGCGGAAAGTATAATATAGTTTTTATTATGTAGTATGAGGCTGTAAATTTATGGGGAGTCGTAATATTGACACTGCTGAGGCATGGCTTAATGAAAATGAAAATAACATGGGGAGTAAATATGAGAAAATGTTTGTTGAAAATGTTGTTGCACGGCTGAGAGATTTTAGCTTTTCCTCTTTGTCTACACAGGTTGAATTTTATGATGTTGATGGGGGCCGGCGCTATTGTGATTTCACGATTACGGAAGGGGAATACGTTAGAATTGCCATAGAAATAGACGGTTATGATAAACGTGGTGTTGGCTCGGGTATGTCGCATGAGGAATTCGTTGATTGGCAAAGAAGGCATGCTGCCTTGGTGTGTCAGGGGTGGGATGTCGTTCGGTTTGCTAATAGAGATGTTCGTGATCATCCCAGACGATGTGCTCTAATATTAGCTTCATTGTTAGAGCAATCAAGGAATAAAGATAAGTTTGATAAGCGCATCGAAGGGAGTGTTCTCGAGAAAAATTCATGGAGTAATAGATATTCTAAAAAAAGAAAATCGAGAAAGATAATACTATCGATCGTCATGTTTGCTTTGCTGTTTTGTTTTTTTGTATATTTTATCTTTAATATGTCTTCGACTAAGGTTTTTTCTGATATAAAGGTGATGATAGATAGTCACTTCAATCATGGGCTTTGGAATGAGGGTTGCGACGGATCTTTACATTGGAAGGATAGTGTGAATCATCTCGGAGAAATGGTGTTTGTGTCTGGAGGGGTCGCGGACATTGTAAGTCGTCCAGATGTGACTGGTCATCCTACATGGATTAATTTGGGAAATAAGTTTCCACGCGAAGAAAGGCTGGATGTTGTTATATGGGGAAAGGATGCTGAAAATTTTTCTAGTTTTCTGTCGTCTGTAAGAGTTGGGGATACGTTGTGCGTTCGTGGCGTAGTAGAGAGTTATAGAGGCACCCCCCAAATAGTTTTTGAAGGAGAGTGGGGGCTGGAGTAACTGCCTGGTTGAGCGTTACTTCCTTGCCGGAAAGCGTCAGACGTATTGGTAAATACGCTACGGCGAATTGTTAGGTTCTCTTAGGTTTTTTTGCTGCAACTCGGCGGTCTCAACCTACAAGCGCAACACTATTGGAGTGCCGGAGATCCGGGCACTGACTTCTGGAGAACCTCCGCGTATACCTCCAGAGGCGTCTTGGCGTTCAACGTCTCTCTAGGCCTGGTATTGAGTGAGTCTGCGATCTCATCGAGCTCCTCCTGGGTGTAGGTCGATAGGTCTGTTCCTTTGGACAGATACTGTCGAAGCAGACCATTGGTATTCTCGTTAGACCCACGTTGCCACGGGCTGTGTGGATCGGCGAAGTAGATGGCTGTCCCGGTACGTTGGGTTATTTCGGCATGCTTGACCATCTCGCTCCCTTGGTCGTAGGTCATCGACAGCCGTAGTGAGCGTGGAACACGGTTCAATTTGTCACTAAAGCCGACCATCGCATCCGTCGCGGTCGTACCGTCCATTTTCACCAGGATGACGAAGCGTGTCGTGCGCTCAACCAACGTGCCTACGGCAGAACGGTTGCTGGCCCCCATGATGAGGTCGCCTTCCCAATGCCCGGGCATCAACCGATCTTCGATCTCAGGCGGCCGGAGATGAATACTGACCAAGTCAGGAATTTGGCGGCGACGATCCTTGCCACGACTGCGTGGACGCCGCTTTCCCTTCCCCTGCCGAAGGCAAGCAATGAGCTCTTTTTTCAGCGAGCCTCGGGGCATCACATAGAGCGCGTTGTAGATGGCCTCGTGGGAGACCTGACGTGTAGGGTCATTTGGATACATGCGCTTCAGTGTGATGGCTATCTGCCTAGGAGACCAGTACTTGCGCAACAGGTAGGTCACCAGATCGAAGAGAGGCGTACCAAGGCGCAACTTAGATTGTCGTCGTGCTCGATGTCGCGTCAGCGTGGCCCTGAAACCCGCCAGACTGGCGTCATAGCCAGCATGAGAAGGTACCGCATGCCGAGCCAGTTCTCGAGAAATCGTGCTGGCAGCTCTCCCAAGGAACTTGGCGATGGAGCGTATCGAGTGACCTTCACGCATCAGCATGATGGTGGCACGTTCTTCAGCAGTAAGGTGGTGGTAGCAATGAGTCATAGCGATAGCGTACCTGATCGATCAGGTGTTGCACTTGCTCATTGAGACCGCCCTCCCACTCCTGTGTACTAGAACCCGCGAGGGTGTTGTCGTGTGACATGGCTTTGCCATGGGGCCTCCCGCCGATCGCGAAGATGGATGTGACACTGCGGTGATGTACCGCCATCTCAGCGTAGACGAGGGCCAGGGACGCCGAGTTTGGGGCCGACGTCGGGGAACAGGATGGAGCGAACTGGCACAGCCTGATCGGTCATTCGCTCGGGCGGGGACCAGGTGGCGAGAGGCGAGAGGCGAGAGGCGAGAGGCGAGAGGCGAGAGGTGAGAGGTGAGAGACGAGAAGCGAGAGGCTGTCTGCGGACCTCAGACAACGGCGTCAGACGGGGCTTTTGGGGTGACGTCATCGAGCCGATGGTAACTGGCCAGCAGGCGGCGGCTGACGCGAACATTGTTGTGAAGCCGCTGTCTGTCGTCATTGGACGTCGACGCCTCGCCTTGGCTCTCGAGACAGGCTTCGGCCCGATCCAGCAGCTCGCCAAGCTGGGCGGGAGTAAAGTCGTGGCCCGATGATGTCCGTTGTGACGCTGGCAGGGAGGCGTCCTGCGGCAGCAGTTCCACGATGCGGTGGTACTGGCTATGCAGCAGGCGATGGAGGGCGCGGGCGAGTTCCTGTGACAGGTCGGCCTGAAGGCCTTCGGTAGCGACCTTGTCGTCAAGTTCCAGCAGTGCCGGTACACGGGGGTCGACGCCGTGGATGGCGTGTTCGCCTTCGGGGTGCTTCAGCGTCAGCGGTATCAGCATGCGGTAGAGATGAAGGCGGTCGCGCTCCAGCGATTTGCGCGTGGCGTCGGCTTCCTGGCTTAGGCGGTTGAACTTGACCTGGGCGCCGAGGGCGTTGATCTGACTGACCGAACGGGAATAGCCGATCACCAGCGCGCTGACGAGACCCAACGAGAACAGCGATACCGCTGCACCCCCATTGACGTCGTCGCGACTGTCCAGCAGCCAGTAGCTCAGAGCGGCGCTGGCGATGACGATCACCAGTGCCACCCAGGTATTGGTGCGCGTTGATTCCTTCCTGCTGTGCATCCTTGCCCCCCGCCCCCAGCCACCTGGTGTGCCTTTCGTCGGGTACACCAGGAAAGGCTGGGTGCTGTCTGTCGCTCCCTGGTTCGCCACGCTGGGCGAACCTGACTGGGGCCAGCCTAGCAGCGGGTCAGCGTCGGCGAAACGCCTGTCGACTCAGTGGTCGATGTAGACATAGTGCTGCCAGCCGAGCATGCGCAACAGCACCTTGCGCATGATGGCGACGTGGTGGAAGTGCTCGGTGTAGACCGCTGCCTGGGCGCCGATGCCCTGCGGCATGTCCGGCATATCCTGGCCCGGGGCGAGCTTCAGGGTCACCAGCGCAGGGGCGTCGGTCCTGGCGAAGGCGTCGGCGCCCAGCAGTCGATCACCGGCGGCGACCTGGGACTCGGCGATGGCCGGCAGCACCTCGATGACTTCGGCGGCGAACACCTGGCCCGGCAGGGCGGTGAAGGTCAGTTCGGCCTCGTCGCCTGGCTGGATGCGGTTGAGCGCCTGCTGGCGGAAGGCGCCGGTAAAGCGGCCGGGTTCGTCATGCACGAAGACCCCCAGTGGCTTCAGCGGCAACGGTACCGCCATCATTCCCGGGCGCACCGCGAGCTGTGTCAGAAAGCCGTCCGTGGGTGCGCGGATGACCGTGTTTTGCAGATCATATTGTGCCTCGGCCAGTTGGGCGCGCTTGGCGACGACCAGCGGGTCCTCGTCATCGCCGTCGGGGCGCTGTTCGGCGCGGGCCCGTTCGAGGGCAGCCTCGGCCTGGGCGACACGTGCAGCCGCGGTCTGGGCGTTCTGGGAGGCTTCGTCGATCTGCTGACGGCTGAAGGCCGAGGAGGCGGCCTGATAACGTGCCAGGGTCCGACTGGCCTGATCTCTATCGGCCTGGGCCGCCACCAGGTTGGCCTCGGCCTCGGCAACGCCGGCGCTGCGACTGTCGGAATTGCGCAGGGCGTCTTCCAGCTCCGCCGTCAGCCGCTCTACCCGGGACTCGAACTGGGTGGCGTCCAGGATGAACAGCGGGGTACCGGCCTCGACCAGGGTGTTGGGGTCGACCTCGACGGAGCTGACCCGGGCCCGGACCTCGGATACCAGCGGCGTCACCGCGTAGGCCTGGCGAACCTGGCGGGTAAAGGGATGGTTGTAGTTCATCAGCAGCACCAGGGTCGCGACCACGATGATGCCGCCGAGTACCGCAGTGGGGACCGTCCACTTGTTGAGCGGGATGCGGAAGATCTTGAACACGGCGATACACAGCGCCGCATAGGTCAGCACGATAAGCAGATCCATCAGTCCTGACCCCCCTGGGTATTGCCGGACGTATATTGGGCGCGAGCCGGTTGCTCGGCCTTGAGCGACGGCGCTGAGGCCTCCTGGGCGTCGAGCCGCTGGCGCAGGTGGTCGAGTTCGAGACGTAACTCGTCGATCTCGCTGCGCTCTCGCGCCTGTTCTTCCTCGATCTGCTTGAAGCCCCAGCCGCGATCGGGCCGATAGAGGGTGGCCCAGATCCACAGGAAGGGCCACAGCACGTGCAGGGTGAACAGGCTGACCCAGCCGGCGACGTGGATCGCGTCCTGGTGCGGGTGGTCGCGCTTCTTGGCGATACCGTAGGGGATGTCGTGGATGACGATGACACCGTAGAACAGGGTCAACACCACGAAGCACAGGATGCCGAGGGCAAAGTAGTTCAGCATGCAATGACCTTTTTTCGCGGACCTGCGCAACGTGCGAGGTCGATTTCAATCATGGAACATGCATGTAACGATAGCAGGATCGAGCCCTGACAAAGCCAACGGATGCTTAGGCGGCGTCAACGGGGAGCTAGGCGTGTCGAAGCTAGGGCGCGTCGAGGCTAGGGCGTATCGAAGCTAGGGCGTATCGAAGCTAGGGCGTATCGAAGCTAGGGCGTGTCGAAGCTAGGGCGTGTCGAAGCAAGGGCCAGGGGCCGAGCCGACAGGAGGAAGGTCAAGAAGAATGCTGGACCTGAGGTCGAATGAAGTGTGCTCGCTCGACGGGTCCGAAAAGATGGTGCGGATGGGGAGACTCGAACTCCCACGCGCTAAGGCACTAGAACCTAAATCTAGCGTGTCTACCAATTCCACCACATCCGCACGCGGGGTAGGCGGGGCATATTTTACGTTGCCGGCCTGGCAAGTCAAACACTTCCGTGAGGTTCGCTCGCTTCGATCGAGTCTGGGCCCCGCTATCCGCCCGGACGCTGCGAGCGGCTCGGGGGCGGGGCTGAGGCTTGTGAGTTCGAGCTATGGCAGCGAAAGATGATCGGCGGCTTGATCGGCGAGTGCCCGATGGTCGCTGCCATCGAGGCGCGGAATGATGCCGAGGCAGGGCCCCGGCAGTCTGGCTTTCAGGTGATCGAGGTTGTCCCGGTAGAGGGTTTCATCTTCGGCGAAGCCGGGATCGACAAGGTTGCCGATCCAGCCGGCGCAAGTGACGCCATCTGCCTTGAGGGCTTCGGCGGTCAACAGGGCGTGGTTCAGGCAGCCGAGTTTCAGTCCCACCACCAGGACCACCGGAAGCTGAAGGCGTGTGGCGAGCCCCGCCAGGTCCTCCTGGTCGTTGAGCGGGACCCGGTAGCCGCCGGCTCCCTCGACCAGGATCAGATCACGGGGGAGCTCAAGGCTTCCCCCCAGCGTGTGGCAGAGCCTGTCGAGGGACAGGTCCACGCCGGCATAGCGAGCCGCCAGGTGTGGCGCGATGGGGGGCGCGAAGGCGAAGGGGTTGATGTCGTCATAGGGTACAGACGGCACGCTCTGGGCCTGCAGGGTCAGGGCGTCGATATTGCGCAGGCCCTCGGCGGTGGACTCACACCCCGAGGCGATCGGTTTGAGGCCGAGGGTGGTCTGGCCCTGGCGGCGTGCCAGGGCCAGCAGGCCGGAACTTGCCAGGGTCTTGCCGGCGTCGGTGTCGGTGCCGGTCACAAAGTAGCTTGGCATGGCGAGTGCGGGATCCTGTGCTGCAAGTTTGGTGGCGGTGAAACGACGATGGGGCACCTCACTCAGGGGCGCGGTGGTCAGGCGTCAGCGATCGAGAATCAAGGTCAGCCGCTGGTAGGTCACCGGTAGTCCTTCGGGTCTGCGCAGGTGTTCATAGCGGGCCCGCGCCTGTCTTATATCCTGACGGCTCAGACGGGCGCCGGGACGGGCGACCTGGGCGCCGACGCCCTTGACCGAGGCCATCACGGCGTCCAGGTCCGGGTAGTAGAAGCGCTCGGCACGCTGCTCGAAGGCGGTGGCGGCCCAGGGGCGGGAAAGCACTGCACGCCGGTGGTCGTCGAGGCTTGCGAAGTCCAGCACTCCACTGGCCTTGCCCGGTTGACGCCAGACCTGGCCGATCTCTGCCAGGGTGCCGGGCAGCAGGGTGTTGAGTACCGCCCGTCCCCCAGGCGCCAGGACGCGATGGAGTTCCGCCAGCACCTGCTTCAGGTCGGGACACCACTGGATGGCCAGATTGGATATCGCCAGGTCGAGACTGGCATCGGCCAGCGGCAGCGCCTGGGCGTCGGCGCAGACCCAGGCGCACGCCGTGGCGCGCGGATGAGGTGATGCCTCTTGTCGACGTGGCTCGGTGCCTCGGTGGTCCTGGGCTGGTCGGGTCGGTGTCTGTTGGGTCGGTGTCTGTTGGGTCAGTGTCTGTTGAACCAGCGTCTGGCGAGCCTGTGCCAGCATCGCCGCGGACAGATCCAGCCCCAGCACGCTGGCGTCAGGGTAGCGCTCGGCCACTCTTCGGGTCAGGTCGCCGGGCCCGCAACCCAGATCGAGGATCCGCTCGGCGTGATCTGGCAGGTGGGGCCACAGCGTCTCGGCCATGGCCATCTGGGCGCGCGCCAGTTCTCGGTAGCGCGGGGCTGCCCGCGAGAACGCCCGGGCGACCCGTCGCTGCCAGTCACCGGGTGTGGCATCGGGCGCTGCGGAGACGCCCCTCTGGTCCGGCGCGGCCGTGGCCGTGTCGCTGGAGCGCGCGGGCTCGAGCTGGCGCTGCACTAGCGGAGCGTTCATGGCGTCACCTCGTCAAACCCCTGGACTTCGCGGTCGGCATCGGTTGCTTCGCGGTCGGCATCATCGTCTTCGCGGTCACCATAGTGAGCCCCGCGGCGGCTGGTGGGTGCCTTTCCTCCATCTAGCATCCGCAAGGCGTGTCGCTGAATCGCCTCGGCCAGACGGGCCGGCTGGCTCAGCATCGGGCAGTGCCCGGCGCCTTCGATACGCTCGTCCATGGCCGCGCGTACGGCAGGCGCCAGCAAGGGATCCGTGGCACCGCACAGGGACGTGATGGGGACGGGAGTTGCATTATCCGGCGCTTGGCCTGAGACATGGCCTGGCACGCCGCCAAGCAGGTCACCGATATCGGCGCCTGCCAGGGTGGCGAGGCCCTGCTCCAGGGTGGCGTGATCGGCGCCGATGTCAGGCGTCAGCAGGGTGCGCAGCCGGCGCAGGGCGTCACGGGGCGAGGGCTCGCCGGACAGCTGCCAGCGCAGGAAATGCTCTCTGGCCCTGGTCGGGTTGCGGCGGAAGGCGGCGCGAAAATCAGCCAGCGCGGACGTTGTCACCCCGTTCGGGTGACAGAAGGTCGGGCCCATGCCGAGCAGCACCAGGCCATCGGGGGCGGGCAGGTGCCGGGTCAGCGCGGCGGCCTGCAACGCACCGAGCGACCAGCCCACCCAGATGACCGGCTCGCCGTCGCGGGACGACAGGGAAGGGCCCATGGCCTTCGCCAGCGTCTGAATGCCAGAGGACGGGTGTGCCTGCTGCTGGAAAAGCCCCGTGTTTGCGTCCGAGGCGTCTGCGTCCGAGGCGTCTGCGTCTGCAAGCGCGGGCCTGCCGCCCATGCCGGGCCAGTCGATGGCCTCCACCGTCACCGAGGTCCCCCAATGGCTCGCCAGCGGTGACCAGATTCTGGCGTCGATGGCCCAACCGGACAGCAGGACCAGCCGGATCATCGGGATGCCCCTGCGCAGGTGGCCGACTCCTGCTTCTGGCACGTCAAGAGCGCCTCGAGCAGACGGTCGATGTCGTGGTCGTCATGGGCGGCGCTCAGGGTGACACGCAGCCTCGAGGCACCGGCGGGGACCGTCGGCGGGCGAATGGCACCCACCCGGATGCCAGCGTCCTCGAGGGTCCCGGCCCAGTCCAGGGTGCGCTGCTCATCGCCGAGCAGGATCGGCTGGATGGGGGTGGCCGACGCCATCAGCGGCAGCTTCAGGCTGGTGGCCTCGCGGCGGAATCGCGCGATCAGCCCATCGAGATGGCGGCGACGCTCGGGTTCGCCGGCCAGTATCTCGAGAGACTGAAGCGTCGCTGCCGCCACCGGCGGGGGCAGGGCGGTGGTGTAGATGTAAGGGCGGGCGAACTGGATCAGATGCTCGATCAGGGCGTCATCGCCGGCGACGAAGGCACCGGCGGTGCCGAGCGCCTTGCCCAGGGTGCCGACCAGCACGGGGACCCGCTCGCAGCCGAGTCGTCGCCCGACGCTGCCGTCGCCGTTTTCGCCCAGCACGCCGATGCCGTGAGCATCGTCGATCATCAGCCAGGCGCCGTGGCGCCGGCTGAGTGCGGCAAGGCCGTCGACGTCGGCGCAGTCCCCGTCCATGCTGAAGACACCGTCGCTGATGACCAGGCGGCGGCTGGCGTCCGGCACCCGATCCAGCAGGCGCGCCAGGTCATCAAGGTCGTTGTGGTGATAGCGCCGTGAGCGGGCGCCGGACAGCCGGGCACCGTCGATCAGGGAGGCGTGATTCAGCCGGTCCTGCAGAAGATGCACGCCGCTGTCACAGAGCGCCTGTATCACCCCCAGGTTGGCCATGTAGCCGGTGGAGAACAGCAGCGCCCGGGGGCGTCCGGTGAGGCGTGCCAGGGCTTCTTCGAGCGCCTCGTGCACCGTGCTGTGTCCGGTGACCAGATGTGAGGCACGGGCCCCGGCGCCGAAGCGCCGCGCACCATCGGCGGCGGCCTCGGCCAGACGCGGGTCAGCGGCCAGACCGAGATAGTCATTGCCGGCCATGTCGAGTCGCTGCGCGTCCTGCCGATGGACACGGCGCTGGCGCCAGCGATGCGCCTCGTGGCGTGCCTGGGCACTCTGGCGCAGGTGGGAATGCCAGTCTGCGCTCATGGGGTGGGCTCCTGGCAGTGATGCGCCGCACTAGCGCAGGGCTGGCAGCGGGCGCACATGGGGCTAGACCGCAGCGTCATAGAACTGGGCGCTGCTGGCTTCCCTGGCCTGGCGCTCGATCTGCCGGGCCAGGACCTGTTCGCGTTCGTCGTCACTGGCACAGGTGTCGCGACGTTCCGGATGCAGGCCAAGCTTGTCGAACAGCGCGCGGTCGCGCTCGACCTGTGGGTTGCCGGTGGTCAGCAGGGTGTCGCCGTAGAAGATCGAGTTGGCGCCGGCCATGAAGGCCAGTGCCTGGGTCGACTCGTCCATTTGCTCCCGCCCGGCGGACAGTCGCACGTGGCTCTTCGGCATCATGATGCGGGCCACCGCGATGGCGCGCAGGTACTCGATGGGGTCGAGGTCCTCGACGTCCTCGAGGGGCGTGCCGGGGACCTTGACCAGCATGTTGATCGGTACCGACTCCGGGTGCGGTGACAGGTTGGCCAGCTGCCTGAGCAGTCCTGCGCGATCACGGGCGGTCTCGCCCATGCCGAGGATGCCGCCGGAGCAGATCTTCATGCCGGCCTGGCGCACATTGCCCAGGGTGTCGAGGCGATCGGCGTAGCTGCGCGTGGTAATGATCTCGCCGTAGTACTCAGGCGAGGTATCCAGATTGTGGTTGTAGTAGTCGAGGCCGGCATCGGCCAGCTGATGGGCCTGGGCTTCGTCGACCATGCCGAGGGTCATGCAGGTCTCGAGCCCCAGCGCCTTGACCCTTTTCACCATTTCGATGACCACCTCGAGATCCCGCTGGCGCGGGCTGCGCCAGGCGGCGCCCATGCAGAAACGGCTGGCACCGGCATCGAGTGCGGACTTCGCCTGCTCCACCACCTTTTCGATCTCGAGCAGCTTCTCCTTGTCCAGGCCGGTGTTGTAGTGGCCAGACTGAGGACAGTACTTGCAGTCCTCGGGGCAGGCGCCGGTCTTGATCGACAACAGGGTCGAGACCTGAACGGCGTTGGCATCGAAGTGCTGGCGGTGGACGCACTGGGCCTTGAACAGCAGATCATTGAAGGGCAGGGCGAACAGCGCTTCGATCTCATCGAGCGTCCAGTCGTGACGGGGGGCGGCATCGGCGGCTAGGGTGGAAACTGTGGACGTCGAGTCGGCAGACATGGGTGTCTCGCTATGGTCAACTTTTTAAAATCGGATTGGTTGACGACAAGGATAAGTGGTGTGGCGAAGCTGTCAACCTGCGTGATCGGCAAGGTTGACCATGGCGTGGCGAAACTGATGGCGGATCGCTGCCTGTTCTGCCTGGCGACCCTGGCGCCAGGACCAGGGTCAGGGTCAAGATCGGGGCTCGCGGTGATTGCTGCGCCGGGTCCTGTGTCCGTCCTGCTGTGTGATCCCTGCCGCCGAGGGCTTGACCTCAATCGTTGTCCCTGCGAGGGCTGTGGCGAACCCTTGCCCGAGCACCGCTGGCGGCGTCCGGCGGGTGAACGCCTGTGCGGTCGCTGTCTGGTGGAGCCCTTCAGCTTCCATGAGGTGCGGACGCCGCTGATCTACCGCGACGAGATCAGGCGTCTCGTCCAGCGCTTCAAGGCCGAGGCCCATCTGCCCAGCGCCCAGTTGCTGGTCGCACTGTTTCTCGAGGCGTCACTCGCGGGCGAGAATGGCGTGCCTGACGCTCTGATCGGGGTGCCGCGTCATCCCGTCAGGGCCAGGCGCTTTGGCTTCGATCAGGGCCAGTGGCTGGCCTGCGAGCTGGGGCGCCGGCTCGGCGTGCCGGTGAGGCGGGCCTGGCGGCGTCGCGATGATCGCCCCCAGCATGAGCTCGGTTCGCGGGCCCGCCGTCGCATCGCGTCGGGCATGTTTGGTATCGCGTCAGGGCTGCCTCGGCACGTGGCGCTGGTCGATGACGTCATGACCACCGGGGCCACCCTTGAGCGGCTGGCGCAGGCCTGTCGCCGGGCGGGGGCACGCCGGGTGGACGCCTGGGCGCTGGCGAGGACGCCGCCACCCTGGCTCTGTTAAGCTCGGCGCCTCTCGCCTCGTTTGATATTTGTGCTTTTACCCGGAGCCCCCATGACCACGACCCCCACGCCCTTCAGTGAACTTTCTCCGCAGCGCGTGGTGGAGGCGATCGAATCACTGGGCCTGTGGCTGCCCGGCGAGCCCTTTGCGCTCAACAGCTACGAGAACCGCGTCTATCTGGTGCAGGACGATGACCGCAAGCGTTGGGTGGCCAAGTTCTACCGCCCCGACCGGTTGAGCGATGAGGCCATCGGCGAGGAGCACGCCTTCCTGCGTGAGCTCGACGATGCCGGGGTGGCGGTGGCGGCCCCCTGGCGCAACGACGCTGGCGAGAGTCTGCACCGGGCGGGGGGCTACCGCGTGGCGCTGTTTCCCCACCTGCCCGGCCAGGCGCCTGAGCTCGAGAACCCCGACCATCTGTTCGCCCTGGGTGAGCTGATAGGACGCGTGCACGAGGTGGGCCGGCGCGGCGAGTTCGCCCATCGCTGTCGGCAGGAGCCCCGCGCCATGGCCGAACAGGCTCGTCGCACGGTACTCGAGAGTCCCTGGTTGAGCGAGCGTCAGCGCAAGGCCTACGAGCGCATCTCGCAGCAGTTGATCGAGGCGCTGGCACCACCCGCGGGTGTCAGCGCACCCATGCAGAGGGTTCACGGCGACTGCCATATCGGCAATATGCTGGGGCGGGAGGATCGCTTTGCGCTGGTCGATTTCGACGACGCGATGATGGCGCCGGCGGTACAGGACCTGTGGATGCTGTTCACCGCCCAGGGGCCGGAGGAAAGGGCGATGCAGCTATCGGAGGTGATCGAGGGCTACGAGCAGGTGATCGATTTCGATCGCCAGCAGCTCGCCCTGATCGAACCGCTGCGCGCCCTGAGGTTGATGCGCCATAGCGCCTGGGTGGTGGCGCGCTGGGACGATCCGGCCTTTCCCCGGGCGTTTCCCTGGGTCGCCGACGCCGGCTACTGGGACGAGCACATCCGCCAGCTGGAGCATCAACGTCTGGCCCTGGCGGATTCCGAGCGCTGGCTGGCGGGTGGCTGACAGATGGGGTCTGGCGGACGCCGTGTGCTGTCCGCCATAGGTGCCGCTACTCGGACGGAGTGGTCTGGCTCGACGGGGTGGCCTGCTTGGTTTCGGTGTCGGCGTCTTCGCCACGACGTTCGGCGTTAAGCTGCGCAGACGGATTGGGCATCTGCTCGATGGCCAGCGGTTCGGTCAGTTCCAGCTGAAACACGCGGTCGGCGTCCAGGCGGCAGCCGCCGTCATCGCAGGCGGCGATGCCGAACTGGCCATCCTCGTCATAGGCGCCGGCGATGAGTTCGCCGGAGTAGATGTGGCTTTCGCCGCCATCGGTCTCGACGCAGGTGAGGGCCTCGGTGGTGATACGCAGGCGTTGGCCATCGCGCTTGGCGTCGCCGACCAGCACGCAGTAGTGGGGCAGGTCGGTGCGTCCCTCGGCATCGGCGGCGGGCTTGAGCATGACATCATCGAGCCGCTGTCCGGCGGAGTCGAGGTCGATGCCTTCGATAATGCTGACATCGATGCGTGCCTGGGCGGGTAGCTCCAGGCTGTCCGCCATAGCGGGCGTCATGCTGGTCAGGGCGCTGAAGGTCAGAATGGCGACGAGGGGCGTGCTGGGCCGGGCAAGCAGGCGGCGAAGGGCAGGCATTGGCGATTCTCGCGATATGGCTGGCGAAATGCGGGCAACAGGACGGGTAGCTGCATGGAGGCATGCCACCGACAGTGTCGCCTGGCACATGGACAACCTGATGACGATAGCACAGGGCTGTCGGGTGGACAGCTATCGCTCTCGTTGCGCGACACTCTGTCACGTACCTCGTCGCGACGGTGACGGCAATCTCCCAATAGGCCTCGGCAACGGGCTTTTGCAGCAGGCTGTGGCAAGATCGGGTGTCGCGCCGATTTCTCGCCAATGATGGGGGGTGACGGTGGGCAAAAACGCCAGGCGAACTGCGGAAGGCGACACGCTGCGGTAGACTATCGCTCACGCAATGCAAAAGCTATACTTCAAAAATTCTTTGTACAGGTTTTGTGGAGCCAGGCGGGCCGCCTGGTGTTCGCCCGAGCCGACGACTCCCCTGAAGGGCTGGATCATGACTGACGAACTCGCCAATCACTATCGACACATCATTGAGGAACTGGGCGAAGACCCGGAGCGAGAAGGGTTGGTGGATACGCCCAAGCGTGCTGCCAAGGCCATGCAGTTTCTCAACCGCGGCTACACCCAGTCGCTGGAAGAGATCGTCAATGGTGCGGTGTTTTCGTCCGAGACCGACGAGATGGTGCTGGTCAAGGACATCGAGCTGTACTCCATGTGCGAGCATCACCTGCTGCCCTTCATCGGCAAGTGCCATATCGCCTACCTGCCCAACGGCAAGGTGCTGGGACTGTCCAAGTTTGCCCGGATCGTCGACATGTACGCCCGCCGCATGCAGATCCAGGAGAATCTGACCCGTCAGATCGCCGATGCCGTGCTGCAGGTCACCGATGCCCGGGGCGTGGCCGTGGTGGTGGAGGCGCGACACCTGTGCATGATGATGCGAGGGGTCGAAAAGCAGAATTCCAGCATGACGTCCTCGGTGATGCTGGGGGCCTTCCGCGAGAAGCCGAGCACCCGTCAGGAGTTCCTGACGTTGGTCAACAGCCGCTGAGGGGCCGGTTCTACGGCCGCCGCACGAAGCGCTGAAGCCGATGCTTTTCGTTTACCGCTTTCAAGCATGACGCACGGGAGGGGCCATGTCCCTGCATGTACTGGGTGACCAGCATCTGGATCACGACCTTGCCACCATCCGCATCAAGAACCTGCGGTTGAGGACCTTCATCGGCATCAAGGAGGAGGAGATCCTCAATCGCCAGGACGTGGTGATCAATGCGGTGATCCGCTACCGCGCCGACAAGGCGGTGGCGTTCAATCATATCGAACAGGCGCTCAACTACCGCACCATCACCAAGCAGGTGATCGCGCTGGTGGAGGAGAACCGCTTTCAGTTGCTGGAGCGGATGACCCGCGAAGTGCTGGACCTGATCATGAGTCACGAGCAGGTGCTGACCACCCAGGTGGAGATCGACAAGCCCCATGCGCTGCGCTTTGCCGACTCGGTGTCGATCACGCTGTCGGCCTCGAGGGCACCGCGGGATCAGGATTCGGTGAGTTGAGGCGACGGCTTCGAGTTGGCGATCGGCCAGCGGAACGCTTAGCATGAAAGCTATATGGTCGTCGCGCAGTCGCTGAAGCGTCGTCGCAAGTCAATGCAGTTTTCCGTCAAGCCCGAGCTAGGAGCCTTCATGAAAGCCCTTAACGACATGCCGCTGTTTCGCCCCTTTGCCTATATCGACGGAAGCTGGGTGGCGGCCGACAGCGGGGAGCAGATCGACATCGTCAATCCGGCCAGTGGCGAGACCATCGCCCAGGTGCCTCGCCTGGGTCGCGCCGAGACCGAGGCGGCGATCGACGCGGCCGACGCCGCCTTGCCGGCCTGGCGCGCGCTGACGGCCCAGGAGCGGGCAGACATCCTGATGAAGTGGTACGAGCTGATGCTCGAACATCAGGACGAGCTGGCCACCATCATGACCCTCGAACAGGGCAAGCCGCTCAAGGAAGCCGCCGGCGAGATCGTCTATGCCGCCAGTTTCCTGCGCTGGTTCGCCGAGGAAGGACGCCGGGTCTACGGTGAGACCATTCCGGCGGCCAAGGCCAACCAGCGTATCGTGGTGACCAAGCAGCCGGTGGGTGTCTGCGGCGCCATCACGCCCTGGAACTTCCCCGCCGCCATGATCACCCGCAAGGCTGGCGCGGCCCTGGCGGCAGGCTGCACCATCGTGGTCAAGCCGGCCAGTCAGACCCCGCTGTCGGCCACCGCGCTTGCGCTGCTTGCCGAGCGCGCCGGGGTACCGCGTGGGGTGTTCAACGTGGTGCCGGGGTCGGCCAGCGAGATCGCCGCGGCCCTGACCGAATCACCGGTGGTGCGCAAGATCACCTTCACCGGTTCCACCGAGGTGGGGCGTACCCTGATGTCCCAGGCGGCCCAGCATATCCAGAAGATCTCGCTGGAGCTTGGCGGCAACGCACCGTTCATTGTGTTCGAGGACGCCGATCTGGACGCGGCGGTGGACGGCGCCATGGCGGCCAAGTTCCGCAATGCCGGCCAGACCTGCGTGTGTACCAATCGCTTTTTGGTGCAGTCCAGCGTCATCAACGCCTTCAGCGAGAAGCTGGCGGTGGCCATGAACAGCGAACTGACGGTCGGCGACGGCACCGCCGAGGGTGTCAACATCGGACCGCTGATCGACGACAAGGCAGTGGGCAAGGTCAACGAGCATGTCCAGGACGCGGTGGACAAGGGTGCCGAGCTGTGGATCGGTGGCCATCCCCATCCGCTGGGTGGCAACTACTTCACGCCGACCCTGGTCAGCGGTGCCACCAGCGAGATGAAGGTGGCCCGGGAAGAGACCTTCGGTCCGCTGGCGGCGGTATTCCCGTTCGATGACGAGGAGGACGCCATCGAACTGGCCAACGACACCGAGTTCGGTCTGGCGGCCTACTTCTACTCGAAGGACCTGGGCCGGGTGTGGCGAGTGGCCGACGCCCTCGAGTACGGTATGGTCGGCATCAATACCGGCCTGATCTCCAACGCCGCGGCGCCCTTCGGTGGGGTCAAGGCCTCCGGCCTCGGTCGCGAAGGCGGGCACCAGGGCCTGGCCGAGTTCCTCGAGACCAAGTACCTGTGCATCGATCTCGGCGAGTAAGTCGCTGTCTGCCGCCATCCTGCAGGTGGCGGCAGACCGCTCAGCGATAGCACACACACAAGGGCCCCGACGCATGCGTCGGGGCGCCTGTCGTAGATTTGCGGGGAGATTGGGGCGTAG